>CAZEPJ010000011.1:0-39448 GCA_964514105.1 uncultured Desulfarculaceae bacterium | reverse complement strand
CAGCAGCAGGACGAGCAGCGGCAGCGGGAGAAGCATGAAAGACAGCAGCAGGACCAGCGGCAGAGGCAGGAACTGGAGAGGCAGCGCCAGCAGCAGATCCAACAGCAGCAGGAGCAAAAGCGTCGCGAGCAGGAGGAGCGGCAACGCCAGGAGCAGCAACGACAGCAGCAGGAGATGCGCCAGCGGCAGGAGCAGGAGCGGCAAAGACAGCAACCGCAGCAGGAGCAAAGACAGGAGCCCCAGCAGCGGCAGCAGAAGCAAAAGCAGCAGCAACCGCCCCCCTGCGGCCAGCCGGGTCAACCCCCCTGCCCGCCGCCCGTGAGGTGAGGCGCCATCACCCCTGCGGGGGATTGCCTCCCGCAGGCCGGGGAAGGCCGGTGACATCTGCCCCCCGGCCCCGGGCGACGGACTTTTGTCCCCAGAGTCCTGCCGGAGAAGCAGGACCACCGGGCACCCGGGCCGTGCGGGCTGACAGCCGGGGCAGGCGTTGCTTCCCCCCTGATGGGGGGGCGATCCGGCGTGCCGCGGGAGGTGAACATCCCCCGTCTGCGAACTGGCACGCCCGCCCGTCACACGGGACCGGCCGGACGCGGTCACACCGCCCTGCCCCTTGATCCCGCCCTCGGCCCGTGCTATAGAACGGGCGGCCGCGGACCCCGCACGGGCAGGGAGTTTGTTCGTGATCCACGAGCCACCCGTCGTCCTGGAGATCTCGGACACACTGGATCTCCACTGCTTTCGGCCCGGGGAGGTGCCCGACCTCGTGTCCGACTACCTGGAGGCCTGCCGGGACAGAGGGCTGCTGCGCGTGCGCATCATTCACGGCAAGGGCAAGGGGTTCCTTCGGGAAAAGGTCCACGCCGTCCTTCGCCGGCTGGAAGGCGTGGCCGAGTTTCACCTGGCAGACCGGGAGGGCGGCGACTGGGGATCCACCTTGGTTCGGCTCAGAGCCCGGCCGCCGGAGGGCGCCGACCCATGAGCATGGCCGACGACACAACCGCCTTGCTGCAGCAGATCCACGGGCTCTTCCATCCGCGGTCGGTGGCCGTGGTGGGCGTTCCCCGGGGGATGAAGACGGGCAGGCTCTTTCTCATGGCCCTCCGGGACCAGGGATTCCCCGGGCCCATCTTCCCGGTCCACCCCGAGGCACGGCAGATCGACGGCCTCCCCGCGTACCCCCGGGTCTCCGCCATACCGGACCCCGTGGACCTGGCCATCGTCATGGTCCCCGCGTCCGACGCCCTGGGGGTGATCCGGGACTGTGCGGAAAAGGGGGTCAAAGGGGCCGTCCTCTATACCTCGGGGTTCGGCGAGATGGGGACCGAACAGGGCAGGGCCCTGGAGGCCGCCCTGTTGGATGCTGCCCGGGTCTCGGGCATGCGCCTGGTGGGCCCCAACTGCATGGGCTTCTACGTCCCCGAATCGGGCCTCTCCTTCTTCCCCGAGCTCTCCCGGGAGCCCGGCCCCGTGGGGGTCATCACCCAGAGCGGCTCCCTGGGCAACATCCTCGGGCGCATGGCCCCCTTAAGGGGGCTTCGCTTCAGCAAGGTGGTGAGCCTGGGCAACCAGTGCGACCTGGCCACTGAGGACTTCCTCCTCTATCTGGGGCAGGACAGCAGGACCGGGATCATCGGGGCCTATGTGGAGGGGATCAAGGACGGGCCCCGTTTTCTCCACGCCCTGCGCGCCGCGGCCGCGGAGAAGCCGGTCGTCCTCTGGAAGGTGGGCCTCACCCCGGAGGGAGAGCGGGCGGCCCGATCCCACACGGGCTCCATGGCAGGTTCGCGGGAGATCTGGCAGGCCGTGGCCCGTCAGGGCGGGGGCGTGCCTGTGGTCGGTTTCGAGGCGTGGGTGGACGCCATGGTCGGCTTCGCCCTCCTGCCCCACGGCCTCGGGGGGCGTTTGGCCATCGTATCCGGCCCCGGCGGACTGGCGGTGTCCGCCGCGGAGGCCTGCGGGGCCCGGGGCCTGCGGCTGGCGGAGCTCTCCCTCCACACCCGGGCGAGGCTCAGGGAGATCGTCCCCCCCACCGGGACCAGCGTGGCCAATCCCGTCGATGTGGGGCTTTCCGCCTCCCTGGACATGGCGATCTACGAGCAAGCCGCCCGGGCCGCCGCCGAGGACCCGGGGGTGGACGGGGTCATGGTCATCGGCCGGGGGTTCTCCGCCCAGGCCAACCGCGACTTCGCGCGCAGCATCATCGGCATGCGGAAGGAGACCGGAAAACCCTTTGTCATGGTGAATATCCCGGGTTTCGATCCCGACTTCGGCCGGCCCTTCGCGGAGGCGGGGGTGCCGGTGTTCGACACGGCCGAGCGGGCCTCCCGAGTATACGCAACGGTCTTGCGCGATCAGCGACGGAGGCGCAAGACGACCCGTCCCCCCCGGCCGTGACGGGCGCGCAGCTGGGACGCCTGCGGGCTCAGACCTTCTTGGGGTCCTGCTGGACCAGCCTCGGGTCGATGTTCCCGGAGCCGGGCCCGCCGCACTCGGGCGTATAGCACGACACGTCCGAGAAGGAGCAGCGTTCCTTGCAGGAGGGGCACTGGGCCGGGAGCCGGTCGTCCGCGAACGTGTATCCGCAATTGGCGCATTTCCACTGGGGCATGGGGCACCTCCGAGGGTTTTGACCCATTGTACGGGGAACCCGGCCGGGGGACAAGGCGGGGTGGCACAGGGCAGACCTTTTCGATTCTGGGGGCCAGGGCCCCCATTCAAAGGAGAGCGGGATATGGATTTCGGCAGGATCGATCGCGAATACCTGTTTCGTCGAGCCCATCAGAAGTGGGGGCGGTGGGATCGGGACGTCATCCCCCTGTCCGTGGCGGACATCGACTACCCGCCCCCGCCCGAGGTGCGGGAGACCGTGGAGGCCTGGCTTCGCGACGACAGGACACCGTACGGCCCGTATCAGGGGGAACCGGAGCTGAGGCGGCTTTTGGCCGAGAAGGTCCGAAGTGCCAACGGCATCCCCGCCGGCGAGGAGGAGATCGTCGTCATCCCCGGCACCATGTTCGGCATCTTCCTGGCCACGTACCTGTTCCTCGGGCCCGGAGACGAGGCCATTTTGACCCCGGCCCCCGTGTACGGACCCTTCTGGAAGAACGTCCAGGCCGCCGGCGCCACTCCCGTTCCCCACGACATGGACATGGACGACGGCTTCAGGTTTCGCGGTGAGACGCTGGCGTCCCTGGTGACGCCGCGAACCCGCCTCCTGATGGTCTGCAACCCCCACAACCCCACGGGGCGCGTCCTGAGCCGCGAGGAGCTGGCGGGGATCGCCCGGGTGGCCCTGGACCACGATCTGCTCATCTTCGTCGACGAGCTCTACGAGGACATGGTCTTCGAGGGAAGGCACCTCTCCCTGGCTGGGCTGGGAGAGGAGGTCTTCCGGAGGACGGTGACGGCCTTCGGGTTCAGCAAGGCCTTCGGGATCCCGGGGTATCGGGTGGCGTACCTGGTGGCGCCTCCGGCCCTCCGGGAGCGGTTGGTGGATGCCAGCCGCCGCATGATCGTTCACACGGACTGTCTTTCTCAGGCCGCGGCCATGGGGGCGCTGCGCAGTTCGAGCCGATGGGTCAGCGCCCTCATGGGACACCTTCGGGAGATGCGAGACCGGTCCCTGGAGCGGGTGAGGGCCATGCCCGGCTTGCGCTGCCATCGACCGCAGGCATCCCCGTTTCTCTTCCCGGACGTGCGGGGCCTGGGCATGAAGAGCCAGGAACTGGCCAGGCATGTCCTGACCCGCGGCCGGGTGGTGGTCTACCCGGGAGACCAGTTCGGGCCCGCGGGGGAGGGATTCGTCCGCCTCAACATCGCCACGTCGTGGGATGTGCTGGACGAGGCGTTGGCCCGCATGGAACAGGCCCTGGGAGAGTTGAAGCGTCGGTAAGGACAGGGAGGAGTCCACATGGCTGAGCAGGACGTGCTGTACACCAAAGAGGGGGGGGTGGCCCGCATCGTCATGAACCGGCCGGCCCAGATGAACAGCCTGAGCCATGGCGTGCTCCAGGGCCTGGAGCACGCCATGACCGACGCCGCCCACGACGACGGCGTTCGGGCCGTGTTGCTCACAGGCACCGGCGAGGCCTTCTCCGCCGGGGGAGACATGGGGATCCTCCGGGAATGGATCGACGCCTCGCCCACGGTGGTCTACCGCCACATGAAGCGGGTGGGAGAGTTGGTCATGCGGGCCTTCACCATGCCCAAACCCATGATCACGGCGGTCAACGGCGTGGCCGTGGGCGGGGGATGCAGCCTGGCCCTGTGCGGCGACCTCATCCTGGCCTCGGACCGGGCCCGCATGGGCATGGTTTTCTCCCGCCACAACCTGGGCCCCGACATGGGCGCCTCCTTCATCCTGCCCCGGCTGGTCGGGCTCCTGCGAGCCAAGGAGCTGATCTACAGCGGACGCCTGGTCCCGGCAGAGGAGGCCCGGCAGTACGGCATGGTGAGCGAGGTGATCCCCCACGAGGAGCTGGGCCGCGCGTCTTTGGAACGGGCCCGGAAGATGGCCGGATGGGCCACCCAGGCCATCGCCTTGGGAAAGGCCCTGATCCATCGGGCCCTGGCCGAAGGCGACATGGCCGCCGCTTTGGAAGCCGAGGCCCAGGCCCAGGCACTGCTCTTCAAGTCCGAGGACACCCATGAGGCCATTCGGGCCTTTCTGGAAAAGCGAAAACCCCAGTTCCAGAACCGCTGAGTCCGGGAGGGGCGCCGGGGCCGCATGGGCGCCGAGGTCTGATCCGGGGAGGCGGGCGGCGTCGATTGACTCGGCGATGCGCTGTCCTATAATGACGTCAGGATGGGGTTGAGGGGTGGTTGGACCGCGACGGGGAGCATGACCTGATGCCGATTTACGAATTCAGATGTCTGGCGTGCGGAGATCTCTTCGAGCTTCTCGTGATGGCCGGGGGGACAAACGCCGCCATCCAGTGCACCCACTGCGGCGCCCAGGGCGGGGAGCGGGTCCTGAGCCTCGTGTCCCACACCGTGGGCGACGGGGGATCCCCGTCGGGCCAGGGGCCCGGGGGGATCACGCGCTCGTGCGGCAGCGGCAGCTGCGGGACCATCACCCTGCCGGGCCACACCCGGTGACGCCGGCTCGGTCGGGACGGGCGGGCGGCGGGGCGGGGCGGGGACAGTGGGGGCGCAGCGGGGCGTTGCCGCCGTGAAGGGGGCGGATGGGACTCTTGCGCGGGCCGGCTGACGCTGGCACGGCATTGCTACACCCGGGGTGGCGGCCGACCCCACCCCGGGTGACCGGAGTTGCGGGGCCATGAAGATCCTCATGACGGGGGGAACGGGGTTCGTGGGCCGCGACCTGGCCCGCCGTTTCATGGCGGCGGGCCATGACGTCACCGTCCTGACCCGTGGCGCGGGGGGGAAAAGGGCGGCGGCCGGCGGGCCCCGCCTCCTCCAGGGAGACCCCACCCGAGAGGGACCCTGGCAGGAGGCCGTCCCGACCCACGACGTGCTCGTCAACCTGGCCGGGCTGTCCATCTTCGGTCGATGGACCCCCGAGTACAAACGCCAGCTGCGGGAAAGCCGCATCCTCACCACCCGCCATCTGGTGGAGGCCATTGCCCCGGCCTCCCGGCAAGTCCTGTTCAGCACATCGGGTGTTGGGTACTATGGCTTGCGGGGAGATGAGCCGCTGGACGAGTCCTCTCCCCCGGGGGACGATTTCCTGGCGCGCCTGTCCGCGGACTGGGAAGCCGAGGCCCTGGCCGCGCGCACCAAGGGGACTCGGGTCGTGATCATGCGCTTCGGCATCGTCTTGGGGCGCGGCGGGGGCGCCTTGCAGCAGATGGTGACCCCCTTTCGCTGGTTCGCGGGGGGCCCCATCGGGAGCGGGTCGCAGTGGTTCTCGTGGATCCACATGACCGATCTGGTCGAGGCGTTCCTTCACCTCTTGGACCGTCCCGAGCTGTCGGGCCCGTTCAATCTCTCGGCCCCGCATCCGGAGCAAAACCGGGACTTCTCCCGTGCCGTGGGCAAGGCCCTGGGACGCCCGTCCTGGCTGCCGGCCCCGGCGTTCATGATGCGCCTCGTCCTGGGGGAATTCGGATCGGTCATCCTCCAGGGCCAGCGCGTGTTGCCCAAACGGCTCCTGGACAGCGGCTTCGTCTTCCGTTTTCCCAGGGCCCAGGAGGCCCTCTTGGATTTACTGAGGTGAAGCGGTTTGGCCGGGGGCCCAAAAATGCCCCCGAGCAATCCCCGGGGCGGGCCGGACGGCCTCCCATGCCCGGGGCGCGTCAGCTCTGCAAGAGGGGTGTACCATCCATGAGACAGTGCTCATTGGAATACCCCCGGGGCCTCCTCCAGAAGACGATCTTCATGCTGGAAGGGGACACCACCATCGGGAGAAACCGATCCAACACCATCTCTCTGGTCGATCCCGGCGTCTCGCGGGTGCACGCCAGGCTGATGCGACAGGGGGACCACTGGGTCATCGCGGACCTTCGAAGCCGCAACGGGCTCTTCGTCAACGACGAGCGGGTGGAGAGCCGAGCCCTGAAGCACGGCGATCAGATCCGCATCGGCTCGGTGCTCCTGCGGTTCGTGGAGGGCGATGCCCGGGAGGAGCGCGGCTCCGTCGCCGAGACTGCGGACTTCACGGCGGCCGTGCCCGCGTCGGCCCAGGATTCGGCGGTCATCGAGGCACACGAGGAGATCCAGGATCAGCTCGGCCTGGTCAGCACCTTTCTCGAAGCGCTCCCCCTGGGCGTGGCCGTGGTGGACGAGCGGATGGAGGTTCACTTCTGGAACCGGGCGTTCAGTGCCTTCTGGATCGGCGAGGAGGGACGGCCGAGGGGCACGTCGCTGGGGGGCCTTCTGGGATGCCGCCACGTGGAGGAGCCGGCCCGATTGTGCGAGCGCTCATCGGCATGCGGGCAGTGCGTCCTCCGGGAGGCCGTGCAAAAGGGCTTTCAGAAGCGGGTGGCCACCATGAATCGGGAAATCCCGTGGACCGGCCGGGGGCAAGAAGCAGCGCCGTATGTGCGCTTCTCCGCCATGCCGCTTCCCTACAGCCTCATCGGGGAACCCCTGGCCCTGCTCACGTGGGAAGACGTGACCATTCGCCGGCTGGCCCAGAAGTCCCGGCGGGAGGCCGAGAAGCGATATCGCGCGCTCGTGGAGAACATCACCGACGCGGTCTTCACAACGAACCTGGAGGGGCGCCTGACCTTCGCGAGCCCCCAGGCCAAGGCCATGACCGGGTACGAACTGAACCGCCTGGTGGGCATGCGGTTCGAAGACCTGGTGGCGCCGGAGGAGATCCCGGCCTTGGAGCTTGCGAGGTCCAGGATTCGGGGCGGGGAGACCGTCGAGTTCCTCAACGTCAGCATCCTCCGCCCCGACGGCGGGCGGGCGTTCTTGGAGCTGAGCGTCTCTCCGCAGCGCAACGACCAGGGCGAGGTCGTGGGGGTTCAGGGCATCGCCAGAGACGTTACCGACCGCAAGGCCGCCGAGGAGCGGATCTGGCAGCTGGCCTATCATGACGCCCTGACGGGCCTGCCCAACCGGATCCTGTTCAACGACCGCCTGCAGCTGGCCATCGCCCAGGCACAACGGAGTCGGAGCCGGCTCGCCGTCATGTTCCTGGACCTGGACTACTTCAAGGAGATCAATGACTCCCTGGGCCACGGCGTGGGGGATCTGCTCCTCCAGCAGGTGGCCGATCGGCTCAAGGGCTTGTTGCGCAAGGGCGATACGGTGGCGCGCATGGGCGGAGACGAGTTCCTGCTCCTGCTGCCCCAGATGGGCGGCGAGGAGGATGCCACGGTCATATCCCGCAAGATCCTGGATGCCTTCGCCATGCCGTTTCACCCGGGGCAGAGCCCCCTTTCCATCACCGTGAGCATCGGAATCGCCGTGTACCCGGACGACGGGACCGACGCGGACACGCTGGTCAAACACGCCGACATCGCCATGTATCGATCCAAGGACGCCGGGCGCAACCAGTACCAGCGCTTTCGGCAAGGGCCGGTTGAGGCCTCGGCCGGGGAGGGTTGACGGGGATGGATCCGGCGGTCAAGGCGGCCCTCATGGCGCGGGCGGGCAGGGAGCCTTACGCCCGCAGGCTGGGGCTGCGGGTCGTGGATCTCGACGCCGGGTACGCCAGGGTGGAGATGGACGTCACCGCGGAGATGGCCAACGTGTTCGAGACCTGCCATGGAGGGGCCATCTTCTCCTTGATGGACGAGGCCTTTCAGCTGGCCTGCAACTCCCACGGGACCGTGGCCGTGGCCCTCAACGTCGACATCTCGTATCTGGCGCCTGCCCAGATGGACAGCCGCATCACGGCCGAGGCCCGGGAAATCCATCGCACCCGCAAGACGGCCCTGTACGACATCCGGGTATCCGACCACCGGGGAAAGGCCATCGCCGCCTGCCAGGCCCTGGCGTACCGCAAAGGCGATCCTTTGCCGTTCCTGTAGCTGCCAGGCCCCCGGATGGGATGCCGGGGGCGCTTCCCGGCGATGACTAGGCCAGGTATCTCCTGGCCGCCTCGCTGAACAGACGGACCCCCACCATGAGGACCCCCTCGTCGATGTCGAAATGCGGGGAATGGAGGGGGGCGCTGGGGACCCCGTCGGGGGGGGCGCATCCGAGCCGTACGATGGCCCCGGGGCGGGCCTCGGTGAACAGGGCGAAGTCCTCGGCTCCCATGCTGGGCGCCAGATGGTGGACGCTGTCCGGACCGAGCAGCTCGGCGGCGACCTCCCCCAGAAACAAAGACACGGACTCGTCGTTGAAGCAGGCGGGGACGCCCTCGTGAAAGGCCAGGTGGCCCCGCACCAGAAAGCTCCGCTCCATCCCCGCCACCAGCTCCCGGAGGCGACCCATGAGCTGCCCGCGCACCTCGGGGGTCAGGGCCCGGATGGTCCCCTCCAGATCGGCCGCCTCCGGGATGACGTTGCCCACCGTGCCCGCGACGAACTTGCCCACCGTGACGACGGCCGGGGCCGTGGGGTTGACGTTGCGGCCCACCACCGACTGGACGGCCGTGACGAAATGCGCCCCGGCGACGATGGGATCCACCCCCTCGTGGGGCCGGCCCCCGTGGCTCCCCTTGCCCACGATCCTCAGGGTGAACCGGTCGGCCGAGGCGTGGCTCTGGGCCCGGAACACCCCCACCGTGCCCACGGCCATGTCGGGGACCATATGGCCGGCCATGACCCGGTCCACGTGGGGGTCTTCCAGCACACCCTTGGCAATCATCTCCCGCGCCCCGTTGACCCGCTCCTCGGCGGGTTGGAACAGGAACTTGACGTTGCCCCGCAGGCCTCGGGCCGCACCCGATTCCACCAGCAGCCGGGCAACGCCCAACATGATGGCCGTGTGGGCGTCGTGGCCGCAGGCATGCATCTTGCCGTCTTCCCGCGACCGGTACGGCACGTCGTTGAGCTCCTGAAGGGGCAATGCGTCGATGTCGGCCCGCAGCCCCAGGGTGGGCCCGGCGCTCCCGCCTCGAAGAACGCCCACGGCCCCCGTGGTCCCGTCCAGGGCGCGCACCTCCACGCCCAGCCCCGTCAGGATCTCCATGATTCGGCTGGTGGTGCGATGCTCCTCCCAGGCGAGTTCCGGGTGCATGTGAAGGTCGCGGCGCGTCTCCGCGAGCCACTGCTCCAGTTGCCGTTCATCCATGGGCATGACGGACTCCCTCCTCAACCTGCGGGGCGACGGGCCGCAGGCCCTTGACTCGTGTGAGTGCCGGTTGAGTGCCGGCGCCAATCCCGCTGTCAATTCTGCCTGCTGCCCTGCTAGTGGCACGCCACCCAGTGCCCCCCCCCCACGTCCCGCAGGGGCGGTTCCTCGCACCGGCAGACATCCCGTGAACTGCCGCAGCGGGTGTGGAAGGCGCACCCCGGCGGCGGGTTGAGGGGGCTCGGCACGTCCCCCTCCAGGAGGATCCGCTTCTTCCGGTAATCCGGATCCGGGATGGGCACGGCGGACATGAGGGCCTGGGTGTACGGGTGTCGGGGATTCTGGTACAGCTCCCGGTCCGAAGCCAGCTCCACGATGTGCCCCAGGTACATCACGGCCACGCGGTCGCTGATGTGCTCGACCACGCTCAGATCATGGGCGATGAACAGGTACGAGAGCTTCATCTCCTCCTGAAGCTGCACCAGGAGGTTGATCACCTGGGCCTGGATGGACACGTCCAGGGCCGATACGGGCTCATCGCAGATGATCACCCGCGGATTCAGGGCCAGGGCTCGGGCGATGCCGATGCGCTGTCTCTGGCCGCCGCTGAACTCGTGGGGGTACCGCCGGTAGTGCTCGGGCCGAAGCCCCACCTTCTCCATGAGGAGCCCCACCCGATCCCTGAGCTCGCCCTTGCTGGCGGCCGTGTGATTCCGCAGCGGCTCGGCGATGATCTCCCCCACCGTCATCCTCGGGTTCAGGGAGGAGTACGGATCCTGGAAGATGATCTGGAGGCCGGAGCGCACCCGTCGCATCTCCTCGCGCCCCAGCCTGAGGAGGTCCACCCCGTCGAAGTGGACCTCCCCTGCCGTGGGCTCCACCAGCCGCAGGAGGCATCGCCCCACCGTGGTCTTGCCGCAGCCGCTCTCCCCCACGACGCCCAGCGACTCCCCTTCGGCCAGGGTGAAGGTCACTCCCTCCACGGCCCGCACCAGGCCCACGGTGCGGGAGAAGATCCCCTTCTTGACCGGGAAATGCTTTCGGAGGCCGCGCACGTCCAGGATGGTCTTTCGGGTCTGGGTCACTTCCACAGCCAACAGAGCACCCTCCTGTTGTCCCCGATGCGCACCATGGGCGGCTCCTCCTTGCTGCAGACGTCCATGGCCCTGGCGCAGCGGGGATGGAATCGGCAGCCTCGGGGAAGCTCGAAGAGGCTGGGGACGATGCCTGTGATCTCCTGAAGCTGCCGGCGCCCCGTCTGGAACTTGCGGCCCACCACCGGGATGGAGCCCAGAAGGCCCTGGGTGTACGGGTGAAGGGGCTCCCGAAACAGGTCCCGCACCAGCGCCTCCTCCGTCACCTTTCCCGCGTACATGACGACGACGCGCCTGGCCATCTCGGCGATGAGTCCCAGGTTGTGCGTGATCAGCACGATGGAGGTGTGGGTCTCCTCGCGAAGCCGCAGCATCAGGTCCATGATCTGGGCCTGGATGGTCACGTCCAGGGCCGTGGTGGGCTCGTCGGCCAGGAGGAGCTGGGGATGGCAGGACAGGGCCATGGCGATCATGGCGCGCTGCCGCATGCCCCCGCTCAGCTTGTGCGGGTAGTCCCGGGCCCTGGCCTCCGGCGAGGGGATCTGGACCATGCGGAGCATCTCCACGGCCCGCTCCCAGGCCCGGTCATGGTCCACCCGCTGATGGAGCACCACGGCCTCGGTGATCTGCTCGCCGATGGTGAGCAGCGGGTTCAGGGAGGTCATGGGTTCCTGGAAGATCATGGAAATGGCGCCGCCCCGGATCTTGCGGATCTCCTCGGGGTTGAGGCTCAGCAGGTTGGTCCCCTGAAACAGGACCGTCCCGTCGGTCTGGGCAGGGGGGCTGGGCAGCAGCCGCAGGACGGACAGGGCCGTGACGCTCTTGCCGCACCCCGACTCCCCCACCAGGCCCACGGTCTCCCCCCGGTCCACGTCCAGATCCACGCCGTCGACGGCCACGGCCACCCCGTCGTACGTATGAAAGCGCGTTCGCAGGTTCCGGATGCTCAGCAGGCTCCCCTGGGTCATATCTTGGACCTCGGATCCAGGGCGTCTCTGAGCCCGTCGCCCAGGAGGTTGAACCCCAGGACGGCCAGGAAGATGGCGATGCCCGGAAAGGTCGCCACATGGGGCGAGTTGAACAGGTACCCCCGGCCCGAGCCCAGCATGGCACCCCACTCGGGGGTGGGCGGCTGGACGCCGATGCCCAGGAACCCGAGGCCGGCGGCGAAAAGGATGGCCGTCCCCATGCCCAGGCTGGTCTGCACGATGATGGGGACCATGACATTGGGAAGGATGTGCCGTTTGAGGATCTTGAGATCCCGCGTCCCCACGGCCCGGGCCGCCTCCACGTAGACCTGCTCCCTCACCGACAGGACGCATCCCCGCACGAGGCGGACATAGATGGGCACCATGGCGATGCCGATGGAGATGACCGTGTTGTTGATCCCCACCCCGAGGATGGCCACCAGGGAGAGGGCCAGGAGGAAGCCGGGAAAGGCCAACAGCATGTCCGTGATCCGCTGGAGGACGAAGTCCACCTTTCCCCCGTAGTAGCCGGATATGAGCCCCAGCGGCACGCCGAGGAAGAGGCCGAAGCAGACCACGCCGATGGAGATGGTCAAAGAGACGCGGGATCCGTAGATGACCCGCCCCAGGATGGACCGCCCCAGCTCGTCGGTCCCCAGCGGGTGCTCCACGGAGGGACGCTCCAGGGACTTGATCAGGTTGGGGGCGGACGGATTCCCCGGGAAAAAAACGGGCGCCATGACGGCGGTGATGAAGTAGCCGAGGATCAGGATGCCCCCGAACACGGCCATCCGGTTGCGGAGGAGCTTGGCCAACCCCCGGCGGAACTGGCTGTCCGACGTCCTGTCCGTGGCGGTCCCCGCCAAGCCGTTTCCATCAGTCATAGTGAATCCTCGGGTCCACGTACGCGTAGATCAGGTCCACGATCAGGTTGACCAGGATATACAGCAGCCCGCAGATCAGGATGGTCCCCTGGATCATGGGATAGTCCCGGGCCAGGATGGAGTCCACGATGAGGCGCCCGATGCCCGGCCAGGCGAACACGGTCTCGGTCAGCACGGCCCCGCTCAGGAGGGATCCGAACTGGAGCCCCACCACGGTGATGATGGGGATGAGGGCGTTGCGCAGGGCGTGTTTGACGATGACCACCTCCTCCTTCAATCCCTTGGAGCGGCCCGTGGTGATGTAGTCCTGGGAGAGCACCTCCATCATGCTCGATCGGGTCATACGGGCGATGAAGGCCACCACGAAGGAGGCCAGGGTGACCGTGGGCAAGATGACATGCTTCCAGGTCCCGATGCCGCCGGCCGGGAGCACGCGAAGCATCACGGCGAAGACCACCACCAGCATGAGTCCGAGCCAGAACACGGGCATGGAGATGCCGAACAGGGAGAAGGATGTGACGAGGTAATCGACCTTGGTGTACGGCCGCACAGCGGCCAGGATCCCCGCAGGGATGCCCAGCAGACACGCCAGGAGGATGGCCAGCGTGGCCAGGAGAAAGGTGTTGGGCAACCGGGCCCAGATCTCCTCCAGGACCGGGTTTTGCGTCCTGGCCGACCGCCCCAGGTCCAGCACCACCAGCCGGCTCATGAATACGCCGTACTGAACGTGGATGGGCTTGTCCAGCCCGAGCTGCACGCGGATGAGCTCGATGTCCTCGGGGCTGGCCATCTGCCCGGCCAAGACCTGGGCCGGGTCCCCGGGCAGGGCCCGCAGCATGACGAAAAGCAGGAGCGAGATCCCGATGAGCACCGGAATGGTGGAGAGCAGTCTCCGCAGGGTGTACTGTAGCATCCGTTCAGCTCTAATCCCTCCCCTCGACCCTCTTGGCAGGATCGAGGGGAGGGAATCTCCCGTCTTCCGCGTCAGCCTCGGCCTTCGCGCCCCTCACTTCATGGTCACGTTTTCGGGGTAGAATTTCTCCGTGGGCGTGACGATCATCCCCTTGATCTTGCTGGAATATGCGATCACGAACTTCTCCACGTGGAGCCAAAGCCAGGGGCAATCCTCCCAGATGATCTTGGAGCCCTGAACGAGGAGGGCCTTGCGTTTCTCCACGTTCTGCTCCATCCGGCTCTCTTCCATGATCTTGTCGTATTCGGGGTTGGAGTAAAAGGCCGAGCCCAATCCCTTGGGAGGGTACACCGCCGTCGTGAACTGGCCGTATAGCGCCATATCCGCGTCGTAGACCAGGGGGCCCCATCCCAGGAGGACCATGTCGTACTCCGAGCGCTCAAGGGGAAGGTAGCACGCCGCTATGAAAGTGGGCCAGTCGGACACCCGCAACTCGGTCTTCACGCCGATGTCCTGAAGGTATGCCTGGATGGCCTCCGCTACTTCCTTGTCGAACAGGTAGCGGCCCTGAGGGCTCCCGATCTTCACCACCTTGCTGAAGTCCCAGTTGGCCTGCTTGAGCAACTCCTTGGCCTTCTCCTTGTCGTACTCGTACTGCGGCGCCATTCTCTCGTAGCCGAAGAGGATGGGGGAGACCGTCCCGTCCATGGGTTGGGCCGTGTCAAAAAGGACCTTCTTGACGATGGTCTTCTTGTCCACCGCGTAGTTGAAGGCCTGGCGGACCCGCTTGTCCTTCATGAGCGGGCGATCCCCTCGCAGCGCCATGAAGATGGTCCGTGTATCCAACGGCATCTCCACCGTGATGGCCGGATCGGCCTTGAGGGCCGCCACGTTGGCCGGGGAGGGCTTGTAGCAGATGTCGATCTGACCCGCCCGGAGCATGGCCTCGCGGGTGGCCACCTCTGGGACGATCTTGAAGGTCATCTGCTCCACAGTCGGTTTCTTCCCGTAGTACCCCTCATTCCGCGCCAGGACAATGCGGTCCCCCTTTGCCCACTCCTTGAGCACGTAGGGACCGGGGCCCACCGGCTTCTGACGCACGTCTTCGCCGAACTGCTCGATGGCCTTGGGGGAAATGGGCGACACGATGGTCATGGCCAGGGTCTGAGCCAGCGGCGCGAACGGGTACTTGAGCTTCAACGCCAGGGTGTAGTCGTCGACGATCACGCATTCCTGAATCATGGAGATGGCGAAACGAAGGGGCACCTTCAGCTTGGGGTCGAGTGCGCGGTCGAACGCGAGCTTTTGGGCCTGGGCGTTGTAAGGGGTGCCGTCGCTGAACTTGACGCCCTGTCGAAGCTTGAGGGTCCACGTCAGGCCGTCCTCCGAGACCTTGTACTCGGTGGCCAGCCTCGGCTCCAGCTTGCCATCCGGGGTGGCGAAAAACAGGGTGTCGTGGATCAGGTCCGAGATGTTCTGGCAGAGCGTCGTCGTGTGTTCCTGGGGATTCAGGGTGTCCGCATCGATGCCGATGCCGATGGTCAGGTTCTTGATCTGGGCCCGGGCCGCCTGCGGCGCCGACACCCCCCACGCCAGGCAAAAGGCCGCCGCCATTGTGGCCAACACCGCCCGTCCTGTGCTTCCCCTCATTTGGCTCCTCCGTACTGCGCTGGTTGGACATGGGTGCTGGGCGCCCCGCCCCATGCCGGCGAGGCGCCCACCCCGGCCGATCCGGGAAAACCCTTCCCGTTGCTCCGCGTCAGCCTCGGCCTTCGCGCCCCTCACTTCATGGTCACGTACGTGGGGTAGAAGGTCTCGATGGGCGTCACGATCAGCCCCTTGATCTTGCTGCTGTACGCGATGAGGAACTTCTCCGTGTGAAGCCAGATCCACGGGCAGTCGTCCCATACCATCTCCGAGGCCTTCTTGAGGAGGGCCTTCCGTTTCTCCACATCTTGCTCCTGGCGACTCTGGTCCATGAGCTTGTCAAACTCGGGGTTGGCGTAGAAGGCCGAGCCCAGCCCCTTGGGCGGATTGACGCTGCTGTGGAACTGCCCGTAGAGGCCGTAGTCCGCATCCATGACGAACGGCCCCCAGCCCAGGAGGAAGACCTCCAGCTCGGTCTCGGCGATGGGCTTCTGGAGGCCCGCCACGTACGTGGGCCAGTCGTAGGTCCGGAGCTCGGTCTTGACCCCGATGGCCTGGAGGGCGGACTGCACGTACTCGGAGACCTGCTTGTCGAAGTTGTACCGCCCCTGGGGGGTGCGCATCTGCACGGTCTTGGAGAAGTCGAAATTGGCCTGCTTGAGAAGCTCCTTGGCCTTCTCCGGGTTGTAGTCGTACTGCTTGTCCATCTTGGCGTAGCCGTGCATGATGGGCGACACGGGCCCCTCCATCATCACGCCCGTATCGAAGAGGATCTTGCTCACGATGGCCTTCTTGTCCACGGCATAGTTGAACGCCTGGCGGACCAGCTTGTTGGTGGTCACCCCCTTCTGGGTGTTGAGCCCCATGAAGATCGTCCGGGTGTCCAGGGGCATGTCCACCGTGATGGCCGGATCGGCCTTGAGGGCCGCCACGTTGGCCGGGGAGGGCTTGTAGCAGATGTGGAGCTGGCCCGCCCGGAGCATGGCCTCGCGGGTGGCGGTCTCGGGAACGATCTTCCAGGTCATCTGGGCCACGGTGGGCTTCTTGCCCCAGTACGCGTCGTTTCTCACCATCACGATTCGATCGCCCTTGACCCACTCCTTGAGCAGGTACGGTCCCGCGCCCACCGGCTTCTGGCGAACATCCTCGCCGAACTGCTCCAGCGCCTTGGGCGAGATGGGTGAAAACAGGGCCGTGGACATGGCGTACGCGAAGGGCGCGAAGGCGTACTTGAGTTTGAGCTGGAAGGTGAGATCGTCGATGACGGTGGCCCCCTCCACCATGGAGACGTAGTAGCGCAGGGGGACGCGCAGCTTGGGATCCAGGATGCGGTCCATGGTCTGCTTCATGATCGCGGCGTTCAGGGGCGTGCCGTCGCTGAACTTCACCCCGGCCCGGAGCTTGACCGTGTACGTCAGTCCGTCCGGAGAGACGTCGTATTTCTCGGCCAGCCGCGGCTCCAGTTTGGCGTCCGGGGTCTGGAAGAAGAGGGTGTCGTAGAAGAAATCGCACATGTTCATGAAGAGGGATGTGGTCTGCTCCTGGGGGTTGAGGGTGTCGGCATCGACGCCGATGCCGATGACCAGTTCCTTGATGTCGTCCTGCGCCCGGGCGATGCTCGGACCTCCTCCCAGAAGAAGGAACATGGCCCCCGCCAGCGCCGCCCATCTGGCCCAACTCCGGATCCTCGACATGCCGCACCTCCTTGTGGAAATTTGAGTGGGTCGTCTCCTACGCGTCCTTGACCATCCGCCCGCCCTTCATCACCATCCGGACGGACTCGGGACGCTGCAAAGAGGCGATCTCCCCCAGCGGATCCCCGGCCGCCACCACCAGGTCCGCCAGCTTCCCCGCCTCCACCGTGCCCAGGCGATCCTCCCATCCCAGCACCCCGGCCGCAACCTGCGTGCCCGCCCGCAGGGCCTCCAGGGGCGAGAAACCGCCCATCTCCACCAGCAATTCCGCCTCCTTGAGGTTCCCGCCGTGGAGGTTGAAGGGGGTCCCCGCGTCGGTCCCCATGGCGATCTGCACCCCGGCCTCCCGGGCCCGCCTCACGCTGTCCAGGTGGGCGGACTTGATGCGCAGGGTCTTCTCCACGGCGAAGGCCGGGATCCCCGCCTCCACCCCCCGAGTCTCGATGTGGTACAGGGCCGAGAGGGTGGGGACGTAGTGGACCCCCCGCTTCACCATCAGGTCCATGGCCTCCTCGGTGAGGTAGAAGCCGTGCTCGATGCTGTCGATGCCGGCCCGCAGGGCGTTGAGGATCCCCTGGGCCCCCTGGGCATGGGTGGCCGTGCGGCGCCCCGCCTTGCGCGCCTCCTCTATCCCGGCCCGAAGCTCCTCCTCGGTGAACTGGGCGCTTCCCGGCTCCACCCCGGGGGTCATGACCCCGCCGGTGGCCATGAGTTTGACCAGGTCCGCCCCGGCCTTGATCTGCTCCCGCGCGGCCTTTCTCACCTCGTGCGGTCCGTCGGCCTCCCGGGCCATCTGCCACCCGTGCCCCCCCGTCATGACCACGGGCCTGGCGCTGGCCAGCATGCGGGGGCCGGGAATCAGACCCGAGCCGATGGCGTCCCGGATGGCCAGATCCACCCCGTTTTTCCCCCCCATGTCCCGGACGCTGGTGACCCCCGCCAAGAGGGTCCGCCGGGCCAGGTCCGCTGCCCGCAGGGCCAGTGTGGGATCCGAGGTCCGATCCAGGACAGCCATGGGGTCCGGGCTGCCGTCCAGACAGATATGGATATGGGCGTCGATGAAACCGGGAAACAGGACGCATCCGTCCAGGGGGACCTTCCTGGCGCCCCGGGGAAGGGACACGGCCCCCCTGGACACCTTGGCGATGCGGTCCCCCTCCACCAGGACGGTGGCCCGCTCCAGCACGCGACCGTCCCCCACGAAAACGCATCCATCCACAAAGGCCGTGGCCATGCCCGACGCTCCTGAATCCGGGATCACACCTGAGATCGAAATCGGGAAATGCCACGAAGGATATACCAAAGGGCCGCGAGAATCAACCGTTGCGCACAAGGCCCTCGTCGGCCTCTCCCCGGGGGCCCTGGAGGAAATGCCCGATGGGAACCCGTTGGGGGAGCTTCTCCCCCCCGCCCGCCTCCCACGCCCGGACAAAGGCGAGATTGACCCGGACCAGGGCCTCGTTGAGGGACTCCAGATCCAGGACCCAGTCCCCCTTGAGTCGGATGGGCTCCCGGCCCGACGGACGGAAGTTGAGCTCGCAGTGGCGAATCCGCCGCTCCCCGCCGGCCTCACGCACCCAGAGCAGATGCCCCTGGGTTCGGCAGATGACGGGCCGCAGCGGGTAGATGAGGCACCGGTCGCCCTCCAGGGCCGCGCAGGGGCCGCGCCGGCCCCTCCGGGCCGGAAAGGGGCCCGGCCCCGGGGGGCCCAGAGAGCCCATTCGGCGCGCCACATGCCACGCCTCCACCGGAAACACCCGGACGGTCGCCCGGCAGCAGGCGGCGCACCCGGGCCCGCAGCGCATCAACGTCCCGTGCGCCTCGCGGGCCCCGGCCACAAACGCGTCCACCCGCTCCACCAGCCCCTCGTACAGTTCCCCCGCCACGCCCGTCACAGCGTCCTCCCCCCCGCGCCTCGCTCTTGGGGCCGGGGCCCCCTGGGGACGATGAGGGACAGGAGGCGGGCGTGTATCCCCCTCACGGCGAACAGGAGCGGCGGGCCCTTGCGCGCGTCCACCTCCGCGAACCGGTCGAAGGGCCCTCCGTCCATGCCGGTGACCAGGACCCCGGCTTCCCGGGCGATGAGAAGGGCCGCGGCGATGTCCCAGATGTGCCAGTCGTCCAGGAAGTACCCCACGTAGTGTCCGCCGGCCACGAAGACCGCCTGAGCCGCCGCGCTCCCCATGGCCCGGATCTTCTGGGGGATGCGGTAGTCGTAGCGTTTCACGCCGTCGGAGGTGATCCCCAGGATGTCCTCGCGGATCATCTCCTCCCGCTGCAGGGGGGTTGCGGGCCGGCCGTTGCAAATGGCGCCCCTTCCCCGGGAAGCGACGTACATCTGCTCCAGCAAGGGGATATACACGCAGCCCCACTGCGGCAGACCGTCCCGGAGGAGCCCCACGGAGAGGGCCCATAGCGGAAGGCCCGCGGTATAATTGGAGGTCCCGTCGATGGGGTCCACCACCCAGACGGCCGGGGAGTCGGCCGGGCCCGTGAACCCGTCCTCCTCCCCCAGGACGCGGCAGCCAGGGAACCGCCCGTGGAGGAAGGCCCGCAGTTCGGACTCCACCCGCCGGTCCATCTCCGTGACGTATGTCCCATCTTCCTTGAACGAGAAGGCCGCCCGTCCCAGGGCGGCCATGGCCACCCTCCCCAGTGCCCGCACCCTCTCGACCAACGCCTCCAGGTGTCCCTCCGGCGGATCCATCCCCTGTCTCCTCCTCATCCCCGCGTCTCCCTCTCTTAGCATATCGCGCCCCGCAATGCCACTGACCCGCCCGGGCCATGCTTGTCCGTTGCCTGCGACCCGCTGTTCCCTGCCCTCCGGCCCCCGTTTCCTGCCCGCCGACTTGACATGCCCGCAGCCCGAGGATACCATCCCGCAGGTCCGGGGTCCCGGGGTCTCATCCCTGGGCCGTCCGAGGGTCATGAGGACGAAACGTCTCCGTCGCCGTGGGGCGAACCGGCTCGGCACGGGTGTTGGCCTGCACCCCTGTCCTCCTTGCGGCCGTGGGGCCGGGGGCGCCCGTCCCCTGTTGCACGTCGCCCATGGCCTGTTGCCCGTCGTGCTCTTGCTGGCACTCCTGCTGTGGGACAGGTCTTGCCGGGCCCAGGGGCACCCGGAGGCCGTGGCCGTCCTCGGCCCCATGGAGGGGGCGGTGGATGTGCTCCGGGCCGGCCAGACGGCCTTTTCCGGGGCCCGTCTGGGGCAGGATCTGTTTCCGGGGGACCGCATCCGCACCGGCGAGGACGGCAAGGTGCAGATCCTCTTCGTGGACGACACCATGGTGGTCCTGGGGACCCGAAGCGAGATGGAGATCACCCGGTTCGTCTTCCGCAGGGAGGCCAAAGAGCGCAGGGCCCTCCTGGACGTCCTGGGCGGCAAGGTCCGCTTCCTGGTCACCCGCTTCTTGGCGGACCGCAAGCCGGATGTCCTTTTCCGGACGTCCACGGCCGTGGTCGGGGTGCGGGGTACCGAGGGCGTCATCCGAATGATGGGCCCCTTGGCGGTCTTCTGCCTGGGCGGCGGCTTGGAGGTCCTCAATCAATCCACCGGTCAGACCCTGGACCTGGCGGCCATGACCAAGACGATGGTCGTGCCCCATCAACCCATGGTCTTGGAGGCGGTGGACCCCGGCGAGGTCCTCGGGCTCAGGACCGAGTTCCGGATCCGCGCCGACCCGTCCAAGGGCGGGGGGAAGCCCGGCGTGGAGCCGCCCCCCCGCATGCGCCCGGACCGTCACGGCGTCGACGAGCCGCTCATCCGAGACCCGGCCGAACCCAAGCAGGAACGCTCCCGCGACCATTATGACTGAACCGCTCAAGCAGACCGTGACCCCTTGGGGGGACCCGCTTGCGGGGAGGGCTTTCTCCCCCATGCCCGTCCTCTCCGTGGCCGTGGGACACGGTATCGTGGACACCTATGCCGCCTTCCTGGCACCCCTCCTGCCCATCTTCGCCCATCGCCTGGATCTGAGCCTTGCCCTGGTGGGGAGTCTGGCCTCCATCATCAACATGGCCGACGGCCTCTCCCAGCCGTTGTTCGGCTACTGGGGGGACCGCATGCGCCGGCCCTGGATGACGCTCCTGGCGCCTGCATGCGTGGGGCTGGCCACGGCGTGCTGGGGACTGGCCACGGGGTACGGCATGCTGGCCTGCCTCCTCGTCCTGTCGGGGACGGCGCGGTCGGCCTTTCATCCTCAGGGGGCCGCGGCCGTCACCCAGTACGCCGGGCCCAGGCGGGGACTCGCCATGAGCCTGTTCACCGCCGCGGGCAACCTGGGCTTCGCCCTGGGTCCCCTGCTGGCCACGGCCCTCATCGCCGTGTGGGATCTCCCTGGCGGGACCCTCGTCTCCTTGCCCCTGGGCGTCCTGGCCACCCTCTGGATTTACGGGGCCGTGTTCCGCGACCAACAGTTTCGAGCCCCGACCTGGCGACCTCCGGCCCTGCGGGCGGTGTTGGAGCAGCTACTGCGCAATCGGGGCCCCTTCCTGCGCCTCTGGTTCCTGGTCATCCTGCGCAGCCTCGCCTATTTCGCCTTTTTCACCTTTCTGCCCATCATCTTCACCCGCCAGGGGCTCTCCCCATTGGCCACCGGGGCCATGGTCTCCCTTTTTCTCCTGGGCGGGGCCATGGGCGGCATCGCGGGCGGGTGGTTGTCCGATCGCCTGGAGGCCAGGGCGGTCATCGTCGGGTCCCTGGCCCTGGCATTTCCCACCCTGGAGCTGGCCCTCGTGGCGCCGGGATTCTGGGGCACCGTTCTGCTCATGCTGGGAGGGTTCTGGCTCCTGGCCAGCGCCCCGGTGAGCGTGTCCCTGGCCCAAAGGCTGGCCCCCGGGGCCGTGGCCACGGCCTCTTCCCTCATCCTGGGGTTGGCCTGGGGCCTGGGGGGGCTGCTGGTGACCCCCATCGGCGCCCTGGCGGACCACGTCGGACCCATCCAGGCCCTGCGTATCCAGACCCTGTGCCTGCTGGTGGCCGTGCTGCTGGGCCTGGGCCTCCCCTCCGGTCGTCGCTCCCCCTCCACCCCGGCCTGACCCCCGGTGCCGGGGACCCGGGGAGTCACAGGACGCAGGAGCGTCCCAGGGCGCGGGCAGCCTCCCGGGCGGCCCGATCCCCGGCGATCTCCCCCTTGGCCGACGCCGAGGCCTGCACCACCCCCATCCAGGCGAGGCCCGCGTACTCGCACAGGGTCTTGAAGCTGTGCATGATGGGGTCCCCGGTGTGGACGTTGGGGTCTCCGCAGACGGTGATGAGGCCCAGGCGCTTGCCCTTCATCCGCGCCTTGTACTGGGGCTGCCACCGCCAGTTGGCGTCGAAGAAGGCGCACCATCGATCCAGATAGGCCTTCATCTGGCTGGTCATGGACCAGAAATAGACGGGCGCACTGTGGACGATGCAGTCCGCCTCCAGGATGAGGCCGTGGATGGCGGGCATATCGTCCTTGAGGACGCACAGCCCGGTCTCGTTGCACTTGGTGCAGTCGAGGCATCCCCGGATCTTCTTCTTGGCAAGGACGAGCTTCTCCACCTGCGCCCCCGCCTCCCGGGCCCCGTCCAGGGCCTCCTCCAGAAGGATGTCGCTGTTCCCACCGACCCGGGGGCTTCCCAAAACGCCCAGCAGCTTCATGTGACGCCTCCTTCGCGCGAATTCAGGTCGCCGTCGAGGCTCCCCGCTCCAAGACCCCTTCTCGTCTCATCTCCCCCCGCCCGCGGCCCCGGAGCCAGGCCCGTGGCCCGACCCACGGGCCCCCGCCCCCGGATCCGACGCCCACGAGAAAGGCCACGCTGCCCGCTGCGACCAGGTTGGCCGCGGCCAGCCCCACGGGCCCCAGGACGTTGCCCGCAAGACCCACTGCCAACCCCAGGGCGCATGCGGCCAGCAGGGCCGCCAGATGCACCCCCTGCCCCGCCAGGACGGCCAGGGGCCGCTTGAGAAAGGCCGCCTTCCCCTCCAGATGGGATCTGAGGGCAACCCCCACGGGCAGGGCCACCAGGAGCAGGGCCGTGACCCGCAGGGCATCCAGATCCGATGGTGGCAGCTTCTGGAGGGAAACGTAGTAGAGATCCGCCACGGACGGGATGAGGAAGGCCAGTGGGCAGACCCCCAGGACCAACCCCGCCCCCAGTGCGAATCGGCCCGAGACCCGATCCCCCGACCCGGTGGGGGGAAAGGCCAGGACCACGCTCTGGATCCGTGAGGCGCTGAAGGCCATGGAGTTGGCCAGGCCCGCCGCCAGGTAGTACACGGGCAAGAGGCGCTGGGGCTCGGGCGCTCGGGCCATGAAGGCCCCCACCAGCGGGCCGGAAAAGGCCAGGAGGATGCCGCCCGCAGACAGGGGGAGCGTGAATCGCAGGAGCTCCCTCACCGTGGGGGAGGGGCCCGCATGGGCGGGCAGATCCCGCAGGAACGGCGCGGCAAGGGCCCAGGAGACGACCACCTCCAGGGCCACGGGGAGGGTCAGGCAGATCACGGCCCACATGGGCCCCACCCATCCCGCCCAGCAGCACAGCGCCGACAGGAGCGCCGTCAGGGCGATCCTCCCCATTGTGGCGCTGCTGGCCCTCCCCGTGGCCCGGCCGTTGAGCAACGCCACCTGATAGGGGCTCCTGGCGAAGAACAGGAATTGCAGGGGCAGGGTCCACAGGAGGGTCGCCCGTGCCGGCGCCTCGATGGAAGGGGGCAATCCGATGATGACGCCGAAGAGCTGATGGTCCAGGGGCGGGATGCACAGGATCGCCTGGACTCCGACCACCACAGCGGCGAACAGCCGGTTGACCGTGACGAAGCGGGCGTAGCCCTCGCGACTCTTGCCGAAGACCATCCCCGTTGCCGAGAGGCCCCCGCCGAGCATGGCCAGGAAGAACATGACCAGGTTGGATTGGGCCAGCCCTGCCAGGTCCTGGGGCCCGCCGGCCCCTCTGGAGGCCACCACGGCCACCAGGGGGTAGGTCAGGCTCTGGGAGGCCGCCTGAAGGGCGAGGGGCGCGAAGAACCGGATCAGGGGCATGGTCGATCCATCTGCTGCCCCGACGGGATGCTCGGACGGACGGTTGGGTTGGGTGCGCGGCAGGACCATGGCTCCTCGCCGGGAGGCGGCATCGCATGTCGTCGAGTTCCATTCTAGACCTCCACACCCCACGAAGAACAGATGGCTCGGAAGGGATGACAGATCGGGGGAGCTGTGGTACACGATAGGGGGACTCGCGGCATCCCGTCTGCCCCATGGCCGGAGACCCCCGGCGGGGACGTTGGTGGCCCAAAGGAGGCGCCGTGGACATCCATGATCTGACCCGAAGGCTGAAGGAACCGAACGACTCCAAGATCGTCCTGGTGGTGGCCGACGGTATCGGCGGCCTCCCCATGGAGCCCGGCGGCCCCACCGAGCTCGAGGCGGCGCGTCATCCCAACCTGGACGCCCTGGCGGCCGGCGGAGTCCTAGGCCTTCACCATCCCGTGCTGCCGGGGATCACGCCGGGAAGCGGCCCGGGGCACCTGGGCATCTTCGGGTACGACCCGCTCCGGCACGAGATCGGGCGCGGTGCCCTGGAGGCCACGGGCATCGGGTTCCAGCTCACGGCGGACGATGTGGCCGTGCGGGGGAACTACTGCACCCTGGACGCCCGGGGCAACATCACGGACCGGCGGGCGGGGCGGATCCCCACGGCCGAGAGCGCCCCGCTGGCCCGCAGACTGCAGGCCATTCGCATCCCCGGGGTGGAGCTGTTCGTGGAGCCCGTCCGGGAGCATCGGTTCGTCCTGATCATCCGCGGCGCCGGGCTGGGCGCCAACGTGCTGGACACGGACCCCCAGGCCACGGGCGTGCCCCCCCTGGCCCCCCGGGCCATGGACGAAGCCAGCCGCCTCACCGCAGAGATCGCCGGCGCCTTCGTCTCCCGCGCCCGCGACATCCTGCGGGATGAACCCAGGGCCAGCGGGGTGACCCTGCGCGGCTTCGCCCCCAAGCCCGACCTGCCGACGTACGAGGAGGTGTACGGGCTCCGGGCGGCGGCCGTGGCCGTGTACCCCATGTACAGGGGCCTCGCCCATCTGGTGGGCATGACCCTGGTGGGCCAGCCCCAGTCCCTGGAGGAGCAGTTGGCCATCCTCCGGGACGCCTGGGATTCCCATGACTTCTTCTTCCTCCATTACAAGTACACGGACTCGGCCGGAGAGGACGGCGACTTCGCCGCCAAGGTGAAGCGCATCGAGGAACTGGACGCGGCCGTGCCCGAGATCATGGCCCTGTCCCCCTCGGTCCTCATGGTCACCGGGGACCACAGCACCCCGGCCAGGCTCCGGGTCCACAGCTGGCACCCCGTCCCCGTGCTGCTCGCCAGCCCCACGTGCCGGCCGGACCGTTGTGGGCGATTCACGGAGGCGGAGGCCCTCCGGGGCGGTCTGGGCCAGCTGGAGGCCAGGTTTCTCATGCCCATTGCTCTGGCCCACGCCCAGAGGTTGGGCAAGTTCGGGGCCTGAGGCGCCGGGGCCATGCTGGTCCTCCTGGTGGCGGAAGGTTATACTCTTGAGCATGGGCGGGCTTTGCTCGTCAAGAACAGCCTGTGGGGGCTCTGGTCCGGGAGGGACGACACCATGAAAGCCGACCAATCGCTGGACTGCAAGGGCATGGCGTGCCCCATGCCCATCGTCAAGCTGAGCAAGGCCATCAAGGAGCTCCAGCCCGGAGGCGTCCTGGCGGTGGTGGCCGACGACCCCGGCTTCGAGCCGGACATCAGGGCCTGGTGCGAGAACACCGGCAACCCCCTCCAGGCGCTGGAGCGCCAGGGGGACCTGGTCACGGCGTTCGTCCGCAAGGCCTGAGAGGGGAAGGGCGATGGCAGACGACAAGCGCATGTCCATGATCGTCTTCTCCGGGGACATGGACAAGGTCATGGCGTCCCTGGTCCTGGCCACCGGGGCGGCGAGCATGGGGTACGAGGTCACCATGTTCTGCACGTTCTGGGGCCTGAACCTCATCAAGAAGTCCCAGGCCGGGGGGCACGGCGGGTTCCTCCAAGAGATGATGGCCTTGATGAACAAGGGCGGGGTGCATCACATGCCCTTGTCCCGCATGAACATGCTCGGCATCGGGCCCCGGCTCCTGAGGAAGATGATGCGGGACAAGAAGGTCTCCAGTCTCCAGGACCTGCTGGACATGGCCGTGGAGATGGGGGTGAAGTTCGTGGCCTGTCAGATGTCCATGGACGTCATGGGCGTGGCCAAGGAGGACCTGGCCGTCTCGTGCGAGCAGGGCGGGGTGGCCTCCTTCCTGGGAAGCGCGGCCAAGTCCCAGATCAACCTGTTCATCTGAGCGCGATCTCGCACTGCCTGCACCCCGGGATGCGCCGGCAACAGGAGGCCCAACCCATGAAGCTCGGCATTATGGTCCGCACCGGTCCGTACAGCAACCAGAATATCGACACGGCGCTGCGACTCCTGAACGCGGCCATGGACGCGGGGCACGGGGCCGCCCTGTTCCTGTACGAGGACGGAGTCGTGAGCGCCTCCCGGGAGATCAGGCCCACCGGCGACCGGAACATCGGCGAGCAGGTGGCCGCCCTGGCCGCGCGGGGGGCCGATGTGGCCGTCTGCGCGCAGTGCGCCAACTACCGGGGCATGGGCAAGGACGCCTTGGGACAGGGGGTGAAGCGGGCCGGTCTGGGCAAGCTGGGCCAGATGGTCAGCGGCTGCGACCGATTCTTTTCCCTGGGGCCGTGAGCGGGAGGGGTGACGTGAAGAAGGCCGTGGTGATCATTCGATCGGCGCCCTATGGTGAGGCATCGCCCGCCGAGGGATTTCGGGTGGTCATGGCCCTTCCGGCCAGCGGCATCGAGACCACCGCCGTGGTCATGGACGACGGCGTGTTGTGCCTTCGCCGGGCTGCGGACCCCGCCCGGGTGGGGTGGCGCGGAAACCTGGCCGATGCCTTTGCCCAGACCGGGGAGTTCGACGCCCGGCTCATGGTCCACCGGCCGTCCCTGGCGGCGCGGGGGCTGTCCGAGGCGCAGATCGTCCCGCCGCACGGATTCGTCGATGACGAAGGCCTCAAGGCCCTTCTGCAAGAAGCGCACACGATCCTGGCTTTCTGAGGAGCCGCGCCATGGGCACTCTGTACCTGCTGACCAAGTCCCCGTGGGCGAGGCGGGAGATGTCGGAGTGGCTCCCCCGGGTGGGGGAGAAGGACGCCCTGCTGCTCATCCAGGATGCGGTCATCGCCCTGCAGTCCGCCCCGCCGGACGTGGCCCGGCAGTTGGAGCGCATGGGCCCCCGTCTGTTCGCCCTGGAGGCGGATCTGGCGGCGCGGGCAATCGAGGGCAAGGGCGCCGGCGTGGTGGACGACGGGGCGGCCCTGGAGCTCCTGGCCCGCTTTGACCGCATCGTGGCGATCTGAACCGGATCCACCTCCGCGCCGGAAAGCCGGCGCGGGGGGTGCATCCGGACCGCGGGTCACTCCCCCCGCAGGGCGGCAATGATGGTCCTGCAGAAGGCGGGCAAGTCGTCGGGGCAGCGGGAGGTGATGAGGTTGCCGTCCCGGACCACCTCCTGGTCCACGTAGTTGGCCCCCGCATTGATGACGTCGTCCCGGATGGAGGGGAGGCAGGTGGCCGTCCTTCCCTTGAGGACTCTCGCCGAGACAAGCACCCAGCCCGCATGGCAGATGGCGGCCACCACCTTTCCCGCCGCATGCATGTCCGCCACCAGCTTGAGCATCCCCGGGTTTCGCCGCATGTAGTCCGGGGCGAATCCCCCCGGCACGATCACGGCGTCGAGATCCGCTGCCGAGACGGCCTCGGCCGCTACGAGCTCGCCGGCGCTGGCGCGCACCAGCGGGTGGGGGGCCGGGATGTTGTTGCCGCTCAGGAACTCCTTGGGGCCCGTGCCCACGATGGTCACCCGGGCCCCGGCCTCCTTGAGGCGGAAATACGGGTACCAGAACTCGAACTCCTGGTACTTGTTCTCCACAAGGATGGCCACGCGCTTTCCCATCAGTTCCATAGGATTCACCTCCACGTGGGGGCTAGAACAGCTGCCTGGGGAGCCAGAGGGAGATCTCGGGAAACAGCAGGACCGCTGCCAGGGCGATGACCTGCAGGACCATGAACTCCATCATCCCCCCGTAAATGGTCCGCAACTCCCACTCGGGCACCACGGCCTTGAGGTAGTAGGCCGACATGGCCACCGGCGGCGAGAGAAAGGCCGTCTGGAGGTTCACCGCCGTCAGGATTCCGAACCAGACCAGGTCGAACTTGAGGGCCAGCACCAGCGGCATGAAGATGGGCAGGAACAGGTACACGATGGCCGGCCACTCGAAGGGCCACCCCAGAAGGAAGATGAGCGCCATGATGATCAGGAGCATGGCGAAGGGGGGAAGGGAAAGCGACAGGAGCGTGTTGGTCATGAGCTGGGCGGAGCCCAGCCGCGCGAACACGGCCCCGAAGACATTGGCCGCCACGCCCAGGAACAGGACCATGCTCGTGGTCTGCATGGTGCCGATGGCGGCCCGCCTCAATGCCTGCCACGTGCACTTGCGGTAGAGGATGGCCAGGAGCAGGGCCCCCATGGACCCCACCGAGGCCGCCTCCGTGGGCGTGGCCAGCCCCCCGAGAATGCTCCCCAGCGTCGCGGCGATGAGAACGCCCAGGGGGACCATGCCGAGGAAGAACTCGCGCACCACCGCCTTGAAGGACTCGGGACGCTCGTCCCTGGGCACCGGGGGTCCCAGTTTGGGGTTGATGAGGCAGCGGACGAGCAGGTATGCGATGTAGAGCGATGCCAGGAGGAACCCGGGCCCGAAGGCCGCTGCATAGAGCCGGGCCACGGACACGCCGAGGACCGGCCCCATGACGATGAGCAGCACGCTGGGCGGGATCAGGATCCCCAGGGTCCCCCCCGCCGCGATGGCCCCG
Source organism: uncultured Desulfarculaceae bacterium (assembly GCA_964514105.1). GTDB lineage: Bacteria > Desulfobacterota > Desulfocorpusculales > Desulfocorpusculum > Desulfocorpusculum > CAZEPJ01. The sequence continues at coordinate 10,687 of CAZEPJ010000011.1, read as the reverse complement.
GCCGCGAGCTTGGGGTTGTAATGGGTCTTCATCATGATGGGGGCGGCCATGATGCCCAGCACCGTGACCGCCGCCCCCACGATCCCCGTGGCCATGGCGAAGACCGCCGCCGTCAGGACCACGCCCAGGTACAGGGACCCCCTGAGCGGCGCCAGCAGAAAGCGAAACGCCCGGAACAGCCGCTCCATGAGTCCCGCCTGCTCGGTGATGTAACCCATGAAGATGAACAGGGGGACCGCCGCCAGCACCTCCTCCTGCATCATCCCGTACGTCTGGACCACCATGAGGTCGAAGACCATGCGTCCCAGCCCCATGTACCCGAAGATCAGGGCCACGATGATCAGGGTAAAGGAGATGGGAAAGCCGACGAAGATCACCCCGAGCAGGACGATCAGCATGACCAGGCCCAGCAGTTCGTTGCTCATTGGGGGATCCCCTTTTTCCAGGCGTAGAGGCTCTTGACGAACTCGGCGGCCCCCTGAATGATGAGGAGGGCTGCGGTGACGGGGATCACGGTCTTGAAGGGATAGATGATGGGCATCCAGGGGCTCGTGCCCGCCTTTTCGTGGGTGGCCCAGGAATGGGAGGCGTAGTCCACCCCCGCCATGAGGTACAGGACCATGCCCGGGAAGAAGAGGACCAGATACAGGATGGCGTCCACCTTCCCTTTCCGCTCGGTTTTCCACCCGTCATAGAAGAAATCCGTGCGAATGTGCCCCTTGTTGAGGAGCGTGTACGACGCCCCCAGCATGAAGATGGTGCCGTAGAGCATGTACGTCATGTCGTAGGCCCAGACCGTGGGGGCTCGAAACAGATAGCGGGCGAAGACCTCGTACGCCACGCCCATTGCCAGGGGATACACCAGGTACGAGATCACCCGCCCCAGCCGGTCGGCGAACCGGTCGATCATCTGGACCCATTTGGGATATGCGTCCAAGAGACATCCTCCTCGATTGCCTCACATCCCATGTTCGGGAGTCAGCGACGGGACTCGGGCGCCTCTCAGCCGGGGGCGTGGGGCCCCCCTTGTCCAGGGCGCCCGGTGGCGAGAGGCCGCCCATGCGCGTCGCACGGATGAGGCCGTTAACCCGGCGTGGACCCCATGCGGCTCGCCTCCGGGCGTCGCGCGCTTGGCGCCCGGCGTGAGCGTCGCCGAACGCCAAACGCCTCGCGCGGAACGCTCACGGCTTCTGAACCTTGTACGGGTTGATCTGCCCCCAGTAAAAGTCGGCGGCCAGATCGTACGGGGGATGAGCCACCCTCCGATAAGGCACCACCCGCTCGGCCCAGGCCTTCTGGGACTGGTACACCTTGTTGAAGAAGGGGTTCTCCTTGCAGTACTTCTCGGCGACCTTGTCCCACCCCTTGAGCACTTCCATCATGATGTCCCTGGGGTTTTCCACCAGCTTCACGCCGTGCTTCTCGATGAGCTCCTTCATGTCCTTGCTGTTCTGGTCGATCATCTTGACGTCGAAATGAAGCGTGTTGGCCATGGCGGCGAATTCCACGATGGCCCTGAGGTCCGGGGGCAGCTCATCGAACTTCTTCTTGCTGATGATCACCTCCATGAAGCCGGTTGGCTGATGGATCCCCGGCTGGTAGTAGTACTTGGCCACGTCCTGGAACCCCATGCGCATGTCCGCCGAGGGGTCGCTGAACTCGGCCGCATCGATGACGCCCCGCTGCAGGGCAGGCACGATCTCCCCGCCGGGCAGGATGACGACGCTCATCCCGAACTGCTTGAAGACCTCGGCCGCCCCGCCGGCGGCGCGAAACTTGAGCCCCTTGAAGTCATTGACGTTCTTGATGGGTTTGCGGAACCACCCCTGGGGCTCCGAGGTCTCCCCCGAGTTGATGAAGGCCACCACGTTCATCTTCAGCTCGTTTTGAAGGAGCTCGTTGTACAGCTCCTTGCCGCCCCCCAGGAAGCACCATCCCAGGAAGTCCAGGTTGTCCATGCCGAAGGGTCCTCCGGCCGCGCTGCTGAAGAGGGTCGCCGCCGGGTGCTTCCCGAACCAGTAGCCGGGCCAGGCATGGGCCGCGTCCAGGATCCCCTTGTGCACCGCGTCCAGGACCTCGAAGGCCGGCACCACGGCCCCGGCCGCCTGCAAATCGATCTTGAGGCGGCCTCCGGACATGACCTCCACCTTGTCCACGAAGTCCTTGGCGCAGATCTGATGCATGTCCGACGCGGTCCACGTGCTCTGCATCTTCCATGTGAACTGCGGAGCCGCCTTCTGCTGGGCCCCCGCCGGCGCGGAGAACGCCATCAGCAGGACCGACGCCAGGATCAAACCTGCAACGCTTCTTCTCTTCATGACGCCACCTCCTTAACGATTGGGTTGAGCAGATCGCCCTGGTGAGAATAGGCGGACCATACACAAGGCCCCCGGGCCGTGTCAAGGGGTAAATGCGGGAAGGACGTCCAACGCCTGGCGGGGCGGATGGGTTGATCCGGGGCCCCCAGGGGATGGCGGGCCCTGCCCACCCCCCGGAGGCGACTGCCCATGGGGTTTCCCGTTGACAAACGGTGGGCCGTCCGCTAGAAAGAAGCAACCCCATCACAAGATTCCAAGGAGGTGCCATGATGAAACGGGCGGTCGCGTTCCTGGCGGTCGGTCTGCTGGTCCTCGCCGGCTCTCCGGCTGAAGCCCAGAAGAGCCTGAAGCTCTCCATCGCCACCGGGGGGACGGGCGGCGTGTACTATCCCCTGGGCGGGGGCATGGCCAACGTCATCTCCAAACACATCCCGTACGCAGAGGCCACGGCCGAGGTCACCAGCGCGTCCGTGGACAACTGCCTTCTGGTGGGCGCTGGCAAGGCCGACCTGGCCCTCATCATGGCCGACACGGGCTGGGATGCCATCAACGCCAAGGCCAAGTTCAAGGAGAAGCTCCCCCTGCGCACCGTGGCCGTGCTTTACCCCAACAACATGCACGTCGTCACCCTGGAGGGCAAGGGGATCGCCAAGATCACGGACCTCAAAGGGAAGCGGGTGTCCACCGGCTCTCCGGGGAGCGGCACCGAGGTCATGGCCCTGCGGGTCCTGGAGGCCTTCGGCATCGATCCCGACAAGGACCTCAAGCGGGACAAGCTGGGCGCATCCGAGTCGGCCGGGGCCCTCAAGGACGGCAAGATCGACGCCTATTTCTGGGTGGGAGGCCTCCCCACGGCCTCGGTGACGGACCTGGGCGCCACCCCGGGCCTCAAGATCAAGCTCATCGGGCATGACGAGGCCCTGGCCAAGATGAACGAGAAATACGGGGCCATCTACGCCAAGGGGGCCATCCCGGCCAAGACCTATCCGGGCCAGGATGCCGACGTGCCCATCACCGTCGTCTGGAACCTCCTGGTCTGCCACGAGAAGATGAAGGAGACCGTGGTCTACGACATCCTCAAGACCTTCTTCGATCGCAAGCCGGAGCTGGTGGCGGTCCACCGGGAGGCTGAGGCGTTGGCCCTGGAGCCGCAGAAGGACGGCTCTCCCATCCCCTTCCATCCCGGCGCCATCAAGTACTTCGGCGAGAAAGGAATGAAGCTCAAGTAATTTGGGGAGACGCGCCATGCCCCTCCTGGCTCTCCTGGGGACGGCCCTGGCGGCCGGAGGGGCCGGCTTCTTGCTCAAGACGGCCCATCTCCAGTTGCAGAACCTGGACCGTCCCGTGACGATCCGGGTCCCGGTGGCCCCGGGGGCGTCCTTCTCCATCATCCATGTGAACTCGATCTACGACGCCCCTGTGGCCGAGGAATTCCGGGTGGAAGGCGGGGCCCTCGCCCTCACGGGGGTCAGGACCGGCCACCCGGGGGTCCGGGAGTACTACGGATTCGACGACGGGCTGGAGTTCCACCCCGTGAGCCGGCCCGCCGGTGAACTCCGCTTCCTCATCGGCATGCTCCAGCCCCAGATCCTGGTCTGCGGGCAGCGGCGCATCTCGTTCCACGACCTGGGGGAAAACGGGGAGCGGGTGCGGCTGCGGGTAATCGAGCGAGCCCTGGCCCTGGAGCTGGCCAGCCGCGTTCATGACGCGTTGGGGGGAAGGCATTGAGGAGGACAGGGGGCGGCCCGCGGCCGTGGGCAAGGCGAGGAACGGAGGGACGGTGAGCGGGGAGCGGCCACAGGGGCAGGATCTCGCCGTCAGCGAGGAGGCCCTCCGGGAGGCGGAGCGCTTCATCGAGGAAGAGGAGGGGCCCGCCCGCCGCCTGTCGGGGAAGACCGAGACCTTTGTCACGGCCGTGGCCGTGATCATGTCCCTGGTGCACCTCTACGCCGCGCCCGGGATCATCATGACCCAGGTGCTGCGGGGGATCCACGTCGGGTTCGTCCTTTTTCTCAGCTTTCTGGTCTTTCCGTCCTCCAGGCGGCGGGGCAGCCGCATCCTCTGGTACGACTATCTCCTGAGCCTCCTGGGGATCGCCGTCATCGCGTACATGCTGGCGGACTTCGACGATTTCATCTACCGCTCCGTGGTCCCCAACATCTGGGACAAGGTATTCGGCGTCATCCTCGTCGTCCTGATCCTGGAGGCCACCCGCCGCACCACCGGCTGGATCATCCCCGCCGTTGTCCTGGCCTTCCTGGCGTACGCCGTCGCGGGCCCCTGGCTGCCCAATCCGTGGACCCATCGGGGGTACGACCTCGATCGCATCGTGGGACACATGTACATGACCCTGGAGGGGATCTTCGGGGTGCCCATCGACGTCTCCTCCACCTTCATCATCCTGTTCACCATCTACGGGGCCTTTCTGGAGGCCTCCGGGGCCGGCAAGTTTTTCATCGATTTCTCCTTCGCCGCCATGGGGGGAAAGCCCACGGGAGCGGGCCGCACGGTCACCCTGGCCTCCTTCCTTCTGGGAGGCCCCTCGGGCAGCGGCGTGGCCACCACCGTCACCCTGGGCTCCGTGGCCTACCCCATGCTGGCCAAGGCGGGCTACAGCCGGGACGCCGCAGGGGGGCTGCTCTCCGCAGGAGGGATCGGCGCCATCCTGTCGCCCCCGGTGCTGGGGGCCGCGGCCTTCCTCATCGCCGAGTTCCTCAAGATCACGTACCTGGACGTCATCCTCATGGCCAGCATCCCCACGTGCCTGTACTACTGGTCCATCCTCCTCATGGTGGAGCTGGACGCCAGGAAATTCGGGGTGAGGGAGATCCCCTTCGACCGCAGCCAGAACCTCTGGCAGCTCACCGCCCGCTACGGCTTTCACTTCATCTCCCTGATCGCCATCGTGGCCATCATGGTGATGGGCTACACCCCCATCATGGCGGTCTTCTGGGCCACGGTGTTCGCACTGGCCGCCAGCTTCCTGCGCAAGGACACCGCCCTGTACCCCGCCAAGCTGGTCAAGGCCCTCCGGGGCGGCTCCATCGGGGTTCTCAACGTGGCGGCCACCTGCGCCGCAGCGGGCATCATCGTGGGCGTGGTGACCCTCACGGGCCTGGGCCTCAAGTTCAGCGCAATCATCATCTCGTACGCGGGGGGCAGCGTCCTGCTGACGGCGCTGTACACGGCCCTCATCGTCTGGGTCATCGGCCTGGCCGTCCCCGTCACCGCTTCGTACATCATCTCGGCCGTCATCGCTGCCCCGGCGCTCATCCAGCTGGGTGTGCCCGACTACGCCGCCCACATGTTCATCTTCTACTACGCCATCTTGTCGGAGGTCTCGCCGCCCACGGCCCTGTCCTGTTTCGCCGCGGCGGCCCTCACCCACGGCAACCCGTATCGAACCACACTGCATGCGTGGAAGTACACCATGCCGGCCTTCATCGTGCCCTTCATGTTCACCCTGCATCCGGACGGGGTGGGGATCCTCCTCAAGGGGTCCCCTGCGGGCGTGATCTGGACCGCGGTGAGCGCCTTGCTGGGCCTCGCCGCACTGGCGGCCGTCGTGGAAAACTGGCTGTTCCGGAGGACCAGCCTGCCCGAGCGCCTGATGCTCCTGACCGCCGGGGTGATCCTCATCTACCCGGTCGCCCTGTACGACGTCGTCGGGGTGGGGTTGTTCGCCGCGGTGGCGCTTTGGCAGAAACTCAAGAGGCCCTGAGGTCCCCTTGCCGTGGGCCCCGGCTGTTGGGCGGCGACGGCAGGGCCCCCGGGGGGGATGACGCTTCAGGGGTCACGAGGGGGTGCGAAGATGCCGGAGAAGCGATACATCGGGACCGGTCCCAGGGGACTTCCCTTTTGCGAGGGGGTGCTGGCGGGGGATACCTTCTATCTGTCGGGGGCCATCGGCTACGACCGCGAGCGGGGCGAGGTGGTGCCGGGGGGCATCGAGGCCGAGACCCGCCGGGCCATCGAGAACCTCCGCCGGATCCTGCGCAAGGCGGACATGGGATTGGAGGACGTGGTCAAGGTGACGGTCTATCTGCGCAGCATGGACGACTACCAGGCCTTCAATGAGACCTATGCCGCCTTCTTCCCCACGAACCCCCCGGCGCGGGAGACCGTGGCCGTTTCCGGGTTGGCACTGGGGGCGAGGATCGAGCTGTCGTTCGTGGCCGTGCGGTCCTAGGCGGAGGCGGGCATGGATCGACGAGGAGCCGGCGTCCTGCTGCACATCAGCTCCCTGCCCTCGCCGTGGGGCGTGGGAGATCTGGGTCCCGAGGCCCGGGCGTTCGCCGACTTCCTGGCAGAGGCGGGCCAGACGTACTGGCAGGTCCTCCCGCTTAACCCGACGGATCCCGCTTTGGGCAACTCGCCGTACAGCAGCAGCTCGGCCTTCGCGTGCAACAGCCTGTTCATCAGCCCGGCGGATCTGGCGTCCGTGGGGCTCCTGTCCCGGGCGGAAGGGATCCCCTCCGGGGAGTTCCCCCGGGACCGGTGCGACTACGGCAGGGCCATCCCCCTCAAGGAGGCCGTCCTGGCCCGGGCCTGGGAGGCCTTCCGCCACAGGGCCCAGGGGGACGAGGCCTTCGAGGCATTCTGCAGCGCCCAGCGGGGGTGGCTCGACGACTACGCCCTGTTCACGGCCCTCAAACGGCGCTCGGGCGGTGCAGCCTGGAGCCGATGGCCCCGGCCGCTGCGCCATCGGGAAGCCGGGGCCATGGAGGCCGCCTCCCAGGAGCTGGCCGAGGACACGCAGCGGGAGAAGTTCATCCAGTTCCTGTTCTTCTCCCAGTGGGCGGCGCTCAAGGTCCACTGCATCCGCAGGGGGGTCCGGCTCATGGGTGACCTGCCCATCTACGTGAGCTACGACAGCGCCGACGTCTGGGCCCATCCCGACATCTTCAAGCTGGATGCCGAGTTGCGACCCACGGCCGTGGCCGGGGTGCCGCCCGATTACTTCAGCCGCACCGGCCAGCTGTGGGGCAATCCCGTCTACCGCTGGGACGCCCTGGAGGCCGACGGCTTCGACTGGTGGCTGCGGCGGATGGCCCACCAGCTCGATCTTTTCGATGTGGTGCGCATCGATCATTTCCGGGGGCTCGTGGCTTATTGGGAGGTCCCCGCGGACGCCCTTACGGCCGCGGGCGGCCGCTGGGTGGAGGCCCCGGCCGAGGCGTTTCTCAATGCGCTCCAGGGGCGGTTCCGACCGCTGCCCGTGGTGGCGGAGGATCTGGGGGTGATCACCCCGGACGTCCGGGAGATGAAGCGGCGATTCGGCCTGCCCGGCATGAAGGTTCTCCTGTTCGCATTCGGCGAGGACCACCCCATGCACCCCTACCTGCCCCACACCTACGAGCGCAACTGTGTGGTGTACACGGGCACCCACGACAACACCACGGTGCGGGGGTGGTTCGACGGCGAGGCCACGGCGGACGACAAGCGGCGGCTCTTCCGCTACCTGGGGGCGGAGCTTCCCTCCCATGCCGTCCCCTGGGCCATGATCCGCCTGGCCATGGCCTCCGTGGGCCGGACCGTCATCGTCCCCATGCAGGACCTTCTTGGTCTGGGCGAAGAGGCCCGCATGAACCGGCCGTCCGTGGCCCGGGGGAACTGGCAGTGGCGGCTGGCCCCGGGGGAGGCGTCCCCGGACCTGGCCCGGCGGCTGAGGCAGATGACCGAGACCTACGGGAGGGTGCAGGACCGCCGCCCCCACTGGGAGGCGACCGGCGGGACGAGCGAGTAAGGAGGCGAGATCATGCTGCCCCGAGTGAACCCCACGACCACCGTGGCGTGGGCCGAGCTGCAGAGGCACTTCCGTGTCATGCGGGGGCGCCACATGCGGCAGATGTTCGAGGCGGACCCCGAGCGGTTCTCCCGGTTCTCCCTCTCCTTCGAGGACATCCTGGTGGACTTCTCCAAGAACATCCTGGAGGAGCAGACCATGGAGCTGCTCTTGGACCTGGCCCGGGAGTGCGGCGTTCCCCAGGCCATCGAGGAGATGTTCACCGGCGCCAAGATCAACGAGACCGAGGGGCGGGCCGTGCTCCACGTGGCCCTAAGGAACCGGTCCAACGCCCCCATCCGGGTGGACGGGCAGGACGTCATGCCCGAGGTGAACGCGGTGCTGGGGCAGATGGCCGAGTTCTCCGACGCGGTCATCTCCGGGCGATGGCGGGGGTACACGGGGGCGCCCATCACGGACATCGTCAATATCGGCATCGGCGGTTCGGACCTGGGGCCCCTCATGGTGACCGAGGCGCTGGCCCCCTACCGCCGACCGCACCTGCGGGCGCACTTCGTCTCCAACGTGGACGGGACCCACGTGGCCGAGACCCTCAAGCCCCTGTCCCCGGCCACCACCCTCTTTCTCATCGCTTCCAAGACGTTCACGACCCAGGAGACCATGACCAACGCCCTCACGGCGCGCCGTTGGTTCCTGGCCGCGGCCCGGGACGAGGCCTTGGTGAGCCGTCACTTCGCGGCCATCTCCACCAACGAGGCGGAGGTCAGGCGCTTCGGCATCGACCCCCGCAATATGTTCCGGTTCTGGGACTGGGTGGGCGGCCGGTACTCCCTCTGGTCGGCCATCGGGCTCTCCATCGCGTGCACCGTCGGGTTCCGCGAGTTCGAAAACCTTCTCGACGGCGCCCACGCCATGGATCGGCACTTCCGGGAGGCACCCCTGTCCAGGAACATCCCGGTGATCCTGGCCCTCATCGGCGTCTGGTACACGGACTTCTTCGGGGCGGAGACCGAGGCCATCCTCCCCTACGACCAGTACCTGCACCGGTTCCCCGCGTACTTCCAGCAGGGCAACATGGAGAGCAACGGCAAGTCGGTGGGCAGGGACGGGCGGGCGGTGTCTTGGGCCACGGGCCCGGTCATCTGGGGGGAGCCCGGGACCAACGGCCAGCACGCCTTCTATCAGCTCATCCACCAGGGGACGCGCCTCATCCCCTGCGATTTCCTGGCCCCCGCGGTGAGCCACAACCCCCTGGGGGACCACCACGCCATCCTGCTGGCCAACTACTTCGCCCAGACCGAGGCCCTCATGCGGGGAAAGACCCTGGAGGAGGTCATGGCCGAGATGCGGCGCTCCGGGGCGACCGAGGAGGAGACCCGGAGGGTGGCGCCGTACCGGGTCTGCCCCGGCAACCGGCCGACCAACTCCATCCTGTTCCGCCGCCTCACCCCCCGGACCCTGGGGAGCCTCATCGCCCTGTACGAACACAAGATCTTCGTGCAAGGGATCCTGTGGAACATCTTCAGCTTCGACCAGTGGGGGGTGGAGCTGGGAAAGCAGTTGGCGGGCCGCATCCTGCCCGAGCTGAGCGGCCCCCAGGAGGTGGCATCCCACGATGCCTCGACCAACGGGTTGATCAACGCCTTCAAGCGGCTCCGGGGGGACCGTTGCGGTCCGGCGTAGCCCTCGGGGGCGGCCGGTCCAAGGCCCGCAACGGGGCTTCGGTCACGGACCGCTCTTCTTCTCGCGAGGGGGGCTCTTCTTCTTTCCGTCGGCGTCGGTGCCCTTCTTCTGCGGCTCTCCCTTCTCCCCCAGGACCTTGATCGCCTTCCTGCACTCGGGGGAGAGGGCCTTTCGCTTCTCCTTGAGGCAGATCAGCCCCTTGTCCGGGCTGGAGCCCGCGTCGGGGCATTGCTTGTCCAGGTCTGCCTTGCAGGCCGGGGGAAGCGCGGCCTTGTCCACCTTCTTCCGGGCGAGCGCGTCCCGGCAGGCCGCAGAGAGTTCCTTTTCCTTTTCGCGCAGGCACTTGATCATCCGCCCCGCGCCCGGCTCCACGCCGGCGCACAGCCGCTTTCGATCCTCCGCACAGGGGTTCTGCTCCTGGGCGGCCGCCCCCTGGACGAGACACAGATACCCGGCGGCCAGCATCGCCGCGCACCAATTTCCCCTGGCCCTCGACCACAGCCTCATGATGGGATCTCCCCTCCCCCTGATTGACCCGCCGCAGCGGGGGATGCTCCGGTGGCCCACCCATTGTATCCCAACCGGGCCCGGCCTGGCCAAGAAAACCGCTGCCGTCACCCGGCGGCGGGCTGTATCTCCTCATGGGGATTGGGAAAGCAGGCCATTTCGCCCCGCAGGGGCATGCCCCCGGACGGCCCCCCTCCCTGTGCGGCCGAGTTTTTTTTCAACGCCCTCATTTTTCCGCTATACAAGGCGATTGTCTCGGGGTATATATAAGCAACCAAAACCAGGAGCCCCATCCTGGGGGGCTCATGACGCCATCGGGAAAGGAGGGTTTGCAGCATGAAAGTGAGGATGATTCCACTGTTGTTCGTCGGGCTGTTTCTGTTGGGGGCGTGTGCGCCGCCGGCCCATTTTGGGGTTCCGGACCGTGCGCTGC
>CAZEPJ010000010.1:0-80247 GCA_964514105.1 uncultured Desulfarculaceae bacterium | reverse complement strand
GACCGGCACACTGTCCCATGGGAGGCCGGAGCCGGCGGGGAGAGCCGTGGACACCTCGGCCGCCCCGCCGGAGATGGTATCCAGGAACCCGCCCCGGGCGCGGGGGCCTTTCGCCGGCTGCATGAAGCCCCGAGCCATGGATTGAAGAGCGCCGGGAGATATGGTATGAAGTGGCGGTTGCCCACTCCCGCCTGGTTGCCGATGTGTGCAGGAATCAAGGACGATGAAGGTACTTAGAAGACGCGGTCCGTTATGGAGGCCGCATCCGCTCACCCCGTTGGAGTAAGGAGGATCAGATGAAGCGGCATGGCGCAAGAACCCTCGGTCTCACTTCCGTTCAACTCCTTCTCGCTAGCATCCTGGTCGTCGCCCTGGCCGCGGCCCCGGCCCTGGCCCTTGCCCAGGTAAAGAAGGGCGGGACCTTCCGGGCCTCCATGGCCACGGACCTGACCAACCTGGACCTGCACAAGACGCCGGCCCAGATAGACAACGGCATGCTCAACGGGACGGTGTACGAGACCCTTTTCACGTACGACGGCAAGTTCAACATCAAGCCCTTCCTCTGCTCCGGATACAACTTCAGCCCCGACTACAAGGTCCTGACTCTGGACATCAAGAAAGGGGTCAAGTTCCACAACGGCGACGAGATGACGGCGGAAGATGTGAAGTTCAGCCTGGACCGCTGCCGGGATGCCAAGCTACCCAGCTACTTCGCGGCGGCGTTCAAACCGATCACGGAAGTGAAGGTCACAGGACCCTATCAGGTCCAGATCATCATGGAGGAGCCCATCCCGGCCCTCCTCCAGTATCTCGCCACCAATGTGGCCACCGTCGCCATGATGCCCAAGAAGGTGCTGGAGAAGGACAACAATGTGGTGGTCAAGGCCATCGGAACCGGTCCTTACGAGCTGGTCTCCTGGGAGCGCGACTCCAAGCTGGTATTCAAGCGTTTCGAGGGGTACTCCTCGGCCGACGGCCCGCTTGACGGGCTGCTGGGGGCAAGAGGGCGCTATTTCGACGAACTGATCTACTACGTCATGAAGGAACCATCCACGCGCATCATGGCTCTGGATCGGGGAGATCTGGACTTCGTTTCCGTGCTGCCCTACGAGCAGATCGACGCGTTGAAGAAGCGCCAGGACATTCGCGTTGTGACTGGCCTGCCCCCGGACGCCGTCTGGTATATGTTCTACGTCTCTTTCAAGCATCCGATCCTGGCCGACGTGAATTTCCGCAAGGCCATGGCGTACGCCCTCGACCGGACCGAAGTGGCCAAGGCGGCCGTGTACGGGTACGGCACCCCGTCCTACTCGGTCATCTCGCCCAAGCTCCCGGCATACTCCCCGGATCTGGAGAAGATGGCACCAAGCTATGATCCCAACAAAGCAAAGGAGTTCCTGGCCAAGACCCAGTACAAGGGGGAAAAGATCAAGATCCTCACGTCCAAGAACTATACGCCGATGCATGATCAGTGCGTGGCTGCGCAGGCCATGTGGGCAGCGGTGGGGATCAACACGGAGTTGGAGGTAGTGGACTGGGCCACCCATCTGGCTCGCTGGCAGAAGGGCGAGCACGAGATCACCTCCTTCGCCATGATCGGCCGCATGGACCCCATGACCCAGACCCTGAACCTCTCCGAGCAGAACTACTACGGGTACAAGAACCCCAAGCTGTTCGAGATTCGAAACGCCATGGGCAAGGAGATGGACCCGGCGAAGAAGGACGAGCTGTTCCGGCAGATCTACGCCATCACGTGCGAGGACGTGCCGTACATGATCAACTTTTACATCCACAACTCCTATGCCTTCAAGCCATACCTCAAGAACTTTGAGGACTTCGACTCCTTCCGTGGTCGGATCTGGAACTGGTATTTCGACAAGTGACCCTGAAACGCTGTGACCTGGCGTCCGGCAAAGGTTGGCCGCCGGACGCCGGTATCCAGCTCTGGACAGCAGGCCTCGGCCTGCGGCGTCTTCTCTGCGCGCAGACGGAACCCCATGGCCCGATACGCCCTCCGCCGAGTCCTCTCCGTGATCCCGGTGATGTTCCTGGTCTCGGTCCTGGTATTCGGCCTGATCCACATGGTGCCCGGAGACCCGGTCATGGTCATCCTGGGCTCGGCCGCGGAGCAGCCCCAGATCGAGGCGTTGAGGACCAAGCTCGGCCTGGACAAGCCCGTCCTGGTTCAGTACGGCCACTGGATCGCCGGCGTGCTGCGGGGGGACCTGGGGAGATCCATCGTGCACGGGGAGCCGGTGATGGAGCTCATCCTGAAGAGGCTGCCCATCACCATGAGCGTGGCTGCGGCGTCCCTGCTCCTGTCCCTGTGCTTTTCGGTGCCGGCCGGCATCATCGCCGCCCTCCGGCACAACACGTACGCCGACTATCTCTTCATGGGTCTCGTGATCGTGGCCGTTTCGGTACCCAGCTTCTGGCTGGCCCTGCTCCTGATCCTGCTCTTTTCGGTGAAACTGAACCTGTTGCCCACGGTCGGGTTCGTCAGCATATTCGTGGACTTCACTCGGGGCGTGCAGTACCTGATCCTTCCAGCCGTGTCCCTGGCATTGATCCTGGCGGCCATCGTGGCCCGCATGACGCGTTCTTCCATGCTGGAGGTCTTGCGGGAGGACTACATCGTCACGGCCCTGGCCAAGGGCACGCCAAGGCGCCTCATCGTCCTCAAGCACGCCCTCAAGAACGCCTTCGCGCCTGTCCTGACCATCATCGGCTTTCAAGTGGGCTTCCTCCTGGGGGGCACGGTGGTCATCGAGGACGTGTACTCCATTCCGGGGATCGGCAAGCTCGTGTTCAGCGCCATCACCAACCGGGATTATCCGGTGGTTCAGGGGTGCATCCTCATGGTCACGACCATCTATGTCATGGTCAACGCGGCGGTGGACATGGCGTACGCGTATTTTGACCCCAGGGTGAGTTTCGCCCGAAAGGCCCGATCGTGATCGCCAGGCGCCTCCTGCGGAACAAGTTGGCTCTGGTGGGTATGGCCGTGGTGGGCCTGGTCGTCGCCGTGGCCGTGACCGCGTCCTGGATGGCCCCGGCCGACCCCCTCAAGATCGCCATCTCCAACCGCACCAAGGCACCCTCATCCGACCACTTCTTCGGGACGGACCAGTTCGGCCGAGACATCCTCTCCCGGATCATGCACGGAGCCAGGGTGTCGCTGCAGGTGGGGATCCTGTCGGTGTTCTTGGGCGCACTCGTGGGGATCTTCTTGGGATCTCTCGGTGGGTATTTCGGCGGTTGGCTGGACGTCGCCATCGTCCTGGTCATGGATACGATCATCTCCTTTCCCGCGCTCCTCCTGGCCATCGGGCTCATGGCGGTCATGGGGCCCGGCCTGGGCAACATCATCGTGGCCCTGGCGTTCATCAGTATCCCCACGTACGGCCGGGTGGTCCGGGGCGTGGTCCTCTCCATCCGGGAGAAGGAGTACATCGAGGCAGCTCGGACCTCCGGGTCCAGTCACATCAAGATCATCCTGCTTCACGTGCTCCCCAATGCCATGGCCCCGGTCATCGTGCTCACGACCATCGGAGTGGCCAACGCCATCCTCATCGAGGCGGCCCTGAGCTTCCTGGGGCTGGGCGTGCCGCCGCCCGCACCGTCGTGGGGGAGCATCCTGGCCGACGGCAGGAACTTCCTCACCCAGGCGCCATGGATAACCATCTTTCCTGGGTTGGCCATCTCGGTGACGGTCCTGGGGTTCAACACCCTGGGCGACGGGTTGAGGGACATCCTGGACCCGAGATTGAAGCGATGAACGATGCTCCAGGGCGTGAGGCGCAAGGCGCAAGGCGCGGGGGCGTTGACCCCCGGCGCTCTGGCGAGATCGCCACTGAGGCCCGTTCCGGCGAGGAGGGCAATGCCACACCGGGTGAGCGGGCACTCGGGGCCCCCCTGCTGGAGGTCCGAAACCTGGCGGTCGAGTTCCACCTGCTGGAGGGCGTGATCCCTGCCGTGGTGGGGGTGGACCTTCGCCTCCACCCAGGGGAAGTCCTGGGGGTGGTGGGCGAATCCGCGTGCGGCAAATCCGTCACGGCCAGGGCCATCACCCGGATCATCCCCACGCCCCCCGGGAGGATCGTTTCCGGGGAGGTCTGGCTCCTGGGGCGCGACCTCCTCTCCCTGACGGAAAAGCAGATGCGCTCCGTGCGCGGCGCGGAGATCTCCATGATCTTCCAGGAGCCCATGACCAGTTTGAACCCGGCCTTCACCGTGGGGGATCAGATCGGCGAGGCCTTCCGATTTCACCGGCGCATCTCCAGGAAAGAGGCGTGGGCTCGGGCCGTGGACATGCTTCGGATGGTGGAGATCCCCGAGCCGGCCCGCCGGGCCAGGGATTACCCCCACCAGCTCTCGGGCGGCATGCGGCAGCGGGCCATGATCGCCATCGCGTTGGCCTGCCGCCCCAAGGTCCTCATCGCCGACGAGCCGACCACGGCCCTGGATGTGACCATTCAGGCCCAGATCCTCCGGCTCATCGCCCAGCTCCAGGCCGATATGGGCATGTCGGTCATCCTGATCACCCACAACCTGGGCGTGGTGGCCTCCATGGCCAATCGGGTCATGATCATGTACGCCGGGCGAGTAATGGAGGAGGGAGACGCGGACGTGGTCTTCCGCGGGCATCGACACCCGTACACGCACGGCCTCCTGGATTCCGTGCCGCGGCTGGATCAGCCCCAGAAGGAACTCAAAGAGATCCGCGGCGTGGTGCCCAACCTGCGCGACCTCGGGAGGGGATGCGCATTCCTGTCACGCTGCGACTTCGCCATGGATGTCTGCGGGGATGAGGAGCCGTCACTGGCGGATGTGGGGCCCGGCCACCGGTGCCGCTGCTGGCTGGGGGATCCACCATGGTGAGGATGGGCACCGTCGCACCCATCGACCCGGCGCAATCGAGCCGACCGCTCCTGGAGGTCCAGGACCTGGTGAAGCACTTCCCCCTGGGCCGGAGGCTCTCGGACCGGGGGCCCGTGCTCCGGGCCGTGGACGGCGTATCCTTCGCCTTGGAGCGGGGTCAGATCCTGGGGCTGGTGGGAGAATCCGGCTGCGGCAAGACCACCACCGGGAGGCTCATCCTGCGGCTGATCGAGCCCACCGCCGGCCGCATCGCGTTCGATGGGCAGGACGTGATGCAGATGCGGGACCTGAAACCCCTTCGACGGCGGATCCAGTTCGTGTTTCAGGACCCCTATTCGTCTCTGGACCCCCGCATGTCGATCTATCGGATCCTCAAGGAGCCTCTGGACAACTTCTCGCCAGGCCTGGGCCGGGGGGAGAAACGCGAGCGGGTTGCCCAGGCCCTTTCCAAGGTCGGGCTCTTCGCCGAGCACATGACCCGGTTTCCCCACGAGTTCTCGGGCGGCCAAAGGCAGCGAATCGCCCTGGCCCGCGCGTTGATCTGCGATCCCATCCTGATCATCTGCGACGAGCCGGTCTCGGCACTGGATGTGTCCATCCAGGCTCAGGTGCTCAATCTGTTGAAGAGGCTGCGGGAGCAGTTGGGCCTGTCTTTGATCTTCATCTCCCACGATCTGGCGGTGGTGGAGCACCTGTGCAGCGCCATCGCAGTGATGTACCTGGGCAGCATCGTCGAGATCTGCACCAAGGCCGCGCTGTACGCCCAGCCCCTGCACCCGTACACCCAGGCGCTCATCGCGGCGGTGCCCATCCCGGACCCGAGGGTGGAGCGGCAAAGGGAACACCGTCCCCTCGCAGGAGACGTGCCCAGCCCCATTCGCGTGCCCTCGGGATGCCCCTTCCATCCCCGCTGCCCTCACCTCGCCCCGGCGTGCCGGGAGTCCAAACCCGAACTCATGGAGGTGACCCCCGGCCACAAGGTGGCCTGTCACAGAGCGCCGACATGAGGACGGAGGCCTTCCGACCTTGTGCTATCCTTCCTCTTTGACATCGGTCCGGAGGGTTTGAAGGCTCATGATCAGGAGGTCCTTGGGCATGCTGCAGGATGGGATTGAGGTGTTGGCCGACGGCGACGGAAACGGCAACCAGATGGTCTTCCGGCTCAGGCTTCCCTCGGGGCGGGAGATCGTGGGGATGGGCACCGACAACGTGTACGGCGGCGAGTGGGACCTGGGGCCCACCTGGAACTACCTGGTCCAGTCGGATCCGGCCTTTCTCGTGGACACGGGGCGCCATGGCATGGGTCGTCTGCTCCTGGCACTCATGGGACATGCCGGCGTGGCGGCCGGCGACCTCCAGAGCGTGGTCCTGAGCCACGGCCACGAGGACCACGACGGGGGCCTCACGGAGATCGTGCGGGAGACGGGCGCCCGGGTCCTGGCCCACCCCGTGTACGCACAGCTCATCCGGACCTACCCTGCGATGGCCCCCTGTGCGGACCGAGAGGCGTTTCCCGCCTCCTGCTGGCACTGCATCATGCCCGAGTCGTTCTCCCAGAAGCACTGCAGGGCGTACCATGTCGAGCGCTCGGGGTTGACGATCCATCCCCTCTCGGATTGGGACGGGTCCCTGGACGGCGGCATCTCCGTGCTCCATTTGCCCGGACACAGCCCCGACGCCGTGGCACTTCTGATCGGGAACGAGGCCATCCTCGTGGGCGACACCCTGCTGCCACAGATCACCCCCCATCCCACCCGCGAGGCGTTCCACGACCTCACCAGGGAGGTCCTCCCAGCAGAGTTTGGAGAGGCCCCGCAGATCTACGGCCTTCGGGCGTACATCCGCTCCGTCAAGCGGTTGGGGGATCTGGGCAGGCAGTTCCCGGGGATCCCGGTCCTGCCCGCCCACCGGCTCTATTACCACGGTCAGTGGAATCACATGGATCTGGAGGCTCGCGCCCGCGAGATGCTCGACCATCACGTCCGGCGCTGCGCGGAAATCCTGCAGATCGTCCAAGTGAAGCCGAGGACGGCCGAGGAAATCGCTGAGGAGCACTTCGAGCCGCGCCTGCTCAAGGGGATGGGGATGCGTATGGCCGTCAACGAGGTCCTGAGCCACTGCGAGCTGCTCCAGGTCGCCGGCGACGTCGAGCCTGTGGCCGCAGGCCGCATCACGGCCACGGGGTGCAACCGCTTCGAATCCCTCATCGACGCCATCTGATCCGGGGGCTCGACCGAGCCAGTTGGACGACCGAAGACCTCACCAGAAAACCGAGATGGCCTCCTCCCATGGAGGCGTGGAATCCCCCGATCCAACGCCTCGTCTAACATTCAGAATTCAGGATGCAGACCCTTTATCGCGGGCCTGGAGCCCGCCGGAAGTCAGGAGGCCGGACATGAAGCCGCTTCATGGCATGCAGCGGTACGTGGGAGCGGGGGCGGTCGTGGCTCTGTCCCTGACCCTGTCGTCGTGGGACGCCCTTGCAGCCAAGCCTGCCGGGGCCCCCCGCCTGGAGGCCGCGTTCGCCTCCCGGGAGATCGCCCCCGGGGACACCTGGAAGGTGTACATCAAGGGGACCGATCCCGATGGCGATCTGGCATTCATCCACGCATGGTTGAACATCCCCGGGCACACGGCCACGCCCGTGCGCCTGCCCGTGTACCGGGACCAATGCAACGCGATGTCGGGATATCTCGACCTGGGCACGTTCGAGTTCGGCGAGGGGTTGCGGGACCTCCACCTCACCGGGCTCCGCCTCTGGGTGAGCCTGGAGGACCAGGCGGGGAATCGTTCGGAGGTGGCCACGCTCAAGCTCAACTTCTATCTCGGCGCCAGGCAGGAGAGCCCCCCACAGGGGGTCTTCGAGGAGAAGTTCTCGGGGAGGATCCCCGGCATCTTCCTCACGCCGGGCGGCGGTGGCAGGTGAGCCCGCCGGCGGATCACGGCGGTCTCAAAGTGCCTTGAAGACCAGGGAGGCGTTGGTGCCGCCGAACCCGAAGGAGTTGGACAGGGCGACCTTGACCCTCGCCTCCCGGGCGTGATTGGGGACGTAATCCAGGTCGCACTGGGGGTCGGGGGTCTCGTAATTGATGGTGGGTGGGATTACGCCGTCCCGGATGGCCAGGCAAGTGAATACCGCCTCGATGGCGCCTGCGGCCCCGAGCAGATGCCCGGTCATGGACTTGGTGGAACTCACGGCGAGCCTGCCGGCGTGGGGGCCGAATACGGTCTTGATGGCCGTCGTCTCGGTCAAGTCGTTGAGCGGGGTTGACGTGCCGTGGGCGTTGATGTACTGCACGTCTGCCGGGTCGATTCCCGCATCCGCCAGGGCCATGCGCATGCACAGGGACGCCCCCCGGCCGTCGGGGTCCGGGGCCGTGAAATGGTGTGCGTCGTTGCTGAGGCCGTATCCCGTGATCTCGGCGTAGATATTGGCCCCCCGCCGCCGCGCGTGATCGAGCTCCTCCAGGAGCAGCATGGCGGAGCCCTCGGCGGGCACGAACCCGTCGCGGTCCTTGTCGAAGGGCCGGCTGGCCCGCTCAGGCTCTTCGTTGCGGGTGCTGGTGGCCTTCATGACGTCGAAACCGCCCAGCATCAGGCTGGTGATGGAGGCCTCGGTGCCCCCGGCTAGCATGACGTCCGCCTGGCCCCTCTGAATCACCTTGAATGCGTCGCCGATGGCATGGGAGCTGGCCGCGCAGGCGGTGACCGTACAGGTGTTGGGTCCCAGGATCCCGAAACGGATGGCCACGAGGCCCGGGGCCATGTTGGCGATCATCATGGGGATGAAGAACGGGGAGATCCTCTTGGGGCCGCTCTCCATGAAGGTCCGGAAGTTGCTCTCGAAGGTCTTCAGGCCCCCGAACCCCGTTCCCACGATGACCCCCATGCGGCTCTGCAGATCGTGGTCGATCCGCAGCCCCGAGTCGTCCACGGCCATCTGGCTGGCCACCAGGACGAACTGGCTGAACTCGTCGTAGCGTTTGGTCTCCTTGGGCTCCAGATACTCGCCGGGATCGAATCCCTTCAGCTCCCCGGCTATCTGGGTCTTGTGGGCCGATACGTCGAACTTGGAGATCCTCCGGATCCCGGAGCGTCCCTCGACGCACGCCTTCCAGGATGCCTCGGCTCCGATTCCCAGCGGGCTTAACGCCCCCATGCCGGTGACCACAACACGCCTGCCCATGAGAAGACCTCCGTCACTGAATGCCCGATTCCCCATCGATCTCACGCGGCAACCCCCCGAAGTCGCCCTCGACTCCGGCGGCCGACGCCCCGGCCTTGCGCTCCCGCACTGGGGGGGGTCCGTGCAGGCCATTGCGCACGGCCGCGAACCACGAGGACGACTCACGGGTTGCGGGAGGGGATCGTTGAGACCTGTCGGGGTAGTATTCTAGCAGAAGGTCGGCCCCTGTCAAAAGGAATCGATTGGGGGCAGGGGAGGCCGGGGAGGGAATCGTTGCTGGCGGTTTCCCTTTGACGAGCGCACCCCGAATCCGGTATGAATAGATGGAGTATCCCAAAGAGGGGACGGAAGCGGCCTTTCCCGGGGCCGGATCAAGGCCCGCCCGAGAGGGCCCCCAAGGCGCGAGAGTCCAGCGTGTTTCGGACATCGAGCCCGAGTGAGGTCATGGACCCGGCAGCCTCCATCCGTGGCGCCGATCCCGCCTTTCGGCGCTATGCCTGGGCCGTCGCCGCGGTCTGGACCGTGGTGGTCGCGGCATCCGGGATTTGGAACGTCCTGGAGAAGCGCCAGGAGACCCTGGCCCTGGCTCGCATTCAGGCCTCCATCGGATTCGACAAGGACGTGCTCTACCGCCTGTGGGGATCCCTCCACGGGGGGGTGTACGCCCCCGTCACCGGTCAAACCCAGCCCAACCCCTACCTGCAGGACGTCCCCGAGCGCGACATCACCACCCCCTCCGGCCGGCAGCTCACCCTGCTCAACCCCGCGTACATGACCCGTCAGGTCCACGAATTGGAGGAGACCGTCTCCAGTGTGCGGGGCCACATCACGAGCCTCAAGCCGATCCGCCCGGAGAACGCCCCGGACCCCTGGGAGGCGGAAGCCCTCGAGGCCTTCCAGGCTGGCGCTTCAGAGGCCACCACCCGGACATACGTCCGGGGCCGCGAATACTTCCGCCTCATGCGCCCCCTGGCCACCGAGGCGGCGTGCCTGGCCTGCCATGCCGAGCAGGGCTACCAGCAGGGGGACATCCGAGGGGGGATCAGCGTCTCCGTCCCCATGATGCCCCTCAGGGCCCTGGAAAGGAAGCACATCATGGAGATCGGCGCCGCCCATGCGGCCCTGTGGATTCTGGGTCTGGCCGGGGTCGGCTTCGGGGCCAGGCGACTGGGAAGGAGCGAACTGGAGAGAAGGCGGCTGGAGGAAGAGCTGCGGGCTCAGTCTTGGACGGACGAACTCACCGGCCTGTACAACCGCAGGGGATTCATCGCGTTGGCAGCGCAGCATCTCAAGGTGGCCGATCGGATGCGGGACGGGCTGTTCCTCCTCTTCCTGGATCTGGACGACCTCAAAGGCATCAACGATCGCTTCGGGCATGCCGTGGGGGACAGGGCCCTGCAGGAGACAGCGAAGACCCTGCGAGACACGTTCCGCCGCTCCGACATCATCGCCCGGCTGGGAGGGGACGAATTCGTGGTATTCGGCATCGAGACCAAAGGAGTCGAGGTCGAGCTCCTCACGAGTCGGTTGAAGGCCAACCTGGCCTCCTGCGAGGCCGGTCCGGATCGCCCGTATCAACTGACCATGAGCATGGGACTGGCCCGATTGGAGCCCGAGGGAACAGACTCCATCGAGTCCCTGCTCGACCGGGCGGACAGGCTTATGTACGGTCAGAAGCTTCACACCGCCTCGCCGACGCCTTGATCCGACCCGGCCCCCCCGCTGCCGCCCCGTGTCACGACCGAGACATCGCCGGGCGTCTTCTCCAGCACGAAGAACCACTGCTGTTGGGTCCAACGCCGCAGGGGGATCCTGCAGCGGAGCCGAAGGTCGGCCCCTCGAAAATCCGCCATGATCCTTCCGAGGCTCAGGCCGGGGTCCTTCCCCTTGAGCCAGCGCTGGACGCCCCGAAGGTTCCACCGGGCATAGTAGGTCACGATGAGGGGCCCTCGGGTCACCCGGGCCATCTCCCGGAGCATGGCCACCCGGATGCCGTGCGCACGGATGCGATGGAGGAGCCTCACGGCGGTGAGGAAGTCGAAGGCGTCCGGCCGAAACGGGAGCTCCAGGGCGTCGGCCCCCAGGACAATCCCGTGGCCCTCTCGCTGCCGGGCCAGCTGAAGCATGGACATAGAGACGTCGCCCCCCGCGTACAGCAGGCCCGCGCGACGAAACAGGGGGGCCAGGCGGCCCGTCCCGCATGGCACGTCCAGCCCCCTGGAGCCGGCTTCGAACCCGGCCAGGAACCCTCCCAGGATGGACTGCTCCCGCCTGTCGGTCCAGCGCCAGCGGCGCGACCGGGAGAACCGATCGTCCCGGTAGGCCGCGGCCACCTCGGGCTCGGCCCAAACGCCCTTGAACCGCCGGTAGCTCTCCTCGCTCATGCCCCTGCGCCCGCGGACCGGTCCGGGGCCCTCCCAGGGCCCGGCGGGCCCGTCAGTCCGGCCTCCGCCAGGCGCCCCCACAGGCCCTGGATGAGGTCCTCCCCCGCGCCCTCGCCCCTCATGAAGCCGAGGAACCAGGAAAGGCTCCGGGAGAAGGCCTGGGGGACCCGGGGCGGGCTCAATCGCACGTGCAGGGCGTCCACCAGATACAGGCTCCACCCCCCGGACCCCGCGCAAGAGGCCATCACGTTGTTCCACTGGAGGTCATCGTGAACGACCCCTTTGCCCGCCAGCGTCCCGAGGAAACCCGTCAGGGCGTCCAGGAGGGCGTCTCGCTCGGGGCCGCACGGTTGGGCCAGCCACACCCTCAGGGTTTTGGCCCGGGCCAGATGCTCCATGACCAGCAGGCTTTCCACGGTCAGGCCGAAGCGCCGCGTCCTGGCGGCCGCCAGGGGCTCGGGACAGGGGACGCCCAGCTCCCGGAGCCGGAGGAAGTTGCGGAACTCTATTTCCTCCTTGGTTTCCCGGATGGTTCGCCCCAGCCGCCGGGTCCATGAGGGAAACCGCCGGGCCTTGATGAACAGGGGTCGAGACGGCGTCTCCACCCGGTAGAACGCCTTGATCCGGGACTGTCCGCCGAGGATGGGCCGCGCCCCTTGGAGGCCGAGCCGCAGGGCTTCTCGGATCTCCGCACGCTCCCCGTCGGTCAGCCAGGGCGAGAAGCGCATGACCGGCCCCGGCCTCATGGGCGACCGGGGCCTTCACCCATCCCAGCCATTTCCCGCCTCACAGGACTCGCCGGTCCAGGAAGACCGCCGCGAGATATAGCACGCTCACCAGGCCGTTCACCGTGAAGAACGCCTCGTTGATTCGCGAGAGGTCCTTCTCCGACACCAGGGCGTGCTCCACCGACAGGAGGAGCCCCACAACGCCCACCCCCGCCCAATACGGAAGTCCCATGCCGAACAGCCGCCCCACCCACAGAAGCCCCAGGACCGAGAGGAGGTGGAGGCCTCGGGCGGCCCACAGCGCGGGACCCACGCCCAGCCGGGCCGGGATGGACAGGAGGCCCCTTTCCCGATCGAACGCCGCGTCCTGGCAGGCGTACAGGATGTCGAACCCGGCCACCCACAAGGCCACGGCCGCCACGAGCACCCCTGCACGGCCGTCCATCGCCCCGGTCACCGCGATCCAGGCTCCGGCCGGCGCCATGGCCGCGCCCAGTCCCAGCCACAGGTGGGAGGCCCACGTGAAGCGCTTGGAGAACGAGTAGGCCAGGACGAACGCCAGGGCCAGGGGCGAGAGGGCCAGGGCCAGGGGCGAGAGGGCCCAGGCGCACAGCAGGAAAACGACGCACGAGGCGGCCACGAAGACCCACGCCGCCTTGAGGCCGATGCGACCCTGGGGGAGGGCTCGGGCCGCTGTCCTGGGGTTGGCCGCATCCAGATCCCGGTCCGCGATGCGGTTGAAACCCATGGCGGCGCTTCGGGCCGAGACCAGGGCCAGGAGGATCCAGAGGAACCTGGGGACCGTGAGCACATGGGAGGGGGCCAAGAGCAGGGCGGAGAAGGCAAAGGGGAGGAGGAAGACGGAGTGGGAGAACTTGATCATCCTGCCGTATTCCCGAAACCGCGTCATCCAGAGCCACATGCCCACCGCTCCGTCACGAACCCAGACCCAGCTGCGGCCAAAGGCGGTCCACTTCCTCTCGGACGTCCGGGGCCATGGCGATGCGCGCGGGCCACGCCCGCTCGAACCCCTCCTCGGGCCACTTGCGGGTGGCGTCGATCCCCATCTTGGAGCCAAAGGTGGGCATGGGACTGGCGTGGTCCAGCACATCCACCGGGCCCCTGGAAAAGAGCACGTCCCGCTGGGGATCCATGTGGTTGAGGGTCGCCCACCAGGCCTCCTTGGCGTCCCGGACGTTGACGTCCTGGTCCAGAACGACGATGACCTTGGCGAACATCATCTGCCCCTGGCCCCACAGGCCGTTCATGATCTTGAAGGCGTGGCCGGGGTACTGTTTCCTGATGGCCACAAAGACCAGGTTGTGAAAAACGCCCTCGGCGGGCATGTGCATGTCCGCGATCTCGGGGAAGACCATCTGAAGGAGGGGCAGGAAGATCCGCTCCGTGGCGTGGCCCAGCCAGTAGTCCTCCTTGGGCGGAACCCCCACGATGGTGGCGGGATAGATGGGGTTGTTGCGCATGGTCATGGCCGTCAGGTGGAAGACCGGGTAGTCGTCGGCCAGGGAGTAGAAGCCCGTGTGGTCACCGAAAGGCCCTTCCCGGCGGAGCGGCTCGGCCGGGTCCACGTACCCCTCCAGCACGATCTCGGCCTCGGCCGGGACCTCCAGGTCGATGCTCCTGGCCCGGACCAGTTCCACAGGCTTTCGTTGGAGGAAGCCGGCGAAGGCGAACTCCTCGATGGTCTCGGGAAGGGGGGCTGTGGCCGAGTACATGAGGGCCGGGCTCCCGCCCAGGGCCACGGCCACGGGGACGCGCCCCCCCCGCGTCGCCCCTTTCCTGAAATGCATGGCCCCCACCTTGTGGCGGTGCCAGTGCATCCCGGCGCTCTGTCCATCATAGACCTGCATCCTGTACATGCCCACGTTGCGGATGCCCGTTTCCGGGTCCCGGGTGATGACCAGGGGGAGGGTGATGAAGGGCCCCCCGTCCTGGGGCCAGCAGGTAAGGACGGGCAGCCGGCCCAGATCCGCTTCCGGCCCCTCCAGGATCTGTTCCTGGCACGGGGCTGCCCCCACGGTCCGCGGCGGGAACGAGGAAAGCTCCTTGAGCCTGGGCAGGAGGGCCATGACCTTGCTCAGGAGCCCCTGGGGGAGCCTCAGGTCCACGAGGGCTCGGATGCGGTTGCCGATCTCCTCCAAGTCCTGGCAACCAAGGGCCAGGGCCATGCGCCGGGAAGATCCGAACAGGTTGATGGCCAGCGGGATTGTGGAGCCCCTGACCCGTTCGAACAGGAGGGCGGGCCCCTCCCGGCGCATGACCCGATCGGCGATCTCCGTGATCTGGAGCCGCGGGTCCACCTCCAGCGCGATGCGCCGCAGTTCCCCGCGGGATTCCAGGGCCTGTACGAACTGGCGAAGGTTGGTAAAGGACATGGAGCCATCCTCGGTCGGCATGGTGGGATGATAGCGGAACCGCCCCTGATCTTCAAGAGCGATGCAAGAATTCACTTGACATTTCAAAGAATTGGATTCGAGAATGCATTGATTGCCGTTGGAATCAGGGAGGTGGACCCATGAAGCTCGCCGCCCTTCTCTTGACTGCCCTGTGCCTGTGGTTTGCGGCCCCTGCGGCCGCTTGGCGGTCGAGCGACAGCCCGTTTCCCGTGGACCGCATCCCGGGGGAGACGGGACGGCAGCAGATGGGCCCCATCCCGGACGAGCGGCTCTTCGACCGGTCGATGCGGGGCTTCGGCGGGGAGTCCTTCGGTGAACGCAAGGGGAATTGGCCCGTGGACCAGGCCCCTCCGCCCGCGGGCGCGGGAAGCAGATCCCCAGCAGGGAGCCTGGGGCGGGCCCGCCGGGATCTGGACGAAAACGGGCCCCTGTTCGCGGCCCTCAGTCGGTTCGGCGCCAACCCCAGCCCCTTGGGCGTGGCCCGGATCCTGGACCTGATGCAGCGATACCCCGTGGAGTTCTGGGGACTGGCTGACCGGGCGGGGGAGGCGGCCCGAAGCGGCGATCCCCATGCCCGGGAGCGCCTGTGGCAGGCCGTGTGGATCTTCCGGGAGGCCAAGGTGCTGGACGACGGAGACTGGGACGACCTGGCGTACGTGCTGGCCCGGATGAACCAGGGGGACGGATCAGGGGCGGAGCCCAGGGGAAAGGGCGATCCCATCTTTCAGCGGCCCTTCGACGCCATGAAGGGCGTGCCTCCGCCCAAGGGGGGAGGGCAAGGGGCAGGCGGTTCAGGGGACGGTATGGGCGGCTGGTTCGGCGGGCAATGGGGCTCCGGGAGCCCCATGGGAGACATGGGGCCGGTCACGGACCCCAAGAAGTGGGGCAAGGGCAAGGGCGGCATGGGGGACGGGATCATGGGATGGTCCGACGGGGAGAAGGGTCCTCCCGGGTTTCACTGGGTCCCCAACGTGGACGTCGGGCTCAAGCCCGATTTCAAGGGCCCCAAGACCATGGGCCCGGACGGCGGGTCTTACGGCGGCATCCACATCGGGAAGCTCCCCGGGCAGGCGGCAAAGGGCGGCAAACCCGCCGGTTGGCGCTGGAAGGAGCATATGGAGATAGTGGGGAGGATGGCGATGTCGTATAAGAAGAAGGCCGATCAGACTTTTGGCACGGAGAGCAAGTTGTACCGATCTCTCCAGTATGCCAGCGATCTCTGGGCTCTCGCGGGGCCAGACGCGGATTCGGGGATTTACCAAGAGGACTTGGGAGGCGGTTGGCAGTCCTTCATAATCCTGGGCCAAAGCTTCCTCTATAACGAAGAAACGGGTGTCTGTATCCAATTCAATGGAGACAGCGGGAGCATGCCCCGACCCGACCATGGAAGCGAGGGCGACTCCTCCCCCCTTCGCGACCCCCAGCTCCTCCTGCAGCTGACCCAGGCCGCGGACCGGCAGCAGGGCAAGCCCGACGTGGTCCCGGGCGTCGTGGACCCCGTGCCCATCCGGGGCGCAAGAGCGGCGGGCCCGGCCGGGCGCGGGGAGCTGGCCGCGGCCGGGGCGGCCAAGGCCGAGGCGGCCTGGAAATTCAGCGGCAAGAAGCCCGGCTCCGAGGTCACCGACCCGGCCGAGTGGCAGACCTTCGGCGGCGAGGAGAAGTCGGGCATCGCCCGGGACGTGTCCCTCATCACAGACCCCGCGGAGCCACTGGCAGGGGCCGTGGCCATGGAGGACACCTCGTCAGGGATGTCCGAACAAGCCAAGGCCGTTTTCGCTCAGTTCATGGGCCAATTCCTAATCCAGTCGGTCCAGGCGGGGGCCGCACCCTAGGTCTCATTCCTCCGCCCCCACCGGCCGTCGCATCCTCTTGAGGTCTGCCGTGCGGCGCTTCTCTTCGAGGCGCATTCTCCTGGCGGCGTGGGTGGGCCTTGTCTCCCTGCGCACCTTGGGTCTCTGGGCGGCCTTGCGGATGAGGGCCGCCAGGCGCTCCCTGGCGTCCTGGCGGTTTCTCTCCTGGGTGCGAAACCGCCTGGCCTCAATGACGAGCACGCCGCCCGCGGTCATGCGCCGGCCGGCCAGCGCCTTGAGGCGATCCTGGACCTCCTCGGGCAGGAAAGGGGAGCCCTCCACCCGAAGGCGAAGCTCCACGGCCGTGGCCACCTTGTTGACGTTCTGCCCCCCCGGACCCGAGGCGCGGATGAACGATTCGTGCAGCGCATCTTCCGGGATGGCGATCTGTCGTGTAATGCAAATCATGCCTCCATACTAGCCGCGACCTCGGACAGGAGCAAGACGCCCCCCCTTGCGACGTTCCTATCTCCCAAACGCGGCCACGAGGCGCTCAAAGCGGGCATTCCGCCGGCCGGCCAAGCCGACAAGGCAGGGCGGCTCGATCTCCTCGAAGAAGTGGCAGGCCGTTTGGTGCCCCGCCCTGTGGGGCCGCAGGACGGGCTCTTGGGCCCGGCATCGCTCCCGGGCATAGAGGCATCGGGTGTGGAAGCGGCAGCCGGCGGGGGGCCTCAGGGGGCTGGGCACATCCCCCGGAAGGATGATGCGCCCGCGCTTGGCGCCCGGGTCCGGGATGGGGATGGCCGAGAGCAGGGCCTGGGTGTAGGGGTGCCTCGGATCGTCGTACAGGTCCTTCTTGGGGGCGGTCTCCACGATCTTGCCCAGGTACATGACCGCCACCCGATCGGCGATGTACTTGACCACGGCCAGGTCGTGGGCAATGAACAGATAGCTCAGGCTCAGGCGGGCCTTGAGGTCCTGGAGCAGGTTGAGGACCTGGCCCTGGATGGACACATCCAGGGCCGACACCGGATCGTCGCATACCACCAGCCTGGGGTTGGGCGCCAAGGCCCGGGCGATTCCGATACGCTGTCTCTGCCCCCCGGAGAACTCGTGGGGATAGCGCGCGGCATGGTACGGGGCCAGCCCCACCAGGTCCAGCAGCTCCCGGATGCGGTCGATCCTCGCCTGGCCCGTGTACGTGCCCTGTACGTCCAGGGGCTCGCCCAGCAGATCTCCCACGGTGAGCCGGGGGTTCAGGGATGCGAAGGGGTCCTGGAAGATGATCTGCATCTGCCCCCGAAGCCGGCGCATCCCCGCCCGATCCAGGGCCGCCAGGTCCTGGCCGTCAAACCGGACCCGGCCGGACGTGGGCCGCATGAGGTTCAGCACCAGTCGACCGGTGGTGGACTTGCCGCAGCCGCTTTCCCCCACCAGGGCCAGGGTCTCTCCGGCCGAGACCTCCAGACTGATGTCGTCCACGGCCCGGACCACACCCGTGAGCCTCTTCCACAACACCCCCCGGGTCAAGGGGAAATACTTCACCAGGTTGGTCACCTGGAGGAGAGGGTGGGAAGGCGTGCCCGGGGATGCGGCGGCCTCACCGTTCATGGCGTCTCCCGCTGGGGCCAGGCCGGCCGTCCCCCAGGGGGGATTCCTGGTCCAGGGGGTAGCGCCAGCAGCTCACGGCGTGGTCCTCCCCGACCCTCTCCAGCTTGGGCTCCTCCCGGCGGCAGCGGGTCTCGGCGAAGGGACAACGGGGGTGAAAGCAGCACCCATCCGGCATGGCGAAGGGGGCCGGGACTCGGCCCTCGATGGTGGCCAGTCTGGGCAGCTCGTCGTCCACCCGCGGGATGGAGCCCAGAAGCCCGATGGTGTACGGATGCTGCGGGGTCTCGAACAGGTGGGCCACCGGGGCCCATTCCACCACCTTTCCCGCATACATGACCATCACCTCGTCGGCCATCTCGGCCACCACCCCCAGGTCGTGGGTGATGAGCATGATGGCCATGTCGGTCTCGGCCCGAAGCTCCCGCAGCAGGTCCAGGATCTGCGCCTGGATGGTCACGTCCAGGGCGGTGGTGGGCTCATCGGCGATGAGCAGCGAGGGGGAGCAGGCCAGGGCCATGGCGATCATCACCCTCTGGCGCATGCCGCCGCTGAGGTTGTGGGGGAACTGGCCCAGCCGCTCCTCCGGGCTGGGGATCTTCACGCGCTGGAGCAACTCGCGGGCCTGCTCCAGGGCCTGCCTTCTGGACACGGGGCGATGGGCCTGGATGGCCTCCACGATCTGGGTCCCAACGGTGTGCACCGGGTTGAGCGAGGTCATGGGCTCCTGAAAGATCATGGCCACCCGATCGCCCCGCACCCTGCGCAGGTCCCCCCGGGGCATGCGCAGGAGGTCCCGGCCGCCCAGGAAGATCTCCCCCTGGGGGATGAAGCCCGGCGGTTGGGGGATGAGCCCCATGACTGCCAGGGAGGTGACGCTCTTGCCGCAGCCGCTCTCGCCCACCAGCCCCAGGGCGCGGCCCTTGCCCAGCGAGAAGCTGATCCCGTCCACCGCCCGTACCGTCACCCCGCCCGTCCGGAAGTGGACCTTGAGATCCCGCACCTCGAGAAGGGGCGCGGTGCCGGCAGCGGGGGCGGATGAGGAGGCAGGGGCCACGGTCAGGGCTCCCGGGGGAACGTGAGGGGGGACAAGGTCTCCATGGGCCGCCGGGCATAGTCCAGGTCCGGGGCGTCCTTCATGGCGCGGGCCTGGGCCTCCTCCAGGGCCTGGGCGGCCGAGGCATAATCCATGGTGAGGACCGTGCCGTCCCTCACCACCTGGAGGCCGTCCACGAAGACGTGCCGGACGGCCCGCTCCGCCGCGCAGTACACGAGGCTCCTCAGCGGGTCTCGGGCGGGCCGCATCATGGGGTGGCGGACGTCCACGAGGACCAGGTCTGCCTTGGCCCCTGCCGCCAGCCGGCCGATGTCCTCCCGGCCCAGCGCCCGGGCCCCCCCCAGGGTGGCCGCATCAAAGACCTGCGAAGTCCCCGCCACCACCTGCCCCGCGGCCAGGCGGGCGAAGATCATGGCGTGACGCATCTCCTCCAGCATGTTGTGGGGGTACGTGTCCGTGCCCATGCCCACGTTCACGCCCCCATCCAGATAGGCCCCCAGGTGCACCATCATCATGCCCCGCCGGGAGAAGACCGTCGGGCAGTGGGCCACGGTGGTCCCGGTCTCGGCCAGAAGCCCGAGGTCCCTCCGGGAACTCCAGTGGAGCCACGGGTGATGGTCCAGGAATATGGCGTGGCCGATAATGGTCCGGGGGCCCAGGACTCCGAGGCCCCCCAGCCACTGGATGGGGGTGACCCCATGACGCCTCGTGATTTCCTGGAACTCCACCACGCTCTGGGCGGCGTGCACCTGAAACGGCAGGCCCCTGTCCCGGGCCGCCCCGTGGGCGGCTCGAAGCAGCTGCGCCGTGCACGTGTCCACCTGGCCCGGCGAGATCACCCCCGAGAGACGGCCGCACGGGTGGGCCGCGGCCTGATCCACCACCTGCAGCGCGCCCTCCATGGCGGCCCGCCCTCCCGCCTCGTCCCACTCGTACTCCACCGTGAATCCATTGCGCGTGAACCAGCGGCCGGAGCGGAACATGGGGGCGGCCCAGGCCCGAAGCCCGCTTTGGGCCAGGCCATCCAGCCAGCCGTCGTGGGCCCCCGAGATGTCGATGACCGATGTGACGCCGCTCAGAAGGAGCTCGCAGTACGCGGTCTGGGCAGCCGCACGAACGCCTTCCAGGTCCGCCCGGAACAACGGCATGAACTCGTACAGGGCGCTGTTGTGCAGCCGGGGGGAACCCAGCTCGTCCATGATCCCCTTGCTCATGGGCTCGGAACATGGGTGGGAATGGATGTTCACCAGACCGGGCATGACCAGGAGGCCCTGCCCATCGATCTCCCGGGAGGCCACCCCCTGGTACCGGCCCCCCACGTGGATGATGTCTCCCCCCGAGAAGGCCACGTCCACGTCGTTGGCGTATCGGTGCAGCCGGCGGTCCCCATCCCAGGTGATGGCCCAGGATGCCTTTCGGATCACAGTGGTCTCAGCCATGAACGCCTCCAAACATGGGGTGGTGTCCCGCGGCGGCGTGCCGGTGGCGGGAGGCGGCCGCGTGGGGATGCCCGGCAGGCCGCCTCCCGCGCCCCTCATTTCACGATCTCCAAGTCCAGCCCCTTGTACAGGCTGCACCCGTAATTGCCGTGGGGCTTGGCCCCCTTGACCCGCTTCTGGGAGGCCACGTACAGGTCCTCGTGAAACAGAGGGATCCAGACGGCCGCCTCGTGGACCTTGCGCTGCACCTTGGAGAAGGCCGCGAAGCGCTCCTGGGGCGTCAACGCCTTCTTGCCGGCCTCCAGGAGTTGGTCGGTCTCGGGGTCCTTCCAGTTCATGCGGTTGGGCGTGGGCACGTTTCTGGAATCAAAGTAAAGGTTCAGGGCGTCCCCGGCGCTGAAGTACGGAAAGCTCATGCCGAAGGCGTCGAACTCCTGGGTGGCCAGCTTCCCCCACATGACCGTGGCGTCGAAGAGCTGGAGCACGAAGTCCACGCCCACCTTGCGCAGAAAGCCCTGCACCGTCTCGTACTGCTTCTGGTAGGCCGTGTTTCCGTAAAAGAGCACGGAGAGCTTCTGGCCGTCCTTGTACCGGAAGCCGTCGGGTCCCATCTTCCAGCCCGCCTCGTCCAGGAGTTTCTTGGAGAGCTCCGGGTCGTACTTGGGGGCGAGCTTGAGCACCTCGGGGTCGAAGTCCAGGGTGGAGGGATGAAAGTAGGTGGTGGCGGGCTGGACCGTCCCGAAGTAGAGTCCCTTGGCGATCTCATCCTGATCCACGGCGCTGACCATGGCCCGGCGCACCTTGGGGTCTGAGACGGAGGGCTTGTCGATCTTGAACCCCATGAACCAGAGCCAGAAGTACGTCTTGGCCTTTTCCACCTGGAGGGTGGGGAGCTTCTGGAGCTGGGCCAGGGCCCAGGCCGGGATGTATTGGGTCACGTCCGCCTGGGCGGCCTGCATGGCGGCCACCCGCGTGGTTTCCTCCGGGACCGTCCGCCAGATGACGTTCTCCACCTTGGCCGGCCCCGGGTTCTCGTACATGGGCGGACCCCACTTGTAGTGGGGGTTTCGCTTGAGGACCATGTCCTTGCGGGGCTCCCAGCTCACCCAGCAGTACGGGCCCGTGCCGTTGAACCCCTTGACGCCGAAGTCCGCCCCGAGCTGCTCCACCGCTCCCTTGTCGATGATGCTCGAACAGAAGTAGGTGAGCTGGTACAGGAGCTCGCTGTACGGGTGCTTGAGCTCGTACTCCACCGTGTGCTTGTCCACGGCGCGGACGTCCTGCACGGGGCCGGCCCGCCATGCGATGGGGCTCTTGGTCTCGGGGTTGATCCACCGCTTGATGGTGTAGGCCACGTCGTCGGCGGTCAAGGGGCGGCCGTCGCAGAACTTGACGTCGTCCCTCAGATGGAAGGTGTAGGTCTTTCCGTCCTCCGACACCTTCCACGACTTGGCCAGGCCCGGCTTGATGGTCTTCCAGTCATAGTCCAGGGTGACCAGGGTGTCGGCCATCATGTACAGGACCTCGGCCCCGGCTCGGGCCGCCGTGCGGTGCGGGTCGTAGTTGTTGCTGTCGATGTCCCGAAGGATGATGAGGGTGTCGGGCTTGAGCTGGCCCCGCGCCATCATGGGAGATCCGGCCGAAGCCAGCACGGCCCATGCGAGGAAGACAACGCCCCATCTTATCCGGTTGCTCATCACTGTTCCTCCTTTCTCCGCTGAAGAGGGTCCCGAAGGGTTCATTGACGCAGCCTCGGATCCAGGATGTCCCGCACCGCGTCGCTCAAGACGTTGAAGGCCAGGACGATCAGGAAGATGGTGACGCTGGGGATGGTGGCCACGTGGGGCGCGATGAACAGGTAATCCCTTCCCTGGGCCGCCATCATCCCCAGTTCCGCCGCGGGGGGGCGCGCCCCCAGGCCCAGGAAGGAGAGGGCCGCGCCCAGCAGGATGATCTCCCCGAAGCGGATGGTCAGAAACACGAAGATGGACGACAGGCAGTTGCGCGTGAGGTACCGCCAGATGAGGGCCCCGTCGCTCAGCCCCACGGCGCGCCCCGCCTCCATGTACTCCTGCCGCATGATGACGACGGCGCTGGAGCGCGCCACCCGGGCCACCCCGGGAATGGTGGCGAAGGCCAGGGCCAGGATGACCGGCAGGATCCCCGCCCCCAGCACGGCCACCAGGGCCAGGCCGAAGAGGATGGCCGGGAAGGAGAGGAGCACGTCCACCACGCGGCCCATCACCCGGTCCAAGCGCGGATAGAAGGCCGAAAGGATCCCCATGGCCCCGCCGATGGTGCCCCCCAGGAGCACGCCCACCAGACCCAGCAGGAGGGTCAACCGGGTGCCGTGGAGCAGCCGGGACAGGATGTCCCTTCCCAGGGCGTCGGTCCCCAGCCAGTACTCGCCCCCCATGGGGCGGAGCATGAGGGTGGGTTTGGTCAGGTACGGGTCGTGGGGGGCGATCCAGGAGGCCAGTGCGGCCAGGACGATCACCATGGTCAGGAACGCGCCGGCCATGACCGCGGCCCGGTCTCGAAGGAGCCTCCCCCAGGCCGATTCCGCGGCCAGCCCCTCATCCGGTTCCCTGATGGCCGCGTCCGTCATGCCTTGGAGACCCTGGGATCCAGCCAGCCGTACAGCAGGTCCACGATGAGGTTGATGACGATGAACGCCACGGACATGACGATGATGGCCCCCTGGGCCAGGGGGTAGTCCGTGGAGAGGATGGCCCCCACAGCCAGCCGTCCCACGCCCGGCCAGCCGAAGATGGTCTCGGTGACCACGGCCCCGCCCAACAGGTACCCGCACTGGAGCCCCACCAGGGTCACCACGGGGATGAGGGCGTTGCGCAGGGCATGGCGGATTATCACGCGGGTCTCCCGCAGTCCCTTGGCCCGGGCCGTGCGCACGAAGTCCGCCCCCAGTACCTCCAGCACATTGGTCCGGGTCATGCGAGCCACCGGCCCCACGAAAATCCCCCCCAGGGCCAGGGCAGGAAGGGCCAGGCTGCGCAGGCCGTCGGCGGTCCAGATGGGGCCCCCCCGTCCCGTGAAGGGGAGCAGCTGCCACTTCATGCCCACGTACTCGATGAGGACCAGGGCCAGCCAGAAGATGGGAATGGACACCCCGCCCACGGAGAACGCCATGATGACTCGGTCCGAGAGGCGCCCCCGTCTCACCGCGGCCAGGGTGCCGAGGGTGATCCCCAGGGGGACCGCCCAGAAGAGGCTCGCCAGCATGAGCTCCACGGTGGGGCCGATGGCGCCGGCCAGCTCCTCGATGACCTTGGTGTTGTTGATGATGGAGCGTCCCAGATCCCCCCGGAGGACCCTCCCCAGGTAGAGCATGAACTGATACCAGATGGGCTCTTCCAGGCCCAGATCCTTGCGTATGGCGGCCACCACCTCCGGGGGGGCCATGGGGCCAGCCAGGACCAAGGCGGGGTCGTTGGGCACGACCTGCAGAAGGAGGAAGCCCAGCAGGAGCACTCCGAACAGCACGGGGATGGAGACCAGAAGGCGTTCGGTCAGGTGTCTGCCCATGGGGCGCCGCCCTCCCCCTGCATCAGCCCTCTTCGCCGTGGCGA
This sequence comes from uncultured Desulfarculaceae bacterium, assembly GCA_964514105.1. Lineage (GTDB taxonomy): Bacteria > Desulfobacterota > Desulfocorpusculales > Desulfocorpusculum > Desulfocorpusculum > CAZEPJ01. The sequence goes on along the minus strand of CAZEPJ010000010.1, from coordinate 56,170 downwards.
TCGAAGGCCAGGCGTCCGTCCACGAACGTCAGGTCGGCCCGGCCCTCGTGGAGGATCTCCTCCGGCGCGGCCTCCAGGAGATCCAGGCTCCACACGGCCACGTCCGCGGCCATGCCCGTCGCCAGTGTCCCCCGGAACCCCTCGGAGAAGCTGGCGTAGGCCCCGTTGGCCGTCATGGCCTCCAGGGCCTCCTCCACCGAGAGGGTCTGGGCGTCGCCCAGGGGCGTGCCTCGCTCGCTGCGGCGGGTCACCATGGCGTACAGGTTGACCATGGTCCGGGGGTCGCACACCGGGGCGTCCGAGCTGGCCGGCGGCCTGAGCCCCCGCTGCATCCATGTCCGGAACGGATACGCGGCCGTCATGCGGGACGGGCCCAGGTTCTCCAGGAAGACATCGCCGAACTCGTACAGGAAGACGGCCTGTCCCACGGGACACAGGCCCAGATCGGCCATGCGATCCATCTGATAGGGGGTCAGGCATCCGCAGTGCTCGATGCGGTGCCTTCGATCCTTCCCCGGGGCCGCGGCCAGGGCCTTGGCCATGGCCTCCACGGCCATGCCGATGGCCAGGTCGCCGATGGCGTGGGGGGCCAGTTGGAAGCCCATGCGGTGGTACTCGGCCACGGCCGCGTCCAGGTCGGACTGGGTCATGCGCAGGACGCCCTGGCCGCCGCCCATGTACGGCTCCAGCATGGCCGCGGTCTTTCCCCCGGTGCCCCCGTCCAGGAACAGCTTCACCGGGCCCACCTTGAGCCACGCGTCGCCCGTCCCCGTCACGGCCCCCTCCCCGAAGGCCCGCTCCGCAATCCCTTGGGTCCCCCCCGTGAGGCACAGATAGACCCGGAGCGGCAGGCGCCCCGCGGCGCGCATCTGCCGGTACGTCTCCAGGTCGTCCCATCCCTGGGTCATGCCCACGGCCGCATCCATCACCGAGGTGATGCCCTGGGAGAGGCAGAGGCGCCCGCCGGTCTCGATGGCCTCGGCAAGCTTCTCCCGGGGGTGGGGGGGGATCGCCTTGGACACCAGATCCAAAGCGGTCTCGGCCAAGAGCCCCGTGGGCCGGCCGCCCTCCCGGAAGATCACCCCCCCGGGCGGGTCGGGGGTCCCGGGTCCGATGCCCGCCGCCTCCAGGGCCCTGGAATTGACCACCGCCATGTGCCCGCAGGTCCGCTTGACGAACACGGGATTGTGCGGCGCCACCGCGTCCAGGTCGTCCCGGGTGGGATGGCGTCTCACGTCCAGGCGGCCCTGGTCATATCCCCGGCCGATGACCCAGGCGCCCGGTTCCACGGCGCGGGCGCGGGCCCCCACCCGCTCCTGCAGCGCCCCCAGGGTCGCAACCTCGGCCGTCTTGACGTTGACCTCCCCCAGCGCCAGGCCGTAGGGCAGAAGGTGCATGTGGGCATCGCAGATTCCCGGCGTGGCCAGCCGCCCCCTCAGATCAACCACCCGCGTCCCCGGACCGACCAGGGCCTCCAGATCACCCATCCGGCCCGCCGCCGTCACCCGTCCCCGGGCCACCGCCAGTGCCTCGTGCACGCCCAGGCCGCGGCCCGCCCAGATCCGTCCGTTGCGAAGCAGCAGATCCGCCTTGCCCTCCAGGCCCATGAACACCTCCCCTTGCCGACATCCGGAACCACTGCGGACAAACCCGCTGGCCGCGCACGTCCCGCCGCTCGTCCGACCGCGACCTGGGAGAGAGCACCGGATGGGGATGAACCGGCTAGAGAGACTATTCGACCTTGGCCTGGCTGTCAACAGCAAGCCTCGGCCGGTGGGTTGCCGCCGGCGTCGCTTGTGGTATGCTCTCCCCACTGCAACCCCGTGACGCGGGCGAGCGTCTATCATGCAGGGCCAAGAAGGGGGGAGACGGCCGTGGGCAAACGATGGCGTGCGACGGCGGATCGGGACAAAAGACGCGGGTCCGAGAGGGGGGCCCGGGTGCCCCTGCGGGCGTTGGGCCTTGTGGTGTGCGCTGTGGCGCTGGCATGGGGCGCCGAGGGGGCTTGGCCGAACCCCGCCGGAGCGATGGTGTTGCACAACCGTACGGCTTGGGGCGACCTCGGGACCCCGATGCCCGATGGGGGGGCGCAGGGGGCCCTGTGGGCCCAGAGGGATGCGTCGACCGAGCCGGATCTGTCGGGCCTGTCCCCCGAACAGAGGCGCCGGGCCCTTCTGGCCTGTCGTTCGGCCCGGTCCAAGGGCCGGAGCGCTTACGAGCAGTGTCTGGAGCACCAGATCGTCCTGTCCCGGGGCTCCCGCGCTCCAGGCCCCGCCGGCGAAGCTCCTTCCCCGCCCGGAGCAGGGGGCCGGTCCGGAACCAAGAAAGAGGATCCGCCCGGCCGGATCCTGCAGGCCCAGACCCTTCTGTCCCGACTGGCGTACGACCCCGGTCCCCTGGACGGTATCCTGGGCCCCCGGACCCGGGAGGCCATCAAGGCGTTCCAGCGCGACACGGGCGGCCCGGTCTCCGGGGAAGTGAGCGAGGCCCTGTTGATCCAGCTCGAGAGGGCCGCGGCCCAGGGTCAGGGAGAGAGGCGTCTCCCAGCGCCCCCGGCGGCGGCCAGGGCCTCGACCCCGGCGGCGTCACAGGCCCCGGGCCGAGGCCTTCCGGCCATGCCCGCTTCCGCCCCGGGCAAGGCCCTGGAGGCCTCGGATGTCTATCGCAAGGTGCAGTCCTCGGTCTTCGTCCTGTTCGCCGCCTCGTCTCCCGAGGCCCTGCGGAGAAAGCAGCGCGTGGTCCAGGGATCGGCCGTGGCCGTCTCTTCCCGCCATCTGTTGACCAGCTGCCACACCCTGGAGGGAAGGCGGCACCTTGTCTTGGCCCAGGGGGAACGCCGGTTTCCGGCCCGGGCCGTCCGGGTGGACGATCGCAGCGATCGATGCATCCTGGAGTCGACCGCCGCCTACCTGGAGCCAGTCAAAGGGGTTCGCCGCTTCTCGGATCTCACCGTGGGCGAGAAGGTTTACACGGTGGGGGCTCCCAGCGGTCTGGAGCGGACCCTGGGGGAAGGGATCATCTCGGGTCTCCGGGAGAACAAGGGATCCAGGCTGGTCCAGTTCACCGCCCCCATCTCCCGCGGGTCCTCGGGTGGCGGGCTGTTCGACAGCCGGGGGAACCTCATCGGCATCACGACCTTTCTGCTCCAGGAGGCCCAGAACCTCAACTTCGCCGTGGCGGCCGAGCAGTTCTGGGACTGATGGGCCGCCGCCATGGCCCTGTTTTCCTACCGCCCGTCGTGGACCACCGCCCCCCCGGCCACGGTCATGAGGACCCGGGCGTCGGGAATCCGGTCGGGCGAAACGGCGGTGATGTCCCGGTCCAGGACCGTGAGATCGGCCCGGAGGCCCGCTCTTAGCTCCCCGGCCCGCCCCCCCCAACCCACGGCCTTCGCCGCGTTGGCCGTGTAGCAACGAACGGCCTCCGCCACCGAGATGCGCTCTTCGGGGACCCAGCCCTGGGGCCAGCGGCCCTGGCTGTCCTTCCGCGTGACGGCCGCGTGGATCCCCAGCAGCGGATTGAGATCGGACACGAGCCAGTCGGACCCGAAGACCAGGTTGCAGTTGAGGCCCAGGAGGGTCCGGAAGGGGAAGGACAGGGCCGCCCGTTCGGGGCCCAGGCGCTCCTCGGCGGCCGGCGCGTCGAAACTCAAGTGCAGCGGCTGGCCCGACACGACGAGCCGGGGGTGATCCACGGCCAGGATGTCCTCGGCGCTCGGGTGCTGAAAGTGCTCGATGCGCAGGTAGGCCGATCCGACCCCCCGGCGGATGCAGTCGTGGAAAACGCCCAGGGTGTACCCGATGGCCGCATCGCCGATGGCATGGATGGACACGGGGACCTCGTGGGCCGCAGCATCCCGCACCATGGCGGCAAAGGCGTCCTGATCTTCCACCCAGCTCACCCCCGTATCGGTGAGGGACCCGCGGTAGGGCTCCCGCAGCCACGCCGAGCGGGAGCCCAGGCTCCCGTCCGTGAACCCCTTGACCCCGTGCAGGACCAGGCGGCCGCCCCCCCCCTCCCGGCGCCCTTCCAGAAACCGGGACAACTCCTCGATGGGAGATCGAAGAAAGACCGTCAGCCCGCACGGATCGGCTTCCAGTGCCGCCCGGTGCAGGCCCCTGTGGTCGAATCGCCACACCAGGTCGTGGACGGCGGTGAGCCCCAGCCGTTGGGCCTCGTGAAACGCGTGGCGCAGCAGGCGGATCTTCTCGGGGTCCGACATGGGCGGGATGCGGGAGCTGACCAGGTCCATGGCCTTTTCCACCAGCCACCCCGTGGGCTCTCCCGTCCGCTCATGGCGCACGATGCGGCCCCCGGGCGGGTCCGGGGTCTCCCGGGAGATGCCCGCCACGCGCAGGGCCGCGCTGTTGACCAGGGCGCTGTGCATGTCGTAGCGGTACAGGAGGAGGGGGCGCTCCGGTGCCACGGGGTCCACCCAATCCCGGGTGGGGGGCTCGTTGCCCCACAGGGCATCGTCCCACTGGCCGCCCAGGATCCAGGGGGCCGAAGGATTCCGGGAGATCCACGCGGCCACCCGGTCCACGAACTCCCGGCGGCTGCGGGCGCTGCGCAACCTCACCTGGCTCAATTCGATGGCGCTGGGCAGCATGTGGGTGTGGCAGTCCGTCAGCCCTGGAAGGACCAGGGCCCCGGGCAGATTGATCCTCCGGGCCCCGGAGCCCGCCCTGTCCCTGACCATGGCGCCATCGCCCACGGCCAGGAGGCCCTCCCCTGCCCATGCAATGGCCCCTCGCGTGGTGATTCCATCGGGCATGAACAACAGCACGTCGTCCAGGATGGTGGTCTGCGTCATCGCAACTCCCCGATCACCTCGATGAGCCTCTCCATGCCGATACGGATCTTCTCTCGGCTGTTGGAGTACGAGACCCGGATGTGGCCCCGGCCCGAGGGACCGAAGACCTCCCCGGGGGTCACGGCCACCCGGGCGCGCTCCAGAAGGACGTCGGCCAGTTCCCAACCGTCCCCGCCGCCCATGGGCGGGGTCCTGATCCAGAAGTAGAAGGCGCCCTGGGGCTCGAAGGCCTGAAGAAACGGGGCAGAGGCCAGAAGGTCCAACACGAGCTGCCGCCGCCCCGCGTATTCCTCCACCATGGGCTGCACCAGCGCATCCCCTCCCTGGAGGGCGGCCACTCCGCCCCATTGGACGAAGTTGGTGGCGGTGATGACCGTATGCTGCTGGGCCTTGTCGATCTCCCAGATGAGATCGGCCGGCCCCACCACATAGCCCAGTCGCCAACCGTCCATGGCGAAGCTCTTGGAGAAGGAATTGGTCAGGACCGTGCGCTCCTTCATGCCGGGGAAGGTGGTGATGCTCGTGTGCCCCCAGGGGGGGTACACCAGCCGGTCGTACGCCTCGTCGGAGAGCACGAGCAGGTCCCGCTCCCGGGCAAAGGCGGCCACGGCCTCCAGGCTGGCGCGGTCCAGGACCGCCCCCGTGGGGTTGTGAGGCGTATTGATAACCACGACCTTGGTCCGCGACGTGGCGCATCGCTCCAGGGCCTCCCGGGAGATCTGATATCCATCCTCCGGACGCAGGGGGACGGACACGGTGCGGGCGCCGAAGAACTCCCCCCAGTCCACATAGAAGAGGTACATGGGCTCGGGGACCAGGATCTCGTCTCCGGGGCCCAGGACCGTCATGAGGCTGATCATGATGGCCGTGCTGCTCCCCACGGTGATGAGGACCTCCCTGGCCGGATCCACCTCCATGCCCAGGCGCCGCTTGAGGTCTGCCGCCACCGCCTCCCGGAGGGCCGGCAGCCCGGGGCTGGGCGTGTAGTGGACCTGCCCCTCCCGCATGGCGCGCATGGCGGCCTCCTTCACCGGTTGGGGTGTGTCGAAATCCACGCGCCCGACCTCCAGATGGATGACCTCATGCCCCTCTGCCTCGAGCTTCCAGGCCTTCTCCGCCACCCGCCGGATGCCCGACTGCCGGATGCGCCCCATCTTGCCCGCGGCGAACCTCGACGGCCTGTCCGCGAATCCCCACGTCATGGCATGCCTCCCCTCGCCCCCGACTCTCGTTCCCTTGGCTCACGACGTTCCTGTGCCCTTCGCCCGGCAGCCGGCCACCGCCGGCCGGCGCTTCCAGACCCCCGTGGCCTCCTGAAACGCGTAGGCCAACTGCAGGACCCCCCAGTCGTCCTGGTGTCGCCCCACGATCTGGATCCCCACAGGCAGGCCGTCGTCGGTAAAGCCGCAGGGGACCGAGATGGCCGGGTGGCCGGTGGCCGTGATGTAGTAGCAGGACTTCATCCAGTCGATGTAGGTCCCCATCGGAACCCCGTTGATCTCCTCGATGTACGGCTGGCGCACGTCGAATGGGGGAACCTGACTGACGGGAAGCAGGAGGAACTCGTGGCGCTCCATGAAGACCCGCATCCGGTGGTACAGCTCCGTGCGCTTGAGCTCCACCTCTCCGATCTGGGGCCCGGTGAGTCGCTCGCCGGCCTCGATGTTCCAGATGACCGTGTCCTTCATCCGGGCCCGGTGAGCCGGGAAGATCTCCCGAAACCTCAGCTCGAAGTACGAGGCGCGCAAGACCTTGAAGCACTCGTCCGCATCCCGGAAGTCGGGCTGCCTCTCGGCCAAGACGCAGCCCAGGGACTCGAAGACGCCCCGCTGTCCCTCCAGGACCGCCGTGACGCGCGGGTCCACGGGAAACTCGCCCAGATCCCGGCTCCAGGCCACCCGGACTCCCCTGAAGTCCCGGGCCAGCGGACGGGCGAACATGCTGCCCGACTCCACGATGGCGATGGGGGAGCGCGGGTCCGGACCGGCCATGGCGCTCAGCATCAGGGCCACATCTTGCACGGTGCGCCCCATGGGCCCCTCCACCGAGAGGGTGGACCAGGCGCCGTGCTTGGGCCACGAAGGCACCCGGCCGGGGGACACCCTGAATCCCACCACGTTGCAGAAGTTGGCCGGATTGCGGAGCGATCCCCCCATGTCGCTCCCGTCGGCAATGGGGACCATCCCGCAGGCCAGGGCCACCGCGGCCCCGCCGCTGCTCCCGCCGCAGGTCTTGCCCAGGTCGTACGGGTTCACGGTGGCACCGAAGACCGGGTTGAAGGTCTGGGAGCCGGCGCCGAACTCCGGCACATTGGTCTTGCCGACGGCGATGGCGCCCGCCTGTCGCAGGCGCTCCACGATGAGGGCGTCCTCGTCGGGGACGAACTCCTGGAAGATGGGCGATCCCCACGTCGTCCGGATCCCCTTTGTGGGAACCAAGTCCTTGTGGGCCACGGGCAGGCCGTGAAGCGGCCCGAGCTCCCGGCCCCGCGCCTGGGCCTCGTCCGCCGCCCGGGCCCCGTCCATGGCCCGCTCGGGCACGAGGGTGACGATGGCGTTGACCGTGGGATTGACCCGCTCGATCTGGGCCAGGTGGGCCTCCATGACCTCCCGGGCCGAGAGATCCTTTTCCCGAATGCGCCTGGCCATCTCCGTGGCCGTCATGAAACAGATGTCCTGCTGGCTCATGGCTCAACCTCTCCCACTGTCCAAGAGAATGTCCGTGTGCCTTCGGCCCATGGGCGGAAGGATCACGGAAGGTCCGGTCATCGGCCGGACCCTCACGGCGTCCCGTCCGCCACGAAATTGGGTGCGAAGTCTACCAGGAAGGCCTCCGGAATGCGAATGGGGTGGCCCGTCTCCTTGCTGACCCAGACATAGAGGGAGTGGACCCGCGCCAGCAGGGCGCCGTCCATGGCCCGGCGCACCGCATACGCCCGCATGGCCATGGAGCGCCTCACCCCGTACGCCCAGGTGGACACCTCCAGTTCGTCGCCCAGTCGTGCGTCCCTGAGAAACACCATGGTGTGGCGCCGCGCCATGACCCCGAAGCGTTGGGCCTCCATGCGGGAAAGCGGCCACCCGTGGGCCTCGCACACCGCCATGCCGCTGTCCGTGGCGAAGACCAGGTACATGGCCGGGTTCAACCGTTGGGTGGCGTCCAGATCCTGCCAGAGGACCTTGCGCCCCATGCGGAAGACGCCCTCGGGCGGGGGGGGGGCGGGCAGGAGAAGCCCTCCGCCTCGTGCCTGGGGCTGCCTGTCCGGATCTCCCGGCCCCGCCAGGAGGTCGCACGCCGTCCCCGACGCCGCCCCCGACACTGCCCGCGCCCGGGCCACCAGTTCCCCCGGCCCCGTCCGGCGAAACTCGTAGTCCCATCGGGTCCGTCCCTCGCCCGCGGCCTCGGTCCACACCCCCACCCATGCGGCGTCTCCGTAATGCAGCGGCCGCAGGAACTCGATATCGGCCTCCTGCACCCCCCACCCGCAGGCCTGGGCGGCTTCGGACACGCACGGATGGCCCGAGGCCCCCGACGCCTCGATGGCCGCTTCATGCATGTAGCGGAGGTAGTTGGCATTGTTGACGTGGCCGTATGCGTCGCACTCGTAGCACCGGATGCGGAACGTCCGCTCATAGGACGGCCCGCCCTTGCCGGGCTCCCGCATCCCTGTCGGCCCCCCGTCAACCATCAAAACCCCGCCAGCCCAAGGATGTCGCGCCACACAATGGACAGGGTGCGTCCATCCATCCCCCACCCCTTCATGCCCTCCGCCCCCAGCCACACGCAGACCGATGCCGCCAGCAGGTGTTCCGCGGCCGACCCGGTGGTGATGCGGGACCACCTGGGCAGCAGGTGAAGCCGGCGGCCGAAACATGGAATCCCCCCCACGGTGAGGGCATCGGCCGCCAGATGGGTGGCGTACCCCACGGCAAAGGCCGACACGGCGGGGTGCCGCAGCCAGGCCGCCAGGGCCGCCAGGAGAATCAACGCCACGGGCTCGTGGGTGATGCCCCGGTGTCTGGGGAGAACCAGGGAGGCCAGTCGGCCCAGGAGGCCACTTCGGCGATTGGTCCCGGTCATGCGCCGTGCCTTGCTCTCGTCCGAGTCGATGTCCGGGGCCAATCCGCCCACCACCGCGCTGGAGAGGGCCCCTGCCAGGGGCACGAAGGCAGAGGGCAGAAACGGCATGACCCCGTCGAGGGCCAAAGCCCCGGCGAGCCCCAGGATGGCGTGGGTGTGGCCTCTCATACTCTCGCACCTGCAAGACGACGAAACGGCCTTCCATTATGGGGCACGGCCCGGGCGGATTTCAACCGCTGAGGCGGGAGACAGGTCAGCGGCAAGGGCGGTGGCGCTGATCCCGGATGGGTTGGGGGGGGTCAGTGGGCCGGGCCTCCCGAGGCGGGTGGGGGCATCGCCCCGCTGCGGCGCTGCCACCAGAGCTTGACTTCCCCCACGATGCCCCGTCGAAAGGTGAGGACGCACACCACGAAGATGCCACCCTGGATGATGGTCACCCACGCCCCCACCTCGGCCAGGTAGTTCTGGATGGTGACCACCAGGAAGGCCCCCACCGACGGCCCCAGCACCGTGCCCACCCCGCCCAGGAGCGTCATGAGGACCACTTCCCCGGATGCGTGCCAGTGCACGTCCGTGAGCGAGGCGAGCTGGAACACCAGGGACTTGAGGGCCCCGGCCAGGCCGGAGAGCGATGCCGACAGCACGAAGGCCATGAGCTTGAAGCGGTCCACATCGTATCCCAGGCTGGTGGCGCGGGCGTCGTTCTCCCGGATGGCCTTGAGCACCTGCCCGAAGGGGGAGCTCACGGCGCGGCGGACGATCAGCAGCCCCAGGATGAACACCGCGAGGACGAGATAATACATGGATAGGTTGTCGGTGAGGTCCACGACCCCCAGGAGCCGTCCCCGGGGGATTGCCTGGATCCCATCCTCTCCGTGGGTAAAGGGGGCCTGCACGCACAGGAAGTAGATCATCTGGGCCAGGGCCAGGGTGATCATGGCAAAGTAGATCCCCTGCCGCCGGATGGCCAGCCATCCGAAGACCAGGCCCAGCAGACCGGCCACGGCCGTGCCCGCCAGGAGTCCGGCCTCGGGCGGGAAGCCCCATATCTTGACCGCGTGGCCGCAGATATACGCGGCGAACCCGAAGTACGCCGCGTGGCCGAACGACAGCAGACCCACGTAGCCCAGCAGCAGGTTGAAGGCCGAGGCGAACAGGGCGAAGCACAGGGCCTTCATGAGGAAAACCGGATAGACCACGAAAGGGGCCGCCAGGGCCAGGGCCAGGAGCAGAAGGATGGAAATCCGTTGGATGCGCACGGGTACTCAGTTCGCCTTTCCGAAAAGGCCGGCCGGCTTGACCAGGAGCACGATGGCCATCACCACGAATACGACGGTGTTGCTGGCCTCCGGGTAGAAGACCTTGGTGAGCCCCTCCAGCAGCCCGAGAACGAACCCGGTCACCACGGAGCCCAGGATGGATCCCATGCCCCCCACCACCACCACCGCGAACACCACGATGATCATGTCCGCGCCCATGGTGGGCTTGACCTGATAAATGGGCGCCGCCAGGACCCCCGCTAGGGCGGCCAGGGCCACACCGAAGCCGTAGGTCAGGGTGATCATGCGCGGCACATTGATGCCGAAGGCCTGCACCAGGGCGGGGTTCTCGGTGCCGGCCCGCAGATACGCCCCCAGCTTGGTCTTCTCGATGATCAGCCAGGTGGCCAGGCAGACGATGAGCGAGGCGACCACCACCCAGCCGCGGTAGTTGGGCAGGAACATGAACCCCAGATTCCGGGCCCCGGTGAGCTGGGCGGGGATGGGGTACGCCTGTCCCGAGATCCCGTATATCTGGCGGAAGATCCCCTCCATGATCAGGGCCAGGCCGAAGGTGAGCAGCAGGCCGTAGAGATGGTCCAGATGGTACAGCCAGCGAAGGAACATCCGCTCCATGAGGATGCCGAAGGCCCCCACCGCCAATGGGGCGGCCAGCAGGGACCACCAGTAGCTCACCCCCGCATACGTCATCCCCAGCCAGGCCACGTACGCCCCCAGCATGTACTGGGCCCCGTGGGTGAAGTTGATGACGTTGAGCAGGCCGAAGATGAGGGCCAGCCCCAGGCTCAGAACGGCGTAAAACGCGCCGTTGATGAGCCCCAGGAGCAGTTGCCCGAAGAGGGCCTGCGGCGGTATGCCGATCAGCTCGAACATCCGGACGCCTTCTGCCCCGCGCGGGCCGGCGCGGGGGCGGGGCCATGGAGCCCGCCCCCGCCCGGCTCGGCGGCTACTTCTTCAGGTACGGACACAGGGTCTCCTCCAGGGGCTTGTACGCCTCGTCGCCGGGGATCACCCGCAGGATCTTGTAGTAGTCCCAGGGGTACTTGGACTCGTCGGGCTTCTTCACCTGCGCCAGGTACATGTCGTGCACCATTCGGCCGTCCTGGCGCACCTTGCCGTTCTTGGCGAAGAAGTCGTTCACCGGCATCTCCCGCATCTTGGCGGAGACGGCCTTGGCCTCGTCCGTGCCGGCGGCCTGGATGGCCTTGAGGTAGTGCATGGCCCCCGAGTAGCAGCCCGCCTGGCTCATGGTGGGCATGCGCCCCTTCATCCGGGCGCTCCAGCGCTTGGACCAGGCGCGGGTCTCGTCGTTGAAGTCCCAGTAGAAGCCGGTGGTCACCACCAGGCCCTGGGCCGTCTTGAGCCCCAGGCTGTGCACGTCGGAGATGAAGACCAGGAGGCCGGCCAGCCGCTGGCCCGCCTGGGTGATGCCGAACTCCGCCGCCTGCTTGATGGCGTTGACCGTGTCGCCCCCCGCGTTGGCCAGGCCGATGACCTTGGCCTTGGAAGCCTGGGCCTGGAGGAGGAAGGAGGAGAAGTCGTTGTTGGGGAACGGATGGCGGACCTGCCCCAGGACCTTGCCGCCCGCCTTGGTCACGGCCGCGGCGGTGCTCTTCTCCAGGTCGTGGCCGAAGGCGTAGTCCGCGGTGAGGAAGAACCAGGAGTCCCCGCCGTCCTTGACGAGGGCGAGGCCGGTGCCCTTGGCCAGGGCGTAGTTGTCATAGGTCCAGTGGAAGCCCGTGGGGGAGCAGTTCTCGTTGGTCAGGATGACCGAGGCCCCCGTGGAGATGATGTCGATGCGGTTCTTGTCCTGGCAGATCTTCTGCACGGCCAGACAGACCGCGGTGTTGGGCAGATCGATGATCATGTCGACCTTGTCCACGTCGATCCACTTGTTGGCGATGTTGGCCCCGATGTCCGCCTTGTTCTGGTGGTCCGCGAAGACCACCTCGATGGGTTTGCCCAGCACCTTTCCGCCGAAGTCCTCCACCGCCATCTTGACGGCCTCGACGGATCCGGGGCCGCACAGGTCGGCGTACAGGCCGGACTGATCGTTGAGCACGCCGATCTTGACCACGTCGTCCGAGATCTGGGCGTGCGCCGCCCATGCCAGGGCCGCCACCAGCGCGGCCGCCAACGCCAATCTGCCGAAGCTTTTCATGGGGTTGCTCCTTTCCTCGGGTTTCGGGCGTTCACACGCCCAGGTAACGTCTGAGATCCTCGGTTCGGGCGCTCACATCCGCGTTGGGCACCATGTCCACCACCACCCCGTTTTCCACCACGAAGTGCCGGTCCGCCACGGTGGCGGCGAAGCGGAAGTTCTGCTCCACCAACAGGATGGTGTACCCCCGTCCCTTGAGACCCCGGATGATCTCGCCGATCTGCTGCACGATCAGCGGCGCGAGGCCCTCGGTGGGCTCGTCCAGCAGGAGCAGGGAGGCGCCCGTGCGCAGGATGCGGGCGATGGCCAGCATCTGGGATTCCCCCCCCGACAGCTTGGTCCCCTGGCTGGCCCCCCGCTCTCTGAGGCGGGGAAACAGCTGGTAGATCTCCTCCAGGGCCATGCCCCCCGGCCGGACCACGGGCGGCAGCACGAGATTCTCGGTGACCGACAGGCTGCTGAAGATGCCGCGCTCCTCCGGGCAGAAGGCCAGGCCCAGCCGGGCGATGCGGTTGCTGGACAGGTGGATGATGTCGTGCCCCTCGAACACGATCCTGCCCGTGCGCCTTGGCACCATGCCCATGACGGCCTTCATGGTGGTGGTCTTGCCGGCCCCGTTGCGACCCAGGAGCGTCACCACCTCCCCCCGGGGCACCGTGAAACCAACGCCGTGCAGGATATGGGACTCCCCGTAGAAGGCGTGCAGTTCGCTCACCAGGAGCTGGACCGGGGCGCTGGAGTCAGGCATGGCCCGCCCCCATGTACGCCTGGATCACCTCGGGGTTGTCGGACACCTCCCCGTACGTCCCCTCGGCCAGGATCATGCCGTTGTGCAGCACCGTGATGCGATCGGACAGGTCGGCCACCACGGACAGGTTGTGCTCCACCATGAGCACGGTGCGGTTGGCAGCCACCGTCTTGATCAGCGCCGCAATGCGTCCGATGTCCTCCCGGGCCATGCCGGACATGGGCTCGTCCAGGAGCAGTACCTCGGGTTCCAGGGCCAGGGTGGTGGCCAGCTCCAGGGCCCGCTTTCGCCCGTACGGAAGTTCCACGGCCGGCACCTGCGCATATTGCGCCAACCCCACGGCCGCCAGCAGCTCCATGGCACGATCGTGCAGCCCGTGGAGGGCCTTCTCCGGGAGCCAGAAGTGGTACGCGTTGCCCAGTTTTCTCTGCAGGGCCACCCGCACGTTCTCCAGCACGGTCATGTGGAGGAACACGGCCGAGATCTGGAAGGAGCGGATGACGCCCAGCCGGGCGATCTCCGCGGGCTTCAGCCGGGTGATCTCGCGCCCCTTGAAGAAGATGTGCCCCTGGGTCGGGGTGAGGAACTTGGTAATGAGGTTGAAACATGTGGTCTTGCCGGCCCCGTTGGGGCCGATGAGTGCGTGGATGGTGCCCGGCCGGAGCCGGAGGTTCACCTTGACCACCGCGGAGAACCCCTTGAAGTCCTTGGACAGATCGCGGGTCTCGATGATGAAGTCCTCAGCCATGGTCGACCTCACACCACCGTCACCCCCCGCGCCCGGCGCAACACCTCGACCGGGACGCCCCCATGCCAACCATGCGGCCGCACTTGATTCGGCAGACGCCTTGAATAAACCAAGGGGGATCCGATGTCAATAGATTTGTGAAGGGGTCGGCAATGGCGCGCTCCGGGGGGGGGGAGGCCCCGTGTCCCTGCCCGATCACCCCTGTGGCGGCGTTCGGGCGGGGATCCTTCCCAAGCGCCGGGCTTCACGCCCGGGTGAGCTGGCGGTACTTGATCCTGTGGGGCTGGTCGGCCGCCGCCCCCAGGCGCGACTTGCGGTCCGCCTCGTAGTCCGAGTAGTTCCCCTCGAACCAGAGGACCCGACTCTCCCCCTCGAAGGCCAGGATGTGGGTGGCGATGCGGTCCAGGAACCAGCGATCGTGGCTAATCACCGCCACGCATCCCGCGAAGTCCTCCAGGGCCACCTCCAGGGCCCGGAGGGTGTTCACATCCAGGTCGTTGGTGGGCTCGTCCAGCAGGAGCACGTTCGCCCCGGACTTGAGCATCCGGGCCAGATGCACGCGGTTGCGCTCGCCGCCCGAGAGCATCCCCACCTTCTTCTGCTGGTCCGGGCCGGCGAAGTTGAACCGGGCGACATACGCCCGGGAGTTGACCTGACGGTCCCCAAGCTGCACCACGTCCTCGCCGTCGGAGATGGCTTCCCAGATGGTCTGCTCCGGCTTGAGCACGTCGCGGCTCTGATCCACATAGGCCAGCCTGACCGTCTCGCCCACTCGGATGCGCCCGGAGTCGGGCTCCTCCTGGCCCGTGATCATGCGGAACAGGGTGGTCTTGCCGGCGCCGTTGGGCCCGATAATCCCCACGATGCCGCCCGGGGGGAGGGAGAAGGAGAGGTCCTCCATGAGGAGCTTGTCCCCGTAGGCCTTGGTCAGGCCTTGCGCCTCCATGACCAGCTTGCCCAGCCGGGGGCCCGGCGGGATGTAGATCTCCAGCTCCTTGTCCCGTTTGTCCGGCTCCTGGGCCAGGAGGCTCTCGTATGAGCTGATTCGGGCCTTGGCCTTGGCGTGTCGCCCCTTGGGCGCCATGCGGATCCATTCCAGCTCCCGCTCCAGGGTCTTGAGCCGCTGTAGCTCCCGCTTCTCCTCCTGCTGGAGCCGGATCTGCTTCTGCTCCAGCCACGAGGAGTAATTGCCCTTCCACGGGATGCCGTGTCCCCGGTCCAGCTCCAGGATCCAGCCGGCCACGTTGTCCAGGAAATAGCGGTCGTGGGTCACGGCGATGACCGTGCCGGGGTAACGCTGCAGGTGCTGCTCCAGCCATGCCACCGACTCGGCGTCCAGGTGGTTGGTTGGCTCGTCCAGAAGGAGCACATCCGGCTTCTGGAGCAGGAGCCGGCACAAGGCCACCCTGCGGCGCTCCCCCCCCGAAAGGAGCCTCACGGGGGTCTCCCCCGGGGGGCAGCGCAGGGCGTCCATGGCCATCTCCAGGCGGGCATCCAGGTCCCACGCCCCCGCCGCCTCCAGCTTCTCCTGCACCGTCCCCTGCCGCTCCATGAGGGCGCTGATCTCGTCGTCGGAGAGGGGTTCGGCGAACTTCTCGTTGATGCGATTGAACTCCTCCAGGAGCTCCACCGTCTCCCGGACGCCCTGCTCCACCACCTGCCGCACGCTCAGGCCGTCGTCCAGGCGCGGCTCCTGCTCCAAGAGCCCGATGGTCAGGCCCCGCGTCATGGTGATCTCCCCCACGTATTCGGTGTCCATCCCGGCCATGACGCGAAGGAGCGTGCTCTTTCCGGAGCCGTTGAGGCCCAGCACCCCGATCTTGGCCCCGTAGAAGAAGCCCAGGGAGATGTCCTGGAGGACCGGCCGCTTGTCATAGTACCGGCCCACCCGGATCATGGAAAAGATGACCTTGTTGGGTTCGTGGCTCATATGGGACTCGCCCTCCCGGGCCGTCATGGGGGTTCAGGGGCCGGTTTCCCGCCGTCCCATCCCGCTGCCGGGGGCACCCCGTCCCCCCGCCGGAGGCCCTGCCTATTTCTCGCCTTGGAACAGCCGGAGCCGGGCGTACAGCCGCCGATCCCGCTGCCGTTTCACCGATTGCTCCGCGTCCCCGCCGTAGTCGTAGAACCCCTTCTTGGCCTTGAGCCCGAGCCTCCCTTGAGACGCCAACCTGTCCAGGAGGGGGGGCGGGTTGAACTGGGGCCGCCCCAGCTTCTCGTGCAGATACCGGAACACAGCCCCGTACGTGTCCAGGCCCGCCTGGTCGCAGATCTCAAAGGGGCCGTACGCCCCCAGCCTGAAACCGAAGGAGGATCTCACGATGCGGTCCACCTCCTCGGGCTTGGCCAGGCCCTCCTCCACGATGGCCAGGGCCTCGGCCACCATGGCGAACTGGATGCGGTTGGCCACGAATCCCGGCGCGCTCTTGCACAGGGTGGGATACTTGCCGATCCGTTCCATCAGGGCCACGGTCCGCCGGACCGTATCGGGGTGGGTGGTATCGGCCGGGATCACCTCCACGCACGGGGTGATGGGCGAGGGGTGAAACCAGTGGGTCCCGATGACCCGTTGGGGATGGGCGGCCGCCCGGGCGAGCTCGTTGATGTCGAAGGAAGATGTGTTCGTGGCCAGGGTGGTGTCGGAGGTCGTCACGGACCCCAACTCCCCGAATATCCGTCTCTTCAGATCCAGCTCCTCGTTCACCGCCTCGACGACGAACTGGGCCCCGGAGACCGCGGAGAGCTCGGTATGAAGATGGATTCTCTCCAGGGCCGCCTCGACCGACCCGACCCGCAGCTCTCCGAGCTCCACCATGTGGTCCAGATTCTCCCGGATCCACCCCTGGGCACGCTCCAGGAGCGCCCGGGAGCGGTCCACCAGGCTCACCTCCAGGCCTCGCAGGGCAAAAAGCTGCGCCATACCGTGTCCCATAATGCCCGCGCCGATGACCGCGACCCTGTGCACCTCGTTCATCGTGGATCCTTCCCTCCCCCAGGACCGCCCGTTCCCCGGGGCGTCCCCGTCTTTCCTTTTTTTCCGCCGCGCCGTCTCCCGTGCCTGGCCGTGGCGGGAAGCCTCCTGGCGGGGCCTCAGTGGGCCGTCCATCCCGCGTCCACCATGAGCACGTGGCCCGTCACCAGGGAGGCGGCGGGAGAGCACAGATAGAGCACTGCCCCCGCCACGTCCTCGGGCTGGCCGAAACGCCCGAGGAGGTTCTTGCCCAGGGCGTACTGCCGAAACCGGGCGTCCGCGAACATCTCCCGGGTGAACTCCGTCTCGATGAAGGTCGGCGCCACGGCATTGACCAGGATTCCATGGGGCGCCCACTCCAGGGCCAGGACCTTGGTCACCAGGTTGAGCCCCGCCTTGCTCGCGCAGTACGCGGCGCGCTGGATCAAAGCCACGCTCCCGGTCTGGGAGCTGATGTTGACGATCCTCCCGCCGCGGCCCTGGCGGATCATGACCCTCCCCACGGCCTGGGCCATGAAGAAGCCCGCCTTGAGGTTGATGTCCATCACCCGGTCCCAGGCCTCCACGGTCACGTCCGCCGCGGGTTGAGGGACGTTGATGCCCGCGTTGTTGACCAGGATGTCGATGCCGCCCAGCTCCCGGGCCAACGTCTCCACCAGGGCCGGGATGCCGCTTACGTCGGCCAGGTCCGCAGCCACGCTCACGGCGCGGCGGCCCATGCCCCGCAGCTCTGCGGCCACGGCATCGAGCTGGCCGGCCGTCCTGGCCAGCAGCCCCACATGGGCTCCCGCCTCGCCCAGGGCCAGGGCCACGGCCCGGCCGATGCCCCGGCCGCCTCCCGTGACCACGGCCCGCTTGCCCGTCACGTCGAAAAGCTCCTCGCCCACGACACCCCTCCAGCGCTCAACGCTCACTGACCGTGAAAGAGGCGACCGCCTGCCGGCCTTGATCACCCGACTCTCACCCCCCGGCAGGAGGCCCAAAAACCGCGCAAGAAGCCCTCAAACGTCATCCCGAGGGAGGCCGGGACCCTGTGAATGCAGCCATTTCTCGACTCCGGCTTGGCCGGGGTGCCCCACCGGAGGCTTCTGTCAGCACCCTGCGGTAACCGTCACCGCCCGTACGCGTTCTGATAGACCCTCTCGGCGTCCTCCGCGGTCATGTTCACGGGGTTGTTCCCCATGAGCCGGGTGATCTTCATGGCCGCCGCCGCCATTTCGGGGATCGCCTTCTGGGGGATCTTCAGCTCCGCCAGGGACTGGGGCACGGGCAGGTCGCGGTACAGGGCCTTGACGGCCTCGGCCGATCGAAGTGCCTGGTCGAGCAGGGGGAGGTGATCCACCCTTTCCCCCAGCAGCCTGGCCACCTGCGCGAACTTGGGGATGTCTCCCCGGGCATTCACCTCCATGACGTAGGGAAGAAGCAGGCCATTGGCGATTCCGTGGGGCACGTCGAATTCCCCCCCGAGGGGATAGGCCAGGGCATGGACCGCCGTGACGCCCGCGTTGGCCAGGGCGATGCCCGCGTAGAGGCTACCCATGAGCATGTCATGGCGGGCTGCCAGGTTCTCGCCCTTGGCCACGGCCGTTCGAAGGCTCCGGCCGATCAGCACCACGGCCTCCCTGGCGAAGATGTCCGTCAGGGCTGTGGCGTTCACCGATGTGAAGGCCTCGATGGCATGGGTCAGGGCGTCCATGCCGCTGAAGGCCGTGACCCGGGGCGGCATGGACAGGGTGAGCGTGGGGTCCACGATGGCGACCCGTGGAAGGATGTACGGGCTCACAATGGCCTTCTTCAGCTTCTCGTCCACGTCCGTGAGTATGGCATTGGGCGTGACCTCTGCTCCGGTGCCCGCGGTGGTCGGGATGAGGAAGGTCGGGATGCCCGGGTTCTTCACCAGGTTGATGCCGAAGTAGTCGCGCACCGTCCCTTGGTTCCGGCACATCACCGAGGTGATCGAGGCGATGTCCATGGCGCTTCCGCCTCCCAGCCCCACCATGAGGTCGAACGAAGACGCCTTGGCCATCTCAATGGCCGCCTGGGCGCACGCAATGTCCGGGTCCGACAGGACGCCGTCGAAGACCTCAACCCCGATGCCGTGGTCGCCCAAAAGGGCCTCGACCCGTTGGCAGATCCCGGCCGCCACCACCCCCTTGTCCGTGATGACGAGGGCCCGCTTCACCTCCAGGCCCCGCGCCTCTTCCCCGATCCGGGCCAGGGCCCCGTTGCCGGCCAGGATGAGATTCGCCGACTTGAAGCTGATGATCTTGCCGTCCATGCATTCTCTCCTCTTGGTAAGCTCCGCCCTCTCTCATCTGCCGGGCCCACGGCCCGTTTCTCCAAGGGGCGCGGCAGGCCGGAGGCGCCCCGGAGAATCCCTCGGGAGTCCGACTTTGCACTCAACTCTACTCCCCCGACGACCTTTGTCAAGGCTGCCCCGGGCCGGGACAGCCGTCCACCCCTGCCACGCGTTGACTCGGCGGCGCGCCTCCGGGTACTGTGGATCTGTCCCTTCATTTCGAGACGCGCCATGCGCCCACGGCCCGGATCGACTTTGCCGGAGTCCGGGATCCGGCCCTCGCTCCGGCGCGTCTTGGCATACATCGAGCCGGGATGAGCCCTGGGGTCGGTCCGGGGCTCGAGGAGGAGCAGATGCCGCAGAACTGGACCCTGGAGATCTTCTCCGACTACATCTGACCCTGGTGCTACTTCGTCACCGGGCGTGTCGAGCGACTGCGCAGGAAGTACGAGATCGATGTCCAATGGAAGGCCTTCCCCCTTCACCCCGAGACGCCGGATGAGGGACGCACCCTGGAGGATCTCTTCGCCGGGCGGCCCGTGGACATCCCGGCCATGATGGCCCGGCTCCGGGAGGCGGCCGAGGCGGAAGGTCTTCCCCTGGGCCAGCGCACCCGGACCTACAACAGCCGCCTGGCCCAGGAGCTGGCCAAGTGGGCCGAGTCCCGGGGAAGGGGGGGCCCGTTTCACGCGGCGGCCTTCCGCGCCTATTTCGCGGACGGCGCCAACATCGCCCGCGTCCCGGTCCTGGCGGGCATCGCCGGATCGGTGGGGCTCTCGGGCGAGGAGGCCCGCCGCGTGCTTGAGGCCCGTTCCTTCAAGGCAGCCGTGGACGCAGACTGGGCGCGATCCCGCGCCATGGGCGTGACGGCCGTCCCCACCTTTGTGCTGGGGACGCGGGCCTTGGTGGGGGCGCAGCCCTACGAGGTGCTGGAGCGGTTCGTGGCCGCATGGGGGGTCCCGCGCCGGGCCGCGGGGTCATAGCCCCGCCGCCCGCAGGGCCGACTGGACGATGGCCCGGGCCTCCTCCTGGATCCGCTTCAGATGCTCCGGCCCCTTGAAGCTCTCGGCATAGAGCTTGTAGATCTCCTCGGTGCCCGAGGGGCGAGCCGCGAACCATCCGTTTTCGGTCACGACCTTGAGGCCCCCCATGGGCGCTCCGTTGCCCGGGGCATGGGTCA
Organism: uncultured Desulfarculaceae bacterium; assembly: GCA_964514105.1. Lineage (GTDB taxonomy): Bacteria > Desulfobacterota > Desulfocorpusculales > Desulfocorpusculum > Desulfocorpusculum > CAZEPJ01. Next base: position 35,890 of record CAZEPJ010000010.1, on the reverse strand, counting down.
GCTTGGCCAGGATGGGCTCTCCGGCCAGCTCACGAGCCGTCACCAGGTCAACGGACAGCTTGGCCAGCGCCGCCTTCTGGGCCGCGGTGGCCGGCGCATCCACGCGCTCGTACACGGGGCTGCCCAGGCGTCCCTCCAGCTCCGCGTAGATCTCGTCCGGGGTGCGGCCCGTGCGGGCCGTGATCTCGGCGGCCAGCAGATTCATCAAGATCCCGTCCTTGTCCGTGGTCCAGACGGTGCCGTCTTTTCGAAGAAACGAGGCCCCCGCGCTCTCCTCTCCGCCGAATCCGAAGGAACCGTCGAGCAGGCCTTCGACGAACCACTTGAAGCCCACCGGGACCTCTCTCAGGCGCCGCCCCAGGCCGGCGGCCGCCCGGTCGATCATGGAGCTCGATACCAGGGTCTTTCCCACTGCCGCATCCCCCCGCCAGCCCGAGCGGCTCCCGAACAGGTAGTGGATGGCCACCGTGAGGTAGTGGTTGGGATTGAGGAGCCCGGCCCGCCGGGTGACGATGCCGTGGCGGTCGGCATCCGGGTCGTTGCCGAAGGCGATGTCGAATCGCCCCCGCAGGCCGATGAGGCCTGCCATGGCGTGGGGCGATGAGCAGTCCATGCGGATCTTTCCGTCGTGATCCACGGTCATGAAGCCGAAGGTCGGGTCCACCACGCGGTTGACCAGCTCGATCCCCACCCCGTAACGGGCCGAGATGGGATCCCAGAAGGGCAGGGAGGATCCCCCCAATGGGTCCACCCCGATCCTGAGCCCGCTGCCGGCCACGGCCTCCATGTCCAGGACCTCGGCCAAGTCCCTCACGTACGGGTCCACATAGTCCCGCTCGTGGACCCGACCCGAGGCCACAGCCCTCACCCAAGGGATCCGGCGCACGCTCCCCACCCCCTGGGCCAGCAGTTCGTTGGCCCGGGCCTCGATGACCCGGGTGGCCTCGGTGTCCGCAGGACCCCCGTGGGGCGGGTTGTACTTGAACCCCCCGTCCTGGGGCGGGTTGTGGGAAGGGGTGATGACGACGCCGTCGGCCAGGCCGTGGGTCCGCCCCCGGTTGTGGGCCAGAATGGCGTGGGAGATGACCGGCGTGGGGGTAAAGCCCAATCCCTGGTGGATCATCACGTCCACCTCGTTGGCCGCCAGCACCTCCACCGCGCTCGTGTGGGCGGGCTCGGACAGGGCATGGGTGTCCATGCCCAGAAACAGCGGACCGGTGATCCCCCGCGATCTGCGGTAATCGCAGATGGCCTGGGAAACGGCCAGGATGTGGGCCTCGTTGAAGCCGTTGTTCAGGGACGAGCCCCGGTGCCCCGAGGTGCCGAAACAGACCCTCTGGGCCGGATCGGAGGGATCGGGGCTCTGGGTATAGTACGCGCTCACCAGCCTGGGGACGTTGACCAGGATGTCACGCGGGGCCGGTTTCCCGGCCAGGGGGGACAGGGCCATGGCGCACCTCCGGGGGAATGATGCCTCGAGAAGATGGTAACCTGCGGCGGGGGCGGAGTAAACGGTCAAGGCGGAAAGAGGACCCCGGGGGCCTTGTTCTGTGATACCCTGGTGCGGTCCGAGTTGTCACAGATGCCTGGGAGGTCCACGGTGGAAAAGACATTCACGCCCGAGCAGTTGTCTCGCTGCGACGGCAAGGAGGGACGGCCCGCGTGCGTGGCCGTTGACGGCAGTATCTATGACGTCTCGGGGAGCAAGCTCTGGGCCGGGGGCGGCCACATGAAGCGCCATCTCGCCGGGCGTGACCTCACCGCGGAGATCGGTGCCGCTCCCCACGGCAACGAGGTCCTGGAGCGGCCCCAGATCAGGCGGCTGGGGAGCCTGGAGCCCGAGGCCGGCACCGAGCAGGGGATCCCGGCCTTCCTGGCGGCCCTCTTCCAGGCCTTCCCCATGCTGCGGCGCCACCCGCACCCCATGATGGTCCACTTCCCCATGGCCTATGCCATGGCCGGGGCCCTGTTCGTCGTGCTGGACGCCCTGGTCCCCGCCCTGGCGCCCTTCGAGGCCCTGGCCTTCGCCATGCTCGTGCTGGCGGCGCTCTTCACGCCCCTGGCCATCATCACGGGGCTGGTGACCTGGTGGGTGAACTACGCGGCCAAGCCCATCCGCCAGGTGACCCGCAAGCTCCAGTTCGCCGTGCTCATGGCAACGGCCGAGGTCGTCTGCCTGGCCCTGAGGATCCGAGGTCCCGTGCGCGGGGACGTACCGGAGACCATCTACTTCGTCCTCATGGTCTTCCTGGCGGCCTGCGCCGTCGCGCTGGGATGGTACGGGGGCCAGCTCACCTTTCCCTACGAGCGGGAATGAGTCAGCGCACCAGGCGCATCTCCTCATCGCCTCGCGCCCCCAGGCCCAGTTGGACCGCCGTGCGGATCTGGGGCAGCTGCCAGGCGTCCCCCGTCAGGTGGTTCACCGCCGCGTAGTTCTGCAGGAGCCGGACCCCCTGGACGTCCAGGGCCACAGGGTCCCCCGAGGCCAGGATGACGCCGGGATGGACGGCCAACCCGATGGCCGGTCCGCCGCTGATGAAGGACACCCGCCCGTCCATGATGATGAGGTCCGGTTTGACCGGAGCTCCCATCTCCACGGCCCGCTGGCAGACGAACATGTTGTTGTCCGCGTGGAGGGTCATGCGGTCGGCGAGATGGGTCAACCCCACGGTGAGCTTGAGGCTCATGGAGAATCCCGCGGCGAAGTGGGTCTTCATGGTGGGGAGGTACACGATCTTGTCGAAGACCTCCATCTCCGCAGGGTAGGCCACCCGGTCCCAGAACTCGCCCCCCACTCGCACATCCAGGAATCGCGCCCGGTCGAAGTCCAGCAGGGGGACCTGCATCCGGGCCATCCGGGCCGAGAGGCCCGTGTTGCAAAAGACCTTTTCCGTGGGAACCCAGGGCCGCCCGGCGCTCTCCCCCACATGGATGCGGCTGCAGCCGTGCTCCCGCAACAGCTCGATGACCGCGCACAGGAAGTCCAGAGCCGTGGAGCCCGGGGGCGGATCGTCGCTGTTGAAGTTGGGTTTGATGAGCACCCGGTCCTGGGGCCGGATGGCCGCCTCCACGCCGCCCAGCAGCTCCACGGCCCGCCGCACGTCGGCCAGGATGTCCCCCGAAGCGACCGCGAAGGAGACCAGGGCCCTCCCCTCCCGGACGTACGGGTTGGGCCGGCAGTGGCGCCAGTCGGACTGTCCCGCCACCTCCCGGCTCAGGAAAGGCGGGTAGTCCTTGGGCCGCATCTGGGCCAGGTGGGCATGGTAGGCCTCGCGGTGAAAGACCAGATCCTCGGGTTTGAAATCCATGATCCCGTCCTCCTGTCCGGCCCGTCGGGGCGTTCTTAGGGACCATTGTAGGGCAGCCGAGACCGGGGGCCAAGGGAAAACGGGCCGGCTTCGGGGAGCGGGTCGGGAAAGGTGTCCCAAGACGGCACACAACCCGCGGGCTGTGCTATAGTGAACCCCATCCCTGCTCGACCGACCGGGAATCTGACCCTCCTCCATCGGGAGAGGTCGGCGAGACCAAGGAGGGTGCCATGGAAAGGACCGGCAACGCCTCGCGCCCCAGGGAGACAGCGGCCACCAAGGGGGCATGGGAGGCCTTTGTCCTGAGGGGCCAGGTGCCCACGAGGGGAGTGCGCGAACACGTCCTTGAGTCATGGAAGCGGTGCAGGGCCCTGGGGTTGGACCCCGCTCACAAGAGAGAGGCCGTGGCCCTGTCTCGGCAACGGTTGCGAGAACTCCTGGAGGAGAACAAGGCGTTCATCGCGGCGGCCGAACCCGTGGTGGAGATGCTCGAGATTTCGGTGCGGGGGACGGGGTTCATCACCACCCTGGCCGATCGGGACGGATACGTCCTGCTGGTCCTCGGCGACGAGGCCATCCTGCGCATGGCGCAGGAGAACTTCTATCTGCCGGGCTCGTGTCGCTCGGAGGCGTATTCGGGCACCAACGCCATCGGCCTCTGCCTCGTGGAAAGGAGGCCGATACAGCTCACGGGGGCTGAGCACTACAATGTCCATCACCAGCCCTGGACCTGTTCGTCGGCCCCCATTCTCGATGGCCACGGGCGCCTCCTCGGGGCCATCACCCTGTCGGGCATGTCCAAGGGGAGACACCAACACACCCTGGCGCTGGTCATCTCGGCGGCCAGGGCCATCGAGGGGCGGATCAAGGAAAGGGAGCTGGTCGGGGAAAAGGAGTCCCTCAACAACCTCCTCAATGCCATCTTTGATGCCATCACCGATGGCGTGGTGGCCATGGACAGAGACGGCATGGTCACCCACATCAATCAGGCGGCAAGGCGATCGCTCATCCTCGGAAGGGCGGCTGCGGTGGGCAAGCGGCTGGACGAAATCTGCCGACCGGATCCGCCCATGAGCGACGCCATTGCCGGGAAGGACTACTTCTCCAACCGGGAGATATCCTTTTTCGCCTCCCAGCCGCCCCGACGGCATATCTGCAGCCTTTTCCCCATCCTGGGACGCGGCAGCGAGGTGCGGGGCAGCGTCCTCACCATCCACGAGCGTGGAAAGGTCTTCCGGATGGTGCAGGCCCTGGGAGGCAACTACGCCAGGTATCGGTTCGAGGATATCAAGGGTCGTGACCCTCATTTCCGCAAGCAGGTGGAGCTGGCCAGAATCGCCGCCAGGACCAACTCCAGGGTCCTCATCGTCGGCGAAAGCGGCACGGGCAAGGAGCTCTTCGCTCAGGCCATCCACAACTACAGCGCCCGCCGGGAAGGGCCGTTCGTGGCCATCTCCTGCGCAGCCATCCCGCGGGACCTCATCGAGGCCGAGCTCTTCGGGTACGTCGGGGGCGCATTCACGGGGGCCCGCCGGGAGGGGCAGGTGGGCAGATTCGAGTTGGCCGACGGCGGCACCCTGTTCCTGGACGAGATCGACGGTCTGCCCCTGGATCTCCAGGCCAAGCTCCTGAGGGTACTGCAGCAAAGCGAGGTCACACGGCTGGGGGACAAGGGGCCCATGGCGGTGGACGTCCGCGTCATCGCGGCGAGCAACAAGGACCTGTTTTTGGAGGTGGAACAGAGGAATTTCAGGGAGGATCTCTACTACCGCCTCAACGTGGTCGAAATCCGCGTCCCCCCCCTTCGGGAGAGGCGGGAGGATCTGGAGCTGCTCATGGACAGCATCCTGGATCGGCAATGCGCCGAGTTGGGACGCCAGAGGCCACAGGTCCCGGCTGAGGCCCTGGAGGCCTTCAAGGGCTATCACTGGCCGGGCAACGTCCGCGAGCTCGAGAACTGCCTCGAGAGGGCCCTCATCCTGTCCAACGGCAAGGACATCCGCATGGAGCATCTGACCAACCGCCTCTGGGAAAGGCCCGGCGCCGAATCCTTCCAGGGTGTCTCCCTCCGGGACGGGACGCGCCAGATGATCGAAAAGGCCTTGAGGCAGAGCCGGGGCAACCGCTCCCTGGCCGCCAGGACCCTCGACATCTCGCGCAGCACCCTCTACCGCAGGATGGCGCGCCACGGGCTCGGGTAGTCCTTGCCCCGGGTCTCCCTCCAGGAAACCGTTTCGTTTCGCTACATTCGTTTCATATTGGGACAGATCGGGCCCTGTGGCCCGAGCCCCCCTTTTCCCCGGCAATGGACGCGACTCGGCCATCTGCGCACGGTTTGCCTGCCTCGTACCAGGGATCTCCCTCTGGCATGAAGATTGCTGACGACACGGACAGGTCGGTCCGACTCGCCGGACGCAGGCCGCCCACTTCCCTGCTCGGTCCCCGGAGGAGAGCCATGGCCCCCAGCAAGGCGCAGCTTCTCGGTCTCTATACCACGATGCTCAAGATCCGGCTGTTCGAGGAGAGGATCCAGGATCTGTACGCCCGGGGAGAGGTCCCGGGACTGGCCCACCTGTACGTGGGCGAGGAAGCGGTGGCCGCGGGCGTCTGCGCCGCCCTCCGCCATGACGACTACATCACCAGCACCCACCGGGGCCACGGGCACGTGATCGCCAAGGGGGCGGAGCTCAGGTACATGATGGCCGAGCTCTTTGGCAAGCGCACAGGATACTGCAAGGGGAAGGGAGGCTCCATGCATATCGCCGATATGGACATCGGGATCCTGGGCGCCAACGGAATCGCCGGAGGGGGCCTTCCCCTGGCCGTGGGCGCCGGGCTGTCGGCCAAGTATCGAAAGAGCGACCAGGTGGTGGCGAGTTTCTTCGGCGATGGTTCGTCCAACAACGGGACCTTTCACGAGAGCCTCAATTTCGCCGCCCTGCACAGACTGCCGGTGATCTTCGTGTGTGAGAACAACCGGTACGGCATCTCCGTGCACCAGCAGATGCACCAGCCGATCCAGGACATCGCCATCCGGGCCACGAGCTACGACATTCCGGGAGTGGTTGTCGACGGCAACGATGTGCTGGACGTCCGTGAGGCCGCGGTCAAGGCCGTGCGGAGGGCCCGGGCCGGAGAGGGGCCTACGCTCATGGAGTGCAAGACCTACCGCTGGCGGGGTCACCACGAGGGTGACCCCAACCAGGGGGCACGCTATCGGACCCGCGAGGAGATCGACGAATGGAAGGCCCGATGCCCCATCAAGCGGCTCGAGGCGCGCCTGCTGGGGGAAAAGCTCGTGACCCGAAAGAGGCTGGCCCAGGTGGACAGGGCCCTGGTCGAGGAGCTGGACGAGGCCGTTCGTTTCGCCCAGGAAAGCCCGTTTCCCGGGCTGCAGGAGATGTTCGAGGACGTGCACGTCCCGGCATGAAGGGAGATACCATGAGAGAGCTGACCTATGCGCAGGCCATCAACGAAGCCCTGCGGCAGAGCATGTCCAGGGACGAGCGCATCCTCCTCATGGGGGAGGACATCGGCCGGTACGGGGGGATCTTCCAGGTCACGGCCGGGCTGCTGCAGGAATTCGGTCCCCAGCGCGTCATGGACACGCCGATCTCCGAGGCCGCGTTCGTGGGTGCCGGGGTGGGAGCGGCGCTGACCGGCCTGCGGCCCGTGGTGGAGATCATGTTCATCGACTTCACAACGGTGTGCATGGACATGATCGTGAACCAGATGGCCAAGATCCACTACATGTTCGGAGGCCGGGGGAAGGTCCCCATGGTCCTGCGCGTCAATATCGGGGCCGGCCGTGGGGCGGCAGCTCAGCACTCCCAGAGCTTCCATGCCCTGTTCATGCACATCCCCGGTCTCCTGGTGGCCACGCCCTCCACGCCGTACGACGCCAAGGGGCTCATGATCGAGGCCATTCGGAACGACAACCCCGTGGTCTTCGTCGAGCACAAGAAGCTCTACGTGGAGAAGGGCCCGGTGCCGGAGGACTACTACACCATTCCCTTCGGACAGGCGGAGGTCAAACGGGCCGGGCGCGACGTCACCGTGGTGGCCACCCACGCCATGGTCCTCAGGACCCTCAAGGTGGCCGCGGACATGGAGAAGGAAGGGGTGGAGATGGAGGTGGTCGATCCCAGGACGCTGACGCCCCTGGACAAGGAGGCGATCCTGAGCTCCGTGCGGAAGACGGGTCGGCTGATCGTGGCTGACGAGGGGCACCTGACGGCGGGCGTGGCGGCCGAGATCTCGGCCTTGGTCGCGGAAGAGGCCCTGGACAGCCTGGTCGCGCCGGTGGCGAGGGTCTGCTCGCCGGACACCCCCGTGCCCTTCAGCCCGCCCCTGGAAAAGGCCTACATCCCCGACGAGGAGGACGTCCTGGAGGCGGTGCGGCGCGTCATGGCCTACGCGTGAAGGCCCGGAGGGGATCGGAGGAGGAGCCATGATCATTCGAGCCATGCCTGCGGCCAGGAAACTGGCGAAAACCCACGGCGTCGATCTGGCGGAGCTCCGAGGCTCGGGTCCCGGCGGAAGCATACTGCTGCGGGACGTGCAGGCCCGTGTGCACGCACCGCTGCTTCCCCGGAGAGGGGACGCGGGCCCGTCTCCCCTTCGGCCCACCAGCCTGGCCATGCGGTTCGCTCATGGGGAGGGCATCTCCCTGGAGGGCGTGCCGGGAAGCGGCCCGGGGGGGCGCGTCTTTCTGCGGGACGTCCCATCCGGGGCAAGGACCGAGGCGGCCTCCCCCCGCCCGCCCCGCAGCGCTTGGGGCGGTGTGGGGTTGGGCCAGACCATCCCCATGAGCCGCATGCGCCGGGCCATCGCCAGGCGCATGAGCGAGAGCGCCTTCACCGCCCCCCACATCTACTTCTTCACCGACGTGGAAATGGGACGGCTGCTGGCTCTTCGGTCGGACGTGATGGCGGCGCTGGAGCGGGACCACGGGGTGCGGGTCTCCCTCAACGACTTCATCCTCAAGGCCGCGGCACTCACCATCCGGGAGTTCCCCCTGCTCAACGCCCGGGTGGACGGAGAGTCGGCGGTGGTCCACCCCGAGATCAACGTGGGTCTTGCCGTGGCATCCGAGGAGGGGCTCCTGGTCCCCGCCATCCGCCGCACCGACGAGCTGGGCCTGGCCCAGAGCGCCCGCGCGCGGGCCGACCTGGTGGAGCGGGCCCGGGCCGGGCGGCTCACCCTGGAGGAGATGGAGCGGGGCACATTCACGGTGTCGAGCCTCGCCCAGTTCGACATCACCTGCTTCACCGCCATCCTCAACCCGCCCCAGAGCGGCATCTTGTCGGTGGGGAAGATGGAGGAGCGGTTGGCCCTGGTGGACGGGCAGGTCCGGACCAAACCCGTGACCTGCTTCGGCCTCTCGGTGGACCATCGGATCATCGACGGGACCCTGGCCGCCGCCTTCCTTCAGGCCTTCAAGGGGAGGCTGGAGAACCCGGCGTACGCCTTTCTGCAGGTCTGAAGATCGACCGAACCCGAGGCTTGCCATGGCGACGGAAGTCGTGTTTCCCATGCTGGGCATCACCGTGGAGAAGGGGGCCATCCTCAAGTGGTTCAAGAAGGAGGGGGACCCCGTTGTCAAGGGGGAGCCCCTCTTCGAGGTGGAGGCGGACAAGGTCACCACCGAGGTGGAGTCGCCGGCCTCGGGCACACTGGGGAGGATCCTGGTGCCCGAGGGCGTGGAGATCCCGGTGCTGACGGTGGTGGGGGTCATCCTGCACGAGGGGGAATCCCTGGCCGCGCTTCCCGCCGCCGAGGGCGCCTCGTCGGCGACCGCCCCTCCTCCGGCGGGAAGCGCCGCGGCGCCCCCCCGGGGAGAGGGGGCGTATGACGTGGCCGTCGTGGGCGCCGGGGTGGGGGGATACGTGGCGGCCATCCGGGCTGCCCAGCTGGGCGCCAAAGTCCTCGTCGTGGAAAAGGAGCGCCTGGGGGGGACCTGCCTCAACCGGGGGTGCATCCCCACCAAGTGCTTCCTGTCCGACGTCAAGCCCCTCCTCAAGGTCCGCTCGTCATCGGTGTACGAGGGAGGAGACGCCCTGCGGGTTGATCTCAGGCGCATGGTGGCCCGCAAGGACGACGTGGTCCGGGCCATGACCCGGGGCGTGGCCAAACTGCTCCAGACCAACGGCGTGCGGCTCGTGCGGGGAGAGGCGTCTGTGGTCGAGGCCGGCGCCATCCGGGTCGCCGGGGGGGATGAGCCGGGATCGTATCGGGCAGGTTCGATCATCCTGGCAACGGGCTCCAGACCCGCGGCCATCCCCGGGGTGGCCGTGGACGGAAGGCGCGTGCTTTCCAGCGACCAGATCCTGGAGATCCAGCAGATCCCCCGCGATCTGATCGTCATCGGCGGCGGCGTCGTCGGGCTGGAATTCGCCTGCATCTTCAACGCGCTGGGATCCAAGGTGACCGTGCTTGAGATGCTCCCCACCATCGCCGCAGGCGAGGACGACGAGGTCATCCGCGCCCTGACCCTGCTATTGGCCAGGCGGGGCATCGAGATCGTCACCGCGGTGGAGGTGGTTGGGGCGGAGGCCGTGGGGAAGCGCGTTGGGGTGACCTTCCGGGACGCGTCGGGAAAAGCGGATCGGGCCTCCGGGGATCGGCTCCTGGTGGCGGCCGGCCGGGTCCCCGTCACCGAAGGGTTGGGCCTCGAGCGGATCGGCGTTGCCCTGGAGAGGGGATTCGTCCGGGTCAACGCGCGCATGGAGACCTGCGTCGAGGGGATCTACGCCGTGGGGGACGTCGTGGGAGGGATGATGCTGGCCCACGCCGCCTCGGCCGAGGGGATCGTGGCCGTGGAGAACGCTCGGGGCCGGTGCCGGGAGATGGACTACCATCGGATCCCGAGCTGCATCTACACCTTCCCGGAGGTGGCCTCGGTGGGGCTGAGGGAGCGGGACGCCCGGGCCGGGGGGCTCGACGTGCGGGTGGGCAGGTTCCCGTATGGCAGCAGCGGAAAGGCCATGGCCATGGGGGAGCCCGATGGGTTCGTCAAGATCATCGCCGAGGCGAGTCTGGGGCGCATCCTGGGCCTCCACATCCTGGGGGAGCATGCGACGGACCTCATGGGCGAGGGGCTCCTGGCAATGGGGCTGGAGGCGACCGTGGAAGACCTGGGAGGGGTGGTCAAGGGGCATCCGACCTTGTCCGAAGCGGTGATGGAGGCGGCCCTGGACTGGAGCAAAGAGGCCATTCACATCCCCCCCCGCCGTTGAATCTGAGGACGACGGCCCCGGCTCCGGGCGCGGGACGGGACGGGGAGGCTTGAAATCCCATGCCCGCCCGTGATAGAGGAATGCGAATTCGATGGGAAGCGATGCGGGATCGCCGCTCCCAATACCCCGTTGTGCTGTGCGGGGTGAGCGGGGGCACGGTCTTCCATGGAAGAGGCGGCCATGATCCTGGATGCATTCCGCGTGGAGGGAAAGGTGGCCCTGGTCACGGGCGGCACCAGCGGCCTGGGCAGGGCCGTGGCCGTGGCCCTGGCCGAGGCGGGGGCGGACGTCGCCGTGGTCAGCCGAACGCCCCGTGCCGGAGTGGAGCGGTCCGTCCGGGCCTTGGGGAGGCGGTACCTGCACCGTGCGGCGGATCTCACGGTGCGGGAGCAGACGCGGCGGGTGGTCCCGGCCGTGGCCGAGGCCATGGGCGGCCTGGACATCCTGGTCAACAACTCCGGGATCATTCGCCGGTCCCCGGCCTTGGACTATCCCGAGGCCGACTGGGACGCCACCTTGGAGATCGACCTCACCGCGGCCTTTCTCCTGTGCCAGGCCGCAGCCCGCGTCATGGTGGGCAACGGGCGGGGCAAGATCATCAACATCGCCTCGGTCCTGGCCTTCCAGGGGGGGATGAACGTCGCGGCCTACGCCGCCTCCAAGCACGGCATCGCAGGGCTGACCAAGGCCCTGGCCAACGACTGGGCGGGCAAGGGGATCAACGTCAACGCCGTGGCCCCGGGCTTCTTCGAGACCGGTTTCACCGAGGCGCTGCAGCGAGACCCCGTTCGCTTCCAGGCCATCACGGCCAGGATCCCGGCCGGGCGCTGGGGCAGGCCCCAAGACCTGGCGGGGGCCGTTCTGTTCCTGGCCTCTCCCGCGTCGGACTATGTCCACGGCGCGGTCCTGTGCGTGGACGGAGGGTGGATGGCCTGGTGAGCAAGGGGCGGAGGCAGCCCGGGAGGAGAGATCCGAGGGGAAAAGGGGGTGATGGGAAGGCGTCGAGCGAAGCGTGGGGGCCATGGGGCCCAGGCAGTGCCGAGTCGGACAACCGCTTCTAACCGTCAGGAGGTGCGCTCATGAAGGCAAGGGCATTGGGCTGGATCGTCGTCTGTGGGCTCATGGTTTTCTCCATGGCTGGGGGCCATGCCTTGGCCGTCGACCGGGATTTCGCCAAGGCCGAGACCATCCGAATCGGTTCCCTGGGTCCGGTTCAGCTCCCCCAGGGGCAGGGGATCCACAATGCGGCCAAGATGGCCGCCGAGGAGATCAACGCCGCGGGGGGCATCCACGGCAAGAAGATCGAGATCGTCGTGGGCGACACCGAGGGCAAGCCCGAGAAGGGCATCACGGCCATGAAGAAGCTCGTGCTGGAGGACAAGGTCGACGTGCTCGTGGGGGCGTACTCCAGCGGCGTGGCCCTGGCCATACAGCCTTTCCTGCCCCAGTACAAGATCGTGTACGTGGCCACGGGAACGGCCTCCATCGACCTCACCAACGCCGTCAAGAAGGACTACGCCAAGTACAAGTACTTCTTCCGCAACATGATCAACTCGGACATCCGGCAGCAGAAGTGGGCGGCCAAGTTCCTCACCGAGTTCGTCCACAAGCAGCTGGGGTACAAGAAGTTCGCCATCCTGGCCGAGAACACCAAGTGGGTCCACGAGTACGGCCCCAACCTCAAGAAGGATCTGGAGGCTGCCGGCCTCGAGGTGGTCTTCTATGAGATGTTCGACGTGGACGTGAAGGATTTCTCCCCCACCTTCGCGGCCATCAAGGGGAAGGGCGCCCAGTGGATCGCCCAGATCGTCAGCCATGCGGCAAGCATCACCATCTCCAAGGCGTGGCAGGACAGCCAGGCCGCGGAAATGGGGTTGTGCAACGTCCAGGGCATGGACTCCAAGTACTGGGAGATGACGGGCGGCAAGTGTCTGGGGGAGATCACGTACAACTTCATCGCCCGGGCGCCGCTCACCGACAAGACCATCCCCATGTGGGACAAGTACGTCAAGCAGTTCGGCACGAACCCCGTGTACACCACCGGGTTCACCTACGACACGGTCTACATGCTGGCCGAGGTCATCAAGCAGAAGAAGTCCCTCAAGTCGGATGACATCATCGCGGGGTTGGAGGACATCAAGTACAAGGGCGTCCTGCACCCCGAGATCGGCTTCGACAAGGAGTCCCACGACCTCCTGGAGGGAAGGTATGTCATGCCCATGGTCCAGTGGCAGGAAGGGGGAAAGCAGGTGGTCGTGTGGCCGGATCAGTTCAAGACCGGCCCCTACGTGCCTCCGCCCTGGGTGAAGAAGTAGCGGCGGGTTACACCCCATCCCCCTGCCCCTTGCAGGCAAGGGGGCGTACTTGTTCCCTCTTGTGCAAAGGGAGGCGTGGGGATGGGGTCACGAACCCGAGTGTGACGAAGCGGAATTCAGCCGCCCGTGGTGCACGGCCGGCGGCCAGGCCCCCGTTCCGAAGGGAGGCGCGATGACCACATTTGTCGACATCCTCGTGCTGGGGACCATCTGGGGGGCCCTGTACACCCTCATATCCGTGGGGTTCACCCTGATCTTCGGCGTGGCCGGGATCATCAACCTCTCCCATGGGGCGTTCTACATGCTGGGGGCGTATTTGGGCTACACCTTCATGTCCGTCCTGGGGATCAACGTCCCTCTGTCCGCGGCCCTGGCCGTTGCGGGCACGGCCGGCGTGGGCATGGTCATCGACCGCTTCTGCATCCGGCCCATGCGGGAACGCCACGTGTACGTGCTCATCATCACCCTGGCCTTCGCCCTCTTCTTTCAGGAACTCATGTACGCCTTCTTCGGCCCGCACGGCAAGGCGGTCAAGAACTTCATCGAGGGTGAGGTCCTCATCGGAGACATCCTGGTGTCGTACCAGAAGCTCCTGACATTCCTGGTATCGGGCATTCTGGTCGTCATGCTCTGGTTGTTCATCCACAGGACGCGGACGGGGAAGTCCATCTCTGCCGTGGCCCAGAACGTGGATGCGGCCGTGCTGGTGGGGATCCAGACGGAGCGGGTCTATCTGATCACCATGGGCATCTCGGCGGCGCTGGCCGCCGTGGCCGGGGTGCTCATCGCCCCCATCCTCGAGGCGGTGCCCAACATGTGGGCCTTCCCCCTGTTCAAGGCCTTCGCCGTGGTCATCATCGGGGGGCTGGGGAGCGTGGAAGGGGCCATCATCGCGGGCATGCTCTTGGGGTATTCCGAGACCGTCGTGAGCCGGCTCATATCGGCCAACTACCCCGACATGGTCTATTTGGTGGCGATCATCGTGGTCCTGGTGATCCGCCCGAGGGGGCTGTTGGGCAAGCGGGCCCATTGACGGCGCTGGGAAGCTCTGTGCGAGGCTGATCCAATCCATGGGACGGCGAGAGTAAGGAGCGCATATGGCCACTCGGGAGGAGTTCTTCGGTCCCAAGCTCTTGCGCCGCAGGCTGCTGGGGCTCGGCGCCTTCAGCGCCTGCGTCCTGCTGGCGCCCCTGGTCTTCGGTGAGTTTTACCATCTGGAGCTCCTGTTCTTGTGCCATTACTACGTGCTGCTCGCCTGCAGCTGGGACCTCCTCACCGGATTCACGGGCAATGTGAACTTCGGCCACGCCTTCTTCATCGGAGGGGCCGGGTTCGCCGGGGCCCTCATGAACAAGCACTTGGGCTGGGGGCCGTGGGCGACCCTCCCCATGGGCGCGCTGGTGGCGGCGCTTTGCGGGTTCCTGGTGGGCTCCTTCACCTTGAGGCTCCGGGGGCCGTACTTCGCCTCGGTGACCTTCTGCTTCGCCACCCTCTTGTACAAGTGGATCATGATCGACCACAAGCTCTTCGGCGGCGAAGAGGGCCTCTCGGGAATCGACGGGTTGATGGGCGGTCCCCTGGAGAACTACTACTTCTCCGGGGTCCTGATGATCGCTTGCGTGGTCTTTCTCTTTTTTCTGTCCAAGTCCTCCTTCGGGCTGATCCTGCGCTCCATCGGCGAGAACGAGACCGCCAGCGAGGGCTCCGGGATCAACACGACCTTCTACAAGATCGTGGCGTTCATGATCAGCGCGGCCATCGCCGGTCTGGCCGGGGCCATGTACGGCCACGCCCAGATGCACGTGGGGCCCGAGATGGCCCACGATTCGCTCTCCGCCCTGGTCCTCATGATGGCGGTGGTGGGCGGAATGGGGAGCATCACCGGGCCCATCATCGGGGCCTACCTTCTGACCCTGGTGAACGAGTCGTTGCGGTTCCTGGGGGAGTTGCGCCTGCTCATTTACAGCAGCGCCGTTGTCCTCATCGTGCTGTTCGCGCCCAAGGGGCTGTGGGACCTCATCGGGCGGGGCCTGGGGCGGATTCGCGCCCGGGAGACGCAGCCGGTGTGACGTCGCCGCCACGGACGGAGCGGAGTCTATGGAGACCATCCTGGAGTTGAAGGGGTTGAGCAAGTCCTTCGGAGGGTTGCAGGCCCTGATGGGTTTCGACATGGAGGTCCGACGGGGAGATCTCGTGGGCGTCATCGGCCCCAACGGGGCGGGCAAGACCACGCTGTTTAACGTCATCACGGGCTTCATCAAACCCGATGCCGGCCGAGTCAAGTTCAAGGGAGAGGAGATCACGGGCCTCAAGCCCTTTCAGGTGGTCAACCGGGGCATGTCCCGGACCTTTCAGCTGGTGGATCTCTTCAAGGAGATGGCGGTCCTGGAAAACGTCATGATCCCCTGCTTCTCGCACCGGGCTCGCCACCACCGCCACCAGGGCCGAAAGCCATGGCAGGTGGCCATGCAGTTCCTGGAGGAGGTGGGGTTGGGCGACCGCTTCGGCGAGAAGGCCAAGAACCTCGCCTTCGGGGAGCTGCGGCTCCTGGACATCGCCCGGGCCATGGCCACGGAGCCCGACATCCTGCTGCTGGATGAACCCTTCTCGGGGTTGGACGCCGAGGATGCGGTCACCCTCTCGGCGGCCATCCGGAGGATGCACGAGCGGGGCCAGACCATGATCATCATCGAGCACCGGCTCCGGGACCTGCTCAAGCTGGTGGAGCGGGTGGTGGCCGTGGTCTTCGGCCAGAAGATCGCCGAGGG
Organism: uncultured Desulfarculaceae bacterium; assembly: GCA_964514105.1. GTDB lineage: Bacteria > Desulfobacterota > Desulfocorpusculales > Desulfocorpusculum > Desulfocorpusculum > CAZEPJ01. The sequence goes on along the minus strand of CAZEPJ010000010.1, from coordinate 20,261 downwards.
CACCCCGGCCGAGATCCTGCGAAACGAGCAGGTGGTGACGGCGTACCTGGGCGAAAGGAGAGGATGAAGTGCATCTTCTGGAGGTCAAGGAGATCCGGGTCATGTACGGCAAGGCCATCGCCCTCAACGGCCTGTCCCTGTCCCTGGACGCCCAGGAGCTGGTGGGGGTGGTGGGCCCCAACGGAGCGGGCAAAAGCACCCTGCTCAGGGCCATATCGGCCCTGGTGCCGGTGGCGGGGGAGATCCTCTTCGAGGGCCGGCGCATCGATGGCCGGAAACCCCACGAGATCATCCGCATGGGGATCGTGCACTGCCCCGAGCGCAGGCAGCTTTTCACCGAGTTCACCGTGGCCGAAAACCTGGAGATGGGCGGCTTCCTCCGGCGGGATGCCGACGGCATGGCCAGGGATCTTCAGTACGTCTATGGACTCTTCCCCATCCTCAGGGAGCGATCCCGCCAGGAGTCCGGGACCCTGAGCGGCGGAGAGCAGCAGATGCTGGCCATCGGCCGCTCCCTCATGAGCAAGCCGCGGCTCCTCATGATGGACGAACCCGCCATGGGGCTCTCCCCCCTGGTCAAGAACCTTCTGGCCAACAGCATTCAGGAGATCTGGAAGACGGGGATCACGGTCCTCCTGGTGGAGCAGGACGCCAGCCTGGCCATGGGGCTGACGCAGCGGGTCTACATCCTGGAGCACGGACGCATCGGGCTTCACGGGGCGAGTCGGGACCTCATGGACGATGAAGAGGTCAAACGGGTCTATTTCCAGCTGGGCTGAGGGGGAAGGAAGACGGATGGAGGCGACGACCCATCACGTGGCTCTGTCGGTGGCCGACATGGGCCGTGCGTTGGCCTTCTACAGGGATCTGCTGGGGTTCGAAGTGGACTGGGACATGGACCATCGAAGCGGCGAGGCCCTCTCGCGGGTCGTGGGCATGGAAGGGGCGCACTGTCACATGGTGATGCTGCGTGGATACGGCCTGCGCCTGGAGCTGTTCCAGTACTACAACCCGCTGGGCGCGCCGTGGCCCGGCAGGCGGCAGTGCGACCTGGGCTTCACCCACTTCGCCCTTGCCGTCCCGGATGTCCACAAGGAATACGAGCGGCTCCTGGCCGCGGGGGTGGCCTTCAACGCCCCGCCACAGAACGTTCGGCAGGGAGTCTGGTGCACGTACATGCGGGATCCCGAGGGAAATACCGTGGAGGTCGTGCAGTATTCCCAGGGCTGATCGCCGCCGGTGGCGGGTTCATCGCCCCGGGGCCCGAAGGGGGTTGGAGGCGCCCCGCCGCCTGACGGAGGGATACGACCGGGCCCAAGGAGGACGGACCATGCGTTGCGAGGGCAAGGTGGGTATCGTGACTGGCGGGGCGGCCGGGATCGGGCGGGCCATCGCCCTGGCCCTGGCCCGGGAGGGGGCCCAAGTGGCGGTCTGGGACACGGACCTGCGGGGGGCCGAGTCCGTCGCCGCGCAGGTGGGCGCAGCGGGCGTCCGGGGGATGGCCCTGCGGGTGGATGTGTCCCGGGGCCAGGAGGTACGCTCGGCGGTCGGGACGGTGCTCGAGGGCCTGGGCCGCATCGACATCCTGGTGAACAACGCGGGGATCTGTCACACGACACCGTTGGAGGAGATCGACGAGGGGGAATGGGACCGGGTGATGGCCGTCAATCTCAAGGGGGTCTTTCTGTGCGCCCAGGCCGTCTCGGGGGTCATGAAGGGCCAAAGAAGCGGCGTCATCGTCAACATGGCCTCGGTGGCGGGCCGCGTGGGCGGCATCGCCGTGGGGGCGCACTACGCAGCCTCCAAGGCCGGGGTCATCTGCCTCACCAAGTCCCTGGCCAAGGCCCTGGCGCCCCACGGTGTCCGGGTCAACGCCATCGCACCCGGGCCCATCGAATCGGACATGTCCCGGATGATCACGGGGGGAGACTGGCGGGGCTACCTCGCAGGGATCCCCATGGGCCGCATCGGCGTGGCGGAGGACGTGGCGCGGGTGGCCGTGTTTCTGTCCTCCGACGATGCGGGGTACATCAACGGACAGACCATCGACGTCAATGGCGGGCAGTTCATGAATTGAGGGGGCCACGGGGAGGGCAGGACCGGGATCCATGTGCGCCATGCGAAACTGGCCCAGAGAGGGAGTCGTCACCGAGCGCATTGAAGGGCAGGACCTCCTCATCTACCGGGAGCGGCCGGCCAGCGTCCCCGCCATGTTCTACCAGAGCGTGGACGCCCACGGCGAGCGGCCATGCCTCGTCAGCGACGAGGGCCGCTGGAGCTACCGGGATCTGGAGGATCGGGTCAACCGGACGGCTCGGGCCCTGGGGACGCGCTGGGGGGTGAAGGCCGGAGACCGGGTGGCCGTTCTCCTCCACAACTGCCCGGAGTTCGTGGTCCTGTACCTGGCGGTGACGGCCCTGGGCGCCGTGTTCGTTCCCCTCAACGCCCGGCTCAAGAGCGCCGAGCTGCGCTTTCAGATCCAGAAGGCGCGCCCCGTGCTCCTGTTCGCATCCCACGAAACCTGGCCCGAGGCCGCGCCCCTGCGGGCGGAGGCCCCATGGATGCGCGCCGGCTTCCACGTGGGGGAGGCCGTCCCGGACACCCTTTCTTTCTCATCGCTGCTTGCGGGCGAGAGCGCCCCCAGGCCCCCCGCAGGAGAGATCCCCGAGGGAGACCTCTGCAGCATCATCTTCACCTCGGGGACCACGGGGCTCCCCAAGGGGGTCATGCTGACCCACCGCAACGTGGTAAACACGGCCCAGGCGTGCGCTCGGGTCTTCGGATCGACGGCGGAGGACGTGGACCTCATCATGGTCCCCCTCTTCCACGTCACGGGCCTGCACACCCAACTGGCCAGGAGCCTGTACATGGGCGGGGCCACAGTGCTCATGCGGGCCTTCAAGGCCGAGGAGGCCCTGGCCGTCATGGAGCGGGAGCGGGTGACGCTGAGCATCTCGGTGCCCACCATCTACTGGCTCATGCTCATCCACCCCAGCTTCGGGATGCATCGCCTGGAGTCCTTCCGCAAGATCGTGTACGGGGGGGCCCCGTCCGCCCCGGAGTTGATCCAACGGTTGGCCGCAGCCTTTCCCGGCGCCGCCCTGATCAACGCGGGGGGGCTCACCGAGGGGACTTCCCTCCAGTATGCCCTCCCGCCCGAGGACGCCTTGCGCAAGGCCGGGTCCGTGGGGCTCCCCACACCCTGCACCGAATGCCGCATCGTGGGCGAGGGAGGACAGGACGCGGAGCCCGGTCGGGTCGGCGAGCTGCTCCTGCGTGGGGCGGCCGTGGCCCGGGGGTACTGGGAGGACCCGGAGGCCACCCGACAGGCCTTTGGCGGCGGCTGGCTCCGCACCGGCGACCTGGCCCGGGTGGACGAGGATGGATACCTGTGGCTCATGGACCGCAAGAAGGACATGATCATCCGGGGCGGGGAGAACATCTATTGCGTCGAGGTGGAAAACGTCCTTTACGCCTTTCCCAAGACCCTGGAGGCGGCCGTGGTCGGGGTGCCGGACCGGATCTTCGGAGAGCAGGTCAAGGCGTACGTGGTCCTCAAGGAGGGGGAGAGCGCCTCGGAGGAGGAGATCCGGGCCTTTTGCGCCGAGCACCTGGCCCGGTACAAGGTGCCCAAGTTCGTGGAGTTCCTGGAATCTGCCCTCCCCAGGAACCCCGGGGGCAAGGTGCGAAAGGACCTCCTGCGGAGGGACGGGGCGGGCGGTTGACAAACGTCCGCCGGGGGTGCTATAGAGCGAAAATCCCGAGGACGGATGCGCATGGGAGCATGTTCACCTTATGACGCCAAGATGCGGAGGAGGTGTGCCATGAAGAAGGCCCTGACACTGGTCGTGATCGTCGGTCTGTTGGCCTTGGGGCTGGTCCCCCAGGCCCGGGCCCAGGAGCAGTTGAAGATCGGAGTGCTCAACTCCCTCACCGGCGCCTTTGCCCTGGCGGGCGCCGAGGCGGGCCATCGGGGCGCGCTCATCGCCATCGACATGTGGAACGAGAAGGGGGGAGCCGGCGGCAAGTACAAGCTGGTCCCGGTGGTGGCCGACGCCCAGTCCAGCCCGGACGTGGCCATCCGGGAGGCCGAGCGGCTCATCAATGTGGAGAAGGTTCCCATCATCCTGGGCATCTACTCCAGCGCCATCGCCACGCCTCTGGCCCCCATCTGCGAGAAGAACAAGACCATCCTGTGGATCACCATCGCCATTTCTGACGCCGTGGTGAAGGGGCGCAACCAGCAGTATGTGTTCCGGCCCCAACCCATGGGATCCCAGTGGGGCAAGACCTCGGTGGAGATGGTCAAGGACAACCTTTCCAAGTTCGGGTACTCGGACCCCAAGCAGATGAAGCTCGCGGTCATCTACGAGGACGGGCCGTACGGTACCAGCGTTCAGGTTGCCAACATCGAGGCGGCCAAGAAGTACGGCATGAACGTGGTTCACCACGAGGGGTACAACCACAAGGCCAACGACCTCTCGGCCCTCATCCTGAAGCTCAAGGCGGCCAAGCCCGACGCCATCCTCCACACCGGGTACTACCCGGACATCGTCCTGTTCGTCAAACAGGCCCGGGAACTGGGGCTTACCACCAAGGCCATCATCGGGCACGGGGCCGGGTACGCCAACTTCCCCAACCTGGAGAAGCAGCTGGGCAAGGAGCTGGTGAGCTTCCTGTACAACATCGACGGTCCGCCGGCGCAGAACTTCGTCACCAAGCTCAAGCCGGAGTTGGGGGCCACGGTCAAGGAGTTTCTCAAGCGGTACAACGACAAGTACAAGGAGGACTCGCCTCCCTCCCACGCCACCATGGGGTTCGGCCACGCCTGGATGCTCCTCAAGACCCTGGACCACACGGTGCAGAAATTCGGCGCGCCCACGCCCGACAACATCCGAAAGGCCGCCCTGGAGATGGAGATCCCCGAGGGAGACTCGCCGGCGTATTACGGCATGAAGTTCGCCCCGCCGGAGCATGAGTTCGCCGGGCAGAACCTGGCGTCGTACCCGGTGGTCATGCAGTGGGTGGACCAGAAGGTGGAGATCGTCTGGCCCAAGGGGATGATGTCGACGGAACCCAAGATCCCCATGCCGGCTGCAAACCCACTGGCCGGCAAGTAGCCGGATCTTGGAGAAGCTCGGTGTGGCGGACGACGGACACCGGGTGCAAGCCGGTCGAATATCGGACAAGGAACCGCAGAATGTCCAACGGGTCTCCTGTGCGGAGGAGATGAGCGCAGTTGCGCCGAACGAGCGGAGGACCGCCCGGAGCGTCATTCCTTGTTCCATATTCGATAGTCGGCATGCTTGCTGTTCGGCTCGACTGCGTGGAGTGGACTCCCCGTTGCCATGGCCCGTGAGATCCCCATGATCGAAGCCATCTCCGTGAGCAGGTCCTTCGGCCGCTTCCAGGCCTTGTCCCGGGTCCATGTCTCGGTGAAGGAGGGGGAGTTCCGCGGCCTCATCGGCCCCAACGGGTCGGGAAAGACCACCTTCTTCAACGTCCTGTCCGGCGTGTACCCGGCCACGTCCGGTCGCGTGATGCTCCGCGGTGAGGACATCACTTTGTGGACCCCGGACCGGATCTGCCACGCGGGGCTGGCCCGGACGTTCCAGATTCCCCGTCCCTTTCGGGAGATGACGATCCTGGAAAACGTGATGGTGGGCGTCCTGTTCGGCGAAGAGGCGCGCGGGATCTCGGAGCAGGGGGCCCGGGACGCGGCCAGCAAGTGGCTTGAATTCGTGGGATTGAGAGTGGACGACGCGGCCTTCCCGGGGAAGCTCACCGCGGGAAACCTCCGGCGGCTGGAGATGGCCAGGGCCCTGGCCACGCGGCCGCGCCTGTTCCTGGCCGACGAGATCATGAGCGGCCTCAACCAGGAGGAGATCCTGGAGACATCGGCCGTCCTCCGGAGGATCCACACGGAGCTGGGAATCACCATCATCTGGGTGGAGCATATCATGGGCGCCCTCATGAACCTGGTGGAGCGGGTGACGGTCCTGGACTACGGGGAGGTCATCGCCGAGGGTACCCCGGAGGAGATCGCCCGGGACGAAAGGGTCATCGAGGCGTACCTGGGGAAAGAGGAAGGCTGAAGCGGGGGTGATAATGAAAAGCAGTGGGGAGTGGGGCACGATCACTCGGCGTCCGGCGACGGTGGAGCAGCGGGGGTGTCTGCCGTTTCTCCGACGAACGACGAATCATGGACGATAAACGGCGATCAGGGCGCAGGGTGATTTGAATGCTGGAGGTCCAGGACATCGACGTCTTCTACGGGGAGTTTCAGGCCCTCTTCGGCCTGGGGCTGCGGGTGGGGGAACGGGAGACCGTCATCACCGTGGGTCCCAACGGGGCGGGCAAGAGCACCCTGCTCAAGGCCATCACGGGGCTCCAGCCCGCCGGCAGGGGGCGGGTCCTGTTCCAGGGGAAGGCCATCGAGCGGCTCTCCGCCCATCGTATCGTGGAGATGGGGATTGCCCACGTCCCCGAGGGGGGGAGGATCTTCCCCCAGCTCACCGTGGCCGAGAACCTCCGCATCGGCTCCTATCCCCGGCGGGCCAGGGAGCAGGCGGCCAAGAGCCTGGAGGAGATCTACATACTGTTCCCGCGTCTGCAGGAGCGGCACCGGCAGATGGCCGACACCCTCAGCGGCGGGGAGCGGCAGATGCTGGCCATCGCCCGCAGCCTCATGTCCCGACCCACGCTCGTCCTGCTGGATGAACCCTCCTCGGGTCTGGCCCCCCTCATCGTGTCCCTGCTCTTCGCCTTCGTGGACCAGATCAAGAGGCAAGGTTACTCCATCCTCATGGTGGAACAGAACGTGCGCAAGGCCTTGAGCCTGTGCGACCGTGCGTACTTGCTGGAATCGGGCCGGGTCAAACTGGCCGGGGACCGGGAGGCCTTCGGACAGGAGGCCTATATCCGACAGGCCTATCTGGGGTTGTGAATCCATGTCCGTCCTGCTCCTCAACGCCCTGGTCAACGGCATCCTCCTCGGTGGGGTCCTGGCCCTCCTCGCCTTCGGCCTCAACCTCATCTTCGGCGTGGTGAAGGTCATCCACATGGCCTACGGCCAGTGCGTCATGCTGGGCATGTACGTCATCTACACCTTGACCGCCCTGGCCAAAGTCCCCTTCCTGCTGTCGTGCGGGGTGGCCGTTGTGACCATGGCCCTCTGGGGGGCGCTGCTCCAGCTTGCCGTGATCAATCCCCTCCTCAAGGCCAACCGCCTCAATCAGCTCCTGGCCCTGGCCGGACTCATCATCGTCTTCGAGAACCTGGCCCACGTGATCTGGGGGGCGGATCTGCGGGGGATGCAGGTCCCGCTGCCCATCCTGAGCGTGGGAAACGTCTACCTTAAGGCGTCGAGCCTCCTGGCCTTCCTGGGGGCCCTGCTCGTGCTCCTGGGACTTTACCTCTTCCTTCAGCGGACCTACACGGGGCTGGCCATCCGGGCCATCGCGCAGGATCCCGAATGCGCCCGGCTCATGGGCATCGACCCGCGGGGGATCTACATCATCACCCTCATCGTGGGGGGGGCCCTGACGGGTCTCATCGCGGCCTTCTTCTCCCCCATCTACTCCGTGCACCCCCACTTCGGGGGAAGCTTCACGCTCATGGCCTTCATCATCGTGGTCCTGGGGGGCATGGGAAACCTCCTGGGCGGATTCATCGGGGCCTTCATCATCGGCATCGTCACCGCCGTCTCGGCGGTGCTCACCTCCACGGAGATCGCCGAGATCGTGGCCCTGGTCATCTTCATCATCGTCGTCCTGGTCCGCCCCCAGGGCTTGCTGGGGGCCAGGGGCGCCAGGTAGACAGGGAGACAGCGTTGGGCCGCATCATACCCGCCTTGGTCCTGATCGGCGTCATCCTATTCCCCATGGCGGCGCCGTCGCCCTATGTCCTGCACATCGCCACCTTGATCTTCATCTGGGCCTTCATCGCCACGGCGTGGTCGTACATGGGGCGTTTTGGGCTGGTATCCTTGGGGCACGGGGCCTTCATCGGCCTGGGGGCGTACACGGCGGGGCTCTTGTACAACTTCTACACGGTCTCCCCGTGGATCGGGATGCTCCTGGGAGGGTTCCTGGCCGTGGGGCTGGCCCTGATCATCGGATACGGCTGCTTCCGCTTCGGGGTCATCGGGGACTACTTCGCCTTGACGACCCTGGCGTTGGGGGAGATCATCGCCCTTCTCTTGGTGGCCTTCCGGGAGCAGACCGGGGGGTCTCTGGGCTTCACCCTCAAGCGGGCGGGTACCTCCCTCGTGGCCATGCAGGCCGAGGAGAAGATCTACTTCTATTACATGGCCCTCGCCTTCCTGCTGGGGGCCCTCCTCATCTGGAAGCTCATCGACCGCTCGCGGATGCAGAAGGCCCTCCGGGCCATCGGCGAGGACGAGATCGCCGCCTCGACCCTGGGGGTCCGCATCATCCGCTACAAGCTGCGGATCACCATGATCAGCGCCTTTGTCACCGCCGTGGGCGGGGTCCTGTACGCCCAGTACGTGACGTACCTCAACCCTCACACCCTCTCGGGGGTGGCGCCCTCTCTGGACATCGCGTTCAAGGCCATCCTGGGCGGGATGTTCAGCCTCTGGGGCCCCACCGTGGGCACGGCCCTCATCGTGGTGCTGGAGGAGTACATCCGCGTCGCATACGGGGCCAAGTTCATCGGGATCTCCCAGATCGTGTACGGCGTCGCTTTGGTCCTCCTGATCATCTTCCTCCCCAAGGGGATCTACGGAAGCCTGGAGGAGAAGTTCAGACGGCGTCCGTAGGGGATGGAGGCGCATTGGGGACTGCGGCCCCGCACGCGCGCACGTCGCATTTGCATGCTGCATTCCGAACCGACTAAGGAGGTCCTCATGACCGGCATGATCCAGGAAAAGACCCACACCTTGTACGCCCCCAACAAGCTCCTCTTCGGCCTGGGGGCGGCCCGGGGCTTGGCCGCAGAGGTCCAGATCCTGGGCGGGCGGAAGGTCCTGGTGGTGACCGACCCCGGCGTGGTCAAGGCCGGGCTCCTCCAACCCGCGCTGGACTCCCTCGACGGCGCCGGCATCCCGCACGTCCTCTTCGACCAGGTGGAGCCCGAGCCCCCCGCCCGGGCCGTGGACCTGGGCGCCGAGCGGGCCAAGGCCGAGGGGTGCGACCTGATCCTGGGCATCGGGGGGGGGAGCTCCCTGGATGTGGCCAAAGGGGTGGCCCTCATGGCCGCGAATCCGGGCCGGATCCTGGAGTACTGCGGCATGGAGCTGATCAGGCAGCGGGGGCTCCCCAAGATCCTCATGCCCACCACAGCCGGGACCGGCAGCGAGGTGACCCGCGTCTTCGTCCTCACCGATGAGGCGGAGCACACCAAGAAGGCGGTGTACAGCACGTTCGCCCTGTCGGATGTGGCCATCGTGGACCCCCTGCTGACCCTGAGCATGCCCCAGCGGGTCACGGCGGACACGGGCATCGATGCCTTGGTGCACGCCGTGGAAACGTATGTCTCCATGAATGCGACCCCGTTCTCCCACGTCCTGGCCGAGAAGGCCATCTCCCTCATCGCCCGATACCTGCCGGCGGCATGGTCCAAGGGGAGCAACCTGGAGGCCCGGTACCAGATGTCCCTGGCCGCGACCCTGGCCGGCCTGGCCTTCGCCAGCGGAGGGCTGGGCGCGGTTCACGGCCTGTCGTATCCCCTGGGGACCGAGTACCACATGTCCCACGGCCGCTCCAACGCCATCCTCCTGCCCCACATCATGCGATTCAACGTGCCGGGGAACCCCGAGAGGTTCGCCGCCATCGCGTCCCTCATGGGCAGGGACGTGGAGGGCCTGCCCCTGATCGAGGCGGCGGAGCTGGCCGCCGTGGCGGTCCAGGAACTCCTGGAGACCATCCGGGTCCCGTACCGCTTGCGTGAGTACGGCATCCCCGAGGACGCCCTCCCCGTCCTGGTGGCGGGGGGGATGAAACAGGCCCGGCTGTTCGTCCCCAATCCCCGGGACCTGTCGGAAGAGGACGTCCGGTCCATCTTCCAGGAGGCGTGGTGATGGGAGGCGCATCCCGACTCTTTTCCCTGGAGGGCAAGGTGAGCCTGGTCACGGGGGGGGCCCGCGGCCTGGGGTTGGCCATGGCCCGGGCCCTGGCCGAGGCCGGCTCGGACCTGGTCCTGGTCAGCCGCACCCAGGCCGAACTCTCGGATGCGGCCCGATCCATCGGCGCGGAGACGGGGCGCCGGGTGATCGCCGTGGCCGCCGACGTGGCCCGGTTGGAGGAGTTGGACCGGCTCGTGGGGGCCGCCCTGGAGGCCTTTCCCACCGTCCACGTGCTGGTGAACAATGCCGGCATCAATGTCCGCAAGCCGTTCTTCGAGGTCACGCCGGAGGAGTTCGATCGAGTGGTGGCCGTCAACCTCCGGGGCGTCTATTTCCTCACCCAGCGGGTGGCCCGGCACATGGTCCAGCGGGGGGGTGGGGGCAAGATCATCCATACGGCATCCCTCTCAGCGCAGGTGGGGATCCAGAACATCTCCGTGTACGGGGCCACCAAGGGAGGTGTGTACGCCCTGACCAAGCAGCTCGCCGTGGAGTTGGCCCCCCACGGCATCCGGGTCAATGCCATCGCACCAGGCTATTTCCGGACCCACATGACCGAGGCCGTATTCCAGGACCCCCAGCGGGCGGCCTGGGTGACCTCCAGGACCCCCCTGGGTCGGCCCGGGGTGCCGTCCGACCTGGGTGGGACAGCCGTGTTTCTGGCATCTGCGGCGTCGGACTACCTCACCGGCTCCGTGCTCTTCGTGGACGGGGGATGGATGTCGGCGTGACGAGCATTTCCCATTGCCAGTTGCCAGATTACTGAACGGCGCGGAAGCCGGGGCGTTGTGCCGCTCCGTGGACGAGGCCGCATGAAGGCGCTGAGGAAACTGCAGCGGGGGCCGGGCCACGTGGAGATCGTCCACGTCGAGCCCCCCTGCCCGGGCCCGGGGGAGGTCCTGGTCCAGGTCCGATGCGCGGGGGTCTGCGGCACCGACGTCCACATCTACCACGACCTCTTCCCCAAGGTCCGGCCGCCCGTGACCCTGGGCCACGAGTTCTGCGGCGTGGTGTCCGCCCTGGGGCCGGGCGTGGGGGGCTGGAAGAAGGGGGCCCGGGTGACCGTGGAGTCGGCGGCGGCGTTCTGCGGCCGTTGCATCCACTGCCTGGCCGGCGAGACGCAGCGCTGCGAGGAGAGGCAGGCCTTGGGATACGCCAGGGATGGGGGCTTCGCTCACCTGGTCGCGGTGCGCCACGGTGCGCTCCACGGGCTGCCCGATCACGTCTCCTTCGAGGAGGGGGCCCTGTGCGAGCCGCTGGCCTGCGCGACCCACGCGGTGATGGAGCGTTCGTCCCTGGGGCCGGGACAGGTGGCCCTGGTGACGGGGCCGGGCCCCATCGGGCTGCTCGTATCCCAGGTTTGCCGGGCCGCGGGGGCCCGGGTCGTCCTGGTGGGGGCCGAGCACGACGGGGAGAGGCTCCGGCTGGGAGAGGATCTGGGGGTGGACGCCTGGGCCGGCGCCCAGGGCAGGGTCGTTGAGGCGGCCTTGGGCGCCCTGGACCGGCACAAGGGCGCGGATGTCCTGTTCGAGTGCTCGGGGGCCCCTGCGGCCGTGGCCGCCTCCCTGGAATGGGTCAGGCGGGGCGGAGAGATCGTCCAGGTGGGGCTCCTGGGCAAGGGGGTGGAGTTGGACCTTGACCGGGTGGCCTTCAAGGAGATCCAGGTCCGGGGGAGTTTCGCCCATCACCACGGCTCATGGGAGAAGGCCGTTGCCCTGCTCAACGACGGGAAGGTCAGGCTGGGGCCCCTCGTCTCCGGGGTATTCCCCCTGGAGAGGTGGAGGGAGGCCTTCTCGCTCTTCGAATCCCGCGTGGGGCTCAAGTACCTCCTTTGCCCGCAGCCGTGACGCCTTGCCGGACCCGCCCCGTGGGCATTCAAGGGGCGTGCCCCGCTCCCCACTGCCAGTTGGCTGTTGCCTGGAGGTCGAAGCATGGCCGGCGTCAAGCTGATCCAAAGGAGCCCCTCGGCGTACGCGTATCCCCTGCTCATCAAGCAGATCCTGCACACGCCCATCCTGTACGCCCCGCAGCAGGAGGTGGTGTACCGGGATCGGGTGCGCTTGACGTACGCGGATCTGTACCGACGGATTCACGGGCTCGCCGGGGCCCTGGCCCATCTCGGGGTTGAACCCGGGGACACGGTGGCGGTCCTGGACTGGGACTCCCACCGCTACCTGGAGTGCTTCTTCGCCGTTCCCATGATGGGGGCCGTCCTCCATACCGTGAACATCCGCCTGAACCCGGAACAGATTCTCTACACCATGAACCACGCCCAGGACCGCTGGGTCCTGGTGCACGAGGACTTCCTCCCTATGCTGGAGGGAATCGCTCCCAAGCTCGCCACCGTGGAGGGCTTCGTTTTGCTGTCCGACGGGGCCGCAGGCCGGAGCAGCCTGCCCCTGCGGGGGGAATACGAGGAGTTGCTCCGCGGGGCCCCCCACACCTTCCCGTTCCCCGAGTTTCCGGAGGAGGCCCAGGCCACCCTCTTTTATACCACGGGCACCACCGGCGATCCCAAGGGGGTCTTCTACAGCCACCGGCAGCTGGTACTCCACACCCTGGCCACGGCCATGGCCATGGCGAGTTTCACGGCCCAGGGCCGCTTCCAGTCCACAGACGTGTACATGCCCATCACGCCCATGTTCCACGTCCACGCCTGGGGCTACCCGTACGTGGCCACCCTCATGGGGGCCAAGCAGGTCTACCCCGGCCGGTTCGACCCCGAACTGATCTTGAGGCTCATCGACCAGGAGGGCGTCACCTTTTCCCACTGCGTGCCCACCATCCTCCACATGCTCCTCAACCATCCTGCGGCGCGGGGGACGGACCTCTCCCGCTGGAAGGTCATGGTGGGCGGCGCCTCGTTTCCCGAGGGACTGGCCAGACAAGCCCTGGAGATGGGCATCGACGCGTACGCCGCGTACGGCATGTCCGAGACGTGCCCGGTGCTGACCGTCTGCAACCTCAAGCCCCCCATGCTGGGGTGGAAGACCGAGGCACAGATCCCCGTGCGGGTCAAGACGGGATTCCCCATCCCCCTGGTGGACCTGAAGCTGGTGGACGAGCAGGGAGAGGCAATCCCCCGGGACGGGCAGACTTCTGGGGAGATCGTGGTGCGCGCACCCTGGCTCACGCAGGGGTATTATGGGGACCCGGTCCGCTCCGAGGAGCTGTGGCGGGGCGGATGGCTCCACACCGGAGACGTCGCCCATCAGGACCCGGAGGGGTTCGTCCGGATCACCGACCGGCTCAAGGACGTCATCAAGTCGGGGGGCGAGTGGATCTCCTCCCTGGAGCTGGAGAGCCTCATCAGCCAACATCCCGCCGTCCTGGAGGTGGCGGTCATCGGAGTGGCCCACGAGAAATGGGGGGAGCGGCCCGCGGCCCTGGTGGTCCCGAGGCCCGGGCACGGGGAGGAGGACCTCCCCGGCGGGATCCGGGCCTTCCTCGATGGCATGGCGCAGGCAGGGAGGCTCTCCAAGTGGGCCGTCCCCGACCGCATCGAGATGGTCCAGGAGATCCCCAAGACCAGCGTGGGGAAGATCAACAAGCGGCTCATCCGGGAGCGAATCGCCCCGGATCCCTGGGGGCCGATCCCGCCCGCCGCACCCTGAAGGCCCGGCGCAGCCACTTCTCCATGCCCACCAGCATGTAGGCTCCCAGGGCCACTGCCATGATCTCCATCCACGCCCTGACCCCGATGGGGGTGGTATGAAACACGGCGTTCATGAAAGGGGCGTACGTGAACAGGAGCTGCAGGAGGATCATGGCGCCGCTGCCCACGAGGACCCAGGGGTTGGACAGAATGCCGATCCGCCCCATGGACTGTGTCAGGGAGCGACAGTTGAACAGATAGAAGAGCTCCACCATCACGAACACGTTCACGGCCACTGTCCGCGCCTCGGCCACGCTGGCCCCGGCCCGCGTCTCCAAGACGAAGAGGCCGAAGGCCCCCGCCAGCAGGATGGCGCTCACCAGGACCACCCGCCAGACGAGGTCCACGGAGAGGATGGAACTCCCCGGGTCCCGGGGGGGCCGCCTCATCACGTCGGGCTCCATGGGCTCGAAGGCCAGCATGAGCCCCAGGAGCACGGCCGTGGTCATGTTGATCCAGAGGATCTGTACGGGGAGGATGGGGAGCGTGACGCCGGCGAAGATGGCGGCCAGGATGACCAGCCCCTCGCCCCCGTTGGTGGGCAGGGTCCAGGTGATGAACTTGATCAGGTTGTCGAAGACGCGGCGCCCCTCCTCCACGGCCGATACGATGGTGGCGAAGTTGTCGTCCGTGAGGATCATGTCCGCGGTCTCCTTGGACACGTCGGTCCCCGTGATCCCCATGGCGATGCCGATGTCCGCCTTCTTCAGGGCCGGGGCGTCGTTCACCCCGTCGCCCGTCATGGCCACCACCTGCCCCCGCTCCTGGAGGGCCTCCACCAGCCGGAGCTTCTGCTCCGGGGCCACCCGGGCGAAGACCGAGAAGCGGTCCACTGCCTGGATCAGCTCCTCGTCCGTGAACCGGGACAGATCAACGCCCGTCACGGCCTCCTGAAGCGGGTTGTCGCCGCCGGCGCCGTGGCCCAGTCCGATCTCCCGGGCGATGGCCGAGGCCGTCAGGGCGTGATCCCCCGTGATCATCTTCACGCGGATGCCGGCGTCCCTGCACCGGGCGATGGCCTCGATCACCTCTCTCCGGGGGGGGTCGATCATGCCCTGCAGACCGAGGAAGGTGAGCCCCGAGGCCACATCCCCATGTCCGAACTTGACGTGGCAGTCCGCGCACCACTTGCGGGCGAAGGCGAGGACTCGAAGCCCCCGGGCGGCCATCTCCTCGGCGGCCCGCAGGGCCGGGGCGGGGTCCAGCGGCATGGCGGCCCCGTCGCTGCGCAGTTCATCCGAGCAGCGCTCCAGGACCTTCTCCACCGCGCCCTTGATGTAGATCAGGGTCTCGGCCTCGGGCCCCGTCCCGTGGAGGGTGGCCATGTACTGCCGCTCCGACTCGAACGGCACCATGTCCAGCCGAGGCAGGCGGCCCTTGACGTCCTCCTCCTGGAGTCCCCCCTTCCTGGCCGCCACCATGAGGGCCCCCTCGGTGGGGTCCCCCTGGACGGACCAGCGGCCGTCGGACCGGATGAGCTGCGACTCGTTGCACAGCAGCCCCGCCGTGAGGCATTCGGACAACGCCGGGATCGATGCGGCGTCCACCTGTTCCGAGTCGAGGAGCACGGAACCCTCGGGGTCGTACCCGGTGCCGGTCACGCTGTACAGGACGTCTCCGGCCCGGATCTCCTGGACGGTCATCTGGTTCTCCGTGAGCGTCCCGGTCTTGTCCGAGCAGATCACCGTCGTGCTCCCCAGGGTCTCCACCGCTGGGAGCTTGCGGATGATCGCCTTGCGCCGGGCCATGCGCTTCACCCCGATGGCCAGGGTGATGGTCATGGCCGCGGGCAGGCCCTCGGGGATGGCGCCCACTGCCAGGGCCACCGAGGCCTTGAACATCTCCAGGACCGCCTCCCCCCGCAGCCACCCCACGAGGAAGGTGACGCCGGCCAGCCCCAGGATCACCACCAGCAGGAGCTTGCTGAAGGCCGCGATCCTCCGGGTCAGCGGGGTGGCCAGGCTCTCGGTCTCGGCGATGAGCCGGGAGATGCGGCCGGCCTCGGTGCGGTCCCCCGTGGCCACCACGATGCCCTCTGCCTGGCCGTACGTCACCAGGGTGCCCGCGTAGGCCATGTTCCTGCGATCGGCCAGGATGGTCTCGGCCGCCAACATCTCCCACGTCTTCTCCACGGGCACCGACTCCCCGGTCAGGGCCGACTCGTCGATCTGGAGATCCCTCACCCTGTGCAGCCGCATGTCGGCCGGGACCCGGTCTCCGGATTGAAGCACCACCAGGTCCCCGGGAACCAGCTCCGCCGAGGGGACGCGCGAGCGCTTGCCGTCCCGGATCACGGTGGCCTCGGTGGTCACCATGTGCCGCAGGGAGGCCATGGCCTTCTCGGCCTTGGACTCCTGGATGAGGCCGATGACCGCGTTGGCCACGACCACGCCCAGGATGACCAGGGCGTCCACCCACTCCTGCAGGAGCAGGGTGACGGCCGTCGCCGCCAGGAGGATGTATACCAGGGGCTGGTGAAACTGCAGGAGGAATCGGATGAGCCATCCCCTGCCGTCCCGTTCGCTGACCAAGTTGGGGCCGAAGTACTCCTGGCGGCGCCTGATCTCGAAGAGAGACAGACCGGCCTTGAGGTCCGTCTCGAACAGCATACCCACCTCTTGGGCCGGGATCTGATGACAATGCTTGCAGACCAGGGATTCCATGATCTTCACCCCCACGAGTCCCAACGGGCGTCCCCGGCCACGCGTTGCTCCATCCCCCAGGCGTGACCGGCCATGTCCATGGCGCAGGCCTTGGCGTCGAGGACGGCCGGACACCGCCGGGTGATCCCCGCGCAGAGGATGAGCCCCAACGCAGGGACCGCGGCCAAGAGTACCAGCAGGATCAGTCGCACCCGAAGACTGGAAAAGGCGGGCATTGCCACGGGTCCGCCCCGGAAGACGCCGCACGGGGCCAGGGAGGCCGGGTCGGGCAGGCGCCCCGCCTACCCCCCGTCCGTCTGGGGGAAGGCCGTGTTGGCGAACAAGTACTCCATCTTCTCTTTGTGCGCCAGTTCCTCCCGGGAGAGCCCAAGGAGGAGGTCCCGCACCTCCCCGGGGGGGTGGGCCTCGGCCAGTACGCGGTAGAATGCGTGGGCCTCGCCCTCCTTTCGGGCAGCCAGGAGAAAGATCTCCTCGGGCTTGAGGGAAGGGCCCCACTCCGGCGCGCCCAGGGCCTCCACCACGCGGGCGTCCACGGCCTCGTGAAGTCCGATGGCCCCCGCCCCCACCTTCCCCCCCCGGTAATCCTCCAGCAGATCCCGGTGGCGCGCCTCCTCCCGAGCCATGAACAGGAGGGCATCTCTGGCCCCGGCGTCCGTCATCCGCGCCGCGAGGTCCGTGTACATGCGGTGAGCGTCCGCCTCCCGAGAGATGGCGGCCTCCAGCAGTCCTTCCATCTTCATGGCGCCCATCCCCACTTCCCCCTGTCTCACTCCCTGCCGCGCCGGTCTTCCACGCGCACCAGGACCGTCTTTTCCTCAGAGCCCACTGACTTGCGCAGGCTCCCCGGGGCCACCAGCTCCACCTCTCGGGGGGCGATGCCCGTGGCGTGGCGAACGGCGTCGCGCATCTTGCGCGCCAGCCCCTGGGCGAAGGCCTCGTCCTCCAGGTACGACCTGTCCTTGAGCTCCACCCGGAGCATGAAGAATTCGCCCCCCCGCCGATCCCGGTCCACCACGATGCGGAATTGGGAGCCGGCCTCCTCGAAGGTCAGGAGGCTCTCTTCCACCTGGCTCGGATACACGATGATCCCCTCCAGGGTCACCGCGTCATCCGTGCGCCCCTTGATGGCCGCCAGCCTGGGGTGCGTCCTGCCGCATTGGCACGGAGCCCAGGTCACGGCCGAGAGGTCCCGGCTGCGGTAGCGGATGAGGGGCGTGCCCTCCCAGGCCAGGGAGGTCCATACCAGTTCCCCCTCCTCGCCGTCGGCCACGGGCACCTCGGTCCTGGGATCCAGGCACTCGCACAGGAAGGCGTCCGCCCACGTATGCATCCCGAACTTGCGGTCCCGTGCGTCGCACTCGCAGGCCATGCCGGGTCCCAGCAGCTCGCTCATGCCGTAATGGTCGTACGCCCGGAGCCCCAGCGAGGCCTCAATGCGCTCCCGGATGGCCCAGCTCCATGGCTCCGCACCCAGGAGGGCCTTTCGGCACTGGGATCTCTCCTTGAGGTCGACCTTTCGCCTCTCAACGAAGCGAGCCAGATTCAGGGCCTTGGAAGGTGTCCCGCAAAATCCCGCAACCCCCGCATCTTCCATCAGCTCCACCAGGGATTCGGGCGTCTGGCTTCCCGCGGGCAGGCTGATCACGCCGAGCTTCAGGGCGCCGTAATGGAGGCCGAATCCCCAGGTGACGAGACCCATGGGAAAGGCGTTGAGCAGCACCTCACCCGGACGGAGCCCCACCATCCAGAGGGACCGGGCGTTGAGGTCCGCCCAGTAGTCGATGTCGTGTTGGGTGGCGCCGACCAGGAAGCTCTTCCAACTGCGACTTCCGGCCGTGGCGTGGAGTTCCTTGACGGGTTTGCCTTCCGAGGCGCCGGGGCTCCGGAAGCGAAGGGCCTGGATCTGGGCACGGTCGAGAAGCGGGACCCGGCGCACATCCTCCAGGGAGCGGATCTCGTCCACCTCCAGGCCCGCGTGCCTGTACAGATCCCCGTAGAACGGGCTGTGTCTCACCGCCCGGGCCAGGGTCCGCCGAAACCGCTCCAACTGGATCTCTCGGAGCCGCTCCGGGGCCAGGGTCTCGATCTCCGGCTGAAAGTGGAGGCGATCGTTCATGGCTCCCTCACCCCCCCGCGAGGTACCATGGGCCCCCGGCGATCACGCCCGCTCCATCCGGACGGCGCAGACCTTGTACCCGGGGATCTTGGAGACCGGATCCAGGCTGCTGTGCGTCAGGAGGTTCACGGCTGCCTCGGCGAAATGAAACGGCACGAAGATGGTCCCGGACACGGCCCTGTCCGTGACCTTGGCCCGCGCCATGATCTCCCCTCTGCGCGATCGCACCCTGACCTTTTCGCCGTTTTTCAGACCATACGCCTCGGCGTCGCTAGGTGATACCTCCACCTCGCACTCAGGGGCTCGGTCAACCATCCCGACGGAGCGGCGGGTCATGCTGCCGCCGTGCCAGTGGTACAGGACGCGCCCGGTGGAAAGATAGAGCGGGTACTGGGCATCGGGCAGCTCGGGAGGGGGCTGATAGCCCACGGCGTGGAACAGACCCTTGCCCCGGGTGAAACGGTCCTTGTGGAGAAAGGGCGTCCCGGGATGCTCCGGCGTGGGGCATGGCCACTGGAGCCCGGTTCGATCAATGCGCGCATAGGTGATTCCGCCGTAACTCGGCGTGACCGACGCGATCTCCTTCATGATCTGCCGGGGCCCCTCATACGACATGGGGTACCCCATGCGCGTGGACAGATCGCACAGGACCTCCCAGTCGGGCCTGGCCTGACCCAGGGGTTCTATCGCCTTGCGCACCCGCTGCACCCGTCGCTCGGTGTTGGTGAACGTACCGTCCTTCTCGGCGAAAGACACCCCGGGCAACACCACGTGAGCCAACCGGGCGGTCTCGGTGAGGAAGATGTCCTGCACCACCAGGAAGTCCAGGTTCTTGAGGGCCCCCTCCACGTGGTGGAGATCGGGGTCCGAGAGCATGGGGTTCTCGCCCAGGATGAAGAGGCCCCGGATCTGCCCGTCGGCCGCCCCGGCCATGATCTCCATGAGGGTGCGGCCCGGACGTTCGGAGAGACGCTCCACCCCCCAGGCCTGGGCCATGCGCGCCCGCACCGCCGCGTCTCCCACGGGCTGGTAGCCGCTGAACACGTTGGGCAGGGCCCCCATGTCGCAGGCCCCCTGCACGTTGTTCTGGCCGCGAAGCGGGTTGACCCCCCCGCTGGGGATGCCCACGTTGCCGCATGCCATGGCGAGGTTGGCCAGGGCCTTGACGTTGTCGGTCCCCGTGGTGTGCTGCGTGATCCCCATGGCGTACAGGATCGCGGCCGCAGGCGCCTGGGCGTAAAGCCGGGCCGCGGCCTCCAGGTCCCGGGCCGGGATGCCCGTGATCTCCTCCACCGTCTCCGGAAGGTAGGACGAGACCGCCTCCCGAAGTCCCTCGAACCCCTCTGTGCGCTCCTGGATGTAGCCCTCGTCCTGGAGTCCGTCCCGAAAGATGACATGGAGCAGACCGTTGATCCAGGCCACGTCCGTGCCGGGACGGGGACGGAGCCAGATCTCGGCGTAGTCCACCAGATCGATCCGCCGGGGATCCACCACCAGCAGCCTGGCCCCCCGCTGGCGGACGGCCCGCTTGACATGGCTGGCGACGACGGGGTGCATCTCCGTCGTGTTGGAGCCCGTCACCAGGATCACATCGGCCCCCTCGATCTCGGAGATGGAGTTGGTCATGGCCCCACTTCCAAAGGCGGCGGCAAGACCTGCCACCGTGGAGCTGTGTCAGAGACGGGCGCAGTGGTCCACGTTGTTGGTGCCGATCACCCCCCGGAAGATCTTCTGCAGGAG
>CAZEPJ010000009.1:0-81743 GCA_964514105.1 uncultured Desulfarculaceae bacterium | reverse complement strand
CACATGCGGCACCACCTGCATCATGATGATCGCCAGGTACTACGGCAAGGAGATCTCCTCCAGCAGGCTGCGGGAACTGGCCCACGTGGACATCAGCGGGGCCTCCCTGGCCAATCTGGCATCCGCCGCGGAGAAGCTGGGATTCTCAACACGCGGCATGAAGCTCGACTACGACACCTTGAGATCCTCAAACCTCCCTTGCATCGCCCACTGGCAGGGGTACCATTACATAGTAGTCTACCGGATGGACGAGCGACGCGTCTGGGTGGCGGACCCGGCCTTGGGGCTTCGCAAGTACAGCCGTGAGGAATTCAACAAGAGCTGGACGGGTATCGCGCTCATCCTCGAACCGACGGAGGCCTTCGAAAAAGTTCAGGAGGACAGATCGGCCTTCCGCAACTTCTTTCAGTTCGTAAGACCCTACAAGCTCATCCTCGGGGAGGTCTTCGTGGCATCGCTGCTCCTCAACATCTTCGGCCTCGCCTCCCCCATCTTCACACAGAACATCGTGGACAAGGTCCTCCTCCACAAAAACGTCTCCATGCTCAACGTCATGCTCATCGGCATGCTGGTGGTGCTCATCTTCCGTATCCTCACCATGATCGTCCGGCAGTACCTCATCATACACACGAGCATGAAGATAGACCTGAGGATGCTGGTCCTTTTCTACAAACACATGCTCGCCCTCCCGTTGGGTTACTTCAAGGTGAGGAAGATAGGGGATTTCATCACCCGCTTCGGCGAGAACATGAAGATCCGGAACTTCCTCACCAACACGGCCTTGACCATCGTCCTGGACGCCATCCTCATCGTGGTCTACCTCTCCCTTATGTTCTACTACAATCTGGAGATGACGGCCCTCGTGCTCCTCTTCATCCCGGTCCTGACGCTCATGACTCTCCTCTTCACCCCGGTGCTGAAGAGGCTGAACATGGACTCTTTTGCTGCCAGGGCGGAGTCCGAGTCGCACCTCATCGAGTCCATAAACGCCATCGACACGGTCAAGGCCATGAACGTCGAGTATCCCACCCGATGGAAGTGGGAGAACAAATTCATCAAGTCCCTCAATATCGACTTCAGGCTTTACAACACGGCCATGTACTTCCAATCCATCGGGGACTTCGCGGGGGCCTTGGCCTCGACACTGGTCCTTTGGTACGGGGCCCACAAGGTCATGGGCGGGGTCTTGAGCGTGGGGGAGCTCATGGCCTTCATGGCCCTCATGGGGAGCGTGATCACGCCGGTAAACCGGATCATCACGGCCTGGGACGACATCCAGCAGACCCTCATCTCCGTAGATCGTCTCAACGACATCTTCGGCGCCAGGACCGAGTTTCCCGAGTCCCCGGACGAACCTGCCGGGATCACCCTGGATACCCCACGCGGGGAGATCGCCTTCGAGGATGTCTATTTTCGTTACGGAGGCGAGGAAGACCCATACATCCTCTCCGGGGTGAGCGTGAAGATACCGGCCGGGAAGACCTTCGCCATAGTAGGGCGGAGCGGATCCGGCAAGACGACATTGGTGAGGCTCCTGGCCCGGCTCTACGATGTTACGGAGGGCAGGATACTCCTGGACGGTGTGGATATAAGGTCGCTGGACCTCTCCCAACTCAGAAAGGTGGTCGGCTTCGTGCTGCAGGAGACCTTCATCTTCAACGGGACCATCAGGGAGAACATCTCCATGGGGGACCCCGAGGAGAGCATGGAGAAGGTCATGGAGGCGGCCAAACTCGCCAATGCCCACGACTTCGTCTCCGCCTTGCCTTTGGGCTACGAGACGAGGGTGGGCGAAAGCGGCCTTCAGCTCTCCGGTGGGCAGAGACAGAGGATCGCCATAGCCAGGGCCCTGTACGCCAGGCCCAAGGTGATCGTCTTCGACGAGGCGACAAGCTCTCTGGATACCGAGTCGGAACAGGCGATCCAGAAGAACCTGCGCGTCATGTTCCAGGACAAGACGGCCATCATCATCGCCCATCGCCTCAGCACGGTGCGAAACGCCGACCAGATCGTAGTCCTGGACAACGGCGAGATAGTCGAGCAGGGGAGCCACGAGGAACTGATGGCGAGAAAGGGTCTGTATCATTACCTGAACCACCAGCAGCTCAACCTTTAAAAAAGGGCGGAAATGACGGATCTGCCGACAGAAGAAAGACCACCCCGGGCCTCGGAGGTCGTGCTCCCTGCCCCTGTGGATGCGCCTTCGGAGAACTACCTGGTGGCGGAACAGCTCCAGCGGATGCCCAGCCTTTTCTCGAGGGGTGTGCTCTACTTGGTCCTTCTTCTCGTCGCCGCAGCCGCCGTCTATGTCTCTGTGAGCAAGATAGACTTGGTGGTGGAATCGAGGGCGGTGGTCCTGCCGACCTCCCACAAGGTGAAGGTCCTGTCTGACAGGGATGGATACATCGAGGAAATCTTCATCTCAGAAGGGCAGTCCGTGGAGAGTGGTTCCCCCCTCTTCCTGGTGCGATCCAAAGAGGCCCTGACCCATCGCGGAAAGGTCGAGGAGCTGCGGGCCGCCATCCCATTGAAAGAGGATTACTACACCACGAAGATCGCGGCCCTGAACGATGAGCTCAGGAGGTTGAGGGACGAGCACGAAAAGACATCTAGCGTGAGGAGCCTGAAGAAGGAACAGAACCTACTGTCCCTCCGCTCGGTGGAGTCCGACCTCGCCTTCTATCAAAACGAGACAAAGAACCTGGCCAAGGAGTACGAGGACGTGAAGACCCTCTTCGACCGCCGCCTCATCTCCATCGCCGAGTACAACAGCGTGAGGAGCCGCCTCGAAAGGGCGCGGGCCGAGACCGAAAAGCTCGGCTCCCAAAAAAACATCCTCATCAAGGAGAACAGGATCCTCGAGGAGCAGTTGGAGGAAGGCCGGTTGGGCTACGAGACCAAGAAGGCGATCCTGGAGAAGGAGGTGAGACAGCTCGGGCTGGAGATGGAGAGCACCCTCCACGGCATGAGGGCCGATCTGGAGATGAGCGCGAGGATGCTGGCCATCAAGGACGGCCCCGGTGCTCGGGAAAGCGGCCAGGGGGAGAAGGGCGATCTCCTCGTGGCCGAGAGGGAAGGGGTCGTCTCGGAGCTCTACTTCAGGAACAGGGGGGAGTTCGTCAGGGTCTCGGACCTCCTCTGCACCATACTACCGGGTGACAGCCCCTTGTACGTGGATATCACCGTGGCCAACAAGGACATCGGCTTCATAGAGCAGGGTATGGAGATGCGGTACAAGTTCGACGCCTTCCCGTACACCGATTACGGCACAGTCCAGGGGAGGGTCTCAGCGATCTCCCCCTCCGCGGTGGAGGACAAGGCCCTTGGCTTCGTATACCACATCAACGGCACACTGGACCGAACCCACTTCGAGGTGAAGGGAAAGCGTTATCCCATCAAGGCCGGGATGACGGCCACGGCGGAGCTGATCACGGAGAGCAAGAGCATCTTCTCGCTGATCTTTCGCAGACTCAAGCAGTAGGGCGAGTGCCGTAGGCCCCGCGCGAGGGCGGAAAGGGGGTGGGCAATTGGAGATCAGGTATCATGGTGGGACGATCTCCCCGGAGGAGGTCGTCGGCTTTCTCACGTTGACGGGGCAAGCCCAGGGTGTCCTGGCCGAGGTCGCCAGGAGAAAGGAGGCCTTGAAGAGGGCGGGAGAGTTGGGCATTTCCGTTTCGGACGAAGAACTCCAAGAGATCGCCGACCAGTACAGGCGGCTGAGGGGGCTGTACTCGGCCGAGGAAATGGGACGCTTTCTGGTCAACGAAGGCCTCACCGAGGAAGACTTCGAGGCCTTCTGCGAGGCCTCGGCCCTCATGGCGGCCCTGCGGGCGCATCTGGCAACGGAGAAGCGGGTGGAGGAGCACTTCGTCAACAACCGGGCGGAGCTGGATCGAGCCCGAATCTCGTCCCTGGTGGTGAGGGACAAGGCCCTGGCCGACGAGATCTTCATCCAGGTGACCGAGGAGGGGGAGGATTTCCATGCCATGGCGCGAAGGCACTCCCTGGACCAGGCCACCCGATACGCCGGGGGGTACGTGGGCGTCGTGAGCCGCAGGATCCTCCCGCCAGATCTCGCCGCCAAGGTCTTCAATGCAGAAGCCGGCGAGGTCCTGGGTCCGTTTCAGCGGGACGAATTGATTCAGCTGGTTCTCGTGGAAGAGGTTACCAGGGCGGAGCTGGATCAGGCCGTCCGGGAGACCGTCAAGGACGCCATCTTCGAGGAATGGTGCGCCCAGTTCCTCAAGGAGGGCTTCACCATCAGTCGGTAACGGGCGTCTCGCGTCGGGTCCTCATGGGCGGTCGACAACATGGGACGCCCACCCGTCCGCATCGGGCGGTCCGAGTGGCGTTCTCCATTGGGAACCGAAAGGAGGAGGGGACATGGCCAAGAAGAACGAGATCGAGATCGCGGTGGCGGAGGTGGTGGACTATATCCGGATGACGGGGGGATTCGCCCCCGCGCTCCAGGCCGTGGTGGCCAGAAGGATCACCGAGGAGGCCGCTCGCAAGGCGGGCCTCAAGGTCAGCAATGCAGAACTCCAGAGGGCGGCCGATGCCTTCCGCGTGGCCAACGGGCTCAACAAGGCCAGCGACACGGACGCGTGGCTAAAGGCCAACGGGATCATGCTGGAGACCTTCGAGGGTTTCCTGGAGACGAGTCTCCTGGTCAACAAGTACAAGGATTTCATCCAGAAGAAGGTCAAGACGGCCAAGTACCTCCAGGCCCCCGGAATCAAGGATTCCATCCGGGAGATGGTCTACCAGGACTGGCTGGCCAAGGCCTTGAAGTGAACTCGCGCGGCGGGCGAGGAACACGGGTGAGCGGCCACGGCCTCTCATCCCCTAGCGCCCTGCTCGCCCCCCGAGAATTCCGGCATGGCTCCCGGTGCATCATCTCCTCTTGAGGATTGCAAGAAAAGACTTGACAAGCGTTAGCCATTATGATTAATGAAACTTTAATTGATCAATATGTCTGGAATGGGTGGCCTGAAATAGAGAAGACGGGGCCCCTGACTGGGCCGGAAGGGAGGGACGAGCCATGGCCAGGATCAAGATCAAGGATCTGCCAAAGGAGGCGCGGATCAGTCCACAGGAACTCAGGAGGATTCGCGGGGGCGCCCTGGGGGTGTTTTTCAAAATGGAAACGGTCGATGGGGAATCGACGGACGACAAACACAAGAATGAAATCGACATCCTCAGCGTGGAACCGATCAGGTGATAGTCCCCGGGCTGGGTGCTCTTTTCGACGCAGGATGGGGACCCAAAGAAAGGAAGGCAAGCCATGGCCAGGATCAAGATCAGAGATCTGCCCAGGGACAAGAAGGTCAGCAAGGAGGAACTGAAGAAAGCCTTGGGGGGCCTGGGTCCCCAACCAGAGCCTCCGGACCGATGGTACGTCAACAAGTACCTCGTATCGGGACTCCCCCGCCTGAGCCTCCTGGTCTAGTGAGTGAGATGATTCGCATGCCGGGTCTGTCATGGCCGTGGGGTTTTCCCGCGTACTCTCGACGGGGCGACAGAGCGGGCAGTCCGTTGCCCCGTTTGGCGCGGCGGCATGATGAAAAGCCCGGCGTCCAATCAACACCAGGAATAAGGAGGTATTCGCCGTGCCGAAAACCAAGATCCAGGATCTGTCCAGGGAGAACGAGATCACCGGGCAGGAGATCAAGAGGGTCTTGGGAGGATTCAACCCCCAGCCGGAGCCTCCGGCCCAGTGGAACGGCCACAAGGATTTTGCGCCGAGGCTCTCATCCTTCAGTCTGCTTCCCAAGTGAGTTCGCGGGAGCGTTGAAGGGGGCGCGGCCGTGACGACCCAGCGGATCATAGACGCCCTGCCGGCGGTCTACAAGGTTCTCTTGCCCCGTTTCTTCGAGAGCGAGATCCCCAGAGAGACCGCGGCCACCTGCGCGGACTGCGCCATGTCGGCCGCGCCGGAGGGTATGGCCATGTTTCGCGTGGCGTTCTCCAGGGAGAGCAAGTGCTGCACCCATTACCCCAACCTGCCCAACTACCTGGTCGGCGCCCTCCTGAGCGACACCGGCCAGAAGAGCGAGGCCGGCAGGAGGCGGGTCCGGGAGGCCATCCACTCGGGGGTGGGCGTTTCCCCTCGCGGTGTCCGGCGTCCGAGGAAATTCGACCTTCTCATGCGAAGCAGCGAGCGCGGATTCTTCGGCAGGAGCGCTTCTCTGATCTGCCCCTTTTTCGAAAGGGAACGAGGGATCTGCACTGTCCGGCCCTTCTGGGACGCGGTATGCAACACCTGGTTCTGCAAGTACAGCCTGGGGCAGGAAGGCATGTCCTTCTGGCTGGCCGTGAGGAGATACCTGCTGTGGGCCGAGGAGACCTTGATCCGGTATTCCCTCCGCGAACTCGGATGGAGGGCCGAGGAGATTATCCGGCAGGGGGAGGACAAAGGACCCCTCAGCGTGGGCGAACTGGACCAATCCCCCCTGGACAAGGAGACCTATCGCGCCCTGTGGGGAGATTGGGCCGGCCGGGAAGAGGAGTTCTTCAGGGAATGTTACGGACTGGTGGCGGCCCTAAGCCACAGCCGCTTCGAGCGCCTGGCCGGCGTCACCCAGGCCATCCTGCTCGACGACGTCAGGGAGCGACGCAGAGGGTTGATGAGACCGAGGCTCCCCAAGGTGCTGCTGCGCAACCCCGAACTCCGGCAGGAGAAGGTAGGCGACGACGCGTACATCCTCATCGGGTATTCCCCCCTGGACCCCTTCCAGGTGACCAAGAGGGTTTACGACCTGCTCGATTTCTTCGACGGCACGCGGACCCATGGCGAGGTCAGACAGAGCATTCGCGAAGCCATGGGGGCGGAGCCCGACGAAGAACTGATCGAAGCGCTTTATCGATTTCGCATTCTGGTTCCGGGTGAGCAACGGACAAAGGGGGCTGCGGCCTCGAATCCATGAGTGGGAGGAAAAGACGATGAAGAAGAAAGGATTGAGGATCAAGATCACGGATCTGCCCAAAGACCAGAAGATCAACCGCCAGGAGATGAGGCGGCTCGCGGGCGGACTTGCCAGCTCCTTGAGGAGCTTCGACCCCCAGCCGGAGCCCCCGGGCATTTGGGGCACATCCCAGACCGCCTCGATCAACCCGTATCCGTCCATTCAATACATGAAGTGGTGACGGGGTAGGAAGACCGGGCTTGGGCATGTCCCTGCCCTCCGTGCGTTGAACGGACGGGCTTTGGCCCGCCTTGGATGATGGAACAGACCGCAGGGAGGGGACTGCAGAACCGTGGGTGGGAAAGGGCATTCCGTGGTGACGACGTTTGAAGGACGTCGGGCCGATGTGGCGCTCATCTGGATGCCCTTCGCTGACCTGAGGACCCCCGCCCTGGGGCTGAGCATGCTCAAGCAAGTGGCGGCGCCCCTCGACGTGACCACGGAGGTTCTCTACCTCGATCTCCTGTTAGGGAAGAGGATCGGCATCGGGTTGTACGATGCCATCATGCAGCTGCCCCACTACCTCCTTGCGGGAGAGTGGTTCTTCTCGGAGGCCCTGTTGGGGAGCGATATGGATGCCCGGGGCTACCTGGAGAAGGTGCTGAGGCGAAGAAAGAGCCCGTACGGGGATCCGGTGACCCCTCCCCCGGCAAGACTCATCACGAGACTTCTCCATGCCAGAGGGGCCGTGCCCGGCTTTCTGGAAGACTGTCAACGCATCGTGGTGGGCCTGCGGCCTCGCCTGGTGGGTTTCTCCGTCATATTTCAGCAGCGGACCGCCTCACTCGCCCTGGCCAAGGGCTTGAAGCAATGCCTTCCGGATACCGTGGTGGTCTTCGGCGGGGCCGGTTGCGAGGGGGTCATGGGGCAGGAACTCGTCACCCAGTTCCCCTTCGTGGACGCGGCGGTGGCCGGGGAGGGGGAGACGGTCTTCCCCGAGATCATCCGGCGAGTGCTCGGCGGCGAGCCGCTTGCAGGCGTTCAGGGGGTGATGGTGAGGCCGGGAACGGAGCCCGCCCGGACTGTCCTGAGCACTCCTGCCAAGGCCCCTGTGACCCAAGACATGGATGCCCTCCCCTTTCCCATGTACGATGACTATTACCGGCAACTCGATGGCATCGGCATCCTCCGGCGCCACACTGGCAGGACCGTGCCCATGGAGAGCTCTCGAGGCTGCTGGTGGGGAGAGAGGAGCCAGTGCACGTTCTGCGGGCTGACGGGCGATCGGATAGGCTTCCGGCCCAAGTCGAGCCAGCGGGTCCTCGAGGAACTGCACTGGATTATTGAGAAGTACCGGCCATCCATTGTTGCCATGGTCGATTCGGCCTTCAATGAAGCGTACCTGGCCGACGTGATCCCGACCTTGGCCGCACAGATGCCGCGGGCTGCCCTTTTTTGGGAGGCCCGGGTCAAGCTGAAGAAACCCCAGGTCCGGGCCCTGCGCCATGCCGGCATCGGATGGGTTCAGCCGGGCATCGAGAGCCTGAGCAGCCGAATCATGAAGCTCTTGCGAAAGGGCACCACGGCCATCGAGAACATCCAGTTCCTCAAGTGGTGCAAGGAGTACGGCATCGCGACCAACTGGAACCTGCTGTGGGGTTTCCCGGGAGAACCCCCGGAGGAGTACGACCGGATGGCCGACCTCGTCCCTCTCCTCGCGCACCTGCAGCCCCCCATGGCCATGGGGGGAGTGCGGCTGGACCGCTTCAGCCCGTATTTCGAGAACAGGGAGGCATATGGGATAACCGACGCAGCCCCTTTGCCGGCTTACCGCTTCATCTACCCCGAGATGGGCCCCAGGGCCCTGGCCAACCTCGCATACTACTACACTTTCGGTTCACGCGCCCCGAGGGATCTGGCCGTGTACACCGAGCCCTTGAGAAAGCGGGTCCAAGAGTGGAGACGCGCACACGGAGCCAGCGACCTTTTCTTTCTCGACGATGGAAGCACGCTGACCATCTGGGATGAGCGGCCCGTGGCCCCACAGTTCATGACCGAGCTTTCGAGCCTGGAGAGGCGGCTGTATCTGGCGTGCGACGGTGCCGCCCGCCTTTCCAGCGTGTGCAGGTCTGTGGCAAATGGAAACGGCGGGGACGGTCTTCGGGAGGAGGTCGGGGCCGTCCTGGACTCCCTGGTGGAGCGTCTTCTCATGATACGGGAGGGCAGCTCGTTTCTGAGCCTGGCCATCCCCGTGGGGGACTACCGACCGAGACCCGAGGCCTGGGGGCGGTTTCAGACGTTTCTGAAGAAGCGGGCCGAGGCCAACCGTTTCCAGACGCTCATGGCACGCGTCACGGTGAGGGAGATGTCAGAAGATCGAGAGAAAGGGGCGAGGGGAACGATCGGGTCTCTTGGGGCGTCCTCAAGTCATTGACCCAACCAAGGGGCTTTCGCGGGCGAAAGGGGCGGAACGCCGTGGAGAGAAGGCGCCGTGGGATCCGGATCCCGGACTTGCCGCAATCGCGCACGATCACCGAGGCTGACATGAGAAAGGTCCTGGGCGGGCTCAGGGGGGATTTCGTGTCCTGGATCTACCGCCCCGAGACCCGATACCCTACCTTGAACCTGCAGCAGGGTCGGGTGCTGATGGATGACGACTGGAACCAATAGAGAAACGGGACAAAGCACCCCGTGCCGGCTTCGAGTTTTCGGCCCAAGAGGGTCGCAGGTGCAGGGGAAGATGGTCGTCGGGGGTACCCGGGCCTGCCCGACTCCAGGCCCTGGTTCTGGGTCCTGCTCAGGGCGCGGAGGCGGACCTGTCGGGTGCAGGGCGAAGGCGGACTGGAGATGTGGGTGGATTGATGGAACGCTTCAGGGTTTCCCCTTCTCTTTCAAACCCTTGGCCTGCTCGATGAGCTCACAGTACTCGTTGTAGCTCAGGATGACCGACACGGGCCTCCCCTGGCGGTTGACCACGAAGCGCTTTCCGTTCACCGAGGTCTGGTGAAGGACGTCCCCGAAGATCACCTTGGCCCGGGTGGCCGTGATGGGCTCCAGGTCTTTGATGCGGATGCGGGTTGCCACAGCGCTGCCCGCCTTCATCGTTCCATGTGCACTGACCAAGGATCCTATCCACACCTACCAAATACTCCCGGCCATGCACCATGTCAAGGCGCTGGCGACCCCCGGGATCAGGGTGCCCTCCCTCGAGGTGGGGCGCAAGGCCGTAGCCGGCCCTGCAACCCCTTTGGGCACCTCACGGGGCAACGGGGTGGGGCTCGGGAGCGGCCCGAGGCAAAGCGATGACCCCCGCCGCCTCCAGTGCCTCCATTTCCTGCGGGGAGAGGCCTAGATCCCCCAAGACCTCGGCCGTGTGCTCGCCCAGCAGGGGCGGGGGGCGCCGGACGGAGGTGGGACCTTGCGCGAAGCGGATAGGCTGGTTCACCAGTTTGACGGGTCCGGCCGCGGCATGGGCCACCTCCAGGATGGTGCCGCCCCTCGCGATGTGAGGGTCGTCCAGCATCTCCCAATACCTGTAGATCGGGCCGTTGGGGATGTCCGCCTCATCCAGCAAGCGCCGCCAGTGGGCCGTCTCCCGCTGCCGGAAAAGCCCGTTGAGCGCCGCGGCGAGTTCCCCGCGGTTCCTCAGTCGCGAACCGTTGTCCCCAAAACGGGGATCGACGGCGAGGGACGCCAGGCCGAGGGCGTTGCAGAACCGCCGCCAGAGCTTGTCGCTGTGCACGGAGATGTTGATGGCCCCATCCCGGGTCTCGAAGAACTCCGATGGAGCGGCGAAGGGGCTGGCGGCGCCCATGCGCACGGGGTCCCTGCCCGTGACGAGGAATTCTTGCAGCCTGGGGGTCTGAAGGGCCAGGAGGCTGTCCATGAGCGACACCGCGACCCTCTGGCCCCGGCCCGTCCGCTGCCGGGAAAAAAGGGCCGAGACGACCCCCAGGGCTACGTACGTGGCCGCCTTCATATCCGCCGGGGTGACCCCCACCCGCACCGGCGGATCGTCTTCCTCCCCGGTCACCATCATGAGGCCCCCCATCCCCTGAAAGATGTTGTCCGTCGCCGGCTTGAGCCGATAGGGCCCTTCCTCTCCAAAGGCCGTCACCGCGCAGTACACGATGCGGTCGTTGACACCGCGGGCGGTCTCGTAGTCCGCACCGAACTCATGGGTCGCGTCGGGCCGCAGGTTCACGATGAAGACGTCGGCTCCCTCCAGGAGACGGTGGAGCAGTCGACGGCCCCGGGGTGCCCGTACATCCAGGGCCATGCTCCTCTTGTTTCGGTTCACGCCGAGGAACAGGGCCGACTGCCCGCCCACAAAGGGAGGCCCCATCTGCCGGGCGGGGTCCCCGCCCAGGGGATGCTCCACCTTGACCATCTCGGCCCCCATGTCCCCCAGCAGGGCGGCACCGTATGGGGCCGCGATCAACGTGGCCAGCTCCACCACCCGGATCCCTTCCAGGACCGCTTCGCTCTCCCCGCTCAAAGCTCCCCTCCCCGGGGGCCCGCTCCCCCGAACGTGCTTTGCAGACCCAACTCCTCCCGCAGGCAGCGGCCCCCTGTCCCGGGCAACGCCCCGGGCCGGTCGACTGCCGGCGCTCCTTCCTCGCCCATGGAACCCTCACCAGAGCTCGGCGTTCCGGTCCAGGGGGTACATGGGGCGGGGGATCTTGTGGTAATCCAGGAAAGAGAAGTTGAGGGTCGAGCAGCCGGGCGAATCCACGGTGATGATCGCTCTCGCGCTGCCGGAGAAGAACGCCCGGAAATGGTTGGACGACTTGAGGCCCACGATCTTGTAGCGGTTGATATCGATTCCGTGGAGGAGGAAGATCTGGTCGTCGAAGGTCTGGCTGCGGACCGAGCAAACGATGACGTCCACGTTGCCGATCATGAGCCGAACCGACCTGCCGAAGGACATCTTCTGGCCGAGGAGCATGGGGCTCGTGGCCACGAACCTGCCGTCGGCGATGGTCTTGACGTAGGCGGCCTGCACTTCGATGGAATCGCCGTGGAACCGGTCGGTCTTCCCCCCCAGCCTGCCGCGGATGGTCGCGCCCGGGCCGGCCTGGATGGCGGCCTCCACAAACTCGGGATCGTAGATGAAGCCCATGCACGTCCCCTCGAGGTCCCGGGCGAGGAGGGCCCGGAGCAGATATGTCCCGTCACCCGGCGTGCCCGCACCGGGGTTGTCCGATGTCTCGTTGAGGACGACCGGTCCCCCTTCGATGGACATGGCCTCCTCAATGCCCTCGGCCGGAGAGGGCAGGACCTGTTGCAGAGCCTCGCGGTAAGTCCAGATCTTCCCGGCCAGCTCCGCGGCCGCGCCCTGGGCCAGGGCCCGGTCCCCGTCGGCGATGACGTAGATCGAGGCGCTCGTATGGGCGGTGTCGGCAAAGGGAAAGCCCTGGAGGAAGGAGGCGTCCAGGAGGCCCTTCTCTCTTGCGAACTCCTTCACCAGGTCCCGGATCTCGGCAGCCGGTCCCGCCTGGGTCGTGGCCATGAAGAGCATGGGGATCCGCCGGAAGGCCGTCACAGGGCGGATCTCCCCCCGGATGGTGCGCAGGAGGAGGTCCATGGCGATCTGCCCGGCCACGTGGCAGTCGGTGTGGGGGTACTCCTTGCACGACACCCACAGGGTCGCCCGATCGTTCATCTCCCTCGTCATGTTCGTGTGGAGGTCGTGGGCCACGGCCACGGGCATCTCCTCGCCGACCAGATGGCGGACGCGGCGCAGGACCTCGCCCTCCATGTCGTCGTACTGCTCTGAGGTGCCGCCGCCGTGAAGAGCCAGGGCCAGGCCCGCCACCTCGTCCTTGTGTCTTCGGATGTCTTCCAGCATGCGGCCCGTGAAGTACTCGAAGGCCCCGCAGCTCATCCTCGGTCCGGCATTGAGGGTCGCAAACGAGGGGATGAGTTCCACGCCTCCGGCCTCCGCGGCCTTCAGGAAACCGGAAATGTAGTCTGTGCCCCCCCGAAGCTCGCTGAACATCCTGTCGCCCTCCAGCCAGCGAAACTGGGTTTGGCGGGCCAAGTCGCTCAGGCCCGCGGCGAAGGTGTTCGATTCTGCCATGAACTCGCAGGTGAAGATCTTCATGCCCTCTTCTTTCCCTTTGAATCGCTCAGGGCTGCGGGTACCACGCCCCCCCCCAAAAAACCCGCCTGGCGCGACACCCCCACCCCTCTCCTTGCGGGCCATTCTTTCCCCTGCCACAGCGGCTGTCAATCCCTGCTCGGCCTCGGGACAACTGACCGGGCCGCCTCATCCGGGCTGCGGACAGCGGACTTCGGCTTCTGCTCGGGAAACGGGGCCCAATGGAGCCAAGTGGGGTTCTCCCCTGCGAAGGCCCGGGCACGAGTGAAGGAAGTCATCGTATCCACGGGGGGTGATCCCAGATGGAACGAGCCCTTGGCAAGCTCGACGACGGGAACTGGCCCCCCGCCCTTGACTGCGGTCTCCACCGAAGTAGCCTGGAAAGTGGAGGCCGCCCAGTGAGCCGGGGGAGGTTGGAATATGATCAAGGTGAGGAAGACCATCCACATCAACGCACCGGTGGGTGAAGTGTACAGATTCTGGGAAAGCTTCGAGAGCTTTCCGTCCTTCATCCACTCCATCGAGACCATCCAGAGGCACGACGACGTTCGAAGCCACTGGGTGCTTCGGGGTCCTTTGAACACCAGAATCGAGTTCGATACGGTGATCACCCAGAGGGCGGAGAATCAGTTCATTCAGTGGGAATCGTCCCACGGGAGATTCCCCGTGTTGGGACAACCCAGGAGCAAAGGGGAGATTCGATTGACCCCGGCGGATGGAGGCCGGGGCACGATCGTCGATGTCCAGTTCGGTTATGAGCTTCCAGGCGCAGTCGCCGAGATGATCGCCGGCGCAATCCGCACCTTCGGTTTTCCGAACCGCCAGTTCGATCGAGGGTTGGGCGAGATCAAGGCGTGCGTTGAAACCCGATCGCCGTGTGACGGCGCGTAGTGCAACTTCCCGGCCGGGGCCTCAGGAAGGCCACGGCCGGGAGAGGCTTTGCGGCGCGAACCGCTCCGCTTTGTCCTGGTGCCCCTGTGCCGGCCATGCCGGTTGCAGGAGCACCGCGAGGAGGAACTCACCATGCAAGCGACGCTGAGAACGGACCCATGGGTGTGGGTCAAGGACGATAAGGGCCATCGGAACCTCTGTCCCATGGGCAATCTGGCGGATCCCAAGATCGTAAGACGGGAGGAGAAGCGGTACTGCGTGGACCACGACTGCCGGCTCGGGCACCCCGAGTCGGTCCCTGGAGAGGGCAAGCTCAAGTTCACCCAATCACGAAGTCCCAACTGACGCGCCCGTCGTGACCTGGCCAGGGCCGTCTCCTGGGACCCCCCCCCGCCGCCCGCCCGGGGAGGATGGGAGGCGGAGGCATTGTCGCCCATGCCGCCCCGGTGCCGCCGAGAGCCCCCATGGGAGATGGGCCCGGCTATCCCCCCGCCCCGGCTGCCAGCGACCTGCCGTTCCCAAAAAAGAAAAGAGGGGTGACGGATTTTCCCGTCAACCCCCCGATTCTCGAAGTGGCTGGGGGACCTGGATTCGAACCAAGATTCACGGAGTCAGAGTCCGTTGTCCTGCCATTGAACGATCCCCCAGCGGCAATTCAAAAATACTCAAAAGGACGCATCGAGTCAACCCTTGCGGGTTCGGCATATACAGCTCATGCCGGGACACTGGGTCCTCGGCTGTTCCCATAGGGTGCACCCGGCTCGTTTGAGGAAGGAGGGGGCGGGCCCCCAGGCCCGCTTCCCGTCGGGGGGACAACACAGGCGAGAGTCATGGGCGGTCCCTTTCGGTATGGTTGCTCGAGACGCTTGGCCAGGAGATCCTGCTCGGGGCCAACCTCGTCGTGGAGCCCGGCAGTTCCCCGACCACAGCCCTTGTGGTCATCCCGCTTCATCCGCTTGACCACGTCCCACGAATCGGCTTGTGCGGCGCCGACGAAACCGTCCCGGCCGCGGCACCTTCCCCTGTGGTCATGGCGCTGGATGCGCCTGGCCAGGCTGTCCTTGTCCTGGAGCATGTCCTGCGCCAGACCCAGCCTGCCCCCACCCCGATGATCGTCTCCCCCGGGCCTCTTGGCCATCGCGAGGCCGTCAACGGCCGTGCCCCACACGGCAGCCTCCATCCAGAGCGGCTCCCCGCCCTTGGCCGTGGCGGCGCCGTGTCCCCCCTTGGGCCGTCAGGCAACCCACACGCACGACAGCTCCCAGCACAGCCAGCGCGCCTTTTCTGATCTCATGGATCCTGGCGTCCATCATCTGGCCCTCCTCCTTGCCCGTGGCTGCTTCGATCATTCCTTTCGATTCACGGACAGCCCCTGCCAAGGGCTCGGAAAAGAGATTCAACTCACACCTCATCTGTGAAACCGGACACGGACCGCTGGGGGGCTTTTCGTGCGGCTTGACAGGGTACCTACCGGTAGGTATAATCTCAGCAGCAGTGCGGTTTCGCCCCGTGTAACATTGGGGGCAGGCGCCCCAGAAGAAAGGAAGAAGAGCGTGGCCCAAGACGCCCAGTCCGTCCAGGACCAGAACGCCAGGCAGCGACTGCTGGAGTCCGCCACGGCCCTTTTCGCCCAGAAGGGGTACGCCGCGGCCTCGGTGGGGGAGATCGTGGCCAGGGCGGGTGTGAGCAGACCCGTGCTGTATTACTACTTCGGCAGCAAGGAGGGGCTGTTTCAGGCCATCCTGGAGGAGGCCGCCCAGCTCCAGGAGGCCCTCCTGTCCCAGGCTGGCCGCCATGGCGGACCGGTGCTGGAGCGGCTCATCTACCTTTGCCAGATGATCCACGCGGAGGTGGTGGAACAGCCCCACTTGTTTCGCCTGCTGCATGTCCTGGCCTTCGGGCCGCCCCAGGGATCCCCCCAGTTCGACCTGGAGGCCTTCCACTGGAGGATGGTGGAGGCCATGAAGAACATGGTGGCCCAGGGGCAGGCCCGGGGCGAGTTGCGTGCGGACAACCCGGAGGAGATGACCTTCTTGATCCTGAGCGTCCTTTCGTTTTGCCTGGACCTGGATCTCTGTTATCCGGCCCGGGCCGATGCCTCCCGCGTGGGCCGGCTCCTTCGGCTGGCTTTCCGCGGCATCGCGCCTGGGGAGGAGTGAACCCATGCGGATCCACCCGGTACGCCTGACAGGGACGCTGGCGCTTTGCACTGCCCTGATCTGGAACACGGGCTGCAACCGTTCGGAGAGCAACGCTTCGGCCCAGAACGGCAAGCCCGCGGCCAGACTGGTCAAGGTCTCGGTGGAGACCGTGGCCCCCGGCCCCATGAAGGATGTGTTGCTTCTCCCCGGGGCCACGGAGGCCTGGGAGGACGTGCGGGTTGCAGCGGACATGGACGGCATCGTGGAGTGGATCGGGCCCAGGGAGGGACATGCCGTCAAGGAAGGCGACCTGCTGGCCAAGATCGACGCCGCAGCCAGGAAGGCCGCCGTGGATCGGGCCCAGGCCGCCTTCAACCTGGCCGATGAACTCTACCGGCGGCGCCAGTCCCTGTTCGAGCGGAGCATCATCTCCAAGGAGGAACTGGACCGCAACGTCACCGAACGGGCCCTGGCCGAGACCAACCTTCGTCAGGCCCGGGTGGAGTACGATCGGGGGTTCCTGCGGGCGCCCATCGCGGGAGTGGTCAACCACCTGTACGTGGACGCCGGGGAGTTCGTGGCCCGGGGCGCGCCGGTCCTGGACCTCGTCAACGTGGGGCGAATCAAGATCAACCTCAACGTGCCGGAGCTGGACGTGCGGTTCCTCAAGGTCAGCCAGGAGGCCCTGGTCACGGTGGACGCCCTGCCAGAGCGACGCCTGGCGGGCATTGTGGATTTCGTTGCGTACAAGGCCGATCCCGTCACCAAGACCTTTCATGTGCGCGTCATGGTGGACAACGCCTCCCGGGAGATCCGGCCGGGTATGATCGCCCGGGTGGCCCTCCTCAAGCGCTTGGTCCCGGACGCCCTGGCCGCGCCCCTGTTCGCCCTGGTGAACAAGGCGGGAGAGCGCATCGTCTTCGTGGAAAAGGACGGAACGGCCGAGGCCCGCACGGTCTCCATCGGCGTGATCGAGGGGGACCGGGTCCAGATCACCCAGGGCCTCGTCGCAGGCGACCGCCTCATCGTCGCGGGTCACAAGGAAGTCGAGGATGGCATGAAGGTCCTGGTCCAATGATCGTCAACCACATCGCCCTCAAGCGCCAGGCCACGGTCCTGGCGCTTCTCGTCTTCATCGTCATCGCCGGCCTGTACGCGTACCGGGTCCTGCCCAGGGAGTCCTTCCCGGACATCACCATCCCCTACGTCTTTGTGACCACCACGTACGAGGGGGTGGCCCCTTAGGACATGGAGAAGCTCGTCACCATCCCCATCGAGCGCAAACTCAAGGGAATCGCGGATACGGAGGAGATCCGCTC
Source organism: uncultured Desulfarculaceae bacterium (assembly GCA_964514105.1). Lineage (GTDB taxonomy): Bacteria > Desulfobacterota > Desulfocorpusculales > Desulfocorpusculum > Desulfocorpusculum > CAZEPJ01. Next base: position 64,384 of record CAZEPJ010000009.1, on the reverse strand, counting down.
CACGTCGGCCGAGGGGATCTCCACCGTGGCCGTCAAGTTCCTCCCCAAGGTGGACATCGACGACGCAGTCCAAAAGGTCCGCGACAAGGTGGACCAGGCAAAGGCGGACCTTCCCCCCGAGCTCCCCGACGACCCCGTCATCAAGGAGGTGAACTTCTCGGACATCCCGGTGATCCGGGTGGTGGTCTCCGGCCCGTTCAGCCTCCGGCGCCTCAAGGTCTTTGCGGATGAGATCAAGGACCAGATCGAGACCATCCCGGGGGTGCTGGAGGCCAAGCTCACGGGGGGGCTCGACCGGGAGATCCACGTGGAGTTCGACCTGGACCGTGTGGCCGCGTACAACGTCCCTTTCTCCGGCCTCATCAGCTCCGTCCAGAAGGGCAACATCAACATGCCCGGCGGGAGCATGGACATCGGAGAGGGGAAATACCTGGTGCGCGTCCCCGAGGACTTCAAACACCCCGCGGAGATCTTCTCCCTGGTGGCCTTCGTCCAGAACGGGAAACCCGTGTACCTCCGAGACGTTGCCGTGATCCGGGACAGTCACAAGGATCCCCTCACCCGGAGCCGCATCAACGGCCAGCCCAGCGTCACTTTGGCCGTTCAGAAGCGAAGCGGCGAGAACATCATCCGCATCACGGACGAGGTCAAGCGGATCGTGCAGGAGATGAGGGCCATCCTGCCGCCCTCGCTGGCCATCGATCTCACATCGGACATGTCCGAGGACGTGCGGCTCATGGTGGCCGATCTGGAGAACAACATCATCTCCGGCCTCATCCTGGTCCTGGCGGTGATCTTCATCTTCGTCAGCGGCCGCTCGGCCTTTTTCATCTCCCTGGCCATCCCGTACTCCATGTTCATCGCCTTCTTCGTCCTGTGGGGGGTGGACGTGACCCTCAATATGGTGGTCCTGTTCTCCCTGGTCCTGGCCCTGGGCATGCTGGTGGACAACGGCATCGTCATCGTCGAGAACATCTACCGGCACATGCAGGAAGGGGAGTCCCGCCTGGAGGCGGCCAGATCGGCCACCGACGAGGTGGCCTGGCCGGTGATCACCTCCACCCTCACCACGCTGGCCGCGTTCCTGCCCATGATGTTCTGGCCGGGGATCATGGGGGAGTTCATGTCCTATCTCCCGCTGACCGTGGTCATCACCCTGTCGGCATCCCTGTTCGTGGCCCTGGTCATCAATCCCGTGCTCTCCGCCCGATACCAGACGATCAAGGCGGTCCAACCGGCGAGGAACGGAAGCCCCGGGCTCCCACGGATCAAGCGACTGTACCGGGGGCTCTTGGCGTGGAGCCTCGATCATCGGTGGGGCGTGGCTCTGGCCGGCTTCGTCCTCCTGGTGGCCTCCATCGCCGCCTTCGCCGGCTTCGGCAAGGGGACGGAGTTCTTCCCGGAGACCGAGCCCAGAAGGGCGTACGTCTTCATCAAGGCCCCGGAGGGGACGAACCTGGACGCCTCCGACGTCCTGGTGACACAGGTGGAGCGCATCGCCTCCGAGTACCGGGACATCCGCTACGTGATCGGCAATGCCGGCTCGGTGGGGGGAGATCCCTTCTCACAAGGAGGGACGGGCACCCATATCAACCGGGTCGCCCTGGACTTCGTGGAGATCCACAAGCGCTCCCGTCCGTCCTCGCAGATCGTGGACGAACTGCGGGAGCGGGTGCTCGGGGCCGTCAAGGGCGCCGAGGTGCAGGTGGAGAAGGAGAAGGAAGGCCCCCCGACCGGGGCGCCGGTGAACCTGGAGATCTCCGGTGAGGAGATCCACACCCTGGGCGAGCTGGCCGCCCTGGTCAGGAAGAACATCCAGGACATCCCGGGGCTCGTGGACCTCAAGGACAACTACGTCAAGGGGAAGCCCGAGATCACGGTCCGCGTGGACAAGGAGAAGGCGGCTCTGCTGGGTCTCGACACCTTCACCATCGCATACACCGTGAAGGCGGCCATCAACGGCGCCAAGGCCGGCGTGTTCCGGGAAGGCAAGGAGGAGTACGACATCATCGCCCGGCTCCCCGAGAAGGACCGGCATTCGGTGGAGAGTCTGAAGCGGATCACCGTCTCGGGTCCCAAGGGTGAACCCATCCCCCTGACGAGCGTGGCCGAAGTCTCCCTGACCAGCGGCGTGGGGGCCATCATGCGGCTGGATCAGAAACGGGTCGTCACCGTCTCGGCCAACGTGTCGGGACGCCTGGCCAACGACGTCATTCGGGACATCCAGGCAAGGCTGGCCCAGATGGACTGGCCCAGGGGGTACGTCTTTCGTTTTACAGGGGAGCAGCAGGAGCAGGAAAAGGCCAAGGATTTCCTGGTGAAGGCCTTTGTGGGGGCGCTCTTTTTGATCCTGATCATCCTCATCACCCAGTTCGACTCCTTCGCCGTCCCCTGCATCATCATGGTCTCGGTCATCCTGTCCCTCATCGGCGTATTTGTCGGACTGCTCATCTGCGGCATGCCCTTCGGCATCATCATGACCGGGATCGGGGTCATCAGCCTGGCGGGCGTGGTGGTAAACAACGCCATTGTCCTCATCGACTACACCAGGCAGCTCATGGACCGCGGCGCATCGTCGAGGGAGGCGTTGCTTCAGGCGGGCCTCACCCGGTTCCGGCCCGTCATGCTCACGGCCATCACCACCATCCTGGGCCTGCTGCCCATGGCCACCGGAGTGAGCTTCGACTTCGTCAACTGGCGTTGGGACATCGGGGGCGAGTCGTCCCAGTGGTGGGGCCCCATGGCCGTGGCCGTGATCTTCGGACTGGGGGTGGCCACCCTGCTCACCCTGGTGGTGGTGCCGGTCCTGCTGTCCATGGCCCACGGTCTTCCGGGCCAAGCGGGAGGGGAAAGGGGAGGGCATGGGGACGTAGAGGGGTAGCGGCCCAGGGGCTGGGAAGCGGACGCGGGGAGGCGTTCTTCGACGGGCGCCAGCCACGAACGCGAATCGTGCCCGCCAAGTGCGAAGGCGGGCCGCGGGAACGACTCGCGTCCGCTCATTCTCAGAAGTTGATGGTCACCGTGCCCAGGAACTGTCGGGCCGGGGCCCGACCCCGGAACACGAACAGGTCCCGGATCCAGTTGAATCGCTCGTCGAAGATGTTGGCCACCGTGAAGTCCACCGACCCCCTGCGCCCCGGGAAGATGTACCCGATCCGGGCGTCCGTGAGCCAGATGTCCTCGTCGGCCCGGTGGACCTTCAGGTCCTCGTGCCGGTAGGTCTGGGCCATGCCGCCGAACAGTCCGCACGGGTGCACGTAGTTCAACCCCACCGTCACCTGGTGGTCCTTGCGATTGTTGAACAAGGCATTCTCGTCGTCCACGTCCATGAAGCGATACGTGGCGTTGAGCCCCAGCCCCTTCCAGAGGATCTGGTTCAGCGTCGCCTCGAAGCCCCTCACCCGCCCCCGGGTGGTCTCGATGACGGTGCCCGCGTCCGCCGCCACCCTCTCGTCCACCTTCCGTTCCAGGTAAAACAGGTTGGCGGAGAAGAACCCCGAGGACCACTGGTGCTCCCAGGTGAGGTCCGCCTCCTCCCCCACCGATCCCTCCAGGGCGTTTCGGAAGATGGTCACCCCGGCCACGTCCGACGGGTCGAAGCGGTACGCATGGGAGAGCAGATACCTGAAGGCCGCCAGGCGGAAGGTGTCCGAGGGCGTGGGAGTGATGATGACGCCCAGGCGCGGGTTCACCTCGTCCACGAGCCACTCCATGCCGGAAGAGGCATTGGCTCGGTTCATGCGGTCGTAATACAGGGCCGCCTCCACGGTAAGCCACGGCGTTGCCTTCCAGATGTCCTCCACGTAATAGCTCTGGAATCGGGTGTTGAGGTCCCGCCCCTCGTGTACGCGAAGGACGGGGAAGCGGAACCCGAACAGCCGCAGGTATCCCCTCAGGTCGCTCTCCACGCCGGTCTCGCCCCAGTTCTGCACCGTCCCCAGGATCAGCTGGTGCTCGCCCAGCCGAAACATGTACTGGAGCTGGGCCTGGTCGCGGGGAACCCGGTAGTCGCTCATCCCCAGCAGCTCCGCGGTGAAGGGCGCCTGGTCAAACAGATGGTGGCTCTGCAAAGAGCCCTTGTCCCGAACATGGGTGTACAGGAAGAGAAGGTCCGAGTTGGGGCCAAGATGACGGTGATAACCCGCCTGGATTTGGGTGAAGCGGTCCCGACTCCAGATGAACGGGTCCTCGGGCCGGTCCACCTCGTACCCGATGTTCCCCTGCTTCATGTTGGGATGGGATGCCAGGAGCATGATCCCGTCTTTGGGGCTGGGGTCCCACTTGATCTTGCCGATGACATCGCTGAACCGATAGAACTGGTCCCTGCGCCAGCCGTCCGTGTCCATGTAGGAGGCGGTCCCCGCAAAGGCCATGTTGACCTGGGGGATGGCGCCGTACACCGTGACGTCTCCCGACATGGTGTCCTGGCTTCCCAAGGTGCCCGTCAGCACGCCGTTGAGGCTGGGCCGCTCGAAGAACGTCGTATACTCGTTGAACGTGTTGAACGCGTTGACGTTGGCCGGCTGGAGGAGCTGGGCCAGCTGGTTCTCGTTTCCCCCGGCCTGCCCTCGCCCCTCCAGGGAAAAGAGGGATCCCGCCAGGAACAGATGGCCCGCGAAATTGGTGTAGTCCTCCTTGACCGAGGCCAGGGCCCGGTTCCTGGCCCAGGCCGAAAGCCCGAGCTGGCTGTATAGGATGGAGAGGTCCACGTTCTTGGTGGCCAGGTCGCGGTCCAGGAGGAACCGGGATCGGTACACGGCCCGGTTGTCGTTGAGGGCCACCGCCCGGTTCATGGACTCGACGGCCTCCGAAGGCCGATTGAGGTCCCTGAGGATGATGGCCTGATACAGCCACGGGGTCGGGTCCTGGGGGTCCAGGGCCATGGCCATCTTGAGGAGGTCCCGGGCCTGCTCGAATCGCTCCAATTGGTAGAGCATCTTGGCCCAGTAGCTGAGAAAGAGGGACCTGCGGGGCTCCAGGAGCACGGCCGTGCTGATCTCCTCCAGGGCCGTGGCCGAATCCCCCTGCCGCATGGACACGAGCCCGAGCCCCATGTGGGGCTCGCCCAGGGATGGGCCGAGCTCCACGGCCCGCTGGAAGGCGGCCCGGGCCGCCTCGGTGTTCCGATAGGCCAGGAGGATGAACCCGCGGACGGTCTGCACATCGGCGTCGTCCGGAGCCGCCAGGGCAGCCGTCTCGATGGCCTCCCAGGCCTCGTCCATCCGATCCGCCCCGAACAGGAGCCTGGCCAGGTTCGTCAGGGCCAGGACGTTTCGCCCGTCCAGTGCCAGGGCCTTCCGGGTGGCTGCCATGGCGCCGTCCAGATCGAAGGCGGCCTGCTGCACGTACCCCTTGACCACCCACACATCCGGGGAACCGGGGGCCAGCTCCGTGGCGCGTGCGGCCTCCTCCACGGCCTGGGCCTTCTGACCCCGCATGAGATGGACCACGGCCAGGAGACTCCACGCCTCCGGGACCTCGGGCTGCCGCGTGGTCAGATCCAGAAAGAGGCGCTCGGCCTCGGCCACCTCGCCAGCCTCCAGGCGCCCCATCCCCCGGGCCAACTCCCCCCGCGCAGCGGCCGCCAGGGGGGATTCCCGGCCGGAGAGGAAGGCCGGGAGGCCCAGCGTCCACTGCACGGCGTCCTCGGGAGCTGCCAGGAGCTGCTTGCGCGGCGCCTCCCCGGCCCGGGCCACGGCCTGTTCCCGGGCGCCCACGTCCACGGCGCCCGCTTCGTTCCACGCCCGGACCACCCCCTCCAGGACGGTGAGGACCACCACGCGGTCCGCTCCCAGTCGCACGTCCGCCTCGGTGCCACGAACGCCCATGGTCGCCGCCGGGGTCACGATCTCCAGGGAGGCATCCCGGTTCTTGTTGCGGAACCAGATCTCGCCCCTCAACATCCGGTACGTGGAGCGGACGCTGTGAAGGGCCGCGGGGACGATCTTTCGAAGCTTGAGCCATCCCGCGCCGGCCGCCACCTGGGCCATGACCAGGTGGGTGTCGGCGTTGAGGCGAAGGAGGGTCTCGTCGGCCATGAGCAGGGCGGCGGCGCCGTCACGGCCGGTTCGGATGGCGTCCCCCTGCCTCAGAATCTGGCCGGTCGCGGCCCGCTCCCAACGGTCGCTCCCCGCCCGCTGGATCTCCACCAGGCCCCGGGCGTGGACGATCCGTCCAGCCCCTGCCTCGTCCGCCCGGCACGGAGCGGGATCCAGGCTGCCCAAGGACGACAAGAAAATGAGGAGGATTGCCGCCGCTGTCCTCGGGAACGCAGACCGGAACATGCGCACCTCCCATCCAGAATCTCCCTCAACGCTGTAGGATCTCCGCCGGAACCCGATCGCCGGGCACCACCTTGCCCTTGGCCGCCAGGGCCCAGGCGCACCCCTTGAACCCATCGAAGTAGTTCGCCCCCACGGTCTTGACGGCTGCCGGCACCCAGCCCCCCCGCCCGTCCGGCCTCATGACCATGCGGATGTAGCCCGAGAGGATGAGAAGATCGGTGTCTTGGAACCAGGCCGCCAGGTCCGCCCCCGTCCCCAGGAAGGGGTAGATCAGGATCGCCGTGTAGCGCCAGCCCTCGGGGGACCTCTCGAACAGGTCCGCGCTGAACACATAGTCGGGGACCTGGTAAAGCCCGGTCACATGGAGGAAGGCCTCCCGCCTTCCCCCATCCTTCTCTAACCCGGTGCCGATCTCGCAAAAGCCGCCGAACTCCTCGGTGAGGCGGACCCATTGGCCCTCCCAGTCGTTGAGGAACTGGGCCGAGGCCGGCCCGGCGAGAAGGCCGATCAGGAAAAGAGCGGTCGTCCCCCACCGAATTGTGAGTCTCATGGCGTATCCCTCCCCGTGCATGCCCGGCGGCATGTCTCAAGATCGAATAGACCGATGGCGTCTCTATGTTGAGGCCAAGGCGTGATTCGGTTTTCCGGCGAAAACCTATCGGTTTGCAGGCGGGTTGTCAACAGAAAAGCGTCCGATCCCGCCGCGAGGTCGGCGGTCTACAGGGCCCGCATGGCCTCCCTAAGCGCCCGGGCCGTGGCCTCCAATTCCTCCTCCCCGTGGGCCAGGGAGACGAAGGCCGCCTCGAACTGCGAGGGAGCCAGGTACACGCCCCTGCCGAGCATCTCCCGGAAGAACCGGCCGTATCGGCCCGTATCCGCCGTCTTGGCGGAGGCGTAGTCCCACACGGGCTGCTCCGTGAAGAAGGCCCCCAGCATGGAGCCCACCCGGTGCTGCTGGAGCGGAACCCCGGCCCCGCGGGCGGCCTCCCGGAAGGCGATCTCGAGCCTTCGTCCCTTCTCCTCCAGGGCCTCGTACACGCCCGGCCTCTTGAGGACTTGGAGGGTTGCGATGCCGGCCGCCATGGCCAGGGGGTTTCCCGACAGCGTCCCGGCCTGGTACACGGGCCCCAGGGGAGCCAACTGTCCCATGATCTCCCTGGATGCCCCGTACGCGCCCATGGGCAGCCCTCCGCCCACGATCTTTCCCAGGCAGGTGATGTCGGGGAGCACCCCGTACAGCCCCTGGGCCCCGTCGGGGGCCACCCGGAACCCCGTGATCACCTCGTCGAAGATGAGCAGGGCCCCCGCCCGACGCGTCTCGTCTCTGAGGGCCTGGAGGAAACCGTCCCGGGGGGGAATGACGCCCATATTGCCCGCCACGGGCTCCACGATGACCGCTGCGAGCTCCGCACCGCATCGATCCATGATCTGCCGGAAGGCCGGGATGTCGTTGTACGGCAGGGTGAGGGTCAGCTCCGCGTACCCCCTGGGGACCCCCGCGCTGTCCGGCACCCCGAAGGTCAGCGCCCCCGAACCGGCCTTGACCAGAAGGCCATCCACATGGCCGTGATAGCACGCCTCGAACTTGACGATGCGGTCCCGGCCCGTCACGCCCCGAGCCAGGCGGATGGCGGCCATGGTTGCCTCGGTCCCGGAGCTCACCATGCGGACCATCTCCACCGACGGGATGGCCTCCACGATCAGGGCGGCCAGCTCCACCTCCAGGTCAGTGGGGGCGCCGAAACTGGTCCCCCGCTCCAGGGCCTGCCGGAGGGCATCGAGGACCTCGGGGGGCCGATGGCCCAGGATCATGGGGCCCCAGGAGCCCACGTAATCGACGTACGCGTTGCCGTCGGCGTCCCACAGGCGCGCCCCCTCGGCCCGCTGAATGAAGATGGGATCTCCGCCCACGGCCCGGAAGGCCCGCACCGGACTGTTCACCCCGGCGGGCATCAACCCCTGGGCCCGGCCGTAGAGCGCCCTGGACCTTTCCATACTGCGCGTCATGATGGATCTCCCTTGTCCCGGCATGCCCCCGCCCTCAGAAGTACTGCATGCTTTCCTTCTTGTTCTCCCGCGAGCTGAACAGAAGGACGTACTGTCCCACACCGGTCTTTCTCGCGATCTCGGCGGCGATGCCCTCGCATGCCGCTTGCCCCTCCGCGTGGATCATGGCGTACAGGTTGTAGGGCAGCCCGCCCCGGGGGGTGCGCTGGTAGCAATGGGTGACCTGGGGCAGGGCGGCCAGGTGACGCGCCACCTCCTCGATCCGCTCTTCCGGGACGATCCACGCGCTCATGGCATTGGCCCGAAAACCCACCCGCTGGTGGCGCAGGGTGGCGCCGAATCGCCTCAGAATCCCCCGGGCCTTCATGTCTCGCACCACGTCCAGCAATTCCTCCTCAGAGACGCCGATGCGGGAGGCCAGCACCTGGAAGGGGGCCTCGCAGATCGGGACGTCCCCTTGAAGGGCCCGCACCACGGCCCGTTCTCGTTCTGTTAGGGAATGCGGGGAGTTGCGCATGTGGGGGAACGTACCATGGGGCCGGCAACGGTGTCAAGGACCGCGCGAGCGGGCCGGCGGGGGCTTGTCTTGGCGCCCGATCCGTGGTAAAAAGGGAGGCAAAGTGAATATGGATGCCCCCGCTCAGGAGGGCTACTCCTTGCCCTGACGCCGGACGTCAGGGCCGAAGGCCAGAAGGAGGCGCATGTGAGACGCTACGAGACCATCTTCATCAGCCACCCCGATCTCTCCGAAGAGGACGTCGAGAAACTGACCCAGCGGGCTGCGGACATCGTCCAGCAGCAGGGGGGGGAACTCCTCCAGGTGCAGCAGTGGGGCAAGAAGAAACTGGCGTACAAGATCAAGAAGCAGTGGCGCGGCTATTACACCTTGTTGGACTACTTGGCCGTCTCCACGGCCATCAAAGAGCTGGAGCGCATCCTGCGCCTGGACGACAAGGTGATGAAGTTCCTCACCGTCATGACGGATGACCGGGTGGACGTGGAGGCCGTCCGCAGATCCATGGCCGAGGCCAAGAAGGCCGAGGCGCCCGTGGAGGAGGGGCCCCCCCCGCCCGGGGAGCCCGAGGCCCCGGGCAGCGTGGAGCCCCCGCCGGGGGAGGAAACGGCCGAGGCCTCCGCCCCTCCAGCTCAGGCCTAGGGTCCCCGGGGCGTCCCTCCGGTGGGCCGGTCGGGCTTGCCCGGCGTCGTGGTATGGGACCTTTTCGGCGATCCAGATGCTATTGTGAGGATTGGACCCATGGCATTTCAGAGAGGAAGACGAGGTTTTCATCGCAGAAAGGTCTGCCGCTTCTGTGCGGAGAAGACCCTGGTCATCGACTACAAGGACCTCAGGACCCTGCGGTTTTTCACCTCGGAACGGGGCAAGATCATCCCGAGGCGGATCACGGGAAACTGCGCCAAGCATCAGCGGGCGTTGACCCAGGCCATCATGCGGTCGAGGCACCTGGCGCTGATGCCGTACACGACCCTCGCCCTGTAGCTGGTGGCGGGCGGGAAGGCCGGGAGGAGGGGATGGCGGAGGGCGGTCAGGGTCCGTTGAGGTCTCCCGTGCAGAGGGAGCGTTGGCTTCTGCTGGGAGGAACGACCGCTTTTTTTTTGTCCTGCCCTGGATCCCGCTTCTCCTTTGGATCCTGATATTCCCCTTCCTCCCCTCCTTCGGCGCGGTTGTATACCGCCGCGTGGGGCCCAAGTGGGCGACGGCGACCCTGGGGATCCCGTTGGCGCTCCTGGCGGTCCTGACGGAATCCGGCGCGGCAAGCGGGATGTGGCTCCTGCAGTGGCTGGCCATGGGCCCGCTTCTGATGGCGGCCCTGGTTCGCCTCAAGTCGCTGGAGCGGGCCATGGCCGCGGCGCTGGGAGGCGTCCTGCTGCTCCAGGGCGGTCTGCTCCTGGCCGTGGCAGTGGAGCGGGGCAAGGCCCCCTGGGAGGTGGTCCGGATGGGGGTCGAGGCCTCCGTCCGCAGGAGCCTGGAAGCCTATGCGCAGATGGGCGCCGGGCCGGACACAGTGGCCCAACTCCAAACGGCGGCCCCGGCCCTGGCCCACGTCCTGTGCACCCTGGTGCCCGGCCTGATCCTGGCCTTGGATTTGGGTCTCCTGTGGTGGACCCTGTTGGTGGCGCGGCGGATCTCCACCCTGTGGGGAGGCGGGGGCGGAGGCGCGGACAATCTGAGCGCATGGGCCATGCCGTTCCCCTGGGTCTGGGCGACCATCGCGGGGGGGCTGCTTCTGCTGTTCCCCGGTGAGACCCTACCCGCCATCGGGATCAACGCCCTCATGCTCATGGGAATGCTCCATCTGTTCCAGGGCATCGGCGTCATGGCCACCGTCTTTCGGCAGCGAAGGGTGCCCCATTTCCTTCGGGGGGTGTTGTACGCTCTGATCTTTTTTCAGCAGTTCCTCCTGCTGGGAGTCGTGGCCGTCGGACTCTTCGATGTCTGGTTCGATTTCAGAAGACGCTGGGCCCCCAAGGCCCGGGCATGAAGGAGAGACGAGGATGAAGATCATCTTGATCGCGGACGAGGACGACCTGGGCAGAGCGGGCCAGGTCCTGAACGTCAAGGACGGCTTTGCCCGCAACTATCTCTTCCCCCAGAAAAAGGCCCTGCCGGCCACCCCGGAGAACCTCCGCAAGGTTCAGCGGATGAAGAAGCAGATCGAGGCCGTCCAGCTCAAGGCCCGCACCGAGGCCGAGGAGTTCGCCAGGCGCATCGAGGCCGTCTCCCTGAGCCTGGCGAGACAGGCGGGGGAAAACGAGAAGCTTTTCGGATCGGTCACCGCCCTGGACATCGAACGCTCCCTCAAGGAAGAGGGGATCCACGTGGATCGCAAGCGAATCCACCTTCGCGAGCCCATCAAGAGCCTGGGGCTCTTCGAGATCCCCATCAGACTGCACCCAGAGGTGACGGCGCAACTCAAGGTCTCGGTGGTCCAGGCGTGAGGATGGGTTCATGGGCGCGGGGGAGTCGGCATCCGTCAGAGTACCACCCCATCATCTGGAGGCGGAGCGCTCCATCCTCGGGGGGATCCTCCTGGACAAGGAGGCCCTGTCCCGGGCCTTGGAGGTCATCGGCCCCGACGACTTTTACAAGGAATCCCATCGGATGATCTTCCAGGGGATCCTGGAGCTGTTCGACCGCAACGAGCCTGCGGACGTCGTGACCGTCTCGCACGTCTTGCGCAATCGGGGCCAGCTCGACGCCGTGGGGGGAATGGACTACCTCGCCCTTCTGGCAGACCAGGTCCCCACGGCGGCCAATGTGGCGTACTACGCCCGCATCGTCAAGGAGAAGGCCACCCTGCGCAAGCTCATCCGCAAGAGCTCGGAGATCCTCCAGGGGTGCTACGAGGATCGCTCGGATCTGGACGAGTTCCTGGACGATGTGGAGCGGGGGATCTTCGAGGTGGCCGAGGATCGGGCCCGAAAGGCCTTTTTCCCGGTCAAGGAAATCATCAAGTCCAGCTTCGAGACCATCGAGAAGCTGTACGAGCGCAAGACCCTGATCACCGGCGTTCCGTCGGGTTTTGTCGACCTGGACACCCTGACTGCCGGGTTCCAGCCGTCGGACCTGGTGGTGGTGGCGGCCAGACCCAGCATGGGCAAGACGGCCTTCTGCCTCGACGTGGCCCGGCACGCGGCCGTGGAGGCCAGGATTCCCGTGGCCATCTTCTCTCTGGAGATGTCCAAGGAGCAGATTGCCATGCGCCTGCTTTGCTCCGAGGGGCAGGTGGACAGCGCCAAGCTGCGCAGGGGGTTCCTGCGGGAGTCGGACTGGCCCAGGCTCACCACGGCCGCCGGGGTCCTGAGCGACAGCCCCATCTTCGTCGACGACACCCCGGATCTCTCGGCATTGGAGATGCGGGCCAAGTCTCGGCGATTGAAGGCCGAGAAGGACATCGGCCTGGTCATCGTGGATTATCTCCAGCTCATGCGGGGCCGCCACGGGGCGGATCGAAGCCGCGAGCAGGAGATCTCCGAGATCTCGAGGTCCCTCAAGGCATTGGCCAAGGAGCTGGACCTCCCGGTCATCGCCCTGTCCCAGCTCAATCGGCGGGTGGAGGAGCGGGGGGAAAAGATCCCCCAGTTGTCGGACCTGCGGGAGTCCGGGGCCATCGAACAGGACGCCGATGTGATCCTGTTCATCTACCGGGACGAGGTCTACAACAAGAGCCCCGACAACCCCAAACGGGGCACGGCCGAGGTCATTGTGGGCAAGCAGCGCAACGGCCCCACGGGCAAGGTCACCCTGACGTTCATCCAGTCCTTCGCCACCTTCGAGGACTACACGCAGCGGGCCGACCCCGCGGGGACCGTCTATTGACACAAAGGGGGGGCTGTGTTAGCAGAAAAGTTTGGACCCCGGCACGGGGACGGGCGAGCGGGGGGAACCCTGCGGCGTGCCGGATGGTCAATTCCGACGGAGGAGAGCGCGAGCCATGGCTGGAGAGAATCTGACGCAGTTGAGCGACAGCACGTTTGAGGAAGAGATCCTCAAGTCTCCCATCCCCGCCCTGGTCGATTTCTGGGCCCCCTGGTGCGGGCCGTGCCGTGTGGTGGGTCCTGTGGTGGAGGAGCTGGCGGGGCAGTTCGCCGGCCAGGTGAAGGTGGCCAAACTCAACGTGGACGAAAACCCCGTCACACCGGGGAAATACGGCATCCGGGGCATCCCCACCCTGATCCTCTTCAAGGGGGGCGAGGTGTTGGATCAGATCGTCGGTGCCGTGCCCAAAGGGAACATCGAGGCCCTCATCCAAAAGGCCCTTTGATCGTCGGGAGCAGTCATGGACACAGCGTCCGACGCCTCTGGGGAGGTGTGGGATATCCTCATCGTCGGCGGGGGGCCTGCTGGCCTCACCGCGGGGCTTTATGCAGCCCGTGACTCCATGAAGACCCTCCTGCTGGAGAGACTCGTGGCGGGAGGGCAGGCGGCCACCACGGAGATGGTGGAGAACTATCCCGGCTTCCCCCAGGGGATCTCGGGGCCGGACCTCTCCCGGAGGATGGAGGAGCACGCCGTGCGCTTCGGCCTCAAGATCGCCAGCGAGGAGGTCCAGGCGCTGAAACCGCTGGATGGTCCTCCCGGGAGATTTGAGGTGAAGACCGACCGGGGAAGCCATCGCGCCCTGTGCGTCATCTTGGCCATGGGAGCGGACTGGAGAAAGCTTGGCGTGCCGGGGGAGGACGAGTTCCGGGGACGGGGCGTCTCCTACTGCGCCACGTGCGACGGTCCGTTCTTCAGGGGACAGGAGGTGGTCGTGGTGGGCGGCGGAGACACGGCCGTGGAGGAAGGGATCTACCTGGCCAACCTGGCGGGCAAGGTGACCCTGGTCCACCGCCGGGACCGTTTGCGAGCCTCCCCCATCATCCAGGAGCGCGCCCTGTCCCACCCCAAGATGGACTTCATCTGGGACACCGTGGTGGACGCCGTCGAGGGGGGAGCCGCCGGAGTGGAGCGGGTCCGCCTGCGAAACCTGAGGAGCGGAAAGGCATGGGAGAAGCCCTGCTCGGGGGTGTTCGTCTTCGTAGGCACCGTCCCCAACACCGAGATCGTCAAGGGGCTGGCCCGCACCGACGAGAACGGATACGTGGTCACGGACGAGGACATGAGGACATCGGTCCCGGGCCTCTTCGCTTGCGGGGATGCCCGCAAGAAGCTCCTTCGCCAGGTGGTCACGGCGTGCGGCGAGGGGGCCACGGCGGCCTTCGCGGCTTGTCGCCACGTGGAGCATCTGAGGGGAACCGCGTACCCGTCGACCCCGGAGCCCCCCGCTTGATCCCCTTTTGGAGCGGCGCCCCCGGGCGCCCGCCGGCCCCATGAGGCCCTCGGACCCGGGCGCCTGGGCGCGGGTCGTCGCCAACGCCCCGGGGGGCGGCGCGGACGGCGGGGCCAATCGGCTTGAGGAGTGGAGAGATGAAGATCAAGATCCGCAAGGTGGGGCCTGCCAAGGCCCGTCCAAGACCGCAGGACGAAGGCAAACTGGGCTTCGGCGTCCATTTCTCGGACCACGTCTTCCAGATGAACTACCGCGAGGGGGCGGGGTGGTGTAACCCACGCATTGTCCCGTACGGGCCCATCCCCCTCGACCCCGCCGCCCTGGTCCTTCATTACGGCCAGGAGGTGTTTGAGGGGCTCAAGGCATACCGGCGCTCCGACGGCGGCATCCAGCTTTTTCGCCCCCGGGACAATCTCCATCGCCTCAACCGCTCCGCCCGGCGGCTTTGCATGCCCGAGGTGGACGTCCCCTTCACCCTGGAGGCCCTCAAGGCCCTGCTGAGGCTGGATCGAGACTGGATCCCCCGCACCAGGGGGGCGTCCCTGTACATCCGGCCCACCATGATCGCCACCGAGGGGGCCCTGGGTGTCAAGGTCTCCCCCGAATACCTCTTCTACATCATGACCGGACCGGTGGGTGCGTACTATCCCGGCGGATTCAACCCCACCAAGATCCTGGTGGAGGACTCGTACGTTCGGGCCGTGCGGGGTGGCGTGGGGGAGGCCAAGACCTCCGGGAATTACGCAGCGAGCCTTTTGGCCATGGAGGAGGCCCACGCCAAGGGGTATACCCAGGTCCTGTGGTTGGACGCAGTCCACCGCAGCTTCGTCGAGGAGGTGGGCACCAGCAACATCTTCTTCCTCCTGGACGACGATCTGGTGACGCCGCCCCTGGGAGGGAGCATCCTGCCCGGCATCACCCGGGACTCGGTCATCCAGCTCGCCCGGGATTGGTGGATCCCCGTCCAGGAGCGCCAGATCCGCATCGAGGAAGTGATCGAGGCCATCCGCGCCGGCCGGCTCAGGGAGATGTTCGCCACGGGCACGGCCGCCGTCATCTCTCCGGTGGGCGAGGTCTCTTTCAAAGGCGAGATCTTCGAGGTCAACGGCGGGAAGGTGGGCGATCTGTCCCGGCGACTGTACGACGAGCTGACGGGCATCCAGTACGGCGACCATCCCGATCCCCACGGCTGGGTCGAGCCGGTGGCGTAGCCCCGGGGAGGGCCGCCCCTCCGGCCGCCCTTTCGGAGCCGCGGGGGGGGCGTGCCTATCGCTCCTCAAGGCCCTTGAGGTATTCCTCCCATTCCAGGGGCAACAGGGAATGCTTCTTGGTGTTGCACGCCTTGCAGCTCGACACGCAGTTGCTGCGCGTGCTTCGCCCGCCGCGGGCCAGCGGAACCACGTGGTCCAGGGTGAGTTCTCCGGGGGGGAAGTGCCCTCCGCAGTAATGGCAGATCCCGCGCGCCACCTTGCGCCGCCACCACGGCGTGTGACGCAGCTCCCGGGCGCGCTCCTTTTCGCGGCGCAGCGCGTCGTGCGAGACCCAGGCGGCCTCCTGTCCCTCCCGAGTCCTGCTGGTTCGCCGTGTTCCCCTCATCCCCGTATCTCCCCGTGCGGCCCCCTCGGCCAGGGCGCCGGGCGCACCCCGCGTCCGCCTCATTTCAACGCCGCGGCCGGGAAAAATCAAGCCTGCCCGCCGCAGACCGCCGGGCCGGGCCAAATTGACACCCTGCGTCGCACCTCGGTATAATTTCATCATGTCTGCGGCGGCAGCTCGGGCCGTTCGGTTCTTCCCGCAAACGATCCCTAGGAGGTGAGCGATGGCGACGGTGGATGGATACGAGATGCCGGATGCGTTGTACTATCACAAGGAGCACATGTGGGCGCGGGTGGAGGGAGATGTCGCGGTCGTGGGGATCACGGACTTCGCTCAGAAGCTGGCGGGGGATATCAGTTTCGTGGACATGCCCGAAGAGGGGGACACGGTGGAGCAGGGCGAGCGCGTCGGGACCATTGAGACCGGCAAGTGGCTCGGCAAGCTCTACGCCCCCGTATCGGGCGACGTGACGGAGAGAAACGAGGCTGTGGAGGATGACCCTACGGTCATCAACCGGGACGTCCACGGCGAAGGTTGGATCTTCAAGATCAAGATGAGCGACCCCTCCGAGTTGGGCAACCTCATGCAGGGCGACGCGGCAGTCGCCTGGCTCAGGGAAGAGATCAGCAAGCACGCGAAAAAGTAGTCCCGGGATCGGGACGGCGAGGCGCGGCGGTGGGGACGGGGCGGCCCCCGGTGTCTCCCTTTACATTCTAACCTCAGAGATGCGAGTCTTGCTTCCCACGAGAGGTGGATCATGGACATCCGCGTTCCGTACGGCCAGGGAGAGGTCTTGGTGCGGGTCCCCGACGGAAACGTCCTGGGGGTGTATCATCCCAACGAGGTCAAGACCGGCCCCGAGCGGGAGACGCTGGTCGGAGCGCTGGCCAACCCCGTGGGAGGCCCCTCTTTCGACGCCTTCATCGAGAACGCCAAGGAAGTGCTCTTCATCGTCAACGACGGCACCCGCCCGACCCCCACGGCCAAGGTCCTGGAGATCATCCAGGACAAACTGCGCAAGATCAACGCCCGGTTCATCGTGGCCACCGGCTGCCACCGGGCCCCCACGGGGGAGGAGTACCGCTTCATTTTCGGACCCTTGTACCAGGAGTTCCGGGACCGGATCTACGTGCACGACTCCCGCAACGACGCCGAAATGGTCCACCTGGGGACGTCGACCAACGGCACCGAGATGTTCGTGAACCACCACGGTGTCCGGGCGGACAAGCTCGTAGCCATCAGCTCCGTGGAGCCCCACTACTTCGGGGGGTACACCGGGGGCAGGAAGTCCTTCCTGCCGGGCATCGCCTCGTACAAGACCATCGAGCAGAACCACAAGTACGCCATCCGCCCCCAGGCCAAGAGCCTGGCCCTGGCGGGCAATCCGGTCCACGAGGACATGATCGACGCATTGAAGAGCGTGGAGGGGAAGCCCATCTTCTCCATCCAGGTGGTCCTGGACAAGGACCGCCGCATCTACGGGGCGACCACGGGGGATATCCACGCCTCCCTGGAGGGGGCCATCGAAAAGGCCAACGAGTTGTTCTGCGTGACCATCCCCCAGAAGGCCGACATCGTGGTGTCCGTGGCGCCCTATCCCATGGACGTGGATCTCTACCAGTCCCAGAAGGCCCTGGAAAGCGGCAAGCTGGCCCTCAAGGAAGGCGGCATCCTCATCATGGTGAGCAAGTGCCGCACCGGCATCGGAGAGAAGGCCTTCTTCGACCTGCTGGCGAGCGCCGGGGGCGATCCCAGACGCGCGCTGGAGACCATCGACTTGGGGTACAAGCTCGGCTACCACAAGGCGGCCAAGATGGCCGAGATCGCCCTGTGGGCGGACATGTGGGCCGTGACCGATCTGCCTGAGGCCGACCTTCGGGCCGTCTTCATGCGCCCGTTCAACGACGCGCAGAAGGCCCTGGACGAGGCGCTGGCGGCCAAGGGCAAGGATGCCAAGGTCCTGTTCCTCATGGACGGCTCCATCACGGTCCCCATGATCGGTTGAGCGATCCGTCGGCCGGGCGATCCCGACCCCGGACCTTCCAATTGGGGCCCCGCAGGGGACCCTGTTCAAATCCGAGAGGAGTGTGGGAGAGATGGCGCTGAAACCGGAGATCGTCGACAGGCTGGTGAACATCGTCGGTGAGAAGAACTGCAGCACGAGGACTGCCGAGCTCTACGTCTATTCGTTCGATGCCGGCATCCACCGGCACATGCCCGATGCCGTTGTCCGGCCCATGGACACGGTCCAGGTCCAGAAGATCGTGGAGCTGGCCAACGAGCAGGAGATCCCGTTGGTCCCCCGTGGAGCCGGCACAGGACTGGTGGGCGCGGCGGTGCCCATCGTGGGCGGCATCGTGGTGGACATGCAGGGGATGAAGCAGATCCGGGAGATCCGGGTCGACGGCCTGTACGCCGTGGTGGAGCCGGGCGTGGTGTGCGACCGGTTCAACGACGCCCTCAAGGCCCACGGCTTCTTCATCCCAGGCCCCGCTTCCAGCGAGGTGGCCACCCTGGGGGGCATGGTGGGGCACAACTCATCGGGGGGATATGCCCTCAAGTACGGCGCCACCCGCGACTACGTCCTGGGGCTGACCGTGGTGCTGCCCACGGGGGATGTCATCGACGTGGGGACCCGCACCCCCGTGAGCTCCAGCGGCTTCCAGTTCGAGAAGTTCTTCTGCGGCATGGAGGGGACCCTGGGGATCATCACCGAGATCGTCATGAAGATCGCCCCCAAGCCCGCGGCGCGGGCAGCCTGCGCGGCGTTCTTCGAGGACCTGGAGAAGACCGGCGAGTGCGTGGCCAACATTGTGCGCCACGGGATGATCCCTTCCCAGATCGAGATCATGACGGGCGTCTCCATCAAGGCCGTGAACAAGGCCAAGAATATGGGGCTTCCCGAATGCGCGGGCATGCTCCTGATCGAGGTGGACGGCCACGCCAATGTGGTGGGGCAGGAGATCGAGACGGTGGGCAAGGTTTGCCAGGAGAGCGGCGCGTTCAAGACCGAGTTCACCGAGGATCCCAAGCGCATCGAGACCCTCTGGAAGGGCCGCAAGGAGATGATCCCCTCCCTGAGCATCCTCCGGGAGGAGTTCAAGACGGTCATGCTGGCCGACGACATGGCGGTCCCCATCTACAACGTGCCCAAGGCCCTCATGGCTTTCCAGGAGATCGCCGACCAGTACGACATCCTCATCCCGGCGTACGGCCACGCCGCCACGGGCAACCTTCACACCAAGGTCCTCATGGACCCCACCAAGCCCGAGCACTGGAAGCAGGCCGAGGAGGCCGTCCCGCGCATGTACGACGCGGTCCTGGCCCTGGGCGGCACCACCACGGGGGAGCACGGAATCGGCATCACCAAGGCTCCCTTTTTGCACAAGGAGAAGGCGGGGGCCGTCAAGGCCATGAAGGCCATCAAGCGGGCCCTGGACCCCAAGAACATCATGAACCCCAAGAAGCTCATGGACTGGGAGGAGGGCTTCGTCACGGACCTGAGGTATCCCTTCGAGGTCCCGACGGGGACGGAGGGGCTGGAGAGCAAGTTTCAGGACACCATCACCTGCACCCAGTGCGGGTACTGCAAGGGGGTGTGCCCGGGCATCCAGTGCGCAGAGGGGTGGGATTCGGTGAGCCCCCGGGGCAAGGTGGCCCTGGCTTACGGCGTGGTCACCGGGGAGATCCAGAAGGACGAGTCCGTCGCGGAGCGTCTCTTCCAGTGCGTGTTGTGCGGGGATTGCCTCAGGCGGTGCCCCTCGGGGATCGACACCCCGAGCCTCGTCCGGGCGGCCCGCGTCGAGCTGGTGGACTGCGGTTTGGCCTACGACACCCACCGGGCCCTCATCGAGAACATCATGCGAACGGGGAACATTTACGGCGACGAGGCCATGGAGGTGCCGGCCACCCAGGGGGACACGGTGGTGTTTTTGGGATGCCAGTACGGCTCGCGCATGAACAAGACCAAGAAATACCTGAAGATCATGGACAAGCTGGGGATCCCCGCCCAGGTGGAGGGGGGACTGTGCTGCGGCTATCCCATGTCGGTCCTGGGCTTCCAGAAGTCGCTGGATGAGTACAAGAGGCGGTTTCTGGACAAGTTCCAATCCAAGGAGATGGTGACGTTCTGCCCGTCATGCGCCCTCTTCCTCCACGAGGAATACGGCTTCCCGGCCAAGCACTTCATGCAGGTTTTGGCGGACCGACTCAAGGACCGGCCCATCACGCCCGCGGGCAAGACGGTCACCTATCACGACTCGTGCGACATGTCCCGCGGCCTCAAGATCACCGAGGAGCCCCGGGAGATCCTCAAGGCCCTGGGGTACAACCTGGTGGAGATGAAGCACAACCGCAGCCAGTCGCTTTGCTGCGGCGGGGGCGGCGGCATCCTGACCAGCGACCAGGCCATGTCCTCGGACATCTCCGCGGCCAGGATCCAGGAGGCCATCGACACGGGGGCCGACACCGTGGTGACCTCGTGCCCCACCTGCGAGCAGGTGCTGCGCAAGGCGGCCACCAGCGCCAAGACCGGCAAGATCGCGGTGAAGGAGCTGAGCGACGTCCTGGCCGAGGCGTTGAAGTAGGGGCTTGCGGGCACAGGACGGGGTCTTCCTCGCCCCCCCCTGCCGGGGTGTCGCCCCGCGGGAGGGGGCGTTTTCTTTTCAGCGTCCGAGAAGGGGCTTCAGGATATCGGGTCGGTTGGTGATGATCCCGTCCACCCCCATCTCCATGAGCCGCCTCATCTCGGCTGGGCTGTCGGGGTCCAGACAAAGACCTGAAGCCCCAGCCTGCGGGCCTCTGCCAGAGATTCCGAGGAGAGGTTCCTGAAGTGCGGGGCCCAGATGGAGCCGCCCGCGGCCTTCACCGCCTGGGGGACAGAGCCCTTGAAATCGTCCACGTCGATGCCCGCCATCCAGGGCGATGGCCCGGGCCGTCCGGGCTGGACGTTGTCGAGCCCCCTGCTGACCAGGCTCAAGTACACCGTGGGGATCCGGGGGGCCACCTTCTGGATATGAACCAAGGCCCGCCAATCAAAGGAGAGGACGAGGCTTCGGCCCTCGAATCCTTCCTCCCTCAAGAGCCCCATGACCTGGTCCGCCACCGTTTCGGGCTGAGGCGTCGCGCCGGGCTCCTCGGGGGTGGTCTTGATCTCCAGGAAGAGGCGCGTCCTTTCACTGCAGCGCGCCTTGAGGAGATGGACCACCTCTCGCAGGGTGGGGATGCGCTGGCCGTCCGCCGTCCCTTGGTCCGGATACCGGGCCGCATACTCCGTCGACGGTTTCAGGCGGCCCACGTCATAGGACTTGAGTTGGGCCAGGGTGAGATCACGGATGGCCGGGGGGGGGGGCATGGACGATAGCCACGAGCCTTCCGCCGTGCGGGTCATCTCCGGCTTGAGCCGGAAATCGTGGTGTACCATCAGCTCCCCGTCGGCCGACACCAGGACATCCAGCTCCACCGCGTCTACCCCGAGGTTACAAGCCTTTTCAAACGCTGCAAGGGTGTTTTCCGGGGCCATGCCGGCTGCCCCACGGTGGCCGATGACCATGGGGCGACGGTCCGGGGGGCGCCTTCGGCGAGGCTCAAGGCGGGGGCCAGGGGCGTCATGGAGAAGACGGCAAGGCTCAGCAAGCGTACGATGCACAGGTGCCATGATCTCATGAGAATCCGCCTCCCTTTCCACGGGAGGACCGCAGGGGTATCTCTGAAGCCTGCTTATGCCAGAAAACGTGCTTCAATCACAAAGCGTGCGCGTGGGCGAACGCCCCCTTTACGAGACGGGCATCCCAATCTCCTTGGAAATGCCTCGAAATCGTGTTGACTTCCGTGGGCCCGCTCCCATACACTCCCTTTCGGCGGATTCCGGGGTGAACCGGACCCTTTCCCTCCCTGCAGGCAGCCTGGCCCGAACCGGGATTGGTCACTGGCCAGTCCGCTATGCTTGGGCGACTCCTCCGGCACCCCGGAGGGGCGATGTCGGGACAACCTCCAACCAGAGAAAGGAGAATGACCGTGAGACGCTCACGCTTGTTCACGTTCACAACCGTGCTCGCGGCCCTGCTGCTCTGCCCTGCCCTGGTCAGCGCGGCGCCCGTGAGCATCAACTGGTGGCACGCCCACGGCGGCGCCCTCGGGGAGAAGGTCAACGCCATCTGTGAGGGCTTCAACAAGTCCCAGAAGGACTATCAGGTGGTGGCCACGTACAAGGGAAGCTACGTCGACACCATGAATGCGGGCATCGCGGCCTTCCGCGCCAAGACCCATCCGCACATCCTTCAGATCTACGAGGTGGGAACTGCCACGATGATGGCCGCCAGGGGCGCCGTGAAGCCCGTGCACCAGGTCATGAAGGACTCGGGCCTGCCTTTCGACCCCAACGCCTACCTCCCGACGGTGACCGGCTATTACACGACGCCCGACGGCAAGATGCTCTCCATGCCATTCAATAGCTCGACGCCGGTGCTCTACTACAACAAGGACGCCTTTAAGAAGGCGGGGCTCGACCCGGAGAAGCCCCCCAAGACCTGGCCGGAGGTGGCCGAGGCCTCCAAGAAGCTGGTGGCGGCCGGCGCGAGCCAGGCCGGGTTCACCACTTGCTGGGCGGGGTGGATCCACATCGAGAACTTCAGCGCCTGGCACAACGTCCCCATCGGCACCAAGGCCAACGGCTTCGGCGGCCTGGATGCCCGGTACACGTTCAACAGCCCCGTGCACGTCAAACACTTCCAGCAGCTGGCCGAGTGGCAGAGGGAAAAGGTGTTCGCCTATGGCGGGAGAACGAATCAGGCCGTAGCCAAGTTCTACTCGGGGGAGGTGGCCATGCTCACGGAATCCTCCGCCGGGTACGCAGGGATCAAGGCCAACTGCAAGTTCGAGTTTGGCACCGCCATGCTGCCCTATTGGCCGGATGTGAAAGGCGCTCCCCAAAACACCATCATCGGAGGGGCGAGCCTGTGGGTCCTGGCGGGGCACAAGCCAGACGAATACAAGGCGGTTGCGGCCTTTCTGAATTACCTGTCCAGGCCCGAGGTGCAGGCCGACTGGCACCAGGCAACCGGATATCTGCCCATCACCCTGGCGGCCTACGAGCTGACCAAGAAGCAGGGCTTCTACGAGAAAAACCCGGGGACCGAGACGTCCCTCAAGCAGATGACCCTCCACAAGCCCACGGAGAACTCCAAGGGGCTGCGTTTCGGGGATCACGCCAAGACCCGGGAGATCATGGACAACGAGTTCGAGGCGATCTTCGCCGGAACCAAGGGGGCCAAGCAGGGCCTGGACGACGCCGTGAAGGCCGGCAACGACCTGCTCAAGAAGTTCGAAGAGGCAAACAAGCCCAAGAAGAAGTAGGCGGCCCCGGGAATCCGTCGGGTGGACGCCCGAAGACGGCCGGTCCCCTCCCTCTGCACCCGGCCAGGGGGGGGACGGGCCGTCCCCAAGGCTTGGAAGATACCCTGGTGGGCCGGGGGCCGGGCGGGCCGTCGTCAGGTCGGGGGGCAGGGCCATGGACAAGCGCGTCGTGTTCAGGAACAGGGTCCTCCCGTACCTCCTCGTCGCCCCCCAGATCACCGTCACCCTGATCTTCTTCATATGGCCGGCCTCCCAGGCCCTGTACCAGTCCGTGCTGCAGGAGGACGCCTTCGGGACATCCTCGGAGTTCGTCTGGCTGGAGAACTTCAGAGAGATCTTCGCGAGCCCGGAGTATCTCCATTCCTTCGGCGTGACGCTCGTCTTCAGCTTCTCGGTGGCCGCCATTGCCTTGTCCGCGGCCCTGCTCCTCGCAGTGATGGCCGACCGAACCGTGCGCGCAGCCACCTGGTACAAGACCCTGATCATCTGGCCCTATGCCGTGGCCCCCGTGGTGGCCGGCGTCCTGTGGTTCTTCCTGTTCAACCCCAGCGTCGGAATGGTCGCGCACATCCTCAAGGGCATGGGGGTCGACTGGAACCACATCCTGGACGGACGGCAGGCCATGATCCTGGTGGTCGTCGCTGCGGCGTGGCGGGAGATCGCCTACAACTTCCTGTTCTTCCTGGCGGGGCTTCAAGCCATCCCCGGCTCCTTCATCGAGGCGGCGGCCATAGACGGCGCCTCGCCCTGGAAGCGGTTCTGGACCATCGTCTTTCCGCTGCTGTCGCCCACGGCCTTCTTCCTCATCGTGGTCAACATCGTGTACGCCTTCTTCGACACCTTCGGGGTCATCCACGCCATCACCCGGGGGGGCCCCAACTACGCGACCAATATCCTAGTCTACAAGGTGTACAACGACGGCTTCATCAACCTGGATCTGGGGGGATCCGCCGCCCAGTCGGTGATCCTCATGCTCGTGGTCGTCAGCCTCACCGTGGTGCAGTTCCGGTTCATCGAGCGCAAGGTCCACTACTAGCCGAGAGGGCGGGTCTTGGTCGAGCATCGCCCGTTGCTGACCTTCATCTCCCATGCGGTCCTCATCGCGGGCGTCCTGATCCTGGCCCTGCCCATCTATGTGACCATCGTGGCCTCCACCCACACCCTGGACGAGATCACCCGTTCGTTTCCCCTCCTGCCGGGGGGGCGCTTGGTGGAGAATTATCTCCGCGCCCTGACTGCGGGCCCCCGGGATGTGGGCGCCACGGTGGGGACCATGATGCTCAACAGCCTCCTCATGGCATTGGGCATCACCGTGGGGAAGATCGCCATCTCGCTCCTGGCGGCCTTCGCCATCGTCTACTTCCGCTTCCGCCTGCGCATGGCCTTCTTCTGGATGATCTTCATCACCCTCATGCTGCCGGTGGAAGTCCGCATTCTTCCCACGTACAAGGTGGTGGCGGACCTGAAGATGCTCGATTCGTATGCAGGGCTCATCCTTCCCCTCATCGCCTCGGCCACGGCCACCTTTCTCTTCCGCCAGTTCTTCATGACGGTCCCCGACGAGCTGTGTGAGGCGGTGCGCATCGACGGAGGGGGGGCTATGCGGTTCTTCTTCGACATCCTGCTGCCCATGTCCCGCACTTCCATCGCGGCGCTCTTCGTCATCTTGTT
The DNA here is from genome assembly GCA_964514105.1 of uncultured Desulfarculaceae bacterium. Taxonomy (GTDB): domain Bacteria; phylum Desulfobacterota; class Desulfocorpusculales; order Desulfocorpusculum; family Desulfocorpusculum; genus CAZEPJ01. The sequence continues at coordinate 39,681 of CAZEPJ010000009.1, read as the reverse complement.
CATTTACGGCTGGAATCAGTACCTGTGGCCTCTGCTCGTGACCAGCGACCAGGGCTACTACACCCTCCTCATCGGCATCAAACGCATGCTGGACGTGGGCGAGGGACAGGCCGAGTGGCACATCATCATGGCATCCGCCATGCTGGCCATGCTCCCGCCGGTCCTCGTGGTGATCTTCATGCAGAAGCAGTTCGTGCGAGGCATGACAGAGACGGAGAAGTGAAAGAGGCCATGGGGGACGTCAGCCTTCGAAACGTCACAAAGAGATTCGGCAAGTTGGAGGTAATCCACGGCATCAGCTGCGACATCCGGGACGGGGAGTTCATCGTCATCCTGGGCCCGTCGGGGTGCGGCAAGTCCACGGTTCTGCGCCTCATCGCCGGGCTGGAGGAGGTCACCACGGGGGAGGTCGCCATCGACGGGCGGGTGGTAAACCGACTGGAGCCTGCCCAGAGGGACATCGCCATGGTGTTCCAGAACTACGCCCTGTACCCCCACATGAGCGTGTATCGAAACATGGCGTACGGCCTCGAGATCCGGGGCATGGACAAATCGGAAATCGACCGCCGTGTGCGAAGCGCGGCCCGGATTCTGGAGCTGTCTGATCTCCTGGACCGGAAGCCCCGCCAGCTCTCGGGCGGTCAGCGGCAGCGGGTGGCCATGGGGCGCTGCATCGTGCGGGAGCCCAAAGTGTTCCTGTTTGACGAGCCATTGAGCAACCTGGACGCCAAACTCCGCGTGCAGATGCGGCTGGAGATTCGCAGGCTCCACGAGGAGCTCCGCATCACGAGCATCTACGTGACCCACGACCAGGTGGAGGCCATGACCCTGGGGGACCGGCTGCTGATCATGGACCAGGGGCACGCCGCTCAGATCGGCTCCCCCCTGGAGGTGTACGAGCGGCCGGCCAACCTCTTCGTGGCGGGATTCATCGGCTCACCGGCCATGAACTTCCTCCCGGCCTCGGTGGCGGAGGACGGCGGATCCGTCTCCCTCCCGGGAGGAGTTCGCCTGCCGGCCCCCGAGGCCGGGTTGGGTCCCTGGGCGGGGAAAAGGGTCACCGTGGGGATTCGGCCGGAGCACCTGCAGGTGACGGCAGCATCGAGGGATGCGGTGCGGCTCACCGTGGCGCACGTGGAGCACCTGGGGGCGGACACCTTGGTGTACGGTCAGGGGGGCGGCGGAGGAGGGACGTTGACCGTGCGGCTCCCGGACATCCATCCCCTGGAGAAGGGGAGCGCTCTCCATGTGGTCGTCTCCCCGGAGAAGCTCCACGTGTTTGACCCCGACTCGGGCAAGCGCATCCATGCGTGAGCTTTCACGGCCCCCGGGGAACCCCGATCGGCTGGATCTCCGGTCGTTGGGGAGGCCCCTGGTCATCGCCCATCGGGGCTACTGCGCCCGATACCCGGAGAACACGCTGGCCGCCTTCGAAGGGGCCGTGGAGGCCGGCTGCCACATGATCGAACTGGACGTGAACCTCACCCGGGATCGCCGGCTGGCGGTCATCCACGACCATGTGCTGGACCGCACGACCAGCGGCAGCGGACCCGTGCGGGATGCGACCCTGGGGGAGCTGCGCCGGCTCGATGCAGGGAGCTGGTTCCATCCCCGGTTCGCCGGGGAGCGGGTCCCCGAGCTGGGAGAGGTGCTGGAGAGGATCTCGGGTCGTGTCCCCCTCAACATCGAGATCAAGCGCCGTGCGTTCGAGGCCCATGACCCCCCGGATGCGGTGGAAAGGCAGGTGGTGGACCTGGTGAGGCGCCACCAAGCCACGTCTTGGGTCGTCATATCCAGCTTCGAGGTGCGAATCCTGGAGCGCGTGGCGGCCATGGAGAACCCACCCGCCCTGAGCATCCTCTCCGAGGAGCCCGCCGGCGCAGAGCTGATCCGGCTCCTGGCCGATCTCAAGGCCGTTTCCTGGAACCCAAGCCTCCGCGTCCTGTCCCGGGACCAGGTGGCGCGGGTCCACGCCGCCGGCTGCCTCGTCCTCCCCTGGACCGTCGTCACGCGAAAGGACTGGGATCGGGTCATGGAGATGGGCGCGGACGGGGCCTTCTGCAACGAGATCCAAGTGGGTCGATCCGGGACATAGCACATCGTTGCACAACCAGGCCAGCGGATTGGCGCCGCTGGCCGGGGAGGCCGTCGCCTGTCAGGGACCTCGTTGGACCACCCCATGGACCGGGTGGGCCATGAGACCTGGGAGTCCCCGGGATGATCGTCCTGGATGCCCACGGCATTGCCATCCGGCCGTTCGCTTTACCGCTCGGTCACGCTGTACACGCCTGAGCGACCTGGAAGGCCGCGGATGCCGGGCCGGCAGGCGCTTCCACTCTTCTCCTTGACAACCTCCTTGCGCTCGTCTAATGTAGCATTATATATGACATCGTCACTAATAAAAGGACAACTGCAATCCAGGAGAGCGCCATGGTCGAGGACAAGGCCCTGGAATATCGCCGCAAGTACCGGGGGCTCATCGGCGTGGAGGTCAAGGTGCCCGTCAAGGACCGCCACGTCCTGAGCGTTGTGTACACGCCCGGGGTGGCCGAGCCGTGCATGGAGATCTTCCGCCGCCCGGATGCGTCCTTCGAGTACACCTGCCGGGCCAATACCGTGGCCATGGTCACCGACGGCTCCCGGGTCCTGGGTCGCGCAGACATGGGGCCGTTGGCCGCCCTGCCCCTCATGGAGGGGCGGAGCGTCATCTTCAAGGAGTTCGCCGGGGTGGACGCCTTCCCCATCTGTCTGGACAGCCGGGACCCGGACGAGATCGTCCGGACGGTGAGCCTCATGGCGCCCACCTTCGGAGCCGTGTGCATGGAGGACATCACCGCGCCCCGTTGCTTCGCCATCGAGTGGCAGCTGCGTCGGGCCCTCAATGTGCCCGTCATGCACAACGACCAGCACGCCGCCGCCATCCTGGCCGTGGCGTGCCTCATCAACGTCATGCGCCTCACGGGAAAGACCAAGGAGGCGCTGCGTGTTGTCATCAACGGCGCGGGGGCGGCCGGGATCGCCACGGCCCGCTTTCTCATGGAATGGGGAATCCGCGACCTGGTGATCTGCGACACCCACGGCGCCCTGTACATGTTCAGACCTCACGGCATGAACTGGGCCAAGAGCGCGGTGGCCTGGCGTACCAACCCGAGGGGGATTCGGGGCGGGCTGCCGGAGGCCCTGGAGGGGGCCGACGCATTCCTTGGCTTCTCCACGGGCGGGGTGCTCACGGCCGAGATGGTATCCCGCATGGCCCGGGATGCGGCGGTCTTGGCGTTCGCCAACCCGGTGCCGGAGATCGGCCTCCAGGAGGCCCGGGACGGGGGGGCCCGCATCGTGGCCCTCTCCTGGAGTCAGTCCCCCGTCCCCAACGAGCTCAACATCGCCATGGTCTTCCCCGGCGTCTTTCGCGGGGCCCTGGACGTCGGGGCGCTTGAGATCAACCATGCCATGAAGGCGGCGGCGGCCCAGACCCTGGCGGACCGGGTTCCCCGGGGGGATCTGTCGGAGGAGTTCATCCTGCCGCGGCTGCTGGACTTCCAGGTCGCGCCGGCCATCGCCGCCTCGGTGGCCCGGGCGGCTATGGAGACCGGCGTTGCCCGCAAGTCAGTGGATCCCGCCAAGGTCGCAGCGGACGCCGAGCGCTTCCTGTACGAAGGCCACTTCCCCGTGCCACCCAAGACCGAAGGGCCCATGAGCTTTCAGCAGGAGTCCCTTGAACTCCACAGCCGGTACCGGGGGGTCGTGGGGGTCAAGGCCAGAATCCCCGTGAAGGACCACCATATCCTGGACCTCCTGTACATGCCCGGCGGATCCGTGACCGCCTCCCGGCTCATCGCCCGGGACCCCCTCCACGCCTACGACCTCACCTGCAAGTCCAATCTGGTGGCCGTGGTCACGGACGGGAGCGCCGTCCTGGGCCTGGGAAACATCGGCGCCCGGGCCGCCCTGCCCGTCATGGAGGGCAAGTGCGTCCTGTTCCAGACCTTCGGAGGGGTTGAGGCGTACCCCATCTGCGTGGGGACCCAGGAGCCCGGCGAGTTCATCTCGGTGGTCAAGGCCATCGCCCCCAGCTTCGGCGGCATCAACCTGGAGGACATCGCCGCGCCCCAGTGCTTTGCCATCGAGCAGGAGCTCTCCCACACCCTGGACATCCCGGTCTTTCACGACGACCAGCAAGGCACCGCCGTGGTCGTCCTCGCCGCCCTTCTCAACGCCCTCCGGGTGGTGGGAAAGGAGATCTCCACGGTGAAGGCCCTGGTGAGCGGCGCCGGAGCCGCAGCCATCGCCGTCACCCGCATCCTCGTGCTGGCGGGCCTCCGCGACGTGGTCCTGTGCGACCGGATGGGGGCCATTCACCTGGATCGGGAGGAGGGAATGAACCCGGTCAAGCGTGAGATGGCGGGGATCACCAACCCTGCGGGGGCCCGGGGGAGCATGGCCCAGGTCCTGGAGGGCCGGGACGTGTTTCTCGGCCTGTCCGTGCCGGGCATCCTTACCCAGGAGATGGTCCGCTCCATGGCCCCGGATCCCATCGTCTTCGCCATGGCCAATCCAACGCCCGAGATCATGCCCCAGGAGGCCCACCGGGGAGGGGCCAAGGTAGTGGCCACGGGCCGGAGCGACTTCCCCAACCAGGTCAACAACTGTCTGGGATTCCCCGGGATCTTCCGCGGGGCCCTGGACGTCATGGCCCGGACCATCAACGAGGAGATGAAGCTGGCCGCGGCCCACGCCCTGGCCCGGGCCGTTTCCGACGCCGAGCTCGGGCCGGAGTTCATCATCCCCGATTCCATGAACCTGCACGTACCCCCCCGGGTGGCGGCGGCCGTGGCCGAGGCCGCCATGCGGACGGGGGTGGCCCGCAGGGACACGGACCCGGAACTGATCCTCCGGAGGACCCACCAGTACCTGCTGGAGGGGGGGGTGCTGACCGACTGACAGTGCCCGTGCCGCGTCCTCCTTACGCCTCCGCCCAGCCTCGGGAGCGCTCCACGGCGCGCCGCCAGCCTTTGTGGAGGCGCTCGGCCTCCTGGGGGGGCATGGACGGGTCGAAACGGCGTTCCAGCCGCCAGTGGGACGCCAGCTCCTCCTGGGACTTCCAGAGCCCCACCCCCAGGCCGGCCAGATACGCGGCGCCCTGGGCCGTGGTCTCCACGCTGGTCGGTCTCAGGACGGCGGTCTGAAGGACATCCGCCTGGAACTGGAGCAGAAAGCCGTTCTGGGCCGCTCCGCCGTCGACGCGCAGCTCCGTCGGCGGAATCCCCGAATCGGATCGCATGCAGTCCATGACGTCCCGGACTTGGTAGGCCATGGCCTCCAATGCGGCGCGCGCCAGGTGGCCCCTGTGTGTCCCCCGCGTGAGCCCGACGAGGATTCCCCGGGCATTGCCGTCCCAGTGAGGCGCCCCCAATCCCACGAAGGCGGGGACCAGGTACACGCCGCCGTTGTCCGGCATGCCCAGGGCCAGCGCCTCGCTCTCCGCCGAGCAGGACAGGATGCCCAGGCCGTCCCGCAGCCACTGGATGGCCGCCCCCGCGATGAATACGCTTCCCTCCAGGCAGTAGGTCCACGCGCCCCCCAGGGCCCACCCCACGGTGGTCACGAGCCCGCTCGGGGAGGGGACGGCCCGGTCGCCCGTGTTCATGAGGAGGAACGCCCCCGTGCCGTACGTGGCCTTGGCCGCGCCGGGCAGAAAACATGCCTGCCCGAACAGGGCCGCCTGTTGGTCCCCGGCAACCCCCGCGATGGGGATCTGCGCCCCTGGAAAGACCCCCGGTGCCGTGAGGCCGAACGGGTGGCTGGACGGGCACACGGCGGGGAGCATGGATTGCGGGATCTCCAGCCTCGCCAGGATCTCCGGGTCCCAGCGCCGCTCGTGGATGTTGTAGAGCAGGGTCCTGGAAGCATTGGACGCGTCCGTGGCGTGGACCCCGCCGCCCGTGAGGTTATAGATGAGCCAGCTGTCCACGGTGCCGAAGAGGACTTCGCCCCTCTCCGCGCGCCTTCGCAGCCCGGGTACGCGCTCCAGGAGCCACCGCACCTTGGTCCCCGAGAAGTAGGCGTCGCAGACGAGGCCGGTCCGCCGCCGGATCTCCGCCTGGAACCCATCGGCCTTCAGGGCATCGCAGATGGGGGCCGTCCGCCGGCACTGCCACACGATGGCGTTGTGCACGGGCCGCCCCGTGGCGCGCTCCCACAGGATGGTCGTCTCCCGCTGGTTGGCGATGCCCACGGCCGCCACGTCCCGGGCGCCGATCCCGCAGCGGGCCATGGCCTCGCGGGCGACGTCCAGCTGGGACTCCCAGATCTCCGCCGGGTCGTGCTCCACCCACCCGGGCTGGGGATAGATCTGCCGGAACTCCTTCTGGGCGGAACCCATGGCCCGTCCCGCAGCATCGTACAGGATGGCCCGGGAACTGGTCGTCCCTTGATCCAGCGACAGGATGAACTCCCCCGCCATGACCAACCCTTTCCGACCCCCCGCCCCTCAGGACTCGAAGTCCACGATCCTGCGCTCCAGGCGCACCCGGCCCACGAACTCCGAGACCCGCTGGTGCGCGGGGTGTTCCATGTACCGCCTCAGGTCCTCCCAGTGGGCGAACTCCGAGACCAGGACCGCGTCGAAGGCGTCCGGGGACCGGGCCTGATTGATGCCGACCTCCAGGGACCGGATCTCGGCAATCCGCCCCGGGAGCCCCTCCAGCATCTCCTTCATCTTCCGGGCGTTCTCCTCCCGGGAGGCCCCTTCGGCCTCGTCCTTGAGCTTCCACATGACGATATGCCGGATCATGCTCCGGTGCCTCCTTCTGCCCAGTATTCCTTTATTTCGGCGACGGCAGCGATGCCCCCCAGGCCTGGGCCATGATGCGCGGCACGTCGGTATTGTCCAGGAGTCCCCTGTATTTCTCGGCCCACGGCCCTTTGGCGAAGACCATGACCGGCGTGTGGGTGTGGGTGCCAACGGCCCAGGCCGTTCCCATCTCCTTTCCCAGAAGGCGCCCCATCAATGCCACCGGGTTCATGGAGCCGTACACGTAGAACTCCGTGTACTCCCCCGGCGCGGGATATCCCAGCCGGGGGTGCTTGGCCAGGACCGCCGCCGCCTGCTCCTCGCTCAGTGTGAAGGCGCTGTTGTCCTCCACCTGCTTCCTCAGGTCCGCCGGCTGGGACTTGGCGTCCTGGATCATCTTGAAGAAGGACTTCTTCTGCCGGGCCATCTTCTCGAAGATCGTCCTGTCGTTGAAGTTGTATTTGCTCTTCCAGGTCTCCCCGCTGGCCAGGGTCACGGGGGCCGGCGGGTTGTGGCTGTTGTACGCGATGGCCAGGCCGCCCGTGTCGTGGTCCGCGGTCATCACCACCAGGGTATGGGGGTTGGCCTCTGCAAAGGCCAACACCACCTTCAGGGCCTCGTCCAGCTCGAGCATTTCATGGAGCACCGAGGCCACATCGTTGGCATGTTCCACCCAATCCACCTGCCCCCCCTCCACCATGAGGAAGAACCCCCTGGGGTTCTTGGCAAGCAGATCCAGGGCCTTCTGGGTCATCTCCGAGAGGGTGGGGACCCCGCTCTGATGGTGAGGCTGCCGATCGATGGCGCTGGGAAAGGCCGCCGCGCCGACGAGCCCCAGGAGCTTCTCGGTCCTGCCGGCATCCACGGCCGCAAGCTCGGCGGCGCTGGCCACCACCGCGTACCCCTTGGCCTTGGCCTCGGCCACCAGATCCCGGTCGTCCTCCCGCCTGGAGAGGCCCCACCCCGCCGCCTTGGGCGTGCCCCTCAGGTCGGCGTGCTCCTCCACCTTGGTCCCCTTGGGAATGAAGAACTGGGCGCCCGCCGACAAGGCCACGGTGACGTCACCCCGATCCACGAGCTGCGACGCGATCTGACTCTCCATGTCCCGGTGGAGAATCGTGGCGTAGAACCCGGCCGGGGTGGCGTGGGTGATGCGGGTGTTGCTGATGACCCCCGTGGACTTGCCGAGCTGGCCGGCCACGTCCAGGATGGTCCGCATGGGCCTGCCGTCGTGGTCCTTGCCGATCATGGCGTCCCGCGTCTTCACCCCGGAGGCCAGGGCCGTGGCCGCCGAGGCCGAATCCGTCACCACGGTGCCGTACTGGTAGGTCAGGCAGTATCCCGTGTTTCCGGCCGCCATCATCCGCTCCATGTGGAGCGGCCTGTCCGGTCCGTTCATGAACCTGTTGTAGTAAACGGCCAGCCCCACGGCCTCTGGCCCCATGCCGTCTCCGATGAGCAGGATGATGTTCCTGGGCTCGACGGCATGGGCGGGAAGGATGCCCGTAGAAAGAGCGAGAAAGAGCATCAACGCTGCGGTACAGAGCCCTCTTCGTCTCATGGTACACCTCTTCGTCCGACGGATTTGGTCAACCGCTGGGGGGGGGCAGCGATTCGGGGGATTATTGTTTCACCGGGACGCGGGCAGGTCAAGGACGAGGGGAACAGGCCCTCGAATCCCCTTGCGGCAGGCCTTCCAGGAACTCCACCACGGCCTGGTTGAAGGCCTGGGCCTGCTCCAGCATGAACTGATGGCCGCCGCCGGGGATGACTCGGAGCACGGCCCCGGGTATCCGCTCGGCCAGGATCCGGGAGTTCTCGGGCGGGATGAGCACGTCCTCATCCCCCGTGATCACCAGCGTCGGGGCCTGGATCCGGGGAAGACGGCCCCACGCGTCGTGCCCTCGAATGGCGTCGTACTGACGGAGCAGGACGCCCGTCTCCACCGGGAATCGACGGGATACCTCTGTGTAGCGCTCGACGATCTCCGGGGCGTTTCGGAGGGTTGTGGGCGTGAACAGGCATGCGGCCGCACGCGCGGCCGCCTCCGGGGAGCCGGTGGCCGCGTAATCCGCCAAGAGCTGACCGACCTGTACCGAAGGGGGAACGAATCGGCTCCCCCCGCAGTGGGTGCACGCCAGGACCAGGCCCATCACCCGCCGGGGGTGACGAAGGGCCATCTCCTGGGCGATCATCCCACCCATGGATATGCCCAGGACGTGGGCCCGGGGGATGCCCAGGGCGTCCATGAGACCCACGGTGTCGTCCGCCATCATGGGGATGGTGCACGGCCCCTGGGGTCGGTCCGAACGGCCCACCCCCCGGTTGTCGAAGACCAGGACCCGGAACCGAGCCGAGAGCTCCGGCAGCTGGCAATACCAATGGTCCGCGTTGCTCGCGAAGCCCCGAATGAGGACCAGGGGATGGCCTTCGCCTTGGATCTCCCAGTGCAGCGTCACGTCGCCCGCACCCAGCCTCGGCATGACCGCTCCTCCCGGCTTCCAGCCCGCGAATCGGGGCGCTCACAGCCCCATGAACTTGGCGGCGATCCCCTTCATGACCTCGTTGGTCCCGGCGAATATGGACATGACCCGTGCGTCCCGCCAGATGCGCGAGACCGGGTACTCGTCGCAGTATCCGTACCCGCCATGGAGCTGTACGCACCCGTCGGCCACCCGCATGGCCATGTCCGTGGTCCAGAACTTGGCCATGGAGACGTCCACCACGATGTTCTTTCCCTCCATGTGGTCCGCGATGAGCTTGTCCACGAAGGTCCGCCCCAGCCTCACGTCCGCGGCCATCTCCACGATCTTGAACTGGTTGTGCTGGAACTTGGAGATGGGGCGGCCGAAGGCCTGCCGCTGTCGGCAGTACTCGATGGTCATGGGGAGGACGTGCTCGGCCAGGGCCACGGCCCCGATGGCGCACATGAGGCGCTCCTGCTGGAGCTTCTCCATGAGCATGACGAAGCCGTTGCCTTTCTCCCCCAGCCGGTTGGCCTTGGGCACCCGGCAGTCATGGAAGAACAGCTCGGCTGTGTCCTGGGCGTGCCATCCCACCTTCTTGATCCGTTTGCCCTTCTCGAACCCCGGCGTCCCGGCCTCCACGCAGTAAAGGTCCACGGCCCGGTGGGGGTTCTCCACCTTGGGGTCCCGGGCGGCCAGGACCAGCAGGTCGCAGTTGATCCCGTTGCTGATGAAGGTCTTCTGGCCGTTGATCACCACGTGGTCCCCGTCCTCCACGGCCGTGGTCCGCATGGCCGCCAGGTCGCTCCCGGCGTTGGGCTCCGTCATGCCCACGGCCGTTACGATCTCGCCGGAGACGCAGCCCGGCAGATACCTCCGCCGGATCTCCTCGGAGCCGTACGCGTAAATGTACGGCACCACGATGTCGCTGTGAAGGGGGGCGGCCAGGCCCGAGGTGTTGGTCTTGACCACCTCCTCGGCCACGATCACCGAATAGAGGAAATCCACGCCCATCCCCCCGTACTTTTCGGGGACCCACATGGCCAGGAAGCCCTGCTCCCCCATCTTCCTCCAGACCGACTTGGGGACGATGCCTGCCGCCTCCCACTCGTCCGCGAACGGGATCACCTCCTTCTGGCAGAACTTGCGCAAGGCGTCCCTGAATATCCGGTGCTCTTCGGTGTACTTCAGGATCTCCACAGCCTACCCCTCCTCCCTGTGGGCATGGAAGATGTGCGTGGCGTGCTCATTTCCCTCCGCATCGAAAAAGATCATCTCCTGCGCCTGGCCCCAGCGCCCCTCATCCATGCTGCAGTAGAAGGCCGCGACCTCCCCGGGGCCGATCTCCCGGATGCCCGGTGGCATGAGGGTGTCCACCCGGACGGGCCCCGTCGCCCCGCGCAGCTCCATCCGGCTGACCAGCCGGACGGGCCGCGACCCGCGGTTGGTGACCAGCACCTCCAGGTTCTGGTCGAACGCCCGCATCCCGCAGCACGTCTTGAAGCCCAGGATCTCCTCCACCGGGGAGTTCATGATGGCGCGGATCTCCAGCATGCCCGTCTCTCGCCCATTGCTCGCCGTAGGCCTTTTCCCCGGACCGCCGCGACGGGCGGCCCATTACCCCTTGAGCCTCCCCACGATGCCGATGCTGCACACGTTCTGCTGGGGGAATCCCCCCAGATTGTGGGTCAGGCCGAAGCGGGGGTTGGGGACCTGCCGCTCGCCGGCTCGTCCCTGGAGCTGCAGGTACATCTCGTAGAGCATGCGCAACCCCGAGGCCCCGATGGGGTGGCCGAAGCACTTGAGCCCGCCGTCCACTTGGCACGGGACCTTTCCGTCCCGGTTGTAGAAGCCGTCCAGGAAGTCCCTCCAGGCCTGCCCCCGCTCGGAGATGTGGAGGTCCTCCGTGGTGACCAGTTCCGTGATGGAGAAGCAGTCGTGGACCTCCATCATGCTGATCTCCTCCCGGGGATCGGTGATCCCGGCCTCCCGGTACGCCGCCGTGCTGCACTGGTCCGTCGTCGCGAAATACGTGCCGTCCCACGCGTTGAAGGAAGCCTCCTCGCCGTTGCTCACGGCCAGCTGCAGGGCCTTGACCACCACGGGGTTCTTGTGCCCCATCTCCCGGGCCTTATCCACCGTGGTGACCACGGCGCAGGCCGCCCCGTCGCTCACCCCGCAGCAGTCGAAGAGCCCCAGGGGGTGGGCGATGATGGGAGCCCCCATGACCTGCTCGATGGTGACGGCCTTGCGCAGGTGGGCCTTGGGGTTGATGGCGCCGTTGGCGTGGCTTTTCACCGACACCTGGGCCATGGCCCGCTTGAGGTCTTGCTCGGCCACGCCGTATTTGGCCTGATACGCCGTGGCCAGCTGGGCGAAGGCCCCCGGCGCCGTCATGTTGGGGAAGAGCATGAAGAGCATGGGCCCGGCGTTGGATCCCCAGGCAGGCAGCCCGCCGTACCCCGCATCCTTGAGCTTCTCCACACCCATGGCCAGGCAGATGTCGTAGGCCCCCGAGGCCACTGCATAGACGGCCCCCCGGAACGCCTCTGTGCCCGTGGCGCAATAGTTCTCCACCCGCGTCACCGGGATCCGAGGCAGGCGCAGGCTCACCGACAGGGGAACCGCACTCTTGCCCACGTTCACTTCCTCGAAGTGGCTCCCCAGCCAGGCCGCCTGGATCTCCTTGGCGTCGATCTTGGCGTCCTGAGCGCACTCCCCGAACGCCTCCACCATGAGCTCCTCGGCCCCCACGTCCCAGCGCTCCCCAAATCGGGTGCACCCCATGCCGATGATCGCGACCTTGTCCCTGATCCCCGTGGCCATCTCCCACCTCCCCTGCCCGGGCAGCCGCTGGGGCCCCCGGGCATCAAGCTTTGGGCACACCAGGCGTTGCAGGCCTGTCTGCCACCTTGGGCGCGCTACGCGCGCATCTTGAACAACTTCTCGATGAGCTGGGACTTCATGAGATCGCCCTCGACCTTGAGCTTGCCGCTGGTGTACGCGGCCATGGCCTTGAGCTGCCCGGAGATCATCTTCACAAAGTCCTCATCCCCCATCTTGATGGTGGTGGTGGGCCGCTCGTGGGCCCCCTCGGCCACGCGGCACGCCCCGTCCTTGACCACCACGTGCCACGTGCCCCCGCCGGGCCCGCTGATGACATACTGGAACACCACGTCCACCCCCCCCGCCTTGTCCGCCTGAAACGCCCCGGCCATCTTCTCGAAAATGCCCCTCACCGTGAGACCCCCGGCTCCCCCCTCGGCCTCGGCCTCCGCCTTCGCCTTCTTGGGATCCCAGGCCTCCAGGATGGCACCCAGCGCGGCCGTGGCGTTGGGATACTCCCCGCCGCCGGCCAGGCTGTTGATCTTGCCCATGGCCGCGGCAACCGCCTCGGGCAAGGGGGCGGTCAGACCTTCGCCCACCACGGCCCCGGGGCCGGTCACCAGGGCGACCCGGTTGAAGTATCCCATGCCCGCGTTGTAGATCCCGCCGGAGACCGGGCACTGCTCGGAGCAGAGGTACAGGACCAGGGGGGCCACGAACTCGGGCTTGAGCTTGGCGAAAAGCTCGGGAGGCATGACGTCCTCGGTGAGCCGCGTGGCCGCAGCCGGCGCCACCGTGTTCACCCGGATGTTGTACTTGGCCCCCTCAAGCCGCACGGTGTTCATGAAGCCCACCAGCCCCATCTTGGCCGCCGAGTAGTTGGTCTGCCCGAAGTTCCCGTAAAGCCCCGCCGCCGACGTCGTCATCACGATCCGCCCATAGCCCTGCTCCCGCATCCGCACAAACGCCGGCCGCGTCACGTTATACGCCCCCTTGAGGTGCACGTCCATCACCGCGTCCCACTCCCCAGGCTCCATCTTCACCAGCGTCCGGTCCCGCAGAATCCCCGCATTGTTGATCAGAATGTCCAGCCGCCCAAACGCCCGAACCGCCTCATCCACCATGGCCTGCCCACCCTCGGCGCTCGCCACCGAATCGTAGTTGGCCACCGCCTCGCCCCCAAAGGCCCGAATCTCCTCCACCACCCCGTCCGCCGCCGACCGAGAACCCCCCGTGCCGTCCCGACCACCCCCCAGATCGTTGACCACCACCTTGGCCCCCCGCCGGGCCAGCTCCAGTGCATAAACCCGCCCAAGTCCCGCGCCCGCACCCGTCACCAGCGCCACCCGACCGTCAAAATGGATCTCCTGGGCCGCGGCTTTGGGGACCTCCCGGGCCGGCAGCGGCACGGCCTTCCAGAAATAGCCGCTGAAGCCCCGCTGGTCATCCTCGTACCGCAGCCGGAAGCTCATGGCCACGGGCTGCCCCACCTTGACCTCCGAAAGCTCGCAGTCCGTGAAGTCGAACAGGAAGCGGCCTCCGTTGACGAACTCGACCATCCCGTAGATGGCCGGGGGCGCCAGAGACACGGCCAGCATGTCCCCCGTGAAGCTCTTGACCACGGCGGGCTGGTCCGCAAACTCGTAGGGCTCCTGGGAGTCCACGGCATGGCACTGGGGATTGACGCAGACGCTCATTGGGGGAAACTGGGGCGTGCCGCATTCGGTGCACTTGCCCCCCAGGAGCCCCAGGACCGTATGGCGCCGCCGCCACAGGGCGCTCAAGGCGGTCTGCTTGGGGGCCTCGGCCCGGATCCCCATCTCGGTCTGGATCAGATCCCGAAACTTGAGGAACTGCATGTAGTTGGTCGAACTGCGCTTGTCGGCCAACGAGCCCCTGATCCCCCTGCGGGGGGGGAGCTTTCGCATCGCGTCGGTCGCCTGGAACAGGAGGGCGTCGCAGCCCTGGCCGAAGCCAGCCGCCAGGATCCGGTCCCCGGGCTTGGCCTCCTCCAGGGCGCGGACCAGCATGACCAGGGGGTGGGCCGCTCCGGTCTCCCCGCACACCTCGTGCATGTTGTCCATGACCTTGGAGGCATCGGCCCCCAGCTTGCGAGCGATGTTTCGGTGCTCGGCCTGGAAGAAGCAGGGAAACACCAGCCGGTCCACCGCGTCCATGGACGTGCCCAGCTTCCTGAGGAGCCCCTCGACGGCCTCGGGGATGATGGTGGCGTAGCCCGCATCCCGGACCCAGCGCTCCTCCCACATGTAGTCGAAGGAGCGATCCGCCCCCCGGTAATGGTCCACGAAGTCGTGGGTCACCGAGTACGCCCCCAGGAACTCGGCCACCACATCCGTGTCCCCCACCAACAGCGCAGCCGCCCCGTCGCCAAACCACATCTCGTAGAAGTAGGCGGCCTTGGTCATTCGCTTGTCCGAGGCGGCCACCAGGGCCTGCCGCATGTCCCCCCCCCTGACCGCGGCCAGCGCCTGGATCAGACCCGTGGTGCCGGCACGCAGGGACGAGGTGACGTCCGCCGCCTGGATGTCGTCCCGCAGATTGAGGGCCGTCTTGACGATGCCCGCGTTGAGGCGATCGGAAAACGGCAGGGTGGTGGAGCACAGGAAGAGCCCGTCCACGGCCTGCTTGTCCCTGCCCACGAGGCAGTCGCGGGCCGCGGCCACGGCCATCGAGACGCTGTCCTCATCGAAGTTGCAGAACGAGCGTTCCCCCTGGGCCACCTGGATGATGGCGGGGGCGAACCACCCCATGGCCTCGAATACGCTCATGCGGTTGAGTCGCAGCTTGGGGATGTATCCGCCGAACGATTGAATGCCGATCATGGCCTGACCTCCTTGAACGGATCAGAAGCGAAAGAGCTTCTCGATGAGCTGGGACTTCATGAGATCGCCCTCGACCTTGAGCTTGCCGCTGGTGTACGCGGCCATGGCCTTGAGCTGCCCGGAGATCATCTTCACAAAGTCCTCATCCCCCATCTTGATGGTGGTGGTGGGCCGCTCGTGGGCCCCCTCGGCCACGCGGCACGCCCCGTCCTTGACCACCACGTGCCACGTGCCCCCGCCGGGCCCGCTGATGACATACTGGAACACCACGTCCACCCCCCCCGCCTTGTCCGCCTGAAACGCCCCGGCCATCTTCTCGAAAATGCCCCTCACCGTGAGACCCCCGGCTCCCCCCTCGGCCTCGGCCTCCGCCTTCGCCTTCTTGGGATCCCAGGCCTCCAGGATGGCACCCAGCGCGGCCGTGGCGTTGGGATACTCCCCGCCGCCGGCCAGGCTGTTGATCTTGCCCATGGCCGCGGCAACCGCCTCGGGCAAGGGGGCGGTCAGACCTTCGCCCACCACGGCCCCGGGGCCGGTCACCAGGGCGACCCGGTTGAAGTATCCCATGCCCGCGTTGTAGATCCCGCCGGAGACCGGGCACTGCTCGGAGCAGAGGTACAGGACCAGGGGGGCCACGAACTCGGGCTTGAGCTTGGCGAAAAGCTCGGGAGGCATGACGTCCTCGGTGAGCCGCGTGGCCGCAGCCGGCGCCACCGTGTTCACCCGGATGTTGTACTTGGCCCCCTCAAGCCGCACGGTGTTCATGAAGCCCACCAGCCCCATCTTGGCCGCCGAGTAGTTGGTCTGCCCGAAGTTCCCGTAAAGCCCCGCCGCCGACGTCGTCATCACGATCCGCCCATAGCCCTGCTCCCGCATCCGCACAAACGCCGGCCGCGTCACGTTATACGCCCCCTTGAGGTGCACGTCCATCACCGCGTCCCACTCCCCAGGCTCCATCTTCACCAGCGTCCGGTCCCGCAGAATCCCCGCATTGTTGATCAGAATGTCCAGCCGCCCAAACGCCCGAACCGCCTCATCCACCATGGCCTGCCCACCCTCGGCGCTCGCCACCGAATCGTAGTTGGCCACCGCCTCGCCCCCAAAGGCCCGAATCTCCTCCACCACCCCGTCCGCCGCCGACCGAGAACCCCCCGTGCCGTCCCGACCACCCCCCAGATCGTTGACCACCACCTTGGCCCCCCGCCGGGCCAGCTCCAGTGCATAAACCCGCCCAAGTCCCGCGCCCGCACCCGTCACCAGCGCCACCCGACCGTCAAAATGGATGCCCCCCAGGCGGGCGCGGCGCGCCATCTCGCCCTGACTCAGCCATTCCACCACGCCCCGGTCGATGACCACGTCCTGGTTCTCCGGGTTGATGACCCGGAAGAGGGCCTGACCGTCGTCCACTTTCCAGATCTGGGTGACCACGGGGCGGCCGGGGTACAGGGGCCTGGAGAATCGCACCTTGAATCGGCTCATGCGCTCCGGCTCCCCGGGAAAGAGGTGCTTGATGACCGCCCGACATGCGAAACCATGTGTGCACAGGCCGTGCACGATTGGCATCTGGAAGCCCGCCATCCTGGCGAAGTCGGGATCCACGTGCAGTGCGAAGGTGTCTCCGGAGAGGCGATACAGGAGGGGCTGGTTCGGCGACACGTCGGCCCGCTCCTCCAGGTCGGGGGGGCGGTCGGGGAACTCGAATACCTCCTCGGGGCCCGGCTCCCCGCCGAACCCTCCGTCCTTGCGGAAGAAGAGCTTGATGCGGTTGGTGTAGAGCTTCTGGCCGCTGGCGTGGTGGGTGTCCACCTCCACGAGCACAATGGCCCCGCGGCCCGGCCCCTTGTCGTAGATGTCCAGGACCCGGCCCTCGGACGTGATCTTCCCCTCGGTGGGGATGGGCGCCTGAAACAAAGTCTCTTGCTCGCCGTGCAGGATCCCCGAGAGATCCCCCCCCAGGGTGGAGAAGGCCTCTCCCAGCAGGCCGTACGTGGACGGAACCGCGAAACTCGGGATCACCTTGAGGCGGTTCTCGTACACGTAGTCCAGCTCGTCGAAGCCCGCCCCGACCCCCAGGGCGTAGAGCACCACGTCCTTCCAGGTGTACTCCGTGGTGACCGGGCCGATGCGCTTGCCGATGACATCCAGGTTCAGAGCCATCCTCCCCATTCCTCCTTTCCGCTCCACTGTGCCGCCCGAGAGGGCCGCCGGCCGGGGGTGCCCGCCCATCTTCATGCGGGCCCCGGTGGCCGCGAACGCAGGTCCTCAGGGGCGCGCTGCCGCCGCCTGCCCGGCGAAGGCCGGGATCATGATGAACTTGAGGGTCTCCTTGACCAGGGCGACATACGGCTCCCTCTCCAGCCCCAGCATGGAGCGGAAGACCTCCTCGCCCGAGATGAAGTCGTTGATGGCGTTCATGATGGCCAGCACCCGCATCTTGGCCCGGACGGAGATGCTCTGGTCCGGCTCCTGCAGCCCCATGGAGCGGGCGATGTCGGTGAGGATGTCCGGGACCCGGTCCTCCCAGTCCATGGCGTGGCGCGTCTTGCTGAAGTACCGGAATATGGTCAAGTTGGCGATCTCGGGGTGGGCGAACTGGTAGTCCGCCATCATGTCGATCGCCACGTCCATGCGCTGAGCCAGGGGCCGCCCGCGAATCACCCTCTCCACCAGCCGGAGCTGTCGGCGCAGGTCCTCGGTCATGTCCAGGATCACCGCCTCGTACAGGTCCTCCTTGTCCCCCCAATGGTAATGGAGGGTGGAGATGTCGATGCCCACCTCCCCGGCGATGAGGCGGGTGGTGGTTCCGTGGAAGCCATACTGGCCGAAGACCCGGCGGGCGGCGCCCAGGATGCGCGCCTTCATGGAATCGGGGTCCTTCCAGGCCTTCTCCAGCGGCGTGGGCACGGCGCGCACTCCAGCGTCTTGTTCCATCAATTGATGGATACCCTTTTATCCAAAAGCCCAGGAGAAGTCAAGGGGAAAAGAGAATCGGCGGGGCCTGTGGCGGCCCCATGTCCCTGCGCTCGAAGCCCCCGCCATGGCCCTGCGGCGAGCAGGCACGGCCTTTCCCACAGAGGGCCCCCTGTGTAGAATGGGACGCATCATGGGCGGGACGTGCGCATGGCGTCGGGGCATGCCATGGGCATGAGCCGGCCCGACCCCCCAGGAGGTCCCCATGGACGAACATGCCATCGGCGCTTCCCTGGCCCCGGTGGCGCTGGGGGAGGAGCCCCCGGACGCGGTCATCGCCGACGGAGTCCTCTTCAACGCCTTCACCCGCGAGTTCATCCCCGGCCAGTCCCTCTGGATCAAGGGGGGACGCATTGCGTACGCGGGACCCCAGCGGCCGCCCGTCCAGCCAGTGGCCGGCGCGGAGATCGACGCCCGGGGCATGGTCATGCTCCCCGGCCTGCTGGACGCGCACACCCATGTCGCGTACCGATCGTGCATCGAGGAGTTCGTGAGGCACGTGATCCCATCGGGCACCACCACCGTGGTGACGGAGACCATCGAGTTGGCCGCCGTGGTGGGGCTGGAGGGGATCACGCACCTGGTCGCGGGCCTGGCGGGTCAGCCCGTCCGATTCTTCTACACGGTGCCGGCCCTGTGCGGCCTCACCGAGGTCGAGGAGGCCCACGCCCCGGACAACGAGGCGCTGCGGCCCTTGCTGGAGGACCCCCGCTGCGTGGGGGTGGGCGAGATCTACTGGGGGAATCTGCTGTTGGGAAACCGCCAGGGGCGGCGAGTGCGGGCCCTGGCGGCCATGGGGCTGAGTCTGGGCAAGCGGGTGGAGGGCCACACCGCCGGGGCCTCGGGCCGCAAGCTCCAGGCGTACACGGCCCACGGGGTCTCTTCGTGCCACGAGCCCATCACCGAAGAGGAGGTGCTCGAGCGGATTCGCCTGGGCTGCTGGGTGATGATCCGGGAGGGCGCCATCCGCAGGGAACTGGAGGGGGTCCGGGCGATCTTCGGCCGGGAACTGGACTTCCGGCGACTGATCCTCTGCACGGACAGCGGAGACCCCGAGGGTTTCCTGGACGAGGGGTATCTCGACGCCTCGGTGAGACACGCCCTGCGCCTGGGGGTACCCCCGGGGGTGGTGTATCAGATGGTGACCCTCAACGCGGCCGAGCATTTCCGCCTGGACCATCTGCTGGGGGCCCTGGCCCCGGGGCGCCTGGCCGACGTGGTGCTCATCCCGTCGCCCGGGGAGTTCTCACCCGCCCTCGTCATGGCCGAGGGGAGGGTCCTCTTTGAGGACGGCAGAAGGCTGGTCGAGCCCCGGGATGTGCGCTTCCCCGAGCACTTCTTCCACACCGTGAACCCGCCTCCGCTGGCCCTGGCTCCCCCCCCCCTGCGGGGCAAAGTCCGGGCCATGGAACTCGTCACGCGCCTCGTGACCCGGGAGGCCATGGTGGACCTGGACGATGCCGGGAGCGCCCGGGATCTCCTCATGGCCCTGGCCGTGGACCGCACGGGGGGCGGGGGGGCCTTCCTGGGCGTCCTCAAGGGGTTCGGCCTCCGCCGGGGGGCGTGCGGATCCACCATGTGCTGGGACACCGGGGATATGATCGTGGTGGGGTGCGATGGGCAGTCCATGGAGACGGTGGTGAACCGGCTTCGGGACACGGGGGGCGGGGCCGCCTTCGCCGAGGGGCGCCAGGTGGTGGCATCCGTCCGGGCGCCCCTGTGCGGCATCCTGTCGCTGGAGCCCATGGCCGAGCTGCGGGACGCCATCCGCCGGTTCGAGACCGCCCTGCGGGAAAACGGCGTGCCGTGGGAAAAGCCTCTTCTCACCCTGGACACCCTGGGCACGGCGGCCATTCCCCACCTGCGCCTGACCCACCGGGGCTACGTCCGCATGCGGGACCGGGCGGTGCTGGGCCTGGCGGTCTGATGCACCGGGGCAAAGCCGGGCCGCGGGCTCGCCGGGGGCGGCCTCCTCAGGCGATCCGCAGCAGGGGGTATCGCTTCATCTCCTCGCGACTCCAGAGGGACATCCCCCCCCGGGTGCCCACGGTCTCCACGTCCAGCACCGCGTCGGGGTCCTGGAAGCGGATCCGGCCTCCCTCCCCCGCCCCATCCAGGGCCCTCAGGAGGGCCTCGCTGATGCGTCGCTCCTGGTCATGGCTGGAGATCCGCCCCTTGAAGCCGCGCCGGTGCATGCGCACGAAAAAGGCCTTGCCCCCCAGGGCCGGGACCCAATGGGACGCCGCAGCCAGGGCCTCGGCCTCGAAGGCCTCGGGGCTCTGGAAGCCGAAGGCCACGTCCACGGGGGCCACGCGGGCCAGGTCGTCCAGGACGCGGGGGTCGTCCGAGGCCCACACGTGGATCTCGTCCAGAAAACGCGCGGTATCCCCCACCCGCATGACCAGCACGTTGAGGTAGTCCGTGCGGCTCACGGGTCCGAAGGCCTCCAGGAGCCTGCATGCCCTGCGAAATCCTCCCTGCCGCAGGCTGACCACTACGTTCCAGTCGGAGATCACGGTCCCATCCCTCCTCTCGGGAGTCCCTGGACCCATTCTGCTGGCGGCCGGCGGGCGCGTCAACATGGAGCCGCACCCCGCCAGGGGCGGCGCTGGCGCATGGCCGGCCCCTTTGATATCCTTCGGTCAGGATGCGCGGGGGCCAGGGGGCGACCATCGTGGATGCGAGAGCGGATCGGGCGCAGGGTGCGCCCGCCCGGGCGGCTGCTCAGGAACGGAGCGGGGTGTGTGACCAGGGACGGCCTGCGGCCTCCTCGGGGTACCTCCTGGGCAAAGGGGGCCTGGCGTTTCTGGGCGCCGTCTTCGCCCTGGCCGCCTGGAACGGCGAGACCACCGTGGCCTCCCTCGTGGGCCTGATCCTTTCCGCCGCCGGGCTCTCCAGACTCTGGAGCGCGCTTTCCCTCCGGGCTCTTCGCTGCGAGCGCGGGCTCAGCCACACCCGGGCGTTCCCCGGGGACACCGTGGAGTGGCGGGTCCGGCTGGCCAATGGCAAGTTCCTTCCCCTCCCTTGGGTACAGGTGGAGGACCGGATCCCCGCCCAGGTCCTGGCCCCCCAGCCGTTGCCTCCGGGGGCGCTTCCCGGGAGCGGGCTGTTGCGGCGGGCCGCCTCCGTCCTCGGGTACGGGACCCTGAGCTGGGGCTGCCCCCTGCAGTGCATGCGGCGAGGCTATTTCCCCCTGGGTCCCCTCCAGGTCACCACCGGGGATCTCTTCGGGTTCTACCCCCGGACCATGACCGTGCCCCGGCTGGACCCTCTGGTGGTCTACCCCCGGATCTTCCCCCTGGACCAGCTGGGCATCCCTTCCCTGGCGCCCCTTGGGGAGACGGCCGGCGCGCGGCGCATCTTCCAGGACCCCTCCCGAGTCCTGGGCGTCCGGGAGTATACGCCCGGAGACAGCCTCCGGCATGTGCACTGGAAGGCCAGCGCCCGGACCCAGTCGCTCCAGGTCAAGTGCTTCGAGCCCACCGTCAGCCTGAAGCTGGCCCTGTTCCTGGCCGTGGAGAGCTTCTGCCGAGAGGGCGCCTGGGATGAGGAGGCCCTGGAGCTGGCCATCAGCACCGCCGCCTCCGTGGCCAGCGATGCCGTGGGGCGGGGGCATGCCGTGGGGCTGTATGTGAACACACGCCTGGCCGACTCGGGTCAGGCCGCCTGCCTGCCCCCGGGGGGAAGCCGAGACCAGCTCACGCTGATCCTGGAGGGCCTGGCCAAGACCACGGCGTGCGCCGGCACACCCTGCGCCGACCTCATCCAGGCTGAACGCGCGCACCTCCCCTGGGGGACCACCGTGGTCCTGCTCTATGCCGGGGCCTGGGAGGCGCTGCCCCTGGTCCTGGAGGCGTTGCGGGAAGGAGGGCTGCGACACCTCCTCCTCCAGGTCGGCCCCGGGGCCGATGGGTGCGCCCCCCCCCACGGGACATGGCTCCGGGTGGAGAGACCCCCGGACCTCCTGCACGTGGGGTCGGAGCGCGCCTCATGAAGAGGGACTGGGGGCATGCGGCGTCCTGGGCCATGCTGGCGGGGCTGGAGGCCGTCTGGATCCATGCGGTCTTGGCCTGCGCGGACGGCCGGATCGCCGCCCAGCGATGGTCCCTGAAACCCCTTCTCCTCCTGTTGCCGGCGGCCGCGGCGTGCCGCTGGATCCTCGACCGTTGGCCCATGCCGCGTCCCCGCCGGATGGCCCTGACCGCGCTCCTGGGGGCCGTGGCCGCGCTCCTGGCGGCCAAGGCCCTCCTGCGCCCGGAGGCGGCCCTGTTTGACGGGGGGTGGCTGGGGGTGCTCGTGGCGAGCCTCCCCGAACTGATCCGAACCCCTGAGCCCGGCCCCCTGGTCCTGGCCGCTGGCGGTCTCATCTGGGGCCTGGGGACCCGCCTGGCCGGCGTGGCCCCCGGGTTCGGCGCGACCCTGGGCGAGTTCCAGTTCGGCCTGGGCATCCTCATGGTCCTGTTCGCCCTCGAGGCCCAATGGGCCGAGGCCGGGGGCTCCTCCCTCCCCCTGGGGATCGGCTTCGTCGCCCTGGGGCTCACCGCCGTTGCCGTGGCCCTGGGGAGGGAGCGTGGCGGCTGGTGGTTCGGGTCCGGGCGGGGGGCATGGCTGGGCCTCCTGGCCCTGGGGCTGTGCCTGGTGATCGTCTTGGGGCTGTTGGCGGTCTGGGCAGTCAATCCCCATCTCCTGGGCGTGCTGGTCTCCTTGCTCACGGAGCTGGGGCGATGGGTGCTGGGGTGGTTCATGAAGCTCTTTCAGCTCCTGGACGGCCTCATGGGGAAGCCCGATCCTGTTCCCATGGGGCCGGCCATGAGCATGCCCCCGGGGGAGCCGCAGCCCGGATGGGTGAGGTGGCTGTCCATGCCCGAGTGGGTGCGGGAGCTGGGCCGGTTCCTGGTGGGACTCCTCTGGGCGGTCCTGTTCCTGGCCGCCCTTTGGCGGGTCTCCACACAGCTCCTGGGGTGGCTGCGAAGCCTGGGCCGCGAGGACGGCGTGGAGGTGGACTCCCTGGGTGGGGCCTTCTGGGAGGATCTGAGCGCCCTGCTCCTGCGGCTCCTTGGGAGGCTGGGGTGGGTGGGAAGGCTGCTGGGGCTCGCCCATGGGGAGTCGATGGAGGCCCCGGAGGCGCGCTCGGTGCGGCAGGTCTACCGGCAGTTCCTCCGGTGGGGCGCGGCGGCGGGCCATCCCCGAAGGGCGGACCAGACCCCCTGGGAGTACCTGGAGGGCCTGGCGGCGGCCGTGCCCCAGGGACGCGAGGCGTTTGCGGCCATCACCCGGCAGTATGTGACGACGCGCTACGGGGGCCACCCGCCCACGCCCGAGGAGCTGGGGCGGATCCGGGAGAAGTGGCGGGAGGTGGGGGGCATCCGCTCCAGAAAGGCCAAGGGGCGGGGCGGGTCTCGGGCACAGGGGGAGACAGTCATATGAAGACGGCGGCGACGGGGGCACCAGGGGAGATCGGCAGCGTCAAGGAGGCGGGCCATCGCTTCATGTCCAATGTGGGGCGGGTGGTGGTCGGCAGGGAGGCGACCCTGGAGTTGATCCTGGTGGCCCTGCTGTGCGAGGGGCACGTGCTGGTGGAGGACGTCCCGGGCATGGGCAAGACGCTCCTGGCCAAGGCGGTGGCCCGCTCCCTGGGGTGTCATTTCAAGCGGATCCAGTGCACCCCGGATCTCCTCCCCTCGGACGTGACGGGGATCCACTATTACAACCAAAGGACCGGGGAGTTCGAGTTCCGCCCCGGGCCCATCCTCGCCAACATCGTGCTGGCCGACGAGATCAACCGTACCACGCCCAGGACTCAGGCGTGCCTCCTCGAGGCCATGCAGGAACAACAGATCTCCGTCGACCGGGAGACCATCTCCCTGCCCCGCCCGTTCATGCTCATGGCGACCCAGAACCCCATCGAGCTGGAGGGGACCTTCCCCCTGCCCGAGGCGCAGCTCGATCGCTTCTTGCTCAAGGTCGGCCTGGGCTATCCCTCTGTAGAGGAAGAGGGGGCCATCCTGAACCGCTTCCAGCAGGAGAACCCCTTGGATAACCTGAGGCACATCCTGGAGGCCAAGGAGCTGCTGGGTCTCCAGGGGGCCTGCCGGCGCGTTTTTGTGGAGGGGTCCGTGCGCGGTTATCTCCTGGCCGTGTCCCGGGCCACCCGAGAGCACCCGGACATCCGGCTGGGCGCCAGCCCCCGGGCCTCCCTGGGCCTGTTGCTGGCGTGCCAGGCCCTGGCCGCCCTTCGCGGCCGGGACCACGTGATCCCCGATGACGTCAAGCATCTGGCGGGGCCGGTGCTCACCCATCGCCTCCTGCCCCGGACCGAGGCCCGGTTGAAGGGTCGGGCCATCGAGCAGATCCTGCGCGAGATCCTGCAAACCGTCCCGGTGCCGGTCGAGGACAAGTCTCGAAGGGACTGAGCCCCCCCCGTTTACCGCGGGTCCTCCCAAGGGTAGACTGGGGGTGTTTGCACGTTGAGCGCGCGGCTGGGAGGAAGCAAAGATGCAATGGGGAGCGTTTGCACGTGTCCTGATGGGGGCGCTCATGATCGCATGGGCGGGCTGTGCGGGCCAGCCGCCCATCCCTGTGGAGAGGGGCTCGGCCGAACCGGGGGGCTCCGTGGCGCGGGGGGCGACGCGGATCAAGCTTCTGGGCAGCCCCATATCGGTGGGCAAGCCGCTCCCGGCGGTGTCGCTGCTGGACGCCATGACCATGGCGGACGTGGACCTCTCCCGGGACCGGGGATCGGTCCTGCTGCTGAGCATCGTCCCATCCCTGGACACACGGGTGTGCGAGGCCCAGACCCATTTCCTGGCCGAGAAGGGAAACGGCCTTCCCGTTGGCGTCCGGCGCATCGTCATCAGCCGCGACACGCCCTTCGCTCAGAAGCGGTTCGCCGAGGACGCACGGCTCACGGGGCTCCAGTACCTGTCCGACTACAGGGAGGGCGCCTTCGGGCGCGCGGCGGGCCTCCTGATGGAGGGCAGCATGCTGCTCGCCCGATCCGTGGTTCTGGTGGACCCGGAGGGCGTGGTCCGCCACATCCAGGTGGTCCCGGACATCACCCACCTGCCGGACATGGAGGCGGCCTTCCAGAGGGCCAGAGATCTGGCGCCCTAGGCCGCCTGCGCGGGCGGCCCTCCACCGTGACGGTGCGGGCGCGACGGCATGGAGGTCCACGATGCTCAATCTGGAGGTAAAGACCAAGCTGGATCCCGGGGAGGTGGCCAGCCGCCTCAAGCAGTTTTTCGGGACCGGAGGGCTGGGACTCGCCCTGCGGGAGGAGGCCCCCCAGTGCCTGACCTTTGAGGGCGGCGGGGGATACGTGACGGCTGCATTTTGCCCGGAGGAGGGCCGTACGCGGGTGGACCTGGTGACCCAGGAGTGGGACTACCAGGTCAAGAAGTTCGCGGCCCAGCTGGGTTGAAGCCCGTTGGTGAGGGGCGATCGCCCTGTGCCGGAGAAGGCAGCGGCTGTTTGCCGGCAGCTCGCCCAGCGGCTCGTGGTGTGGTACGCCCGGCACGGGCGAGACCTGCCGTGGCGCCGGACCCGCGACCCGTACGCCATCTGGGTCTCGGAGGTCATGCTCCAGCAGACCCGGGTGGAGACCGTCATCCCGTACTACCGCCGCTTCCTGTCCCGATTCCCCTCCGTGGAGTCCCTGGCCCGCGCCTCCCTGGATGACGTGTTGAAGCTCTGGGAGAACCTGGGCTACTACGCCCGGGCCCGGAATCTCCACGAAGCCGCGCGCCGGATCGTTGCCCAATACGGGGGCCGCCTCCCCCGGGATCCCGCGGGAATACGAGGGCTTCCCGGGGTCGGACCGTACATGGAGGGCGCCATCCGCAGCCTGGCGTTCGGGGAACCGGTCCCGGCCGTGGACGGGAACGTGCGTCGCGTGGTGGCCCGGCTGTTCGCCGTGGGGGACCCCATCGATGCGCCGGCGACCCGACGCGCCCTGGAGGAACTGGCCCGAAGCCTGGTGCCTCCCACCTGCCCGGGCTGCTTCAATCAGGCCGTGATGGATCTGGGCGCCATGATCTGCACGCCCGGCAAGCCGTCATGCGATGCCTGCCCGCTCGATGGCCTGTGCAAGGCCCGCCGGCAAGGGCTCCAGGACGCCCTCCCCGTGCGCTCCGGGCGCAGACCCCTCCCCTGCTTCCTCTGGACCGCAGGGGCGATTCCCGACGGCAGCGGCCGCCTGCTGGTGGTGCAGCGCCCCCGAGCCGGACTGCTGGGCGGGCTGTGGAAGCTCCCGGGAGGGAAGAGCGAGCCCGGAGAGGCCCTCCGGCAATGTCTTCGCCGGACCGTGCGGGAGGAGGTGGGCATCCTCGTGCGGGTGGGAGAGCCCATCGCTTCGGTGCACCACGCCTTCACACACTTCCGCGTCACCCTTCACGCCTTCCATGCCGCCCCGGGGAAGGGGGCGCCCCGGGCCCTGGGCTGCGCCAGGTGGCGCTGGGTCGCCCCCGGGGAGTTGGCCGAACTGGCTTTCTCCAAGGTGGACCGGCTGGTCCTGCAGGCCGTGGGCGGGTGAGCCCGCACCCGGCCGGACAGGTCACCGGTGCGGGGCAGGGAGGGGCGGCAGGTCCAGCTGCATGAGGAAGAGCTGCTCCTTGCCCACCTCCCGGCCCCAGTTGGAGGCCCAGACCACCTTTCGGCCGTCCCGGGTGATGGAGGCCTGGGTCTCCTCCCAGTACGCCTGGGTGGTATTGTGCACCTTGGCAAGGTAGAAGACCCGGGGTCGCCTGGGTTCCAGCGTGACCAGGGTGATGGTCCGGTCCAGCCAGTTGCGTTCCCTGGCCCCCGGCTCGGCATGGGTGGATACCACGCAGAGCCCCGGGGCGTTGCACGAGATGTGCACTCCGCCGCTGAATCCGTGCGGGGCATCCGAGCTGTAGAAGAGCCGGATCAGGGGGATGCGGTTGGTCCCGGCGTAGCCCCGCCCCCCGTCGAGGATGGGCCGGGTGGTCAAGGCCAGGGGGATCATGTCGATGTGGTCCGTCTGGACGTTCTGCATGACGATGACCTCTCTGCCGTCGCTGTCCAGCCCCACATCGGCGTGGCCCGTGGCATGGTCCAGCCGGTGAAAGCGGCTCAACTCCCGATCGGCCAGGGTCAACCCCGCCAGGCGCCCCCGGTTCTCGGGCCCGCCGCCGATGAGGACCCAGTTCCCCAGGGGGGACATGCCCACCCAATCGATGTCCGCATCCTTTGGCGAGATCTCGTGCAGGCCCAGGATTCGGTCCTCCTGACGATCCCACGTGAAGATGTACCTGGCCCGGTAGTCGTCCCGGCTCCCCTGGAGGAGGAGGGCCCAGTGCCGCTTGTCCAGGGAGGGCTCCCCTTCGTCCTTGGTGGTGATGCGGTACAGGTCTGCCTGAGACTGGAAGACGGGGGCCAGGGCGGGGTCCCTGGCGAAGTCCTTGATCAGGCTCACCGTTCCCGTGGAGGGGCGGACGGTCACGATGCGGAATCCCTGAAAGGCCCAGATCAGGTCCGGGTCCCCGCCATCCCACCTGGGCTCGGCCATGTCCCCCAGGGTGCACACGAGATTGCCCGGCTGATTGTACGGCATCCTGTCGGTGCGGTACACGCGCCACGCCCCCTCGGGGGGGAGGACGATGAGGGACTGGTCCCTGTTGAACGGGTCGTGGCGGGAGTACTCGTGCCGCCCCAAGATCCCCTCTGTCTTGGTCACCCGGGTGAGGGTCGTGCCGAATCGGGGCTCCCGGAAGGGCTTGCCCACATCCGGAACAGGCGCGGGGACGAGGCGATGAACGGGGTTCCTGTCCGAAAGAGGGTCGGGGACCTCCATGAGGACCGGCTCCGCCCCGGCCATCCCGCGCCAGCCCGGGATCCCAGGGGCATCCGCCGGGAGCACGGGCAAGAGGACGGCCGCTGCCAGCACCGGGACGAGCCCTCCCCCACGCGCCCTCCTCCGGCATTGGGGCGAGGCGACCCGCCCCCGCTTCCAAGGAGATGTCACGACATCCCCCTTTCAGCCCCCTGCACACCCCGCTCGCGGCGCTTCACCCGAACCTGTGGCTTACGCCCAAGCCCCCCGTCGGGAAGCGCCACTCGATGTTGAGGTGGGGGCACCCGATGCGGCAGGAGCCGCACTCCAGGCACCCCTCGTAGGCCACCGAGATGCGGTCCTTCTCCAGCCGATAGACGTTGGCCGGACATATGTAAAGACAGGGCTGCCTTGCGCAGCGCTCCTTGCACACGGCGCCGTCCCGGATGCGCAGGTGGGGCTCCTCGTCCACCCGGAACCGGTCCAGAAACAGC
The DNA here is from genome assembly GCA_964514105.1 of uncultured Desulfarculaceae bacterium. GTDB lineage: Bacteria > Desulfobacterota > Desulfocorpusculales > Desulfocorpusculum > Desulfocorpusculum > CAZEPJ01. Next base: position 11,500 of record CAZEPJ010000009.1, on the reverse strand, counting down.
TTCTCCTCCACCTTGACGGTCATCGCACCCCCCGCCATCCGTCCCACGCCAGTCGCAGCAGGGCCTTCAGGGTGAACTGGCGCCGTACGGCCCGCCAGATGGCCCGCTGTTTGTCCCTCTTGGGCACCCCGTTCACCGAGAGCAACTCCCGGGCGGCATGGCCCGCCAGGCCGGGCAGGGTCGTGAACAGCTCGCTGTGTCCTTGCAGGAACCGGCCGAACCGCCGGTACTTCCTCAGGTCCTGGAGGATGTACGAATGCTGGAGCCTGGCCGCGTACCCCAGGAGGCCCATGCGGCTGAACTCCCCCCGCTGCCGGGCCATGAGGATGGTCTCGGCCGCCAGGCGCCCCGAGGTCATGGCCATGTTGGACCCCTCCCGGTGTAGGGCGTTGAACAGCATGCCCGAGTCGCCCGCGATGAGGAAGCCGTCTCCCACCAGGTCCGGCACGGCGTCAAATCCCCCCTCGGCCAGCCAGTGGGCCGTGTATTCCACAGGCTTGCCTCCCTGGATGAGGGGGGCCACCATGGGATGGGCCTTGAAGGCCTCCAGCATCTCGTACGGCCGGACCTTGCTGCGGGACAGATGGGCCAGATTGGCCCCGATGCACACCGACAGGGAGCTGCGGTTGGTGTAGATCACGGCCACGCCGTCCATCCCCTGGGTAACCTCCCCCAGGATCTCGATGGTCACCCCCAGGCCGGGCCCCACGTTGAACCGCGCCTCGATGACCTCCTCGGGCAGCTCGATGACCTCCTTGACCGCCAGGGCCACCTGGCCGGGCTCCGGCTCGGGGCGGAAGCCCGCCTTGGCAGCCAGGGGCGAGTTGATGCCGTCGGCCAGGAGGACCACGTCCGCCCGGAGGTCCCCGTCCTCCCCGTGCCTGCGCAACCCCCCCACCCCCCCCGTGTCGGGCATCAGGGGGTCCCTGACCCACGTCCCCCAAAACCCCCCGGCCCCCCGGCCCCTGGCCTGCTCGGCGAACCAGCGGTCGAAGCGGGCCCGGCCCACGGTGAAGGCGTTGCCCCGCCGCTCCTCGGCGAAGAGGCGGTCCCGGTACCCCAGGCTGTACCCGCCGTCCAGGGAGAGGTACCAGATGCGGGACTCCACGATGTCCCGTTCCACAGGGCAGTTGCGCTCCCGGTAATCCGGGACGATGCGGGAAAGGTCGTGGCCGTACAGCACGCCGCCCGAGACATTCTTGGAGCCGGGGTACTCCCCCCGCTCAAGCACGACGGTCTTCACCCCGGAGTCAGCCAGGACGCAGGCGGCCGAGATCCCCGCAGGCCCCGCCCCCACCACGGCCACCTCAAAGCGCTCGTCCATGCCCCGTCCTCTTCCCCAGTTCCCGGATCAAGGCGGGGACGATCGTCCTGTAGTCCCCCACCAGGCCCACGTCGGCCACCTTGAAGATAGGGGCCCGCGGGTCGGCGTTGACGGCCACGATCTTCTCCGATCCCTGCATCCCCACCAGATGCTGCACGGCCCCCGAGACCCCCACGCCGATGTAGAGCTTGGGCGCCACGGTCTTGCCGGTCTGACCCACCTGGCGCTCGTACGGCATGAGGCCGGCCTCCACCACCGGGCGGGAACAGGCCACCACCCCCCCCACCAGGTCCGCCAGCCCCTGGAGCAGGGCAAAGGCGTCCGGGTCGCAGGCGCCCTTGCCCGCCACCACCAGGGCGTGGGCCCGGGCGATGTCCGCGCTCCCCGTCTCCGGGATCCGGGGGAGAAAGGCCAGGATGTCAGGCAGGGGCTCCCGGGGAGGCGTCCACTGGTGCCGGACCAGGTCGCCCCTCCTTGCCGGATCCCTTGCCGGCAGGCGGAAGACCCGGGGCCGCACCGTGCTCATCTGGGGCCGGTGGCGCTCGCAGAAGATGGTGGCCATGATGTTGCCGCCGAAGGTGGGCCGCGTCATGAGCAGGAGCCCGGTCTCCCCGTCGATGTCCAGGGCCGTGCAGTCGGCCGTGAGCCCCGTCTGGATCCGGGTGGCCACGATGCCCGAGAGGTCCCGCCCCAATGGGGTGGCCCCCATGAGGAGGATCTCCGGCCCCACCTCCTTGCACAGGTCGGTAAGGGCGTGCCCGTACGTGACGGACAGGTAGCGGTCCAGCAGGGGGTCGTCGATGAAGTGCACCTCATGGCAGCCGTACGCCACCGCTTCCCGGGCCAGCGGCTCCACGTCGCGGCCCAGAAGCAGCCCCGCCACCTGGCTTCCCCGTTTGGCCGCCAGCTCCCTGGCCTTGCCCACCAGCTCCCAGGAGACCGGGGACGCCACCCCCCCTGCGGCCTCTATGAACACCGCCACGGCGCCGGCGGGGGGCAAAGCGGCCCCGGCGCCGACCCTGGGAACCCGCTTGCCCCTGCGCTTCTTCTCCAGGCGCACGGCATCCACCGGGCATACCTCCTGGCAGCGGCCACAACCGATGCAGGCCTCGGGGTCGATGCGGGCCACGCCGTCCGCCATGGCGATGGCGCTCACCGGGCACTCAGCCGCGCAGATCTGGCAGCCGATGCAGCGGTCCGGGATGATCTCGGCGACGTCCGCCCCTTTTGCGTTTCGGCCCATGGGCCTCACCCCTCCCAGCCGCGGGTCAGCCTGTGGACGAAGGTTTCGTCCTGCCACAGGACGTCCACGGCCTGGATGACGGCCCCTTGGGGGTCCCCGCCGGCCTCGAAGCGGGCCCCGCCCTCCCTGGGCGGGGGGGAGAAGATGCGCTTGACCCAGGTGGGGGAGCCCTTCAATCCCAATCGGTCGGGCTCCCCCCCGATGGCCTGGCCGTCCCAGACCTCCACCCGGGCCCGGAGAGACCGGATGAGCAGCGGCAGGGAGGCGCGGCGCGGCGCGGCCAGGGAGAGCTCCACCGTCAGCAGGGCGGGCAGGGGGCCCCGGATCTCCTCGTGGCCGTCCTCCACCTGCCGTTTGACCTGGACCCACCCCGCGGCCTCGTCCGCGTCCTGGATCTCCACCACGTACGTCAACTGGGTAAATGCCAGACGGGTGGCGATGCCGGGGCCCACCTGGGCAGTGTCTCCGTCGATGGCCTGTTTCCCGCAAAGGACCAAATCCACGGGATGCTCGGCGTGGATCCGCTCGATGGCCCTGGCCAGGGTGTAGCTCGTGGCCAGGGTATCGGCCCCGGCAAAGGCCCGGTCCGATAAGAGGATGGCCTGGTCCGCCCCGAAGGCGAGGGCCTCCCGCAGGGATGCCTCGGCCTGGGGAGGGCCCATGCTCACGGCCGTGACCCGCCCCCCGTGGCGCTCCCTCAGCCGCAGGGCGGCCTCCAGGGCCACCCGATCAAAGGGGTTGGAGATGGATTCCACCCCCGAGCGCATGAGGGTGTTGGTCTCGGGGTCGATCTTGACCTCGGCCGTGTCCGGGACCTGTTTGATGCAGCAGACGATGTGCATGGAAAGCCGCCGGGGGCGCACCGCCCCCCCTGGCCGTCATGGGCGGCGCTGCCCGAGGTGGACGGAGGTGGGGCCTCCCTACGGCCGCGACCCGCCGTGGGGCGGCGAGATCACGACCCTGGCTCGAGAGCGGCCCAGCCGCTTGAGGGCTCGCCAGTGCACCTCCCCGTCCAGGATCCGGAACCGCCACCCGTCGAACCAGACTTGGATGGGCTCGAGGTCCGCGCCTTCGCGCAGGAGGCGGCACAGCCCCGCCACGGCCTCCTCGGGACAGGCCACCCGGAGGTTGGGGTGGATCCGATCCATGGGGATCTCCACCGAAGGCGCGTCCATATCCGCCCCTACCCAGGCCTCCATCGACTCGCCGGCCGGGCCATCACTTGGAAGGACCGACCAGTGCCTCGATCCCCTTGAGGTCCAACTGGGAGGCCAGGGGCTTCAGGTCGTCTTTGGGCCCGGCCCCGTCCATATCCAGGATGACCAGGAGGCGGTCCTTGACCATGATCATGAGCGTGGAGGTCTCCGAGTCCGCCTCGAAGACCTCCAGGGCCGGGTATCCCGCCACCTGGACCTTCTTGGGGGCATTGGGCTCCGAGGAGTCCACCTCGCCCTTGAGCTCCTCGTAGTCTTCGTACGCCTGCGGGATATTGGCCCCGTCGATGAGGGTCAGCTCCAGCCCCTTTTCCCCCTGGGAATAGGAGCGAAAGGCGATGGTGTACGAGCCCTGGGGCGTCTTCATGGACTGGGTCTCCGCCGGCCCCTCCGCCTTCCAACCCTTGATCTCCTTGAGGAAGGCTCCGAGCTTCTCCGGCGGCGTGGCCGAAACGGGCTTGGGCTTGTCCTGGGCCCAAAGCCCCCCGCACACGCCCAGGACCAAAAGCGCGGCAACCAGCAACCCCATGGCGCGATATCCCATTCTCATCGTAGACCTCCTCCACAAACGCTCATCAGGGTGATTACCATCCTTCTGTGACATTGTAAAGGATTCCGCCCGGGGGGGCCAACAAAAAGTCGGTTCGAGCTTTGCCGCCCCGATTCTTGAGTTGACACCTCAAAATGCTCTCACGTAGATTAGGGGGACTCGGGAACCGCGTCCGTCCGTGGGTCGGGGAAGGGGGGAATCCTTAGCTCTTTTCGCTTCAAGGCCTGCGAACCGCCGAGCGCCGCTTTCCCCCCCGGCCAGGGGGGCCTCGTCCCTCGCCGTATCCCCATGGCGGCCGCGGAGCCCAATGAGAAACTCCCAAATTCCCACGAGGAGGATGGAGATGAAGCGCGTGAAAGCTTGCTTGGCGGCCCTTCTGGTGGCCGCGGGAGCGGCCCTTTGCATCCCTTGCGGCACTTGGGCCCAGGCAGACGGCCCCATCGTCATCGGGGTGCCGACCTCCGTCGGCTTCCTGGAGGGGGACGAGAGCCTCAAGGCGGCCACCATGGCCGTGGAGGAGATCAACGCCGGCGGCGGCGTCAGCGTGGGCGCCGTGAAGCGCAAGCTCCAGCTCGAGTCCATCGACATCCGGGACGCAGCCCCTGGCGTGCCCGTGCCCGAGGCCCTCCTGGGCATGGAAAAGATGATCCTGGAGAAGAAGGTCAACGCCATGGTGGTGGGACCCTTCCGCTCCGAGGCCCTCCTGGCCGGCATGGACCTCCTGGCCAAGCACAAGATGCCCATGTTGGGGACCATCGCCATGACGCCCGCCTCCGAGGCAAAGATCAAAGAGGATCCCGCCAAGTACAAATACATCTTCCGCACCTGCCTCAACGCCAAATACCTCCCGGGTTATCTGGTGGGGATGATGAAATACCTGGAGAAGGAGTTCGGCTTCAACAAGCTGTTCGTCATGCATCAGGACGTGCTCTGGGCGCGCGGGACCGCAGAGGGAGTTGCCAAGGCCCTGGCCGGGGCGGGCTGGACCGTCTTGGGCACCGAATCCTATCCCACGGGCTCCTCCGATTTCTCGGCGGGACTGCTCAAGGCTCGCACGGCGGGGGCCCAGATCATCCTCCCGGTCTTCGACATGCCCCAGAGCGGGATCCTGGTGAAGCAATGGAACAGCATGAAGGTGCCCGCCCTGATGGCCGGCTTCATCTCGCCCCTGGCCGGGTCCGAGGCGTGGAAGAGCTTCGAGGGGAGGATCGGCGGGGCCCTCAACGCCATCTTTGAGATCGGCAACATCCCGGTCCCCAAGGTCCCGGCGTCGATGCAGTTCTACAACGCATACCAGAAGCGCTGGGGCAAGGAAGTGCAGTCGGGCCACGGGCCGGCGCCTGCCTATGATTCCGTGTATCTCCTGGCCGAGGCCATCCAGAAGGCGGGCAGCCTGGATCCGGACGCCGTGTCCGACGCCCTGGCCAAGTCCGACCGCAAGGGCGCCATCGGCCGCATCAAGTTCGATGAGGGCCACCAGGCCGTGTTCGGCAACGACCCGGAGCAGGCCGCCCTGGGCTGCGTGGTCCAGTGGCGCGAGGGTGGGAAACGGGTGGTGGTCTTCCCCGAGGGGATTGCCGAGGACAAGGTGCAACTCCCCCAGTGGATCAAGCCGGCCAAGTAACCCCCGTGCCCTGAGAGGGGAGGACGTCCGGATACCATGCTCTGGGGCACCATCGTCTATGGCCTCGTCAACTCTGTGATCCTGGCCCTTGTGGCCCTGGGATTCAACCTGACCTTCGGCATCGCCGGCATCGCCAACTTCGCCTACGGCGCCGTGTACATCCTGGCGGGGTACGGGACCTGGATCCTCCTTAACCGGCTGGGGCTGCCCCTCGCCCTGGCCGTCCCTTGCATGATCCTGATGACGGCCCTGTTGGGTGCGGCCCTGTACCGGGTCGTGCTCGTCCGGGTGAGGGGCATGCCCATCTCGGAGGTCATCGCCACCTTCGGCATCGGGCTGGCGATCCTGGAGCTGTTCCGGTACCTGGGGTTTATAGGCTTCCAGTACACCCTCCCGGTCTTCGTGGACGGGAGCCTCATGGTGGGGGGCGTCTTTCTGGATCTTCAGCGGGTCTTGATCGTTGCCTGCGGCGTTTTCCTCACGGCGGGGCTCTGGGTGTACACCCGCCACACACGCGTGGGCCTGGCCTTCCGAGGGATCGCCCAAGACGAGCGCACGGCCCTTTCCTTGGGTATCGACTCAGACCGCATCGCCACGCTGTCCATGGCCTTCGGCGGGGGGCTTTGCGCCCTGGCCGCCGTGGTCATCCTCCCCATCGGCACCATCTCGGTGGACGCGGGTTACGAGGTCCTCCTGGAGGCCCTGGCCGTATGCATCGTAGGGGGGCTGGGCAGCGCCGTGGGGGTCATCGTGGCCGCCTTCATCCTGGGCATGGCCCAGACCTTCACGGCCATGTACGTGGGGTCCCACTGGATGATGATCGTGACCCTCATCGCCATCCTGGGCATCCTGGTGATCCGGCCGTCGGGCCTCTTCGGCCGGCAGAAGGAGTTGGAGGAGCGGATTTGACCCAGATTCGTTGGGCGTTGGTTGGTCGGCGTTCGACGAACGACACCGGCGGAGGGACGTTGCGCCGGACGCCGAATACTGAACACCGGACGGCGGCCGGGAGGCTGGGAGTGGTGCAGCGACGAGGGCAGGTGGGATCCTTGGGGAGACAAGAAGGACATGACTGAACGGGCCAGGAAACGGAGGGAGCGCATCGACCGGGGCATCAAGGCCAGGTCCGAGGACATCTTCGCCCTCAACTCCTGGCGCGAGATGCTCTATCTCGTGGCCCCACGCTTCCTCCCCCTCTTGGTGCTTCTGGGCCTGGCCTTGTTCGCGGCCCCGTACTGGAAGAAGGTGCTGGTATCCACGGCCATCTTCGGAATGCTGGCCATGAGCTGGGACCTCCTGGTCTGCACCGGCCTGGTCTCCCTGGGCCAGGCCCTTTTTTTCGGCGTGGGGGCGTACATCGCCGGGGCCCTCAACCACGCCTGGGGCTGGCCGATCTGGGTGACCCTCCCGGCCGCCGCCCTGGGGGGCGGGCTCCTGTGCACGGGCCTCCTCGCCCCGGTGCTCCGGCTTCGGGGCATCTACTTTTCCATGGTGACGCTGGTCCTGCCCCTCATGCTCGTGCGCATCATCGAGGCCACCAAGATCCTGGGGGGCACGGAGGGGCTGAGCGGACTCAAGAGCCTCCCCAGCGTGGACCTGGAGGTCGCCGTGAGCCTTCTGGCCTTCCTGGGCGTGCTGTTCGGCCTGCGGCGCCTCTTGGGATCGGACTACGGGCTTGTGCTCCAGGGGATCCGGGACAACGACCGCTCGGTGATCAGCGCCGGCATCAACGTCCACTGGTTCAAGGCCCAGGCGCTGTTCATCGCCGCCGCCGTGGGGGCCTTCGCCGGGGCGTTCATGACCCACGCCTACATGTTCGTCGGCATGCCTGTCTTCGCCCTGGACTACTCCATACTGCCCATCGCCGCGGCGGCCGTGGGGGGGATGGGGACCCTGGCCGGCCCGGCCCTGGGGGCCTTCATCCTGGTTCCCCTCTCGGAGGCGCTCAGGGAGCTGGGGGCGCTCCGGGTCGTCTTTTACGGCATCTGCCTCGTGGTCTTCGTGGTGGCCCTGCCCGAGGGCGTCTTCCACTATCTGCAGCGCAAGTACCATCAGTTCGAGCGCTGGGTGGCCGTGGAGTCATGAGCACGCAGCCCCTCCTCCAGGTGCAGGGACTCGTCAAGGAGTTCGGCGGCGTCCGGGCCGTCCAGGACGTCTCTTTCGAGCTGGGTCCGGGGGAGTCCCTGGGGATCATCGGCCCCAACGGATCGGGCAAGACCACCCTGGTCAACCTGATCACGGGCTTCGTGCGCCCAAACCGGGGCGTGGTGCGATACCGGGGCGAGGCCATCACCGGCATGCCGCCGTACCGCATCGCGCGGCTGGGCCTGGCCCGCACCTTCCAGATGGCCCGGCCGTTCTACCACCTGCCGGCCTTCAAGAACCTCATCGTCCCCCTGTTCTCCCCCCGGGTGCGGAGGCTCGCCGGAGGGCGCTACGGCGACCGGGACGCCACGGCCATCGACCTGCTCGAGGAGGTGGGCTTCGAACGGGACTCCTTCGTCCCGTTCAAGCAGGCCAACGTGCTCCCCCACGGCTACCTCAAGCGGCTGGAGCTGGCCCGCTGTTTGGCCCTGCGGCCGGACCTCATCCTTCTGGATGAACTGTTTTCCGGGCTGAGTCTGGCGGAGGTAGCCGGAACCGTCCCCATCATCGAGAAGCTCCAGCGGGAGGGGAAGACCCTCATCATGATCGAGCATCGACTGCGGGAGCTCTTCCGCATCGTGGACCGGGTCATGGTCCTCAACTACGGGGAGAAGATCGCCGAGGGAAGTCCCAAGCAAGTCATGGAGGCCGACGCGGTCAAACGGGCGTACCTGGGCACGGAGGCCGACGGATGAGGGAGGCAAGAGCCGCGTGGGAAGTGCACGATCACAGGGGCGATGAGGGAATGCGGCGACGCGAAGTCGGGTGGCCCCTTCAACCCGAACGCCCAATGCCGAACCCTGGGCTCTCGCGGGGGTCTTCATGCTCCAGGTGAAGAACCTCATGGTCTTCTTCGAGAACGCCCTGGCCCTCAACGACTTCAGCATGGAGGTGGGGGAGGGGGAGATCCGGGGGGTGATCGGATCCAACAGCGCCGGCAAGACCACCCTCATGAACGGGCTCTCGGGCCTAATCATCGACATGCGCATCAAGGAGCAGCGCCGGGGCGGCGAACGGATCACGCTGCTGGGCGAGATCGTGTACCTGGGCGAGGAGATCACGGGCCTCAGGCCGGCCGCCCGGGTGGCGCGCGGCATCGTCCTGTGCCGGGAGCGCCACCCCATCTTTCCCGAGAGCGACGTCCTGGAGAACCTGCGCATCGCGGGCTATCTGAGACGGCGCCACGAGGTGCGGGAGACCATGGGCTTCGTGTTCCAGCTCTTCCCGCAGCTCCACGCCTTTCGGCGCAAGAAGGCCGGGTTCCTGAGCGGCGGCGAACAGCAGATGCTCGCGGTGGGCATGGCGCTGGTGGCCCGGCCCCGGCTCCTCCTGCTGGACGAGCCCCTCCTGGGGCTGAGTCCCCTGATGCAGCGCCTCCTGGTGGAGACCGTGGCCCGCATCCGGGAGGAGAAGGGGATCACCATCCTCATCGCCGAGCAGTTCGCCCGGCCCATCCTCCCCATGCTGGACCACGCGTATGTGATCGAAAACGGCATGATGACCCTGGATGGCAAGGGTCGGGACCTCATGGAGAACCCCGAGGTAAAGGCGGCCTACTTCGGGGTCTGAACCCTATTGGCCGGCGGGAATGACCCGGCGGCCGATGGGCCTCGCCCTTCCGGACCTTGAAACGGAGGGGCGCGATGGTCGTGGGACATGGCGCGGGAGTTGAGCCACAAGAGCGTCGGCGCGGCGTTTCAGGAGGTGGCCGAATGGGGTCCGGACCGGACCGCCCTGGTGTTCTTGGGGACCCGGTACTCGTACGGTCGGATCCGGGAATGGGCGGCGTCGTTTGCCCACGGTTTGGCCCGCATGGGCGTCGGCCCCGGCGAGCGGGTCGTCATCTATCTGCCCAATTGCCCCCAGTGGGTGGTGGCCTGGCTGGGCACCTTGATGCGGGGGGCCGTAGCCGTCCCCATCACCCCCATCTACGCCGCCCATGACCTGGGCTACGTCGCCAACGACAGCGGGGCCAGGGCCGTGGTCTGTGCGGACACCAACTACGGGTACGTGACCCAGGTCCAAGGGGAAACAGGGCTCCGACACGTCATCCACACCAACGTCACGGACCTGCTGCCTGCCTGGAAGCGGCTCTTCGGCAGGCTCTCCAATCGCGTGCCCACGGGCAAGGTGGCCAAGACGTCGGTCTCGGTGCCCTTGCGGCGGCTCCTGTCCGAGGGACCGCTTTCCGGGGAGCCGACCGCGCCGGACGGCCACCAGTTGGCGGAGATCCTGTACACCGGCGGAACGACCAAGTTCCCCAAGGGGGTGCCCATCACCCACCGGCTCTTCCTGGAATCCGCGGATGTCCAGCTCCGGGCGGCCGAGCCCCTCATCCCCCGCGGGGAAAACGTGGTCCTCCAGGGGGCGCCCCTCTTCCACATACTGGGCCAGATCTTCGGCATGGGCCCCCTGTGCCTGTCCGGCGAGACCGTCATCCTCCTGCCCCGGGTGAACCTCGACGGCCTCATGGAGGCCATCCAGCGGCATGGGGCCAAGTCGCTCTTCGCGGTCCCGGCCCTCTATCGCATGATCCTGGACCACGAGAGAGTGGACCTGTACGACCTGGGCTCCCTCAAGTTCTGCTTCAGCGGCGGGGATGTCCTGCCCAGCGAGATCGAAAGCCGATGGCGGTCGCGCTTCGGGGTGCCCATCTACCAGGGCTACGGAGCCACCGAGACCGTGGGGGGGGTGTCCCTGAGCCCGACGAACCGGGAAAACCCTCCTCTGACCATGGGGCTGGTGCTCCCCCACAAGGAGGTCCGCATCGTGGCCCCGGAGACGCTGGAGGCCGTGCCGGCCGGGAGCCCCGGGGAACTGCTGGTCAGCTCGGACCCCATGGTCCAGTCCTACTGGAACAAGCCCGAGGAGACGGCGCAGGCCTTCGTGCAACTGGACGGCCGCCTCTGGTACCGTACGGGCGACGTGGTCTCGATGGACGCCCAGGGATATCTCACGTTCGTGGACCGCACCGTGGACACCATCAAACACAAGGGATACCGGGTCTCGGCCTCCGAGATCGAGGCCGTCCTCCAGGAGCACCCGGCCGTGGTGGGGGCCTGCGTGGTAGGCGTGCCTGACCCCGCCGTGGGCGAGCGCATCAAGGCCTTCGTGGTGCTCAAGTCCGACGTCAAGGGGATGACCGGCTACGAGCTCATCACGTGGTGCCGCAAACGGCTCGTCTCGTACAAGGTCCCCCAGTACATCGAGTTCAGGGACATGCTGCCCAAGTCCAAGGTGGGAAAGCTCCTGCGCCGGGAGGTGCGCTCCGAGGAAAGAAAGCGCCAGGAGAAGGGAAAATGGGACGGGGCCCTGGACGAAGGGGCCTGACGGGGGAAAGCCGCCACAGCCCCAAGGAGCGGCCAGGCGCCCGGCAGGGAGGCGATCCCACGGAGATCCC
>CAZEPJ010000008.1:0-83594 GCA_964514105.1 uncultured Desulfarculaceae bacterium | reverse complement strand
CCGTAACTACCTGAAATTGAATCACTCCTCATAACAAACTGTCGAAAATGAGTCAAAGATGGTGCCTGGGGCGGGGATCGAACCCGCACGGGGACTAGCCCCAAGGGATTTTAAGTCCCTTGCGTCTGCCGGCTCCGCCACCCAGGCATGGCTGATTATCCCGAGGGAGCGGGAGGCCTGTCAACTCCGGAGCCCCGCCTCCGGCCCAGGGGATGGCCGGCCAAAGACCCCTTCTACTCCGGGAGGTAGAACAGGGGGTTTCGGGGCTGGTTGCGCACACGGACCTCGAAGTGCAGGTGGGCCCCCTCGCTCTGGCCCGTGTTGCCCACCGTGGCGATGGCCTCTCCTTGCCTCACACTCTGGTGCTCTTGGACGAGCCAATCCTTGAGGTGGGCGTACACCGTGGTGAACTCTTCGGAATGCTTGAGGATGATGATGTTGCCGTACCCGCGGAGCTGGCCCCGGTAGGCCACCTCGCCCGCCGCCGCCGCCAGAATGGGCGTTCCCAGCGGTGCAACGATGTCTACCCCTGCGTGCTTGAACCCGTCGCGCACCCCGAACTGGGAGGAAAGCTGGCCCCGCAGCGGCCAGATCAGCTTTCCCCTGTACACCTCGATCCTGGGGGTGGGTTCGGCGGGACCCAGGGGGGAGGTGGGGACATCGACCTTGCGCGCCCCCTTGGCCCCTGGGATGAAGATCTTCTGGCCGACCTTGATCTGGGCCACATCCTGGATATTGTTGTACTCGGCCACCTGCTGGAGGTCGGCGCCGTACGCCTTGCAGATGCGCCAGAGGTTCTCGCCGCGGGAGACCACGTGGTAGAAACCCTGGGCCCGCTCCTCCTTGTGCTCCAGGGGGGGGCGGGGTCTCGTCGGCCGGGCCGTCGGCCGCTTGGCCTCACCGCAGGCCGTGACAATCAGGCAGATCAGCAGGCCGATCCACCATCCCCCACCCCTCCTCATGGGCCGTCACCTTGCCCGCAGCCCAACGACTATGCGCTCCAACCGTACCTCCCGATGAGGTCCACGAATCGACACCCGCCCAAGTCGTCGTTCCGGTATTGGCTGCCGGACCGGGTGACCTTCCACAAGGACTGGGAAAACCGATCGCCCACCGGCACGACCAGCCGGCCCCCGTCGGCCAGTTGTGCCTTCAGGGGCTGGGGCACGTCGGGAGAGCCCGCCGTCACCATGATGGCATCGTACGGCCCGTTGTCCTCCCAGCCCTCCGAGCCGTCCCCGATGCGGATGGAGATGTTGTAGAGGCGGAGCTGGTCCAAGGTTCGTCTCGCCCGGATGGCAAGGGCACGGATCCGCTCCACCGAGTAAACCCACCGGGCCAGCGTCGCCAGGATCGCCGTCTGATATCCCGAGCCCGTGCCGATCTCCAGCACCCGGTCCGCGGGCGTCAGTTCCAGGGCCTCGGTCATGAGGGCCACGATGTACGGCTGGGAGATGGTCTGCTTGTCGCCGATGGGCAGGGGATGGTCCTGATAGGCCTGGTCCCACATCCCCTCTTCCAGAAAGAGGTGGCGGGGGACAGCCCGCATGGCCTCCAGGACCCGGGGGTCCTTCACCCCCCGCGCAACGATCTGGGTCTCCACCATTTTTCGGCGGGCGATCTCGTAGTCCTTCACCATCTTCCCCGGCCCCCGGGCCCTCCCTTCCCGCCCCCCTTCGCCCCGCCGCGGCCCCAAGCGAACCCGGCCCTCCCGTGCCCTGGCCAGCTCTCCTTGGAAGCTTGTTTCCTTCACCCCTGGAGGCCGAGCAGTCCACCGATATCCGATCCCGCCAGGGTCCTCAACGCCTCGTAGTCCGTCATGTCCTGCTGCAGCGGGGTGATGGAGATCCATCCCGCTTCCACCGCCTGGATGTCCGACGACTCCACCCGTTCGAAGCTTGGTTCGTCTCCGGCGATCCAGTAGTACTTGCGGCCTCGAGGGTCTGTCTTCTCCACCACGGCTCCATTGTATATCCGCTTGCCCTGGCGGGTGATACGGACCCCTCGGATTCGGTCGGGCGCCAGATTGGGGACGTTGACATTGAGCAGGGGGGGCCTCTCGGCCGCCCGCCCCACCAGCCAACAAGCCAGCTCGCGGGCAAAGGCCGCCGCAGTCTCGAAAAGGAAGTCGCGCCTCGCCGCCAGGGACACGGCAAACGACGGGATCCCCAGCCGGGCGCCCTCCATGGCCGCGGAGACCGTCCCGGAGTACACGATGTCGTCGCCCAGGTTGGCGCCCTTGTTGATGCCCGATACCACGAGGTCGGGCGCTCGATTCCCGCAGAGGCGATTGACACCCAGCAGGATGCAGTCCGTCGGAGTGCCGTCCACGGAGTACACGCCGGGCTCGATGCCGTGGATGCGCAGGGGGCGATCCATGGTCAGGGCGTGGCTCACGGCGCTTTGCTCCCGGTCCGGCGCCACCACCACCACATCCCCAATACAACGGAGGGCGTCCACAAGTGCTTGGAGGCCCTCCGACTGAATGCCGTCATCGTTGGAAACCAGGATAAGACCCATTCGCCCTGCGCTTCTCGCCCCCCTGCCCGGCTTTGGATCCTTATAACACGCCGCCCCCCGGATGTCCAACCACTCCCCCTCCACGGCGCGCCCTGATCCCGCTCGCACCGTCACTGGGGCGCGGAAGGCTCGCTTGGTTCAACCCACCCTACGATACATGCCCTGCACCTTCAACCAGGCCATGCCCAGGTACTCGTGGACGGCCCGCTGCACCTTGCGAATCCCCTCGGGGCCGGGGAACCGCCGCCCCGGGTTGCTCCCCTGCTCCGCCTTGACCAGATGCCCTGTGGGTGCGGGTATGAGCTGGATCCCCACCGCTCGGAAGAGCTCCACCGAGCGCGCCATGTGCATGGCCGAGGTCACGAGCACGATACGCTGTCGACCCACCAGCTTGAGAACCTCCAGGGCCTGGTCCTGGGTGTCCCGGGATGCCCTCTCCAGGACCATGGCCTCCCGACCCACCCCCAGCGCCCAGGCCACGTCGGCCATGACCTCGGCATTTGGCACGGGGTCGAAGACCGACCCCCCCGACAAGACGAGGCGGCTCTCGGGCAGCATCCGATGAATGCGGATCCCCTCCACGAGACGCACCAGGGAGCTATCGTCAATCTGGCTCGTGGCCGGAAGCGCCGGGTCCGAGGTGTGCCCCCCACCCAGCACCACCACCCATCGGACGTCCCCCAGCCCCTGCACCGAACGCAGCGGAGGGTACTTCGCCTCCAAGGGCGCCACCAGGGCGTCGGGCACGGGCCCCCAGCTCAGGGCCGCCAGGAACAGAAACCCCAGCGAGGCCAGGAGCCGACCGGCCCGCTGCCTGCGTCCCACCCACAGGAGGATCAGCCCCACCAGCAGGAGCCCCAGCCCCACGGGCATGGGATAAAACAAGGGCGAGACGATCTTCTTCAAGAGGAACATGCCAGCCTCCTTGCCAGCCCGTTGCCCCGCGTCGAACCCGCGGGTCGCCTGCCGGGTTTGGGCCCGGCTGCATGCCGCCTCTCGGCCGGACTGCTTGTGCATCCTTATTGTAAGCCGGGACATGGGGATCTGACCAACTCGCGGGCTTCGGCCATGTGGGTGCCAGGGGATGTCAATGCCGGCGGGTTGTGGTAAAGTCCCTGAAAACCCGAGGAAGGAGCTGCAGAACATGTCGCGCCAGGACCTGCCCTTTGCCTCCCTCGCCGAGCTGTCCCGGGAGATCCACGCCGGGCGCCTGAGCCCGGTGGAGCTGACCGAGGCCCTCTTGCAGCGGGCCGAGGGACTGGATAGCCGACTCAACGCGTTTCGGCTCATCACCAGGGATCGGGCCACGGCCCAGGCCGAGGCCGCGGAAAACGCCCTCCGGGGAAAGCAGGATCTGGGTCCCCTCCACGGCATTCCCTATGCGGTCAAGGACCTCTTCGACGTCAACGGCCTGCCGACCACGGCGGGCTGCCGCCTCCTGGAGGACAACGTGGCGGCCGAGGATTGCGCCGCCGTGCGCCGGCTGGCGCGGGCGGGCATGATCCTCCTGGGCAAGACCAACACGGTCCAGTTCGCGTACGGCGGTGTGGGGATCAACCACCACCACGGAACGCCCCACAACCCCTGGCGGGCCGAGCCCCATGTCCCCGGCGGATCGAGCAGCGGAAGCGCCGTGGCCGTGGCCGCGGGGATGGTTCCCATGGCCCTGGGCAGCGACACGGGGGGCTCGGTGCGCATCCCCTCTTCCCTGTGCGGCACCGTGGGCCTCAAGACCACCGTGGGACGCATCAGCCGGGCTGGGGTCTACCCCCTGAGCTGGCAGCTGGATTCCGTCGGCCCCCTGGCGAGGACCGTAGAGGACGCCGCCCTGGTGTACGAGGCCCTCCAGGGCCCCGACCCCGGGGACGAGGCCACTGTGGGCGTGCCGGCCGGGCCGGTCCTGGAGACCCTGAAGCGAGGGGTCCAGGGGCTGCGCCTGGCCCTGGGGGAGACGACCTTCTTCGAGGAGGCCGACCCGGAGGTGGCCCAGGCGGTCCGAGAGGCTGCGCGAATCCTGGAAGGCCTGGGTGCCCGGGTGGATTCCCTGGCCGTGCCCGAGGCGCCCGAGGCCCTGGCCTCCATGCAGGTGGGGATGACGAGTGCGCCCGAGGCCTGCCTCATCAACGAGCGCTGGTTGGCCGGCCATTTCGAGGAACTGGACCCGGTGGTTGCCCACCGGATGATCGTCGGACAGGACGTCAAGGCCAAGGACTACGTGGCCATGCTGAGGCAGTGGTCCGACTTGCGAAGGCGCATCGTGGAGACGCTTCGGGACGTGGAGGCGCTGCTGGTGCCCACCACCGTAATCCCGGCTCGCCCCGTGGGCGTGGTGGATGCCACCCTGGAGAGTTACCGGGAATACAACCTCCGATACCTGCGCAACACCTCCATCGGCAACATCCTCAACCTGTGCGCCGTGTCGGTCCCGTGCGGTTTCACCTCCCAGGGTCTCCCCATGGGGCTCATGGTCTACGCCAAGCCGTTTCAGGAGGAGATGGCCCTGAGGGTGGCGTGGGCCTACGAGCAGGCCACCGACTGGCACCGGCGCCGGCCCGACCTCTCAGGGTTGTGAGAGCCGACCATCTTCTGCGCCCAGCCACGATGGAGGTCAGGGTCGAAGGACGCATGGATCTTGCGCACCCACACCCTCTTCATCGGCGAGGTCGGGCACTCGGAGGTCAAAGGCCAAGGCCGGCCCATGACCGAGAACTACCATGAGATCATGCCCTCCACGGCCCCCACCTTTGCCCTCTTGATATGGGGAGACTTGGAGGTTTTACTAGTTGATATGCAGCGGGCAACGAACCCGGCATTCATGACCGGGGGCCACCATGTCCCGCCGCTCACGACCCGAGGGGAGGGAAACCTATGATACAGCTCTCCAGGAGGCGGTTCCTCAGGGACTCCGCGGTCATGGGAACGGCCGCGGCCCTCTCGCCCACCCTGTTTGTCCCCAAGGCCAGGGCGGCCTGGACGCCCGGAAGCCCGGTGCATCCCCATGTGGACGACCTCCGGGTGGTCGCTCTCGCGGACCCGCGCATGGTCCGCGGGACCGAGGTCTCCTGCTCCTGGGCCCGCCAGGAGGAACTGGTGGTCCAGGAAGCGGTCTGGGAGAACCTGGATCGCCTCGCCAGTGGCCTGACCGGCTCCCGCAGCGCGGATGAGGCCTGGCGGACCCTGTTCGTCAAACCGCCATCCAAGAGCTGGTCGGATGCGGTGGTGGCCATCAAGACAAACAACATCTCCCAGCAGCACACCCGAAGCGCGGTCATGGCCAAGGTCTGCCATGCCCTGACCGCCGTCCTCGGCGTCAAGCCGACCAATATCCACATCTACGACGCCTGCCATGGGGGTTCCATGTCCCGCAGCACCCCCTTCGCCGGCCTCCCTCCCGGGACCCGCATCGAGGACGAATGGGGGAGTTACGACACCCCGACCCCGGTGGGACCCCCGTGGAAGGACGCGGACGGCAAGTCCAAGTGCGTCCGGCACCTGGTGGACGGCTCCGTGGACATCCTCGTCAACATCGCCATGTGCAAGGGGCACAGCGAGGAGTTCGGCGGATTCACCATGGCCATGAAGAACCACTTCGGGACCTTCTCCCCCCGTCCGGGTCATCGCACAGGGGCCCAGGACTATCTCCTGGCCATCAACCGGACGCCCGAGATCCTGGGCCCCGCGGACCCCAGGACCGGGCGGGTAATCTATCCCCGGCAGCAGCTCTGCATCGTGGACGCACTGTGGGCCAGCCAGCGGGGCCCGGGCGGCAACCCCACCCATCAGCCCAACTTCCTGGCCATGGGCGTCTTCGCCCCTGTCCTCGATTACCAGATCGCCACCCGCTTCCGCAGGGACAAGATGGGCTGGCCCATCGATCTGAGCGCGACCCGGCGCATGCTCACCGATTTCGGGCGCAGCGAGGGCGACCTCAAGGACAAGTACGTGATGCTGTGACAGGGCCCCCGGTCCCCGCCGTTTGACATCCCTGCCCCGGCCGCCCTACACTCCGACTGGGGGGGGCGATGCCCTCGAGTCGAACCCCTGCTTCGATTCACCCGGAGCACCCCTGGGGATCGGAGGATGTGACCGGAGGCCGTGATGAAGGTCGTGTACCATCCCGCTTTCACTCAGGTCTACACCCACGACCCGGCCGCCCAAGCCGGGCGCATGGAGGCCGTGGTCCGCGTCATCGAGGGACGGGTGACGTGGGTAGAGGCCAGGCCGGCCGCCAGAGGGGAAATCGAACGGGCCCACACAGCGTCCCACGTCGATCACGTGGCGCGCAGGGAGGGCCTGTATGAGATCGCGGCCCTGGCCGCAGGAGGCGCCATTGAGGCCGCTCGCACCGGCATTCACGAGCCGGCCTTCGGCCTCATCCGCCCCCCGGGCCACCACGCATCGTCCAACAGCTCCTGGGGCTTCTGCTATTTCAACAACATGGCAGTCGCCCTGCTGGCCATGTGGGCGGAACAGCTCATCCGCAGCGCCCTGGTCCTGGACATCGACCTTCATTTCGGCGACGGCACGGTGAACATCCTGGGCGGGCGGGACTGGGTGCGCATCTGCAACCCATCGGCCCGGAGCCGGGAGGGATACCTCGCCGAGGTGGATGAGGCCCTCGCCGGGACCCGGGCCGACCTCATCGGCATCTCGGCAGGGTTCGACTTCCACGAGTTGGACTGGGGGGGGCTCCTGTCCACGGAGGATTACCGAACCATAGGGGCACGGGTGCGGAGCTCCGCGGGGGCCTGGGACGGAGGCTGCTTCGCCGTCCTGGAGGGGGGGTACAATCACGACGTCCTGGGACAAAACGT
This sequence comes from uncultured Desulfarculaceae bacterium, assembly GCA_964514105.1. GTDB lineage: Bacteria > Desulfobacterota > Desulfocorpusculales > Desulfocorpusculum > Desulfocorpusculum > CAZEPJ01. Next base: position 76,260 of record CAZEPJ010000008.1, on the reverse strand, counting down.
GGCTGCCCTCCTGGACGGGCTGGCTGGTTGAGCGCCCCTCATCCCGGGGCTCGGACCCCGAGACGCCCGGGATGCGAGGCCCGGGCGTTCCTTGACACCTCCCCAGCGGCGTGGTAAGGGTACGCCAACGGCCCGGATGCTATGCCCCTTCTCACGAGCACCCGGCTCCCGGGGATGTTCCTGGGGTCGCTCCCTCTCCCGCTGACGTTCCCCCAAGGCCCTGGATTCGGGGAAGGCAAGATCATGGCGCAAGAAGCCCCCATGCCCCCTGCCCGTCGCACTCGGGAGCGCAGGCGCATCGATCGGCGCAAAGGCCTCCGCCGGTCCGAGGACAGAGAGCGCGAGCAGGCCCAACGGGACAAGATCCGCAAGCTTGAGTCCCTCCTGGATCTGGGGCAGATCATCGGCCTGGACCTGCAGATCCAGGAGATCCTCCTGCAGATCGCCCTCAAGGCCGCCGAGGTCCTGGAGGCCGACCGCTGCAGCCTGTTCCTGCACGACCCGGCAACCGACGAGCTCTGGACCACCGTGGCCCTCGGGATGGATGGCGGTGTCATCCGCATGCCCGCTGCCATCGGCCTCGCCGGCCATTGCTTCCAGACGGGGGAGGTCGTCAACCTGACCGACGCGTACCGGGACCCGCGCTTCAACCGGCAGGTCGATGCCGGGACGGGCTACAGGACCCGCAGCGTCCTTTGCGGGGCCGTCCACAACCGGGCCGGGGATCGGCTGGGCGTCCTCCAGCTCATCAACAAGAAGGACGGCGCGTTCACGGCCGAGGACCAGACCTTTCTCCGAACCTTCGGCAACCACGCATCGGTGTTCATCGAGATGGCCCAGCTCCACAAGGCCCGCATCGATGCCCTGGAACAGACCCGGGACGAGCTCCGGCGACTCAACCAGGTCAAGGACAAGGCCCTGGACCACCTCTCCCACGAGCTGCGCACCCCGCTGGCCGTCATCCAGGGCACCCTGTCCTCGCTGCGAAGGAGGCTCGAGTCCGAGATCCAAGACGCGGAGTGGGACAGGGCCTTTTCCCGACTGGATGCCAACCTGGCCCGACTGGTGGACATCCACCGGGAGGCCGAGGAGATCGTCCGGCTGCAGAGGGAGGCCGACGGGGCCGACGGCCCCTCCTCGCCGGTCACGTCGGTGGCCTCGGCCGCGCAGGCCGTCCTGGAACAGGTCAGGGCCCAGGCCGGGGCGCGGGAGCTGCGCTTCGTGGTCAACGGCGACCCCCATACCCTGGTTCGGGTGCCCCGGCAGATCCTCAGCGAGATGCTGGGGGCGCTCCTCAAGAACGCCGTGGAGAATACCCCCGACGAGGGGCTCATTCGAATCCTCTGGGAGCCCCAAGGCCCGCGGGTCCTGCTCAAAGTGCAGGACTACGGGGTGGGGATCACGCTGCAGAACCAGAAGCACGTGTTCGAGGGTCTCTTTCACACCCTGGATACGGACTTCTATGCCTCCAGGAAGCCGTTCGACTTCAACGCCGGCGGCAAGGGGCTGGACCTGCTCCGCATCAAGACCTACGCCGAGCGCCGGGGATACGGCCTTTTCCTGGAGAGCCAGCGATGCCGCCACCTGCCCACAGACCGGGATCTCTGCCCCGGGAGGATCTCCAGGTGCCCCCATTGCGCGCAGCAGCCGGGACACTGCCTGACATCCGGGGGGAGTGCATTCTGCCTGATGCTTCCGGCGGCCAAGGAGAAGCAGATGAAGCCGTCTCCCTTGGAGGGAAAGAAGGTGCTGGTCGTGGACGACGAGCCCGACGTCCTGACCATTGTGCAGGAGGAACTGCAGGACACGTGCAAGGCGTGCCGGCTGGACCAGGCATCCACGTACGAGGAGGGCCTCAAGAAGCTTGCCACGGAACCGTACGACCTGGTCATCCTGGACATCATGGGCGTCCGTGGATTCGACCTGCTTGCCGCCGCCACCCAGAAGAAGATCCCCGCCGTCATGCTCACGGCCCACGCCCTTTCCCCTGAGAGTCTCAAACGGTCCATCCAGATGGGCGCCAAGGGCTATGTGCCCAAGGACGCCCTGGGGGGAATCGTCCCGTTCCTGGAGGATGCCCTGACCCAGGGGGATCTCCCGGCTTGGCGGCGCGCGCTGGAGCGACTCAAGGATTCCTTCAACCTCCGATTCGGAGTGGACTGGCAGAAATCCGAGGCCGAGTTCTGGAAAGAGCTCCAGGAGCGGATTGGCTCCGAAAAGTGGATCATCAATCGCTGATGCCGATGGCGTGGATCGGCGATTCCCCCTGTTGCAAACCCCGGCCCGTTGTGCTACCCATAGCCGCCGGGTCTCCCCCGTGGACGCCGCCCCGGGGGGACCCATGGGAAGGCCCGGGGACGCCACAAGGGCGGCCACTGTGCGGAAGGACGCCATGAACGAGTTCAAGACGATTCGGTTCTCCACGCCCGAGCCAGGCATCGGGCTCCTGCATCTCGACCGGCCGGAGCGTCTCAACGCCATCAACCTCGACATGCTCGATGAGCTCAAGTCCCTCTTCGGCCGTCTCCCGGACCATGAGGACGTGCGGGTCCTGATCCTGACGGGGCAGGGGCGAGGGTTCTGCTCCGGGGCCGACATCAAGGACGCACGCATGCGCGCCCACGCCGGGACCTACTTCAGCAGCGCCACCGCCCATCTGGTGGCCGTCCAGAAGCGCTATGCCAACATCATCCTGGAGATGCGGCGCCTGCCTCAGCCCATCGTCGCCGCCGTGAACGGACCGGCGGCGGGGGGGGGCATGTGCATGGCCCTGGCCTCCGACGTCATCCTGGCCAGCCCCTCCGCCGCCTTCACCCCGTCATTCATCAACATCGGCCTGTCCGGAGGGGAACTGGGCACGAGCTATTTTCTCCCCCGAATGATCGGCATGGCCCGGGCGGCCGAGATCCTCCTGACCGGTCGAACTGTCACGGCGGAGGAGGCCCAGGGGATGGGCATGGTCACGCGGATCGTGGCCGAGGACCGCCTCATGGATGAGGCATTGGAGATCGCCCGCCGCATGCTGGCCAAGAGTCCCATGGGCCTGCGGCTCACCAAGGAGAGCCTGAACCAGAACCTGGACGCCCCGTCTCTGGAAGCGGCCGTCGAGCTGGAGAACCGAAACCAGAGCATGCTGTGCTGCAGCCCCGACTTCTTCCGGGCGGTGGAGGCCTTTGCCCGGGGCGGAAAGTGACGGGCGCAAGGGCCAGGGATGGAAGAAGGGGGATGGATCCGTGACGTCTCTGTTGCCGACTGCCTGCTGCCCGCCGCCGGTTGTCTGACTGGTGCATTCCACCTTGGGGGAGGTTGATCAATGGGTCCGCTTCAAGGGATCCGCATCGTGGAGTTCGCCGGCATCGGGCCAGGGCCCATGTGCGCCATGCTCCTGTCGGACATGGGGGCCGAGGTCCTTCGCGTGGACCGGGTCACGCCCGCCGGGCTGGGGGTCCAGATGCCGCCCCGCTTCAGCCTGCTCAACCGCGGCCGCCGCTCGGCGGCCCTGGATCTGACCAGGCCCCAGGGGGCCGAGGCGGCCCTCCGCCTGGTTTCTCAGGCCCAGGGCCTCATCGAGGGGTTTCGGCCCGGGGTCATGGAGCGCCTCGGCCTGGGCCCCGATGTGTGCCTCGAGCGCAATCCCAAATTGGTGTACGGCCGCATGACCGGCTGGGGCCAGGAGGGTCCCCTGGCCCACGCCGCCGGCCATGACATCAACTACATCGCCCTGATCGGCGCCTTGGATGCCGTAGGCCGGGCCGGCGGCCCGCCGGTGCCCCCCCTCAACCTGGTGGGGGACTTCGGGGGGGGCGCGCTGTACCTGGCCTTCGGCATGGTGTGCGGCCTGCTGGAATCGTGCCGCTCGGGGCGAGGGCAGGTGGTGGACGCGGCCATGGTGGACGGGGCGGCCTCCCTCATGACCCTCTTTTTCGGCCTCAAGGCACTGGGCGCCTGGTCCGATGGACGGGGCGAGAACGTCCTGGACGGCGGAGCCCATTTCTACGACGTGTACGAGACGGCCGACGGCAAGTACGTGGCCGTGGGCTCCATCGAGCCCAAGTTCTATGCCGAACTGCTCCGCCTCACCGGGTTGGAGGGGGAGGAGCTGCCGCAGCAGTTGGACCGGACGCGCTGGCCCGAGATGAAGGAACGGCTCGCCCGGATCTTTCGGGCCAGGAGCCGGGATGAATGGTGCACCCTCATGGAGGGCACGGATGTTTGCTTCGCCCCGGTCCTCTCCATGGCGGAGGCGCCGGAGCATCCCCACAACCGCGCTCGGGGCACCTTCGTCGAGATCGACGGCATCGTCCAGCCCGGCCCGGCACCGCGCTTCAGCCGCACCCGACCCGAGGTCCAGAGCCCCCCGGCCGCCCCCGGGGAGCATACGGAGGAGGCCCTCCTGGACTGGGGGTTCTCCCCCGAGGAGATCACGGATCTGCGCCGGGCCGGGGCCATCGCCTGAGGGGAGTTCCGGGGCGCAACCGGTCCCGCCCCATCCAAGGCTCACATCCGGGGCAGGGGCGCCACCGTCTCCATGGTGTAGCCCATGGTGCCCAGGCCTATCTTCTCCGCATGGCGAAGCTGGATTGTGGGGTCCAGGTGGGGATGGGATAGCTGTGAGATGTGCGCGCCCCCCTGCTGGCGGGTGAGCTCCAGGGACGCCGCGTCCACGGCCACGGGATCCTCGGACCCCAGGATTCCGATGTCCGGGGCGATCTTCTCCTGGGGGGCGCCGTCGCAGTCGCAGTTCCGGGTCATGTCCACCAGGACGTTGAGGTGGAAGCACTTGCCGGCCTTCCCAGCCAGCACCCCCTTGGCATGCTCGGCCATGCGCATCTGGAGATCCGCGGACTCTATGTCCCAGTCGAACCGAACCGCATCGAAGCGGCACACCGCGAGGCACTCCCCGCAGCCGATGCATTTGTCCCCCACGATGTAGCACGCCCCATCGCCCTCGCCGATGGCGCCCTCGGGGCAAAACCGCCGGCACTTGCCGCAGAGCCGGCACCGCTGGGCGATGATCTCCGGCCGCAGCGCCGAGTGCTGGCGCATCTTGCCCGTTCGCGAGGCCAACCCCATGCCCAGGTTCTTGATGCATCCCCCCATGCCCGTGCCCACGTGGCCCGTCAGATGCGAGACGACCAACAGGGCGTCGGAGGCCAGCACCTCCCTTGCCACCCGGACCGTTCGGTAGATCTCCCCCTGCACGGGCACCTGGGCCTCGCTGGTCCCCATCAGGCCGTCGGCCATGATGAACGGAGCGCCCACCCGCTCGATGGAAAACCCATGGCCGTGGGCCAGGAGGATGTGCTTCACCGCATTGTCCCTCTGGCCTTTGTACAGGGTGCTGGTCTCCGTGAGAAATGGAAACGCCCCGCACGCCTTGGTCCGTCTCACCAGCTCCCGGATCAGCTCCGGCCTCACGTGGGTCGTGTTGCCCTTCTCCCCTACGTGGAACTTGATCGCAACCAGATCCCGGCGGGCCATGAGCCGCCCCATTCCGGCCGCCTCCCAGAGGGCGGCCACGGCCCTGGCCTGCTCCCGGGCCGAGGCCCCATCCCCCACGGGCACGAAATAGACCCTGGAATCCACCGTCCTCCTCCCGCGGGAGGGCGTCCCCCGCCCCCCGGATCCTTTCCTTCCTCCTCCCCAATGTAGGCTCTTCCCCCCCGGGGGGCAAGGCAGGCGGCCTGTCCCGTCGGACCTCCCTCCTTGACAGAGGCTTTGGGTTTAGATAAGGTTCTTTTGCAAAATACGCTGAATTCATTGGGGCTTCCTTCACGATGGACCAGGCTCAGGCATGGACCCAAGTCATGACCACGGATGGCCCGGGCGCCAGATCCAAGACCCTTGGTGCCCGGTTTATTCCGATGGCCCTGGGGCTTGCCCTGTCCTGGATCTTCATTCCATCCGGACTCCTGGCCAACCCCGGACTCTATGACCGCAGCTGGGCCGTGGTCATCGGCATCGACCGGTACCAACACTGGCCGCCCCTGGAGGCTGCGGTGGAGGATGCCAGGGCCGTTCGGGAGCGGCTCCGGCGGCTGGGCTTCGATCAGATCACCTTTCTGACCGATGGGGAGGCCACGCGAACCGCCATCCTCACGGAGATCGGGACCAACCTGAGCCAGGCCGCCGGAGCCAACGACCGGGTGCTGATCTACTTCGCGGGCCACGGATACACGGAAGAGCTTCCCAACAAGGACCAGGTGGGCTACATCATCCCCGTCGAGGCTCCCAAGTCCAACTTCTTCGCCCACGCCATCTCCATGCAGCAGATCCGGGAGACCTTCGGCCGGCTGCGGGCCAAGCACATCTACTACGTCATGGACTGCTGCTTCTCCGGTCACGGCTTCACCCGCTCCGCGGGCATCGCGCCCGAGATCAGGGATTATCTCAACGTGGTCACCGAACGCCGGGCCGTGCAGATGATCACCGCCGGCAGGAAAGGGGATTTCGCCCACGAGCAGGGCCGCCACGGGATCTTCACCCTCTATCTGCTGCGCGGCCTGGATGGCGAGGCGGATCTCAACGGCGACGGGGTGGTGACGGCATCGGAGCTGGGCGCCTTTGTCCAGCCCGGCGTGTTCGCCGCCTCGGACAGAAAACAACTCCCCCAGTACGGGCGCCTGGACGGCGAGGGCGAGGTGGTCTTTCTCACCGCCCGCACAGCGCCTCCCCGCCCCTCCCCGGAACCCCTCGAGGCGCTCACCAAACAGGTGGCCCGCCTCCAGGACCAGTTGAGGCGCCTGGAGGAGCAGGCCGCCCCCAAGTCCGCAGCCCAGGCCTCATCAGACTCCGATGCCGGGGGACCGGCCTCGCAACCCGCCACCGCGACCTCGGTCCCGCAGGTGCCGCCGCTTTCCCCCAAGGCGGATCCGGGCCCGGAGCCCCTGCGTCCGCTGCGCCCCACTGCGTCGGCCAAGGCGGAGCTGCCCAGGCGCTCCGGGGGTGGGGCCGGGGAGGCGGGGTCGCCGGGGGGCTCCAGGCTGGGAAAGGGCGAGCTGGCGGCGGCGCGCTTCACGGACAACGGCGACGGCACCGTCACGGACGGCGCCACGGGCCTCCAGTGGCAGTACGGGGGGTCCGAGGAGCCGCTGCGTTTCTCGGAGGCCGTCCAGTACGTCCATCGGCTCAACAGCGACAGGTTCGGCGGCCATTCGGACTGGCGCATCCCGCGCATCGAGGAACTCAAGGGTCTCCTGCAGGGCGGGGCCGGGGATCCCATCGGGATTCAAGCCGTTTTCGACAGCAGAATCAAGAGCAGTTGGTCCAGCACCCAGTCCAGCGTCGCCAGCGGTGTGCCCAGCCAACTGGTCCTGTACTTCAAGGATGGAAGCACCCGAGCCCGCATCGCCGATGGGGGCTCGGGTCGGGCACGCGCGGAATCCTCGGCCCGATGCCAGGTCAGGGCCGTCCGAGGCGCCCACAGGAGCCGGGCCGAGGGGCATCCCAGGCCGTGAGCGCCCGGGGCCCCGCTCGGCTATGCGCCCCGTCCCGGGGTTCGCACAAACAGGACCGGAGGAGGGACGTGAGTGTGGTTGCGCATCATCGTCATGGGGAGCCGGAGCCGACCCTGGTCCGGTTCGCGCGGATGCCCCTGACGGGAAAGACGGCCCTTTGGGCGGTCCTCGGGGTTCTGGCCGCAGCCGTTTTCCTGGCGCCTCCGGGGCAAGGAGCGCCGCGGGGGACCCTGTACGGGCGCAGCTGGGCCGTGGTCATCGGCATCGATCAGTACCAGCACTGGCCCCACCTCCAGGCCGCCGTGTCCGACGCCCGGGCCGTGGCCGAGGCGCTGGAGGCCACGGGCTTCGACCAGATCATCTTCCTGTCCAACGGGGAGGCCACCCGCCGGCGCATCCTGACGGAGATCGGAACCAACCTGAGCAGGCTGGTGGGACCCAACGATCGGGTGGTCATCTACTTCGCGGGCCACGGCTACACCGAGGAGCTGCCCACCAAGGAGCAGACCGGATACCTGATCCCCGTGGACGCGCCCAAGTCCAACTTCTTCGCCGACGCCATCTCCATGCAGCAGATCCGCGAGACCTTCAGCCGCATGCAGGCCAAGCACATCTACTACATCATGGACTCCTGTTTCTCAGGGCACGGCTTCACCCGGTCGGCGGGGGTCTCGGCGGAGATCCAGGACTATCTCAAGGTGGTCACGGAGAAGCGGGCGGTCCAGATGATCACAGCGGGCCGCAAGGGAGACCTGGCACACGAGCAGGGCCGGCACGGCATCTTCACCCTGTTTGTCCTGAGGGGACTCAAGGGCGAGGCGGATCTCAACGGCGACGGGGTGGTGACGGCCTCTGAGCTGGGCTCCTTCGTCCAGCCCAACGTATTCTCCGGCTCCAACCGCAAGCAGCTTCCCCAGTACGGGCGCCTGGAGGGCGAAGGGGAGATCGTCTTCCTCACGGGCACGGAGACGCCTCCTCAGAAGCCGCAGGAGACCCGGGAGGCCATGACCGCCCTGGCCAGGGATATGGCCCGTCTCCAGGACCAGCTCCAACAGCAGGAGGAAAAGCGGACCCATTTCGAACAAGATCTCTCGGCCAGGGATCGGCAGATCAAGGAGCTCCAAGAGCGCATGAAGGCGACCCTCGAGGAGATGGGGGCCATGAAGGCCGCCCTGGCCGCCAAGCCCGCCCCAGCAACGGAGCCTCCGGTCCCCCCCCCTGTTGGCAAGGCTCCGGCGACGCCAACTCCCCCCCCGCCCCCCGCGGCGCCGGAGAAAGACCCGGCGCCTGCGCCTTCCCCCAGCGCCTCCGCCGCCCGGATGCCACCGCCCTCGGCCTCACCCCAGGCCCAGATGGCGTACGCCCCTTCCGTTGCCCCGGCCGCGCTCAGCCCGGCCGCCCGCTTCGTGGACAACGGCGACGGCACGGTCACCGACCGCCGAACGGGGCTCATGTGGCAGCAAGCCGGATCCGAGGACAACCTGGAGATCCGCGATGCCCGGGACTACATCATGGGACTCAACCGGAGCGGGTTGGGAGGGCACAGGGACTGGCGCATGCCCACGGCCGATGAGCTCAAGACCCTCATCCTGGACGAGATCGTCGACACCATGCGCGTGGACGCGGCCTTCGACCGGAAGATCCGCAGTAGCTGGTCCTCGACCGTGGCCGGGCAGACCAGTTTCGGGCGGTCGCACACGGTGGTCTTCTTCAAGGACGGCACGACCCTGGCCAGGTTCAGCGTCACCGAGAACCCCATGGCCCGCATCAACCGGCCCGTGTCCCAGCACCAGATCCGCGCGGTGAGAGGGCAGATCCGCTGAGGCCATCGGCTCTCCCCTCGCTTTCGGTCAGATCTCCCCCCCGGGACTGCCCGCGGGAAAGGTCTGGGGGCGGCACTGCAATGGCCCGGCGGGATCAGCCCGGCTCGTCCGTGCGCCGGGTGGACGCCCTCCTTGGGGTTCCAAGTCATTGACGTCTGTGGGGCAAATCGGCTATAAGGATAACTGAACACTCAAGAATGATTGGAGAAAGCCGCCTTGCGCATCCCTTTTCTCGGGTGGCGCGCCCGGGGTGACCTATCGGTCGCCCCGAGAAGTCTGGGGGCCCGGAGCATGCCCCTCGGCCTGCTCGGCTGCGCTGCTGCCGCGTGTCTGTTTCTCTGTCCCGGAAGCCCACTGCTCCCCCCGGCCGGGGCTGGCGCGGGGACGACCCCGTATGAAAAGAGCTGGGCGGTGGTCATCGGCATCGACCGGTACCAGCACTGGCCCCATCTTCAGGCGGGGGTGGCGGACGCCCGGGCCGTGGCGGACCGCCTTCGGGCCATGGGATTCGACCAGATCACCTATCTCACCAACGCCGAGGCCACCCGAAACCGGATCCTCACGGAGATCGGGACCAATCTGAGCAAGGCGACAGGGGCCAACGACCGGGTGGTCATCTATTTCGCCGGCCACGGGTTCACCGAGGAACTCCCCAGCGGGGAGCAGGTGGGCTATCTCATCCCCGTGGACTGCCCCCAGTCCAACTTCTTCACCAACGCCATCTCCATGCAGCAGATCCGCGAGACGTTCTCCCGCATGCGCGCCAAGCACATCTACTACGTCATGGACTGCTGCTTCTCGGGGTACGGTTTCACCCGGGGAGGGGGCGTGCCGCCCGGCGCCCGGGGCTATCTGCAGGTGGTCACCGAGAAGCGCTCGGTCCAGATGATCACGGCGGGGCGAAAGGGGGATCTGGCCCACGAGCAGGGGGGCCACGGCATCTTCACCCTCCACCTCCTGCGCGGCCTTGCGGGTGAAGCCGACCTCAACGGCGACGGGATGGTGACCGCTTCGGAGTTGGGCGGGTTCGTGCAGCCGCAGGTATATGCGGCCTCGGGACAGAAGCAGCTCCCCCAGTACGGCAGGCTGGACGGCGAGGGCGAGGTGGTCTTCTTGGTGGGCGAGGACTCCCAGGTCAAGCAGTCCAGGGAGCGCCTGGAGGCCCTGGAGCGGGAACTGGCCAGACTTCAGGATCAGGAGACGCGGCTCAAGGGGAAGAAGGAGCTTCTGTTGGCGGACATGATGAAACTGGACGTGGAGCTCCGGCAACTGCGGGAGCAAATCCAGAAGGCCCAGGGCGAGGCAGACGCTCTCAAGGTATCCCTGGACGAACGAAAGCGGCCCGGGGGCCCTCCCCCGGCCGGTTCCTCTGGCGCCGCGGCATCTCGTCCGACCCCGGGTGGGATCACGCCCTCCCAGCCTCAGAGCGCAAGCCTCCCGCCCGGGGCAACGGTTGCCCGCTTCGTGGACAACGGCGACGGAACCGTGACCGACACCCGCAGCGGCCTCATGTGGCAGCGCGCCGGCTCTGCCCAACGGCTGAAGCCCGGGGACGCCAGAGGGTACATCCAGGGCCTGAACGGGGCACGCTTCGGGGGCCATTCGGACTGGCGGGTCCCTTCCCTCGAGGAGTTGAAGACCCTGCTGTTGGACGCCCCGGTCCGAGGGATGCGGCTGGATCCGGCCTTCGACTGGGCCTATTTCCGCTGCTGGTCCTCCACCGAGTACACGGCCTCCAACCTCAAACACTATGCCGGGATCGACCTCTCGGACGGGACGGTGCTCACCCGCAGCGAGCACGCCGAGTCGTACCACATCCGGGCCGTGCGGGGCCCCCTGGATGCCCTCAAGGCCAAGTGAGCTCAACCCGCCTCCCAGGGCATGGGCCCCGGACCGACACGGTCTGCAACCGCCCCAGGAGGGCCTCTTGAGATGTCCTGCCGAGGGTCGCGGCGCGGGGCGCCATGGGCCGCAAGCCGGGTCGGGAGGCTGGGGCGGCTTCCAGGGGCCCGGCGGAAGGGAAGAAGAGGAAGGCCCATGATCCATCGTATCGAGATCGGCTTTCAGCACGGGGTGCGGGATGCGGCCGGAGAGAAGATCCGGAGGCGCATCGCCGACCATCTGGGATGGGAGGTCTCCCGCGCCGAGACCATCGACGTGTACACCGTTGAGGGGGATCTGTCCGAAAGCCAGGTCCTGGACATGGCCCATCGGCTCCTGTGCGATCCCATCACCCAGCGCGTCACCGTCAACGAACCCCTGGCCTCCGGCTTCGACTGGCTGGCGGAGATCGGCTTCCTGCCGGGGGTCACAGACAACGTGGGCAAGACGGCCCGGGAGACCATGGAGGCGTACCTGGAGCGCCCGTTGGGCTCCGGCGGGGGGGTGTACACCTCGCGCCAGGTCCTCCTGACCGGGGAGTTGAGCCGGACGCAGGTGGAGCGAATCGCCACCGGACTTCTGGCCAATACCCTGATTCAGCGGTTCGAGATCCGCAGCCGGGCCCAGTGGGATGCCGGAGAGGCCATCGCCTCCCGCCCCCCCAGGGTCACCCAGGCAAGCGACATGCGCGTGGCCGAGATTGACCTGGAGATCCCCGACGAGGCCCTGGCCGCCCTGAGCCAGGAGCGGGTCCTGGTTCTGGATCTAAGCGAAATGAGGGCCATCCGGTCCCACCTGAGAGACCCCAAGGTCCTGGCGGCACGCCACCGGGTGGGGCTGGGCCCTCGGATCACCGACGTGGAGATCGAGGCCCTGGCTCAGACCTGGTCCGAGCACTGCAAGCACAAGATCTTCAACGCGACCATTCACTACACGGACGACGCCGGCCGCACGGAGGTCATCCACAGCCTCTTCGACACGTACGTCAAAGGGGCCACCCGGGCTGTGCGGGAGGCCCTGGGCGAGAGGGACTGGTGTCTGTCGGTCTTCAAGGATAACGCGGGGGTCATCCGCTTCGACGACGACTGGAGCCTGGTCTTCAAGGTGGAGACCCACAACACCCCCTCGGCGCTGGAGCCGTACGGCGGGGCCCTTACGGGCATTGTCGGCGTCAATCGGGATCCCTTCGGGACGGGCAAGGGGGCCAGGCTGCTCTTCAACACGGATGTCTTCTGCTTCGCCCCGCCCGACTATGCCCACCCCCTCCCCCCCCGCCTCCACCACCCCCGGCGCATCTTCGAGGGGGTGCGGGAGGGCGTGGAGCATGGCGGAAATAAAAGCGGCATCCCCACGGTCAACGGCTCCATCGTATTCGACGACCGGTATGCGGGCAAACCCCTGGTCTACTGCGGAACGGGAGGCATCCTGCCGGCCCGGCTCCACGGCGAGCCCGGGCACGAGAAGGCCGCCCGGCCCGGCGATGTCATCGTGATGACCGGAGGGCGCATCGGCAAGGACGGGATCCACGGGGCCACGTTTTCCAGCGAGGAGCTCCACGAGGGCTCCCCGGTCACCGCCGTGCAGATCGGGGACCCCATCACCCAGAAGAAGATGACGGATTTCCTCCTGGTCGCCCGGGACATGGGGCTCTACACCGCCATCACCGACAACGGCGCCGGCGGCCTGTCCTCCTCGGTGGGGGAGATGGCCCGCGATTGCGGGGGCTGCGAGCTCCATCTGGATCGGGCCCCCCTCAAGTACCCGGGCCTTCTCCCTTGGGAGATCCTCATCTCCGAAGCCCAGGAGCGCATGACGCTGGCGGTGCCCCCCGAGAAACTGGGTCGGTTCGCGGAGCTGGCCGACCGCATGGGCGTGGAAGCCACTGCCCTGGGTACCTTCACCGACACCGGATTCTTTCACATCGTGCACCAGGGTCGCACGGTGGCGTATCTGGACATGGCGTTCCTCCACGGCGGTGTGCCCCAGATGACCCTGGAGGCCCGCTGGGTCCCCCCCGTGCATCCCGAACCGGATCTCCCCTGCCCGGTGGATCTGACCGAATCCCTCCTGGCCCTGCTCGGTCGGCTCAACGTCTGCAGCAAGGAGGGCGTGGTGCGCCAGTACGACCACGAGGTACAGGCGACCAGCGTGGTCAAACCCATGGTGGGGTTGAAAGGGGACGGCCCAAGCGATGCGGCGGTCCTGCGCCCCGTCCCGGACTCGTTCCAGGGGGTGGTGGTATCCCACGGCATATGTCCGCGGTACAGCGACATCGATGCGTACGCCATGGCGGCCGCCGCCGTCGACGAGGCCCTGAGAAACCATCTGAGCGTGGGGGGGAGCCTGGAGGGCATGGGGGGCCTGGACAATTTCTGTTGGCCCGACCCGGTCCAATCGGACAAGACCCCCGACGGCCGCTTCAAACTGGCCCAGCTGGTCCGGGCCAACCAGGCCCTGTCCCGGGCGACGCGGACGTACGGCATTCCGTGCATCTCGGGAAAGGACAGCATGAAGAACGACTACAAGATCGGCGAGACCAAGATCAGCATTCCGCCCACCATGCTCTTCTCCCTCATCGGTCGCATCCCGGATGTCCGCCGGGCGGTGACCATGGACGCCAAGAGGGACCGGGATCTGGTGTACGTCCTGGGGATCACCCGCCCCGAGATGGGCGGCTCCGAGTATTGGGCCTGGCAGGGTTTTGTGGGCAACGGGGCTCCGGCGGTGGACCCCGATGCCTTTTTGACGTATTATCGTCTCTTGGAGGCGGCCACGGCCCGAGGACTCGTCGCCTCGTGCCACGACTGCTCGGATGGGGGACTGGCCGTGGCCTTGGCCGAGACCGCCTTCGCGGGCGGTCTGGGCATGTGGGTCGATCTGGACAGGGTTCCCCGGGAGGGCGTGGACCGGGAGGACTGGCTCCTATTTTCCGAGTCCCAGGGCCGTTTCGTGGTGACGGTGCACCCGGAGAACCGCAAGCCCTTCGAGGCCCAGATGGCGGGGTCCCCCATGGGGCGGGTGGGCTCCGTCCTCGATGAACCGTTCTTCTCCATCCAGGGCCTGAGGGGGCGTCCCGTGGTGACCGCCTCCATCCAGGGGCTCAGGTCGCGATGGCGGGCGCCCTTGGCCGGGTTCTGAAGGGCCCTTCTCGGAGATTCATCCGATGCGGCTGCGTGCTTTCCCGGCGGCGGAACGGGGAGGGATGGCCCGCGGCGGGAGGCGGTCATGGCCACTTGGGCTCGGAGCGGGTTGGCATCGTTGGTCCTGCTGGCTGCCCTGATCTCCCAGGCCGCAGCGGGCTCGGTGATCTACCATTGGCGGGACAGGGAGGGAAAGCTCCATTTCACCGACAATGCAGGCAACGTCCCGCCCGATCAGTGGGGTCGGTCATCTCCGGCCGCGGTCCCGCCCGGAGCCTCGGATCAGTCCGACGCCCGATCCATGCGAATCCCCGTGGAGGGCACGCACAAGGCGGTTCAGATCCCCATCACCGTCAACGATGCCCATCCCTTGCTCATGTACCTGGACACGGGGGCCACGTACACCCAGATCACCCGGGACGATGCGCGGGCCCTGGGGCTGGATCTGCACACGCGCCCGTCGGTTCGCGTGATCATGGGAGATGGTCGCGTTCAGGAATCGCGCATGGTCGTCCTCGACAGCATCACCATCGGGACCCTGCAGATCCGGCAGGTGGAGGCCCTGGTGGGGGACCTGCGGCTGCTCGGCCTCAACGTGCTTCAGCACTTCCGGGTCACCCTGGACCTCCCCAACGGCGAGGTGGTCCTGGAGGCGCCCTAGGCCCCCTTTCGGGGTCTGGAATCCTCCTGGCGCCGATCCACGGCGCACGGATCCCCCGACATTCAGGTCCTGACCCCGAACCGGGGCAGAACCCAGCGGTTCAACACGACCCACACGGCCACCAAGGCTACGATCCATATCCAATCCGGCATGGCGTCCTCCTCCCGGCCCTTCTTGGCGCACAAGAACAATATACCCCTTCTGTGCCGCCGGATCATCCCATGGCGGGCTGCTGGCCTTCACCCGCCGGCTGTGGTACAACTTGAAGGGTCGCGAGCGATGCAGGGGCGGGCCATGGTGAAGGACCTCCAGATCCTTCAGAGGGAGGCGGCGAGGCTCCGGCGGGAGAACGCCTCGCTGCGGCGCTGGGTCAGGCGAACCGGCCCAGGCCTCGACAAAATGCTGGCCCGCCGCGGAATGCGGATTCGCCGCACGGTGCCGCCCCACCGGCTGCTCCCGGACGTCTCGGCCCCGACCGCCGTCCTGGATCGGCTGTACGCCCTTCTTCACCGGTACTCCTTCCGACTCCTGCTGCGGGATGCCATCCAGTCCAAGGGTGGGTTCACCGCCGATGATCTGGGAGGCTACTGCTCGCCGCGGGCGGCGAGGAGATACCTGGAGGAACTCCGAGGCCTGGAGATGGTCCAGGAGGGACCCCAGGGACTGTTCCGGTTGACCCGCCCCTCGGTGAACAGCTTCGGGGAAACTCTGGAGTGGTTCGTGGCCGAAATCCTGCGCAGGGAGTTCTTCGCCGAGGCGGTCCACGGGGTTGCGTTCCGCACCGCCGCCCCGGGGGGGGATTTCGACGTCATTGCTTGCGTGGAAGGGCTTCTGCTCTACGTGGAGACCAAGTCCTCACCGCCCCGGGGCATCGAGGCGGGTGAGATGACCGGCTTTCTCGACAGGCAGGAGGCCCTGGCCCCCCACGCCGCCCTCTTCCTCGTGGACACGCACCTTCGCATGGGCGACAAGATGGTCCCCATCCTGCAAGACGCCATGCGCGCGCGGCAGGGGGATGGGGGCAGCCCGCCTTCCCGGATCGTGCGACTGGAGCGGGAGATCTTCCACGTGGATCACCGTCTGTACCTGCTCAACGCCGCGCGCGGCATCACCTCCAACCTGCGTCGTTGCCTCTTGGACCACATGAGAGCCGAGCGCTCCGTCCGGGGACGGAACCATCCCGGCGGGACGGACGACACCCGGCGCCGTTCCATGCGCGGCGCCCCCATCTGTCCCGGGGCGGGCATCGCTTGCCGAGGAGAGGACCCAGCATGACCCTTTCATTGAACGAGGAACTGGACGCCGCCATCCAGGCCGTCGCGGCCGCTGCCCGGGTGTGCCAGGTCGTCCGCAGCCGCGCGGGGGGGCCCGAGGCCATCGCCAAGCCGGACCGGAGCCCGGTGACCGTGGCCGATTTCGGGTCCCAGGCCGTGATCTGCCGCATCCTCAGAGGGGCATTCCCCGACGACCCCATCGTGGCGGAGGAGAGCGCGGCCGCGCTCAGGAACCCCGACAACCGCGGCATCCTGCGGCAGGTCGCCGACGCCGTGCGCACGTGCGCCCCCGAGGCCACCGAGGACGCGGTCTGCAGATGGGTGGATCTGGGGACCCGCGAGGTCTCTCAGCGCTTCTGGTGCCTCGACCCCATCGACGGGACCAAGGGGTTCCTGCGGGGGGAGCAGTACGCGGTGGCCCTGGCCCTGGTGCTGGAGGGGCGGGCTCGGTTGGGCGTCCTGGCCTGCCCCAACCTCCCGCACAACCTCGCCAGGCCCCAAGGGCCGCGCGGGGTCATCTTCCTGGCCCTGTCCGACCAAGGGGCGTATCAAATGGGGCTGGCCGGGGGGAACGCGGTCCCCGTCCGCACCTCCGGGCCCAGCAGGAGGGCGGACCTCCGATTCTGCGAGAGCGTGGAGCCCGGCCATTCGGACCATGAGGGCCAGGCCCGGGTGGCCGCCAGGCTCGGCATCACGGCCCCCCCGGTCCGCATGGACAGCCAGGCCAAGTACGGCATCGTGGCCCGGGGCGATGCGGCCATCTATCTGCGGCTCCCCAACCCCGGGACCCCGGATTATCGGGAGAAGATCTGGGACCATGCGGCCGGAACCGTCATCGTGGAAGAGGCGGGCGGGCGCGTCACGGATCTCACCGGCAAGCCTCTGGAGTTCGGACTGGCATACCGATTTGCGGAGAACACCGGCGTGGTGGCCACCAGCGGGGCCGTCCACGAGCGGGTCCTGGACGCCCTTCGGCCTTGAGCCAAGGCCTGGGCGCCCGGCACAGGAGGAACACGATGGATCGAGAACGGTTCGACGAGGGGCTCGCGGTACGGCGGGCCGTCCTGGGGGAAGAACACGTAGACCGGGCCTTCGCCGCAGCAGATGCCTTCACGCGGCCGCTTCAGGAGCTGGTCACCGAGTACTGCTGGGGAGAGATCTGGACCCGCCCGGGCCTCCCCAGGAAGACCCGGAGCCTGCTGAACCTGGCCATCCTCACGGCCCTGAACCGCCCCCACGAGATCAAACTTCATCTGCGCGGCGCCCTGCGCAACGGCTGCACCCAGGAGGAGATCATGGAGGTCTTCCTCCAGACCGCCGTGTACTGCGGCGTCCCAGCGGCCGTGGACAGCTTTCGGGTGGCCAAGGAGTTTTTCGACCAATCGGCACAGCGCTGAAGGGCTCCCGGAGCGGCGGCCCTCCGGGACCTGCGGGGATCCGGTTTCACACGCAACGGCGCAGCCCGGCCAGGAGCCGGGTGTATTCGTCTCCCTCGAAGCAATAGCGGAGCTGGAGGAACCGCCGGCGAAGGGCCTTGACTTCCTCCCCGACGCGGGCATCCCGCCGGATCACGTCTCGGATGAGGGATGCAAGCTCCCCGAAATCCCCCTCGCCCATGCCGAAGCGGGTCATTTCCGAGACGCCCATGCGCAAGGCACCCGAAGCCGTGAACCCCTCCTCGTCGGGCCCCGCCTGGAAGTTGCAGATGATGTGGTTGGCCTCGAGCCGCCGGGCCATCTCCGGCCCTTGGGCATAGCCCACATGGACCACCACTTGGTGGGTCTCCGTGAACCCCAACGCCGGGTCCCCGGCCACCTCCAGCCCGCACGCCCGCAGGGCCCGGGCGAAGGCCTTGGCATTGGCGATCACACGGGGTTGGTACTCCCCCTTGAAATGGTTCATCTCGTATGCGGCCATGAGCAGGCCCAATAGCGTACCCAGGTGGTGGTTGGACACGGAGCCCGGGAACGTGCGCCTGCGCAGCGCCTCCCAGAGCTCCCAGCGATCGTCCCCATCGGCCCACATGGAGCCCACCACCCCCCGCTGGGTCCCGAAGAAGGTCTTGTGGGTCGACCCCGTCACCAGGTGGGCCCCTTCCGCAAAGGGCTCCTGGAAATGGGGGCCCACGAGGCCCAGCACGTGGGCCATGTCGTACATCACCACGGTGTCGATGCCCTGGTCGTCCACGAACCGTCGCACCTCGGCCACGGGCTCCCGGTGCAGGAACAGGCTCTTGCCGAAGACGATGAGCTCGGGGCGGAAGGCGTCGATCAGCTCCAGCGTGGCCCCCACATCCACCTGGTACGGGTTGTGGGGCAAAACCGGGAACGCCACCACGGCCGGGCGCTCCGCATGGGGGTCCCGCGCCACGAAGTCGCGCAGGGCCCCCATGGGCTGGGCGCTCAGATGCCCGCCCTTGACGATGTGGTGGTGCATCACCCGGCGCATGCGGCGCGGCTCCGCCTTTCGATCCGCCCGATTGAGGAAGTCCACCATGGCGCTGAAGACAGCCGTGTTGGCCATCTGACCGCTGACCAATCGGGTCTCCACCTCCCGGCATCCGAGGAAGGCCGCCATCTCCTCCTCGAGCCGCTCCTCCACCTCTTTGATGAACCCCGTCCCCTGGTAGTAGAAGATCTCGGCGTCGTAAAAGGCCTTGGATTCCTTGTGTTCGGCGTATCGAAAGGCCGGGTCCATGATGGACAGAAGCCGGACCATGGGCGAGACGGTCATCTCCGAGGGAATGAGGTTGATGCACGACTCCTGCCGCCACCGGCTGTTCTCCACGGTCCGCTGCAGCAAAGACAGGACCTTGCCCGGGACCTCCCCCCCCTCCCGGACCTTCGGGCCCTTGTGCGCCCCATAGACGATGGGGCGCGCGTAGGGAGGCGCCTCGCTTCTGAGGTGGTACGGCACCACCACCGCCTCCACGGACTGGTTGCGGACCTCCACCGCGACCCTTTCGTCATCCAGGACATCGCTGTCCAGATAGGCCAGACAGATGGCCCGCATGGCATGACGGTCCGTCATGGCCGACTCCATCCCCTCCCCCTCGAACACCCAATACGGCACCATGGTGCCGCTGGTGACCGTCCCCGCAGGCTTCCCTCCCCGCAGCACGCGGGCACCCCGCCGGGCCACGCCCCGGTCCAGGACAGCCACAGGCCGCAGCAGTCGCGGCAGGTCCCCCATGAGGGAGTAGTCCCGGTTCATGATCCGCTCCAGGGCCAGGTGCTGCCTCTGCAACGCCTCCCGCCCCACGAAGGGCCCCTTGAACGGGGAGAAGCTAACGGCGAACCTGGCCAGCGGACAAGCCATGATGGGGATCTCTCCCCCTTCGGGGTCCCGGCCCAGTTCATGCCCGTACAGCGGCAGACCGGCCTCCAGCCGCAGGGTGTCCCGCGCCCCCAGCCCCGCCGGGGTCGCCCCTCCTTGCACGAGAAGGTCCCAGAGGGCGGCCCCGTGGGCGCGATCCACGAACAGCTCGAAGCACAACGGCTCCCCCGTGTACCCTGTGCGGGCCAGCCGCACCCTGGCCCCGCCGACGGTCACCGAGCTCACCGTATTGCGAAGCGGTTCGGGGAGGGATCCCTCCTGGATGAGGTCGGCGAGGATCCGGCGGGAAGCAGGGCCCTGCAGGGCGAGCATGACCGTCTCCTCTGTCCCATCGATGATCCGCGCATCCCGGAACCCACCGGCCGCCTCCGACAGATAGGCCCAATCCGTGGGGGCATTGGCCGCGTTGACCACCAGCAGGTACTCGGCCTCGCTGAAGCGGTAGACAAACGCGTCGTCCACCGCTCCGCCGCCCTCATTGGGGATGAATGTGTACTGGGCGCCCACCGTCCGGATGTCCAGGGCCTCGACATTGCTGCTGAGTACATGTTGGAGAAAGCCGAGCGTTCCGGCCCCCCGCAGCACGAAACGGCCCATGTGGGACACATCAAACAGGCCGCATCCCCGGCGGGTCGCCAGATGCTCGGCCACGATGCCGCCGGGGTACTGAACGGGCATCTCCCACCCGGAGAACTCCACCATCCTGGCCCCCAGGGCCAGGTGTCGATCGTACAGGGCGGTGCGCCTCAAAGCGCTCATCAGCTCTTCCCCTCCCGATGGGCTGTCAACCCTCCAGGAAGGCCCTGAATCTCCCGAGGCCCTCCTCGATCTCGCCCAGATCGATTCCCGAATAGGCGAGGCGGATGTGCAGGCGGCTCTCCCCCGGCAGGGGGCGGCCGAAGTGTTGCCGCGTGCACACCGAGACGCCGGTCTCCCGCAGCAGCGCGAGGCGAAGTTGATCGTAGTCCAGGAGGCCCTTGTTCCGCGCGGCCTCGGTCACGTCCGGGAAGAGGTAAAACGTGGCCCGGGGCCTGAAGCAGCGCACGCCCTCGACGGCGTTGAGCAGCTCCACCGCCGCGTCACGGCGCTGCCTGAGGGTGTCGAGGATCTCCCTCACCCCGGATTGGTCGCCGGTCAATCCCTCCAGGGCCGCGAACTGCACGAAGTGGTTGGAGCACGACTCGTCGTTCACGTTGAGCTTGCCGATGACGTCCACCACCGGCTTGGGGCCGACCGCCGCCCCCAGCCGCCATCCCGTCATGGCGAACCGTTTGGAGAAGGTGTACAGGATCACGCATCGATCGACCATGCCGGGAAAGCTCACCAGGGAGAGCCCCTCACCCGCGTATCGGATGTCGAAGTAGGCCTCGTCGCACAGGACGTAGAGGTCATGCTCCAGCACGATTCGCGCCAGACGCTGCAGATCCCCCCGGCGGCACTGGGCCCCCATGGGATTTTGGGGATCGTTCAGGATCACCAGCCGGGTCCTGGGGGAGATCTTCTCCTCCATCCTGTCCAGGTCCAGGACGAAGTCCTCCCCGCCCTCCAGGTAGCCGTACGGGACTGCCGTGCCGCCGAAGAACTCGATGAGCGACTCGTAGATGGGATAGCCGGGGTTGGGGTAGAGGACCTCGTCCCCCGGGTTCATGAGGGCCAGGAGGAACTTGCCAATGACCGGTTTACCGCCGGGTTGGATGGCCACGTTCTCGAGCCCGTACGAAACCCCCCGGGAGCGGCTCAGCTCGGCCGCCAGGGCCTCCCGGAGTTCAGGAATCCCGGCGTTGGGGCAGTAGCCGGTCTTGCCGTCCCGAAGGGCCTTGAACGCCGCCTCCACGATGTTCCTGGGGGTGGGGATGTTCATGTCTCCCAGGTGAAACGGGTAGATCTTGTGCCCCCGGGCGGCGTACGCATTGGCCTCGGCCGCTGCTGCGAACGCCGTCTCCGTCCCCAGATTCCCGATCCGATGGGCAATCCTCATCCCCGCACCTCCCCTCCCGCAAGACTCCCCACTGTCGGGTCACGCCCAAGTCTAGGACAGCAGACGGGCCACTGCAAGCATCCATGGGGCGCCGGGATCCCGTCCGGCCCGCCGCCCTTCCCTTTCGCCCCCTCACATAGTACACTTCATGCGTCCCGAGAAGGAAGGCAGCCGTCAGAGGGAAAGGCATGTCCTCGCTCATCGACGACCTGATGGACCCCCGGGCCCTGCCCGACCCCACCTCCGGGGTCACCCTCGTGCAGACCCACATCTCCCTGGTGTTCGTCGGCGATGATTACGTGTACAAGGTGAAAAAGGCAGTGGACTTCGGGTTCCTGGACTTCACCACCCTGGAGAGGCGCCGGCATTTCTGCGAGGAGGAGGTGCGGCTCAACCGCCGACTCTCCAGGGGATTGTACACGGGCGTGCTCCCCGTCGTCGTGGACCGGGACCGGCACCGCATCGGCCATGGCCAGGGGACCGTCGTCGACTATGCTGTCCGGATGCGGCGGATCCCCGAGGCCCTGCTCATGAAGTCCCTTTTCCTCAAGGGCCAGCTGACGGACCGCCACTTGACCCGGCTGGCCGAGCGCCTCGCCCGGTTCTCGGGGGAGGCGGAGACGTCCCCGCAAATCGAGCGATTCGGCGAGCCGGATCGTTTCCGGCTCAACACGGATGAGAACTTCCGGCAGACCGAGCCGTACGTGGGCAGGAGCATCGACGCGCAGACCTTCGAGGCCATCCGCCAATGGACCGATGGCGCGTACCGGACCCACCGCCTCCTTTTCTCCGACCGGATTCGCCAGGGACGCATTCGCGACTGCCACGGCGACCTCCACATGGAACACGTCTGTCTGGCCGACGAGATCGCCATCTTCGATTGCATCGAGTTCAACCAGCGGTTCCGCTACTCGGATACCCTCTCGGACATCGCGTTCTTGCTGATGGACCTGGAGTTCCACGGCGGGCAGTCCCAGTCGCAGCGGCTCTGGGAGCTCTACATGCGCATGACCGGCGAGACCGGGGTGGAGGCCCTTGTCACCTTCTACAAGATTTACCGGGCGTACGTGCGAGGCAAGGTCACCAGCTTCCTCTTGGACGACGCGCGCATCGACGAAAAGGCCAAGACCGCGGCCGCGGCCAGGGCCAGGCGGTACTTCGAGTTGGCCAGGCAGTACGTGGAGCAGACATAGCCGTCCGGGGGCGGCCGGGGAGGGCGGGGTCATCCCATGCTCGCGGTGTGCGTCCTTCCCGCTCCCTTCTCGGCCGCGGCCTGTCGCCTCGGCCCACAGTTCGAACTTGGAGCGATGGGATGAGAGAACCATTTGTGGAGTTCGTCAAACGGAGCTTGGGGCCCAACACGCTGCTCATCGCGTGCGGGCTGCCGGCATCGTGGAAGACCGAGACCACGGAGGTGGTGGCCGAGGTCAAGGGATACAGGATGCTCCGGACCGACCTGATCCGGCTGGAACTCTGGCGGGGCGAGGACGTCTTCGACGAGAAGGTGGCCGCGGACATGGAGAGGCGCAAGGCCGTGTACGACGCCATGTTTCGAATGGCCGACGAGCTGGCCGCCGGCGGCGAAAGCGTGATCCTGGACGCCACCTTCGTGGCCCAGGCCCTGCGCAGGCGCGCCGCCGAGGTGGCGGCCCGGCACCACATGACCTTCGTCATCCAGCAGACCCAATGCCCCCCGGAGGTCTCCCTGCGCCGCATCTCCCAACGCACCAAGGAGAACTACCGGTCCAACGCCATCACGCCGGATGCCTACTTCAACAACGTGAGAAAGTTCGAACCGGTTGACCTCGACGACCTCAAGGCCCGCTTCCCGCAGCTGAGGATCGTCCACTTGCTCGTGGACACCACCGAGGACCCCGTGGATCGCTGGTACGTCATCGCCGAGACCGTCAGATAGGTCGGAAGACGGGGAACCGGTCAGGCGGGTTCAGAACTCGCAGGGCTCTCCCGCCGTCCGGAAGATGGCCTCAACGGACTTCAAGGGGTACTCGCCCCGGGGCACCCGCCACAGCTCCGCGAACGTGGTGCTCCCCTTGAGCACCAGGCGCAGGGCGTCCTCGAAGATCATGTTGATGTCCTCTTTTGCCCGGGCTGTGGCCGCGATGACGTCGGAGGTCTCCTTCTGAAGGATCAGCTTCTTGATAGCCGGCGTCACCGTGAGCAGCTCAAAGGCCCCTTGCCGGCCCAGATAGCCGGTGTGGAAGCAGCTCTTGCACCCCCTCCCCCGGCGCATGTTGAGCTTGTCCCGATGGTCCAGGATCCACGCCCCCATCTGCTCCTCGATGCCCAGTTCGGCCATCTCCTCCAGAGTGGGAGCGAAGGGCTCCACGCAGTGGGGGCACACCTTCCGGAGAAGCCGTTGGTTGATGGCCGACACCACCGTCGATGAGACGAGGAATTCCTCGATCCCCAGGTCCACCAGCCGCACGATGGCCCCGGCCGCGTCGTCGGTGTGCAGGGTGGTCAGGACCAAGTGGCCGGTCAGTGCCGCCTGCACGGCGATCTCAGCCGTCTCCAGATCCCGGATCTCCCCGATGAGGATCACATCCGGGTCCTGCCGCATGACGGCGCGCAGGGCCACGGGATAGGTGTACCCGGCCTGGCGCTTCACGTTGCTCTGGTTCACGTAGTCCACGGCATGGTATTCCACAGGGTCCTCGATGGTCACGATGTTAAGACCCACGTGGTTGATCTGGTTGACGGCGGCGTGGAGCGTCGTGGTTTTGCCGCTGCCCGTGGGGCCCGTGGCGATGATGATCCCGCTGTTCTGCTTGACGCATCGGAGGAAGTGCTTCTCCACATTGGGGGGCATGCGCAGGTCCCCCACCCGATGAATGGACTCCATCTTGTCCTTGTCCAGGACCCTCAGGGCGACCTTCTCTCCGTATATGGTGGGGAAGGTCGATACCCGAAAATCCACTGCGTGCCCTCCGATGATCCTGGCGAAAGAGCCGTCCTGAGGAACGCGCCGTTCGTCCAGGCGCATGAGGGACTGCTTCTCACTCCCCATGTTCTTGATCCGGATGACGATGCGGTTGAGTTCCGTGAGGGGGAATGAATCGATCACCCGCAGCACGCCGTCGATCCGCATCCGGATGTGCACCTCCCGCGCGTGGGGCTCGATGTGGATGTCGCTGGCCCCCATCTGCACGGCCTGGGCGAGGAGCCGGTTGACGAACTTGATGGTCTCGTCAATGACTTCCACCGCGCCGATGGGTCGGGGGCCGGGCAGGACCTCCTTGATCTCGTACAGCTTGGCGATCCCGCCGGATATACCCGAGGACGTGGTGAGCACGGGGACGATGTGGGCCCCACTGTGCCGCTCCACCTCCTGGATCGCATCCAGGTTCAGGGGGTCCGACATGGCCACGGTCAACTGCCGGGTCTCCCCGTTCTCCACCAGAAACACCGGGAGCACCCGGAGCCGCTCGCACATGGCCATGGGGAACAGTCCCGCCAGGGATCGGTCGACCACCTCGTAGTCGTTCTCCCCGATGTTCAGGAAGTCCACCTGAAGGTGCCGCGCCAGAGTCCTAAGGACGTCGTTCTCCGTAACCGCCCCCATTCGGATCAAGGTCTCGCCCAGGGGTAGGGATTCCTGCTTCTGCCGCTCCAGGGCATCCTGGAGTTGTTGGGACGTGATCACTCCCTGTTCCAGAAGGAGTTCCCCCAATCGCTTGGCCTGACCCATTGTCCCCCCCTTTTCCTTCCAGGCCCGGCGCCGATCCATCCGGCGCCCGTGCAGCCTGCCTCCATTCGGTGGGAGATCCCGCCCTTCTCCCGTGGCTCCCGCCGCACGGCAAGGCTCGCCAGTGGGCAGATCCCTTCCCCGGGGCACCTCTGGTCGAGCCGGGCACGTGCGGGAGGAGCGGTGGGACGAGGGACGCGACACGAGACAGAACATACTCCATATGGAAAGCCTGTCAAGTCCCCCGGCCCGCCCCGCCTCCTTGCCCCGGACCCGTCACGCGGCCACGGCGGGGACGATTCGGATGGTCCCGTAGGCCGTGGCCTGATAGGCGCGGATCATGCGCAGACGGATCATCTCCAGCAAGGCCAGAAAGGTGACCACCAGTTCGCTTCGCGTGCAGCCTTCGGGGAAGAGCTCGTCGAAGCCCAGGCCGTCCGTCCGCGCCTCCAGCAGCTCAGACACCTCCCGAATCCGATCGGCCAGACTCACCCGCTCCAGATCCACATGGAGGCTCCTCTCCTCCCAGCGGCGGTCGGCCACCACGCGTCGGAAGGCCTCCACCAGGGCGAACAGATCGGCCTCCTTCACGGTTCCCTCATCCGGGCCCTGCTCAGATCCATCAGCCGGGGCCGGGGGCCGTTGAAACACATCGCGCTCCAGCATCTCCCGGGCCGAGAGCTGCTGGGCCGCCCCCTTGTACTTCTGGTACTCCAGCAGCCTGCGGACGAGCTCGGCGCGGGGGTCCTCGGCCTCCGGGTCCCCTTCCCCCTCACCCGCTTCCGGGACGGCGGGCAGGAGCATCCGGGACTTGATGTGCACCAGGGTCGCCGCCATGACCAGGTAATCGCTGGCCACATCCAGGTTCAGGGAACGCATCCATCCCAGGTAATCCAGATACTGCCGGGTGATGAGGGCCATGGGGATGTCGTGAATGTCGATCTCGTTCTTGCGGATGAGGTGAAGCAGCAGGTCCAGGGGGCCCTCGAACACCTCGAGCTTGACCGTGCACTCGTCCGGGCTAGCCGGTGCGGCCACTGTCTCCGGGGCATGGGGATCGGTCCCCGGCCTCATGGCCCCTTCCCACTCAAGGCCTCGAGACTCAGCAGGCCCAGGCGCCCCCGGACCTCCCGCATGACGGCCCGGGCCATCTGCCGGCACCGGGCCGCCCCGGCCTCCAGGGCCTCGCGCACGGGCCTCGGGTCCTCCTGCAGGGCTCTGGCCTTCTCCTGAATGGGGCCGAGGGTCTCCATCATGGATGCCCAAAGCAGCCGCTTGCAGTCGATGCAGCCGATGCCCGCCGTCTGGCACCCGCGCCGGATCTCCTCCACCTGCGCAGGCGTCGTGAAGGCCTGGTGCAGGGTGAAGACGTTGCACTCCTCGGGGTGGCCGGGGTCGGACCGCCGGATCCGGTGCACGCAGGTGGCGGCGGTGCGAAGCTTCTCCCACACGGCGTCGGCCGGCTCCAGCATGCCGATGGTGTTGTTGAGGCTCTTGGACATCTTGGCCTTTCCGTCCAGGCCCAGGATCTTGGGCGTGGGGGACTGGAGGACCTGAGCCTCGGGAAAGACGTCTCCGAAGCGCTGGTTGAATCGCCTGGCGGTCTCCCGGGTCAGCTCCACGTGCTGCACCTGGTCGACGCCGACGGGGACCAGTTCGGCCTTGTAGATCAGGATGTCCGCGGCCTGGAGGACCGGATAGTCCAAGAGCCCGGCGTTGATGTGCTCCCGGTGGACTTCGGCCTTCTGTTTGAACTGGGTCATGCGCTCCAGGTCCCCCAGCGGCGTGACGCAGTTGAAGATCCAGCACAGCTCCGTGTGCTCGGGCACGTGAGACTGGACGAAAAGGGTGCAGCGCCGCGGATCCAGACCGCACGCCATGTTGACCAGGGCGGCATCCAGGCTCCGTTGGGCCATGAGCTCGGCGTCGTACGGGATGGTGACGGCGTGGTAGTCCACGATGCAGTAAATGCAATCGTATTGATCCAGGAGAGAGACCCAGTTCCGGATGGCCCCCAGGTAGTTCCCGATGTGGATGTCACCCGTGGGCTGAATCCCGCTGAAGACGCGTTTCACGGCAGATCCCCTCCCAGATGACTTGACCTCGTCCGTCGAGTGCCCGGACCCTGGCTCTGCCCCCAATGGCCCCTCAGGACGCCGTCACCCCCGCAGCGCCCCCACCAGGGCCACCAGCGCCTCCCGCCCGCCGATGAGCTGGAAGATCTCCAGGGTGGGGCGCATGAGGAGCCGCCCGATGATCCCCACCTGAAAGAGGGCATCGAGCAGGATGACCCCGAAAAGCCCGTACATCAGCGGCCGGTCATACCGGCCCAGGCCCAGGGCCATCCTCCGGGGCAGGAGCCCCTTGAGCACGTGGGAGCCGTCCAGGGGCGGAACCGGCAACAGGTTGAACAGACCCAGCACGATGTTGTAGTAGATCCCCAGGGCGAGCACCCGGCCCAGGAGCCCGCTGCCGCCCAGCAAGTCGAAAAGCAGGCCGCAACCCACCGCCGCCAGCAAATTGGCCACGGGGCCGGCCGCCGACGACAGCATCATGTCCCGGGCGGGGTTGGCAAAATAGGCGGTATTGACGGGCACCGGCTTGGCCCAGCCGAACCCGGCCAGAAGCAGGCATATGAACCCCATGGGGTCGAGGTGCCTCAACGGGTTCAGGGTCAGCCGGCCCGCCATCCTCGCCGTGGGATCGCCCAGGCGGTACGACGCCCGCCCGTGGGCGTATTCATGGACCGTGATGGCCAGGAGGATGGCCGGCAGCTTGAGAAGCAATGTCACGGGGTTCATCGCCCCCTGTTCTCCCCCCCGGCATGCCCCATGCGCCGGTAGTTGTCATATCTCCTGTTCAGGAGCGCCTCCCTGGAAAGGGCCAGAAGATCTCCCAGGTGTCTGCGGCAGGCCTGCCCCACCCGGTCCATGGCCCCCGCCGCGTCCCGGTGCGCGCCCCCGGGGGGCTCCGGGATGACCTCATGAATCAGACCCAGGTCCAGGGCGTCCTGGGCCGTCAGTCGCAGCGCCTCGGCCGCCTGGGCCTTCTTGGCCTCGTCGCGCCAGAGGATGGCGGCACACCCCTCCGGGGAAATCACCGAGTACACGGCGTGTTCCATCATCAGGACCCGGTCCGCCATGCCCAGGGCCAGGGCCCCGCCGCTGCCCCCCTCCCCGATGACCACCGCCACCGAGGGGACACGCAGGGTGGCCCACCGGAGCAGGTTTTCCGCAATGGAGCCCGACTGTCCCCTTGTCTCGGCCTCTGCCCCGGGATGGGCCCCGGGGGTGTCCACCAGGGCAAGCAGGGGCCTGCCGAATCGCTCGGCCAGGGTCATGAGCCGCAGGGCCTTGCGGTTACCCTCGGGGTGCGGCATGCCGAAGCGCCGCTGGGCGCGCTGCTGCAGGGTCCGACCTTTCTCGTGGCCCAGAGCCACGAGCGGGATGCCATGCAGCCGCCCCAGCCCCCCGACCACGGCCGGGTCCTCGTGGCCCGAGCGGTCCCCGTGCAGCTCCACCCAGTCCTGGAGCATCCACTCCATGAAGTCCAGGGCATGGGGTCGATCGACGTGCCGGGCCAGCTGGACCCGCTGCCACCGGCTGAGGCGGCGGAACACCTTTTTCCGGACGCCCTCCAGTCGTCGCTCCCAGCGCTGCAGCTCCCGGGAAGATCCCTGTCCGCCCGCCACCAGGAGGCGCAGGGCCTCGACCCGCTTCTCCACATCCACGATGGGCTTTTCGAAGTCCAGCACCACGCCTCAAACCTTCCCCAGCCGGTCCCGGCCCTCAGACTCCCCGCAACTGGACGCGCTCGCCCAGCCGCCCCCGCAGCTCCGCTCGAAACGGCTCCGAGGGATCCACCCGCAGCTCCGGTGGAGGCGCCAGCACCGCCGCCCTTCCTCCCTCCAGGATCAAGTGAAGGCGCATCTCCCGGGGCCCGGGATGCCGTTGGAGGACCTCCCGCAGCCCCTGCAGATCCCCCTCCTTCACGCGATCGGCGCAGAGAACCAGCTGCAACGGAGGGGCCTGCATGCCCTGGACCTCCTCCAGGCTGTACACGTCGGACGCCACGATCTTGGACTGCTCCTCGCCGTGCTCCAGCACTCCCCGGATGCACAGCGGCCGATCCTCCTGGATCAGCGGGAGGGCCCTGCGATAGGCCTCGGGAAAGCAGATCACCTCCACGGAGCCCTTGAGATCCTCGAGGGTCACGAAGCCCATGCGCTCCCCCTTCTTGGTCGTGACCTCCCGACTGGACCGCGCCATTCCCACGACCTGCACCTGGGACCTGTCCGCCACGGTCCCCAGCGTCTCGGTGTCCGCACTCACCCATGGCGACACCTGGTCCAGGATCCTCGCCAAGGGATGGCCGGTGACGTAGAAACCGAGGGCCTCTTTCTCGAACTCCAGCCGCCGCGCCTCGTCCCATTCCGGCACCGAGGGGCCCGGCGAGGCCGCCAAAGCGCCCCCGCCGGGGCGCGCCGGGGCCGGTCCGAACATGCTCATCTGCCCCGTGGCCCGGATCCTGTGGAACCTCTGGGCCTCCTCCATGGCGCGATCCAGCCCGTTGAAGCACTGGGCCCGGTGCACACCCGATGCGTCGAAGGCACCGCACTTGATCAGGCTTTCCATCACCCGCCGGTTCACCCGCTGCAGGTCCACCCGATGGCAGAAATCCTCCAGAGACGCGAACGGCCCGTCCGTCCGGGACTCCAGGATCGCATCGATGGCCTTGCGACCCACGTTCTTGACCGCTCCCAACCCGAAGCGGATCTTCTCCCCGGCCACCGAGAAGTCCAGCTCGCTCTCGTTGATGTCCGGCGGGAGCACATCGACGCCCTGGGATCGGCAGGCTGCGATGTAGCGGATGATCTTGTCGGTGTTGTCCTTCTCGCTGGTCAGCAGGGCCGCCATGAACTCCACGGGGTAGTGGGCCTTGAGATAGGCCGTCTGATAGGCCACCAGGGCGTAAGCCGCGCTGTGGGACTTGTTGAACCCGTACTCGCCGAACTTGGAGATGAGGTCGAACAGCCGGCCGGCCACTTCCTTGGCGATGCCGTTCTTCCGGGCCCCCTCCAGAAAGATTTGCTTCTGTTCCTCCATGACGCTGGTGATCTTCTTCCCCATGGCCTTGCGCAGGACGTCGGCCTGTCCCATGGTATATCCCGCCAGGACGGCTGCGATCTGCATCACCTGCTCCTGGTACACGATGACGCCGTACGTCTCCCGCAGGATGGGCTCCAGCTGGGGCAGCTCGTACTTGATGGGGATCTTGCCGTGCTTTCGGCCGATGAAGTCGTCGATCATCCCGCTGCCCAGGGGGCCCGGTCGGTACAGGGCCACCAGTGCGATGAGGTCCTCGAAGGTCTCGGGCCGCAAGCGCGTCAGGAGGTCCCTCATGCCCGAGCTCTCCAGCTGGAAGATCCCGTCGGTGTTGCCCGAGCTGAGCAAGGCGTAGGTCGTGGGATCATCCAGCGGGATTTGCGCCATCTCCAGGGCCACTCCCCTTCGCCCCAACAGGCCCAGGGCATCCCGGATCATGGTCAGGGTTCGAAGGCCCAGGAAGTCGAACTTGACCAGGCCGATCTCCTCCACGGCCTTCATGTCGTACTGGGTAACGATCTCCCCCTCCTGGCTTCGGTACAGGGGAAGATGCTCCACGATGGGCCGATCGGAGATCACCACCCCGGCCGCGTGGGTGGAGGCGTGCCGCACCAGCCCCTCCAGGGATCGGGCCACATCCAGCAGCTCCTTCACCCGGGGGTTCGCCTTGGCCATTTCTGTCAAACGGGGCTCCTGGGCGATGGCCTTCTCCAGGGTGACCTTGAGCCCTTTGGGGATGATCTTTGCGATACGGTCCACCTCGTCGTACGTCATTCCCAGGACGCGCCCCACGTCCCGGACCACCGCCCGTGCCTGCATCTTGCCGAAGGTGGTGATCTGGGCGACGTTCTCCTCGCCGTACCGCCGGGCGACGTAGCGGATGACCTCGTCCCGGCGCAGCATGCAGAAGTCGATATCGATGTCCGGCATGCTTCGCCGCTCGGGGTTCAGGAAGCGCTCGAAGAGAAGGTTGTACCGGATGGGATCGATGTCTGTGATCCCCAGGCAGTACGCCACCAGGCTTCCCGCCGCCGATCCCCGGCCGGGCCCCACCGGGATCCCCTGTTGCCGGGCGAAGGCGATGAAGTCCGACACGATGAGGAAATACCCCGAGAATCCCATGCGCTTGATGACGTCCAGCTCCCCGTTGAGCCGTTCCCTGTATTCCAAGGCCGTATGCTGCTGCCCCCCGGGGGCTGACCCCAGGATGTCCCTCATCCTCCTGTGGAACCCCTCCAGCGCGGCCATCTCCAGCCGCTCTTCCAGGCTCTCCCCCTCGGGGAGGGGGAATCGGGGGAAGTGGTACCGCCCCAGATCCATCTCCAGGTTGCACTGTTCGGCGATAAAGACCGTGTTGCTCAGGGCCTCGGGGACCTCTCCGAAGGCCCGGGCCATCTCCTCGGGGCTCTTGAAGTAGAACTGATCCGTCTGGAACCGCATGCGCGATGTCTCATCCAGGGTCTTTCCGGTCTGGATGCACAGCAGCACGTCGTGGGCCCGGCTCTCCTCCCGCCGGAGATAGTGACAGTCGTTGGTCGCCACAACGGAGAGCCCCGCAACGCGGGCCAGATCCAGGAGTTCTCCGTTGACGCGCCTCTGTTCCGGGATGCCGTTGTCCATCACCTCCAGGTAGAACCGGCCGGGGAAGACCTCGCTGTACCATCCGGCCGCCTGCCTCGCCTTCTCGGCTCGCCCCTCCAGGAGCAGGCGCGGGATCTCACCGTGCAGGCATGCGCTCATGGCCACCAGGCCCCCGGAATACCGCTCGATCAATTCCTTGTCCACCCGGGGCTTGTAGTAGAACCCCTCGAGGTATCCCGCACTGACCATCTTCAGGAGGTTCTTGTACCCCACGGCGTTCTGCGCCAGGAGCAGGAGGTGGTGATAGGCCTCCTGCCCCCCCTTGGCCTGGGCCCGATCGTGCCGGCTCCCCGGGGCCACGTAGACCTCGCAGCCGAGCACCGGCTTGATCCCCGCCTTGTGAGCCTGTCTGTAGAACGAGACCGCCCCGAAGAGGTTCCCGTGATCCGTCACGGCCAGAGCGGGCATGCGGTAGGACCGGGCCAATTCCAGAACGTCCGGAAACCGAATGGCCCCGTCCAGGAGGCTGTACTCGCTGTGGACATGAAGGTGCACGAAGGAGGCGTGTTTCATGGGAGATCACTCCCACTCGATGGTACTGGGAGGCTTGGAGGAGATATCGTATACCACCCGGTTGATCCCGCCCACCTCGTTGATGATGCGGCCGGATATGCGGCGCAGCAAGCCGTCCGGGAGGTGCGCCCAATCCGCGGTCATCCCGTCCTGGCTGGTCACCGCCCGCACCGCGATGACCTCCTCGTACGTCCGATCATCCCCCATGACCCCCACGGAACGGACGGGCAGGTGCACCGCGAACGACTGCCACAGCTTGCGGTGGAGACCGGCCCGCTGCACCTCCTCCGCGACGATGGCGTCCGCCTCCCTGAGCATCTCCAGGCGCTCCCGGGTCACCTCTCCGATGATGCGGATGGCCAGGCCCGGGCCCGGGAAAGGCTGTCGATCGACGATGACCTGGGGCAGCCCCAGCGCGCGCCCCACGGCCCGCACCTCGTCCTTGAAAAGCTCCCGAAGGGGTTCGATGAGCTCCAACGCCATGGCCTCCGGCAACCCCCCCACGTTGTGATGGCTCTTGATGGTGGCCGAAGGGCCTTTGAACGAGACGCTCTCGATGACGTCGGGGTACAGCGTTCCCTGGGCCAGGTACCGTATGCGCCCCAGGGCCCGGGCCTCCCGCTCGAATTCCCGGATGAAGGCCTCGCCGATGCGCTTGCGTTTCAGTTCCGGGTCCAGC
Organism: uncultured Desulfarculaceae bacterium; assembly: GCA_964514105.1. Taxonomy (GTDB): domain Bacteria; phylum Desulfobacterota; class Desulfocorpusculales; order Desulfocorpusculum; family Desulfocorpusculum; genus CAZEPJ01. Next base: position 43,066 of record CAZEPJ010000008.1, on the reverse strand, counting down.
ACGCCGGCCAGGCACTCCAGGAAACGCCCCTGGGCCCGCACATGGGTGAGGTTGGCGCCGAAGTGCCCCCCGAACACCCGGACCACCTCCTCGGCCTCCCCCTTGCGCAGCAGGCCGTTGTCCACAAAGACGCAATGGAGCCTGCCGCCGATGGCACGCGACAGCAGGGCCGCCGTCACCGAGGAGTCCACTCCCCCGCTGAGGGCACACAGGACCCGTTCCTCTCCCACCCGCTCCCGCAATGATGCCGAGGTGGCCTCGATGAAGGAGCGCATGGTCCATGTCGCTCGGCAGCCGCAGACCCGCCTGAGGAAGTTCCGGAGCATGGCCTTGCCCCGGGGCGTGTGCACCACCTCCGGGTGAAACTGCAGGCCGTAGATGCGTCCCTCGGGATCTCGGAACGCGGCCACCGGCGAGTTCTCCGATCGCGCGACCACCCGGAACCCCTGAGGAGGGCGCTCGATGCGGTCCCCGTGGCTCATCCAGACGGTCTGGCGCGCCCCCCCCAGGCCCTCGAAGATCCCCGACTCATCCAGGATCTCCAGCTCCGCATGGCCGTACTCCCGGCTCGAAGATGCGGCCACACGCCCCCCCAGCAGATGGGTCATAAGCTGCATCCCGTAGCAGATCCCCAACACCGGGATCCCCATGCGAAGCAGCTCTGGCGACACCGTGGGGGCCAATGGGCCGTACACGCTGGCCGGGCTTCCCGACAGCACGATGCCCCGCGGTGCGAATGCGCGGACGGCCTCAAGGGGCATGGAAAAGGGATGGATCTCGCAGTAGACCCGGCACTCCCTCACCCGCCGGGCGATGAGCTGGGTGTATTGCGAACCGAAGTCCAGGATCAGGACTCGCTCGGAATGGATGTCTCTGGTCACACCACACTCCCCGTGAACGTCAGGCGGCCCCCGGGTCACGCCCCGGGAGGCCCCCCCAAGGGACAGAGCCCCTAGCGGTTTTCCAGCCAGTAGTTGGGGGCCTCCTGCGTGATGATCACGTCGTGGACGTGGCTTTCCCGCAGACCGGCCGCCGTGATCCGGATGAACCGGGACCGCTCCCGGAGCTCCTCCAGGCTCCGGCAGCCCACGTACCCCATGCCCGATCGAAGGCCGCCCACCAGCTGGTAGATGGTGGCTGACAGGGGACCCCGATACGGCACGCGCCCCACGATCCCCTCCGGCACCAGTTTGCTCGAGTCCTCCAACTCCGCCTGACCGTACCGGTCCCGACTCCCCTGCTTCATGGCCTCGATGGACCCCATCCCCCGATAGACCTTGTATGTCCGACCCTGAAACAGGATGGTCTCGCCCGGCGATTCTTCGGTCCCCGCCAGGAGGCTGCCCACCATGACGCTGTGCGCCCCCGCCGCGATGGCCTTGGTCACGTCCCCGGAGAACTTGATGCCCCCGTCGGCCGTGATGGGGACCCCGTGCTTGCGGGCCACGGCGAAGGCCTCGGCGATGGCCGTGATCTGCGGCACCCCAACCCCCGCGACGATGCGGGTGGTGCAGATGGATCCCGGCCCCACCCCCACCTTGACCCCGTCCGCCCCGGCTCGGATGAGGGCCTCGGCCCCTTGGGCCGTGCCCACATTGCCGGCCAGGACTTGACAGGACGGGAAGGCATCCTTGATCGCCTCGATGATCCGGACGACTCCGGCCGAGTGGCCGTGGGCCGTATCCACGACGATGACGTCGGCCCCGACCTTGAGCAGGGCGTCCACCCGCTTCAGGGTCTCTGCGGATGTCCCCACGGCAGCCCCTACTCGCAGCCGCCCCAGATGGTCCTTGCAGGCGTTGGGGAACTTGATGGTCTTCTCGATGTCCTTGATGGTGATCAATCCCTTGAGTCGGTAAGCGTCGTCCACCACCAGGAGTTTCTCGATCCGGTGCCTGTGAAGCAGGACCTTGGACTCCTCCAAGCCGATGCCGGGGGGCACGGTCACCAGGTTCTCCTTGGTCATGACCTCGGAGACGGGCTTGTCCAGATCCGTCTCGAATCGAAGATCGCGGTTGGTGAGGATCCCCACCAGTTTCCCCTGGACCGTCACAGGCACCCCGGAGATCCGGAACCGCTTCATGAGGTCCAGGGCCTCGTGGAGGCGCTGATCCGGATGCACCGTGATGGGATCCACGATGAGGCCGCTTTCGGACTTCTTCACCTTGTCCACTTCCGTGGCCTGATCGCGGATGCTCATGTTGCGGTGAATGATCCCGATCCCCCCTTCGCGGGCCATGCTGATGGCCGTCTGGGATTCGGTCACGGTGTCCATGGCCGCGCTCACCAGGGGGATCTTCAGGGCAATGGCGGGGGTGAGCCAGGTGCCCACGTCCACCTCGGCCGGTAGCAGTTCCGATTCCGCAGGAACCAGCAGCACGTCGTCGAACGTCAGCCCGTCGGCCAGTTCACCCTGCAGCATGGACACCTCCCCCCCTTCCAGGATCCGACCTCGAGCCGGACGCCGGCCCCGCCGCCATCAAGGCGATCCCCTCGAGCAGCCCGTAGTCGCTCACCACCATCTCGTCCACACGGGCCATGCGCAGCAGTTCCTCCACCATGACGGCCCCGGCCAGGATCACGTCTTCCCTGCCCGGCTCCATGCCCCGAAGCCCCCTGCGTTGGGAAGCCCCAAGCTTGGCCAGAATCGAGACCCACCGCGACACCGCGTCCCGGCTCAATCTGTAGCCGTTGACACACCCGGCGTCGTACGAGGCCATTTCCATGTCCAGGGCGGCCAGGGTCGTGACGGTCCCGGCGGTCCCGACCAACAACCCCACCCCCCTGCCGGCGTCCAACAGCTCCCCCGAGCCGCGTTCCAGCAGCTCGCGGCAGCGCCCCCGGCACCGCTCCAGTTCACCCGGACCCGCCGGTCCAGCGCCCAGAAGTTCCTCGGTGAGGCGCACCATACCCAGCGGGAGGCTCACCGCCCGCTGCACCACCCGCCCCGCGGCCGCGGCCAGTTCGGTGCTCCCTCCCCCCATATCCACGGCGAGCCAACGCCCCGGAGGGTCCCGCCAAAGCAGGGAGACCCCCAGGACCATCCACCGGGCCTCTTCCGGACCGGACAGGACCCGGACCTCCAGCCCCAGGGCCTCCCGCACCCGGCGCACGAATGGCTCGCCGTTTCGGGCCTCCCGCACCGCGCTGGTGGCCGCAGCCAGGGTCCGCGACGCACCGCGGGCCCGCGCCTCCCCCAGAAATGCGCGAAGGGATTCCACGGTCCTCCCGATAGCCCCATCGCTCAAACTCCCGGAGCCCTGCACCCCTTGCCCCAGGCGAACGATGCGACGATCCTCGAAGACCTTCCGGAACCCCCCGTCTGCCTCCACATCGGCCACCAGCAGCCTCAGGCTGTTGGTCCCGATGTCCAGAGAGGCCACCCGCTGGGCGGGTCGCATCCCTTCTCCTCTGTTCATTGAGGCCAAGATATCAGATGGTCGGAGGCATTTCAAGCACGCGGGGCGGGCAACGTCGCCGCCCCCCAGTGCCCGGCGATCAGCCCTCGACGGCGCCCTCCGGATCAGGCAACACGGCCTTTGTTCTGTGGGGATTGCACGGGGAAGGATGGGCCGGGCGCTGCCCTGGCAGGACCGCCGCCGCAAGGGCCATCATGGATGAAAGACGTAGCCCAGGAAAAAGGTTTGGGGAAGGGCGCCGGGCAGCAGCTTCACCGCGCCTTCGCCCAGAAGGAGGTCCAACAGGGAGAATCGCTCCTTGGCCTCCTCCACCACCCGGGGTTCCCCGGGGATACCACCCAATTGCGCGGCCAGCCTCACCGCGTCCCAGAGGCCCCCCAGGTCATCCACCAGGCCCAGGTTCCTGGCCTGGCGGCCGGAGAAGATGCGGCCGTCCGCCAGGGAGCGAACCACATCCTTGGGCAGGTGGCGCCCCTCGGCCACGTCCTCCACAAACTGGTCGTGGACGTCGTCGATGACCCGCTGTATCAGTTCCCGCTCGGCCGGAGTCAGTGCCCGATGGGGGGATCCCATGTCCTTGTGCTCACCGCTCTTGATCACGTCCCCCTGGATGCCCACCTTGCCCAGGAGCTTCTCCAGGTTGGCCATGTGAACCACCACACCGATGGACCCGGTCACCGTCCCGGCGCTGGCCACGATCCGCTCCGCGGCGCAGGCTACGTAGTAGCCCCCCGATGTGGCCATGGATCCCAGGGAGGCCACGATCTTCTTGTGCTCGTTCCACCGGCGAACGGCCTGGAAGATCTCCTGGGTGGGCCCCACCGCCCCTCCGGGGGTCTCCACCCGCAGGACCACGGCCTTCACCTTGGGGTCCTTGCCGTAGCGCTCCAGGGCCTTGACGGCCTCCCGCGCGTCCACGATCACCCCGTCGAGCCGGATGACCGCCACCCGGTCGCCCCCTCTGAGGGCCTCCCCGTCCTCGAGCCACACCGCCAGCAATCCTGCGACAGCCGCCAGGACGCCGATCATGCCCGCCACGAACAGCACGGTGAGCAACCATGGATGGGGCCGCTTCATGCGCGCGCTCCAACAAAACGCCCCGGGAAGACCCCCACGGGTCTCGCCGGGGCCGTCAGGCGAGAGGGGTCATGGCCCCCCGTTCAATGCTCGGGCGTCTCCTCCCGGGGTCCCCCCTCCTCCTCCATGGGGCCCTTGCGCTGATCGCCCTCCAGCCCCTTTTGGGACTCCCGGGCCTTGCGCAGGAGTTCATCACGGAGGATCGCCCCGAAGGTCGGGGTATAGCTCCGCTGATTGGAGACATAGCCCCGGATATCGGCCTCCTCGTCCTTCCTCTGGAGGGCCTTGACGCTCAAACCGATCTTGCGTTCCCTGGAATCCACGTGAATGACCAGCGCTTCGAGCTCATCGCCTTCCTTACAGACCTCCGACGCGCTCTTCACCTTCTCCTTCCGAAGCTCGGAGATATGAATCAGCCCCTCGATCCCCTCTTCGATCTCCAGGAACACGCCGAAGTCCGTGACGCTGGTCACCCGCCCCGTCACCCGGGTCCCGATGGGATACCGCAGCGGGATCGATTCCCACGGGTCCGCCTCCAACTGCTTGACCCCCAGGGAGAACCGCTCGTTTTCCTGGTCGATGTGCAGCACGATGGCCTGCACCTCCTGCCCCTTCTTGTAGATCTCCCCCGGGTGCCGGATGCGCTTGGTCCAGGAGATATCCGACACGTGGACCATTCCGTCAATCCCCTCATCCAGGCCGATGAAGATGCCGAACTCCGTGATGTTCCGAATCCGACCCTGGAGGACTGTCCCCACGGGATACTTCTCGGCGACCGTGACCCACGGGTTGGCCTTGATCTGCTTCATCCCCAATGAGATGCGTTTTCGCGCCGGGTCCAGGCTGAGGACCACCACATCCACGACGTCCCCCACGGCCACGATCTTGGATGGGTGCCGCACGCGCCGGGTCCAGGACATCTCCGAGACATGCACCAGGCCCTCCACGCCCTTGTCCAGTTCTATGAACGCCCCATAGTCCGTGATGCTCACCACCCTGCCCTGCAGCTGGGCCCCCACCGGGAATTTCTCCGCCACCAGGGACCACGGGTCCGCCGTGGTCTGCTTCAGGCCCAGCGAGACGCGCTCCTTCTCCCGGTCGAACTGCAGGACCTGCACCTGCAGCTCTTGGCCGACCTGGACGACCTCCGACGGATGTTTGATCCGCCCCCAGGACATATCCGTGATGTGAAGAAGCCCGTCCACCCCTCCCAGATCAATGAAGGCCCCGTAGTCGGTGACGTTCTTCACCACGCCGCTGACGAGCATCCCTTCCTGCAGATTGTTGAGCGTCGTTTCCCTGGCCTGGGAGCGTTCCTCCTCCAGAAGCACCCTGCGGGAGAGCACGATGTTGCTCCTCCGCCGGTTGTATTTCAGCACCCGGAATCGATAGGTCTGACCGATGAGCTTCTCCAGGTTGCGCACGGGGCGGAGGTCCACCTGGGATCCCGGCAGAAAGGCCAACACGCCGATGTCCACCGATAGCCCTCCCCGCACCCTTCCCACCACCCGCCCCTCCAGCGTTCCCCCCTGCTCGTAGGCGCGGCGGATCTCCTCCCAGACCTTGATCTTGTCCGCCTTGCTTTTGGAAAGGACGATCTCCCCGTCGTCGTCATCCCTGGACTCCAGCAGGACCTCGATGACGTCTCCCTCCCGGACGGTCAGTCCGCCGCTTTCGTTCTGGAACTCGTGGATCGGGATCTGTCCTTCGGACTTGTATCCGACATCGACCATCACGTGCTCTTTGCCCACGAACACGACCCGACCCTCCAGGACCTCTCCCTCCTGGATCTTGTTGATCGATTGTTCGAACAGATCCTGGAATTCCTCGTTCCTCTGATCTTCCGAGCGGATTTCGACCCTGGCCTCGCTGTTCTCCATTGGCTTCTCGGGACCCTTATCCTCGGTCCTCACTCCTTCTTCATGCATAGACGATTTCCCCCTGGCCCGTGCTTCGGCATCCCGCGCTCCGGATGTTGGGAAAAAAGCGCCGTTATCTTATCATTCCCGCGACGGAATGCAAGGGAATTCTGCCTCATTCCCCCATGCCTCGATTCCTCCCATGCACCCGGGGCCCGCGCCGGCGTTTCATCTCCCCATCCGATGAGGTCCTTTGAATGACGTCCATCATGCGCTCCATGACGGCATCGGGCGCGAGGTGCGTGGTGTCGATGACCGTCGCCCCGTCAGGGACCGTGAGCGGTGCCAGGGCTCTGGCGCTGTCCTGTTCGTCCCGCTTGGCCATCCGATCCATCACCGCGTCAAGCGAAACGTCCTCTCCCCGCTGGAGCAGCTCTGCGTGGCGGCGCCGCGCCCGCTCCTCCAGAGAGGCCGTCACGAAGAACCGATGCTCCGCGTCCGGAAAGACCCAAGACCCCATATCCCGGCCTTCGAACACGAGGCCCCCCCGCGCTCCCAACCGGCGCTGGATCTCCCAGAGGAATTCCCGCACCACCCGACGGGCCGAGATCCGCGAGGCCAGCATGCCGATCTCCTCGCTGCGTATGGCGCGGGAGATCTCCTCGCCGTCACATCGGATCTCCATGGATCCGCGTGCGTCCCATCCGACCTCCAGTGGAAATTCCCCGCACAGGGTGGCGAGGGCCGCGTCGCTGCCCGCATCCGCCTTCCGGCGCATCACCCACCACGCCAGGGCCCGATAGAGGGCCCCCGTATCCACGTACCGAAACCCCAACCGCTCGGCCAGCCTCCGGGCGACGGTGCTCTTTCCCGAGCCGCTGGGCCCGTCCACGGTGACGATGGGTCTATCAACGCCCAAATCGCGCCGTTCTCCGCTGGGGATCTCGCCGGGATGGGGGATGGAAAGCGGACCAAGAGGAGAAGAAGGGAAATGCAAGGAACGCCATCAGCCGCTGGAGACCTTCTCGAAGAACTCCGTGAGCGACGCTCGGTCCGCCTCATCCAAATCCGTGAAGCAGACTCCCACCTCGTACAGGTCCTTTCCCACCTCCCGCACGTGAACCACCCGCCCCTTGGGCTTGACCAGCCGCTCCTCCAAGGCGACGACCATCTCCAACTTCGTCCCCACGGCGAACAGCCGATGGGTTTGAATCGTCACGCCGCCGTGGCTGAGATCGAGGGTCTTGCACATGCCCATCTCGATCGGGTTCTTGGCATCGTCAAAGTGGGTGTACGAGATGAGGTGAACCGAATCGAGCCGGGGGAATCGTCGCTTGTCTTGGGTCTCGGCCATGTCTCGCCCGCCGGGCATGCGTCGCGGTCCTTGAGATCGGACAGTGATTTTCAATTGTAGCAGATGCCCGGCGCTTGTCAATGCGGATGGCCGGCCCGGATCCACAATTCCTCCCTCCCGAGGAGTCCGCCCCCCCCGGGGCCCTTTCTATTGACATCCAGGTCCGGGGGGGGGTAACTAGAGAGAAGTTGGTATACACGCATGCTCATCGACGCACACAACCGCCTCATCGATTACCTGCGTATTGCCGTCACGGATCGCTGCAACCTGCGCTGCCGGTACTGCATGCCCCCCGAGGGCGTGGCCCCGCTCCCCCACGAGGAGATTCTCACCTATGAAGAGATCCTTCGAGTGGCCCGCGTCGCGGTGACCCTGGGCATCCGCAAGATCCGCCTCACCGGGGGGGAGCCGCTGGTCAGGAGGGGGCTGGGCCTCCTTGTGGGCACCCTCATGAGGATGGACGGGCTCCAGGATCTGAGCATGACGACCAACGGCGTGCACCTGGCGCAATACGCCCGGGAGCTCAGGGCGGCAGGCCTCGGCAGGGTCAATGTCAGTATGGACTCCCTGGATCCGGAGCGGTATCGCTTCCTCACCCGGGGGGGGGAACTCTCCCTCGTCTGGGAGGGGCTGATGGCCGCTTGGGCGGCGGGGCTCCACCCCATCAAGGTCAACGTCGTGGCCATGGAGGGGCTGACGCCGGAGGAGATCCTCGCCTTCGCCCGCCTCACGCTGCAGTGGCCGTTCGAGGTCCGTTTCATCGAATGGATGCCCGTGGGAAGCGATTCCCCCTGGCAGCCAAGCGACGTGCTGCCGGCAGATCGCATCGTGGAGATCATCCGGAGGGCCTTCCCCCTGGAGCCCGCGGTCACCGCCACGGGAAACGGCCCCGCCCATTTGTCCCGCATCCCCGGTGGAAGGGGGGCCCTGGGGGTGATCAGCCCCGTGACCCGCCATTTCTGCCACCAGTGCAATCGCCTGCGGCTGACGTCCGACGGCAAACTCAGGGCGTGCCTCTTCTCGGACCGGGAGGTGGATCTCAAGGGCCTCATGCGGGGTGGCGGGTCCGACGCGGCACTGGCCGAGCAGATCCGCCTGGCCATTGCGGACAAGCCCCAGGGGCATCGTCTCGGCCTGGAAGACCGCCGTATCAAGAAGTGCATGCGTCCCATGAACCGAATCGGCGGCTGAGTCCCGAGGCGCGCAGCCCATGGCCCACACGACTCTCGTAGCCGACCTCCACATCCACTCCTCGTATTCGCGGGCCACGTCCAGGGATCTCACCCCAGAGGCCCTCCACCAGTGGGCCCAGCGCAAAGGGGTCCACCTGCTCGGCTCCGGGGACTGTACCCACCCTCTTTGGCGGGCCCAACTGGACGAGAAGCTGGAGCCCGCGGAAGACGGGCTCTGGCGCCTCCGGCCGCCCCTGGCCCGGCAAGCCGATGCCAGGGTCCCCGCGGTCTGCCGCGGCCCCATTCGCTTCGTCCTCCAGGCGGAGATCAGCACCATCTACAAGAAGGCGGGAAGGACCCGCAAGGTCCACCATCTGGTCCTCCTGCCGGATCGGGCGTCGCTGGGGAGGCTGGTCTCCCGGCTGGAGAGGATCGGCAACCTGGCCGCCGACGGCCGCCCCATCCTGGGACTGGATTCCAGGGATCTGCTCGAGACCGTCCTCGAGGCCAGCCCGGCCGCCCTGTTCATCCCGGCCCACGTCTGGACCCCCTGGTTCTCGGTGTTCGGATCCAAGTCGGGCTTCGATTCCCTGGAGGAGTGTTACGGGGATCTGACGCCTCATGTGGCGGCCCTGGAGACCGGCCTTTCCTCGGACCCCGCCATGAACTGGCGTTGGTCCCACCTCGACGGCCTGACCCTTGTCTCCAACTCCGACGCCCACTCCCCATCCCGAATCGGCAGAGAGGCCAACCGCCTCGCCATCGACCTGTCGTACGAGGCCCTGGCGGTCGCCCTGCGCACAGGGCACGGATTTGAGGGAACCATCGAGTTCTTCCCCGAGGAGGGGAAGTATCACATGGACGGCCACCGCGCCTGCGGGGTACGCTGGACCCCGGAGCAGACCCGGAGGCACGGGGGCAGATGCCCGCGCTGCGGACGCCCCGTCACCGTGGGCGTCATGCACCGTGTGCAGGCATTGGCCGACCGGCCGATGGGTGCGCCCCCTCCCGGAGCCAAGCCCTTCTGTCGGCTGATCCCGCTGCGAGAACTCCTGGGGGAGGTCCTCGGGTGCGGTCCGGCAAGCCTCCGCGTGCACCGCCTGTACGAGCGAGCCCTGGAGCAGTGCGGGCCGGAGATCTCCATCCTGCGCGACCTTCCACCCGAGGACCTGTCCCGAAGCGGCATGCCCGCCCTGGCCGACGCCGTCACCCGGATGCGTTCGGGCCGCGTCCTCGTGGAGCCGGGCTTTGACGGGGAGTACGGGGTCATCCGCGTCTTCTCCCGGGAAGAGCTGGCCCGCTTGGAGGGGCAGGGGCGCCTCCTGGACATCCCGACGAGGGGGGACCTTGGGGAGGACTGCCCACCCCAGGCCCCATCGCAGGACGACGCCATGGGGGCCTTCGACGACCGACCCCCGGCGGAGACCGGACCCGATCCGGGGACCCGGGGCCCCCTCAACCCCCTTCAGGCCGAGGCCGTTGGCCACCGCGAGCCGCCACTCCTGGTCCTGGCGGGCCCGGGGACCGGCAAGACCTTCACCCTAATCCATCGCATGGCTCGAATCCTCCGGGAGGGACGGGCCGATCCGTCCCAACTCCTGGCCGTCACGTTCACCCACCGGGCGGCGCGGGAGATGAAGGATCGCTTGGCGGAGATGCTCCGGGAAGATCCAGGCGGCGCCCGGATCCGGGTCTGCACGCTCCATGCCTTGGGCCTCGACCTCCTGCGTTCTTGGTGGACGTCGCTGGGGTACGAGGGTGTCCCCTTCGTTCTGGACGAGGAGGCCCGCCAGCGACAACTCCGGGAGGCCGTGGGGCGCGACCTGCCCGCCCTGTCGGCCCGGGCCCTGCCGGGGTTGCTGGAGAAGATCTCCAGATGGCGGCAGACCCTCGGGGGCGACGGCCCCCACGACGAATCCTTGGTGGCCCAGGCGGCGCGGGCATACGAGGCCGCGCTTCGGCGCCTGGGGCTTCTGGATTACGACGACCTCCTGGCCCTTCCCCTCCAGGCCCTGGAGCAACGGGAGGACCTGCGCGCCCAGCTCCGGAGCTGGCTCCGCTACCTCTTCGTGGACGAGTTCCAGGACCTCAACCCACTGCAGATCCGGCTGCTCCATCGCCTGCTGCCCCCCGGGGCCCACATCACGGCCATCGGGGACCCGGACCAATCCATCTACGGCTTCCGGGGGGTGGATCCGTCCCATATGCTGGACTTCCCGGGACAGTTCCCCGGCGCCCGCGTGCTGAGGCTCGAGGACAATTACCGCTCGACCGGGACCATCGTGGAGGCGGCATCGGCCGTCATCTCCCACAATCCCTCCCCCCTGCCCCGGCGGCTGGTGGCCATTCGGGACACGGGACCCCCCGTGCAGTGTCATGTGTTCGGCACCGAGAGGGCCGAGGCCCTTTTCGTGGCCCACGAGATCAACGCCCTCATGGGCGGCACCAGCCATTGGGCCATGAGGCGGGCAGACAGGGGCGGGGGAGATTCTTCCCCACATCTCTCGTTCGCGGACATGGCGGTGCTCTACAGGTTCCACGCCCTGGCCCAACCCGTGGAAGAGACGCTGGGACGGGAGGGGATCCCCTGCCAGCGCTACGGGGACCGGCAACTCCGGGGGGACCCGGCATGGGACGCCCTCATGGCGGCCTTCCGCTGGCTGGTGGACCCCGGTCGGGACTCGGACCTGGCCCGTTGCCTCTGCCTTCCTTCGGTGGGCCTCTCACCGGAGGCGCGGCATCGGGTGGACCAGTGGGCAAGCGGCTCGCCCTGCGGGCTCTGGGAACGACTCTCCCGCGGGGAATCCATTGACGGGCTTTCGGATCGGGACGCCGTGCAGCTCCGCCTTCAGATCCGATCCCTGGGGAACCTCCTCGGCGATGCCTCCGGTGCCCCGGTGAGCCACACCGTGCGACGCACCCTCCAGTGCCTCCGTCTGTCTGTGCCGGACCCGGCCGCATCGGGGAACCCTGTGTCCGAGGCCATGCGGCGCCTCGTTTCATCGGCCGGACAATGGCAGGGGGATCTGGTCTCCTGGGTGGACCACTGGAGCCTGCAGGAAGAAGCGGACCTGTACGACCCCCGATCCCAGCGCGTGGCCCTCCTGAGCGTCCATGCGGCCAAGGGGTTGGAGTTCGACGTGGTCTTCGTGGTGGGATGCGAGGATGGGATCTTCCCCATGGAGGCTCGCGACGCATCGCTGGAGGAGGAGCGTCGCCTGTTCTTCGTGGCCATGACCCGGGCCCGGCACCGCCTCTACCTCAGCCGGGCCCGCTCGCGCCGGCTGCGGGGCGGTCGCAGGGAGGGCCCGGCTTCGCGCTTTCTGGCCGAAATCCCTCCCCACCTCATCTGGGTCCACGAGGACGATCCGCCCCCTCCCGTTCCCCAGGGGGCCGAACAGCTCAGGCTCTTCTGAGCCGCGGCCTGCCCGGGGCGGGCGCGGGGGTCATCTCTGGCTGACCCGCTCGATATATGCCCCGGAGCGCGTGTCGACCTTGAGCAGATCCCCCTCCTGGACGAACAGGGGAACCTGCACCACGGCGCCTGTTTCCAGCTTGGCCGGTTTCGTCCCCCCGCTGGCAGTGTCCCCCTTCACCCCTGGCTCCGTCTCCGTCACCCGCAGGTTCACGAAGTTCGGAAGGTCCACCCCGATGGGCTTTCCCCTGTAAAACAGCATGCGGACCTGAACCTGCTCCTGAAGGTAGAGGCGCCCGTCCCCCAATTGGTCCCCACGCACCTCGATCTGCTCGTAGGAACTGGTGTCCATGAAACAGTACTGGCCCGCGGTCTCGTACAGGAACTGCATCTCCCGTTCCACCAGATCGGGCCTTCCAACCTTGTCGCCCGATCGAAAGGTCTCCTCTCTGACCAGAGCGGTCATCAGGTTCTTGAGTCGCGTGCGGACAAAGGCGCCCCCCTTGCCGGGTTTGACGTGTTGGAAGTCCACGATGATGTACGGTTCCCCCTGGAACTCGATCTTCAATCCCTTGCGAAACTCCGCCGTCGTGTACATGAACCATCTCCCTCGACGCAGGAATCCGGGACCCCGACGCTTCCGCCATCCGGACCCCGCCCGACACGCTCAGCCCTTCCCCTCGTCCGGCGCGACCTTGCCCCCTTGCCGGTGCCTGCGGATCCGATCGGCCCAGGCCTCCAGCACGTGGAGATGCCTCGAGTCCCCCCGCCCGGGCGCCTCGGCGGCCAACCGCCCCTCGAACTCCCGGCGAAGATCCTCATCGCCGGGATGCCGATCAAGCAAGATCCGGTACAGCTCCAAGGCCCGCCCGCGGTGCCCTTGCTCCCAGTAGAGCCTGGCCAGGGTGCGGGACACCACCCCTTGTTCGGCCCCGCCGCCTTGCCTTGCCCCGACGCCTCTCTTGAGCGAGGCCAGCGCCTCCCGGGCCCATCTGACCGCCTCGGACCTCGCCCGCGCCAGCTCGCCGGGGGACACCCGCCCCACCAGATCCAGCCACAGCCTGAGGGCATCGCGACGAAACACCACGGCGCCCACCAGGGCGTCGAGGATCGCCAGGGCCCCCCTCTCGTCACCCCGGGCCGCCAGGGCCGCAGCGCGCTCGAGCCATTGCCGAACCTGGCTCTTGTCCGGGCCGGCAGGCTGCACCCCAGTTTCCGTTGCTGCATTCTCGGGGAAAGACCGCAAGGTCATCGGCTCAGGGACTTGACACGTTCCTGGATGTCCCGAAAGCCCTGGTCCTGCTCGCCGATCTTCCGGTAGAGGCGCAGCGCCTCATCGCGCCTCCCCTCCCGTTCCAAGGCCTGCGCCAGCTCGTACCCAACGTCCAGCCATGCCGCCTGGGCAACGTCCGAGCAGTTGAAGGCCTCTTGGAGATGGTGGATGCTCTTCTCCATCTCCCCCTTCTCGCCGTAGCAGGCACCAAGGCCTCGATGGCAATCGAAGGCCAGGGAAGGGTCCCCCAGGGCGGCGTTCCATTCCTCGATGCACAGGTCCGTCAACCCCAGTTCCCGATACGCCAGCCCCAGTTCGTAGTGGGCCCTGGGGCTTCGAGCTCCCCCGTCGGGTCGCCCCAGCGCCTCGCCGGCGCCCGCGTGCCCCCCCCTCCGCTGCTTCTCCTCCAGGGCATCAAGCTTCTGGACGACCCCCCTCGGGTCGCCGGACTCGTGGGCGCCGCCCTTCTGCAGCCGAACCGCCTCCAGCGACCGGCGCGCCTCCTCGTGATCGGGCCACGCCTCCAGGAGGGACTCCAGAACGGACTCCGCCTCGTCGAACAACCCCTGCTCAGCGTAGAGCAACGCCTCCTGGACTCGTAACCCCGGATCATCGGCCGTGGATTGGGGCGTTCCCTCCCCGAGGGACGGCTCCTCCTCCAGGACCTCCTCCAGATCCATCTGACCCTCTGGCTCCGGAACTGGCGCTGGGGGGGCGCAAGACGCAGCCGCGAACACCACCTGCATCTTCTGCTCCAGGCCGGCCAGTTCCCTGGCCTTACCATCCCGCTGAAAACGGTCCTCCAGTTCCCGGTGAAGGGCGCGGATCTGCGCCTCCACCTCGGGCAGCAGCTCCTGCCTGTCCTTTTCCCGGTGCTCCATGTAGAGCCGGATCAGCTCATCGAAGGCCTGGACGGCAAACCCCTCGCCGCGCAACAGCTCGATGTACTTGGTTCGGACCTCCACGTTCTCCGGGTCGGTTTCCACCATCCGCCGCAGAAGGCTCAGGATCTCGTGGGTCTTTCCTTGCTTGCGGTATTGCTGGATGACCTTCTTGAACTGAACGAGGGCGTCTCCCAACAGGCCGTTGACCAGGTACAACTCGGCCAAGCGCAGGAGGATCTCCGTCGACTCCTCCTCCATGCGCAGGATGCGGCGGTACAGGGCGATGGCGCGCAGGTAGAAACCCGCTTCCGAGTGGCACTCAGCGGCCCTCACGAACTCCTCGATGGCCTGCCCCTTCTTCCCCTTTTCAAGGTAGAGTTCGGCCAGCCTTTGGTGAAGCCGCGGGTCATCGGGCCTCTCGGCGGTCCTCTTCAGAAGGTCCTGGATTTCCTGGTCTTCCCCCTTCTTGGGCTGCCAGGGAAACCAGCGTTTCTTCTTGTTGTCCAACGTCGAACCACTCCCTGCGGTGTCGAACGATCCTCTCGCCCTCCGGATAACTGGCGCCACTCCACCGATGATGTCCTCACAGGGCGTCCACGTCAACAACGAACGCGTTCTTCTCCACCGTGACCAGACCCTTGAACAGAGGACGCACCTCTCCCTCCATGGGCTTGAGCGCCACCGACTGCCGAGCCAGGACCTGATCCACCAGGAGGGCCACGGGACCTGTGCCCGCATGCACCAAGAGGACTCGTTTCTCCTCCTTGGGGAAGGTATAGAGAGCCCTCCCCAACCCGAGCTTCTTCCACAGAGAGATCAGCGGGACCGTATCACCCCGCAACCCCACCTCGTTCATCTGCACCACATGGGGGACGGCCTTGCTGGGCACCCGGAAGATCCCCTGCACCGCATCCAGGGGGATGCCGAAGATCCGATTGGACACGGACACGAAGAGGATCTCTTGGCGAGGCGGCTCAGGCAGGACCACCGGATCCGGCAACTTGGGCGCCAGGTCCAAAGAGGCCAGGGCCCGGATCTGCTCCTGGAGGCCAAAGACCATCTGGGTGAGGGACGAGGAGAAGGACTGCACACCCTGTTGCACCAGCTCCAAAGCCCGGGTGATCCCCAACGGATCCGAAGGTCCCTGCAGCCCGTCGAGCAGTCCTTGAATCTCCCTCCCGGCTGCGGCCAGACCCTCTTTGATCCGATCCAGATCTCCTGGCTCGGCGCCCATGTCCGCGGGTTCGGCCGCCGTAGCCGCTGCGGGTGGCGGGCTCGCCGCAGGGGCCTCGACCCCGGCGGAGGCCGCCCGAGCTGTCGCCGCGGGAGCGATCGCCGCGGGTTCCTCCTCATCCGTCCATCCGAACTCCGCCTCTCCGGCCCCCGTATCCAGAATCCCCAGGGGGGGCGCCCCCGCACCCTCCTGCACCGTCTCCTCCGCCTCGGTCAGGGGCTCTCCCTCTTCCTGAAGCACTTCCTCCACCGTTCGGTCCAGGTCCTCGAAAAGCAATTCATCCCCCCGACCCAGCGCCTCCAGCGTGATGGTAGGGGCCTCCTCCTCTCCCCGCAGGACCTTCTCCACCCGTTCCCTGAGGGGAATGAGGATGGGGTCAGGGTCCTGAAATGGATCGCCGCCCAGCTTCAGAAGCCCCTCCTTGGTCTCGTGCAGCACGGCGACGATGTCCTGGCTGGCCTCGGCCCCCTCATCCCGGATCTTGTCGGCCACCTGCCCCATCCAGCCGAGCAGCGTATGGATGGGGCCATCCGGGAACCGAGTCTTGAGCGTTCGCACCTCCTGGCCGATCTTCTCCAGCACCGATCGGTCGATCTCCCATTCCAGCGTCAGAAAATGCTCCTTGAGGCCCTTCCAGGGGTCCTCCTCCACGGAAAGGCCTTCATCCCCCTCGGCATCGACCTCCACGAATAGGCTGTCCACCTTGGCTTCGATCTCTTGCTCCAGCTGGTCGAACTCCTTGTCCAGCGCGTCGTCTCGAGCCATCGTCCGTCTCCCTTCTTCTGCCTAGTTGGAGATCGCCTTCTTACCCGAGAGCACCCTTCGGCTCACATCCTTGGCCACCAGCTTGCTGATGGCCCGCAAGGTCTCGAAGACCCCGTACCCCTCGATGGCGCTCGCAGAAAACGAAGGGACTTTGAGCTGCTCATTGAGGTCCTTCTCCATCATCTCCAGAGGCAGGATAGGCACTGTTCCACCCTGAAGATCCCGCTTGTTGTACTGCATGACCAACGGGATCTCCCGAACGTTCAGGCCCTCCTCCTTGAGGTTGTCGACGAGGTTCTGGAGGCTCTCGATGTTCTTCTCTCGCCTCACCCTCAGGGAATCGGCGACAAACACCACCCCGTCGACGCCCTTCAGGACCAGCTTGCGCGTCGCGTTGTAATGAACCTGCCCGGGCACCGTGTAGAGCTGGATGCGTATGCTGAACCCTCCCACCTTTCCCAGATCCAGTGGCAAGAAGTCGAAGAAGAGGGTCTTGTCCCCTTTGGTATCGATGCTGATCATCTTGCCGCGAACGTTCATGCGGATCTTGGAGAAGATGTACTTGAGGTTCGTCGTCTTGCCGCATCGTCCGGGGCCGTAATAGACGATCTTGCACTGGATTTCTCGCCCCGCGAAGTTGATAAAGGACATCCTGTTCCTTCCCGCTGTCTAGCGTCTGAACACGGTCTCGAAGATCCGAGCCAGTTCCTGAATCGCCTTTTCGACGTGGAGACGCACCAGCCCCAACGAGGCGTTGTTGTTGAAGAGCGTGACCAGGAGGAAGTCCTCTCCCACGGACGAGAAATGGATGTTCTCCTCCTTGCCCTTGTGAAACAGCAACGAAAAATCCCGCTCGCCCAGCATGCGCGCGATGGCCGCCGTGGCCCCGAAGTTGGCCGCGGTCAGCGCGGCCAGGGCCACGGAGTCCTCGGGCGTCTTTTCCCCCCAATTGGATATGAGCTGCCCGGATCGATCGATGAGCAGGATGGAGTGAGCCCCGGACTTGTCCAAGACCCTTCGAAGGCAACCCTGAATGCGGTCAAGGTCCTCCTGAACTAAGACGATATCCATGGACATCGCACCCTGGTTTCGAAGGGACGTGCCGCGGCTTCCACACCCTCGCGGGGCCAAACACACCCACGCACCATAACAAAGGCAGGGGAAAAGTTCAACTCCTTTTTGCCCCTATCCGAGGACTAGAATCCCATGACTTCGGCCACCCGCTTGCACTGCTGCCGCGCTTCGAAATGCACCATCCCCATGTTGGCGTCCGACCGCGCGAGCACCGAGAGGATGGCGCCGGCCCCGATGCTGTACAGATGCACGCTGCCCTGGTTGCCCCGAAGATAGAGCTCATCCAGGGTCCCCCGCCGCAGCGCCTTGACGCTCTTGCTGCCGATCTTGTAGATGGCTGCCGTGAGGGCCCCCAGTTGCTCGGGCGTGACCCCACCCTGCGCCACGTGCGCCCCGAGGGTCAATCCCTCCAGCGTGACCACGGCTGCCCCCTGGATCTCCTCGCTGTCCCGCTGCCAGTCCACCAGGCACTTCTGAATCAACGCAGTCTTCTCCTTGGTGGACTTGGGCCGGACTGCCTTGGGCTCCTCGATCACCTCCTTGGGGATTCTCTCCACCACCGAAGACCTGGGCGGCTCCGAACCAGCATCCCCCCGGGGCGCCCCCGGCAGGATCAGTCTGGCCGGTTCCCGCTCCCCGGTGGGCTGCCCGGTCTCATAGTCGATCTCGGGGGCGTCGAACTCCTCCTCCGTCGCCTCCTCCATGGCCATCTCTTCCCCGCCCGCCGTGTCCACGAGGCTCACGGAGGCATCGCCACCCTTTTCGGCAGCCTTCCCCTCGTCCTTTCGTCTCATGGCCTCAATAAGCAATTCCTGCCATGGCCCGCTCAGGGTCCTCGCCGGAGGCTCGGCCCCGCTCATGGTGGTGAAGTCTCCCCCTTCCCACCCCAGGATCATGAAGAACGCATCCTGCCCCGTCTTCCCGCCGCACTCGGCGTGAACGATCTCGCCGTCCTGGAAATAGATCACCCCTTCCATGTCCTCCTTGGACACCGACAGGGCCGTCTTCATCTTTCCCAGGCAGTTCAGCTGGATGATGTCCGTCAGCTGCAGATCGGCCACCCGGCCCACGAACCCCTTCTTGCTCACCTTGATGGCGTCCAGAATCAGGTTGCGCAAATCCTCGATCTTGAACGGCTTCTCCAGGTAGTGCAGGCAGCCCCGCTCGTTGGCCTCCCGCTGGACCTCGGGATTGCCGTACGCGGTCATGATGATCACCTTGGTCTCGGGGTAGCGCGCCCGGACCTGTTCAAGCAGGTCCAAGCCCGACATTCCGGGCATCCGGATATCGGTGATGACCAGATCCACGGCCACCGAAGACATGATCTCCAGCGCCTTGTTTCCGTCGTTGGCAACCAACACCTCGTACTTCTTCCGATCCTTGGACAACGTCTTGGACATGATCCACGTGAGGATCTCCTCGTCGTCCACGATGAGCACCTTCTTCGCTCCGTTCGTCATGGCGCCACCCTCCAGGGCTGGGTTGGCGGGATGCCCTCGTCATCGGCGTCCCCCCGTTGACTTGTCACCCGGAAACCAAGGATTCCCGAACGGCTCTTTCAGTGCTCAACCATCGGCCCCAGGCAACCCATCCAACGACCATGGGATCCCCGCACGCCAGCCGCTGGGCACGCCGTCCGGAAAGCGCCGTTTCCGCATGGAAACGCGAAAGCAAGGACCGTGCCCTGTTGCGGTCCGTCCAACGCCGGGGCCCGGCGGCTCCACTCAACCCTCCGGCCCCATTTGCCGGGGGACGGCCCAGATTCCCCCCGTCCCCGAAACGCCTCTTCTCTTGCCTTTCCCCTGCCCGGTTTTCGGCCATCGACCGGATCTCGGTCAATGCTTTTGCCCCCCCCGGGGTCCGGAGGAGTGGCCGTACTGCTTCAGCCGTTCCTGGAGCGTTGAGCGCGAGATCCCCAGGATCCGGGCCGCAGCGGACCGGTTGCCTCCCGTTCGATGCAGGACCCGCAGGATGTGCTGCCGTTGGGCGGCAGCCAGGCTCAGCCCCTCGTCCGCCTCGGGTTTGCCCGTGCCCTCCCCGCCGGGCGTCCCCCAGGCCGCATCGAGCTGCAGGTGTTCCCTCCGAATCGTGGGGGACGAGGACAGGATGGCCGCCCGCTCCAGGACGTTTCTCAACTCCCGGGCATTGCCCGGCCAGGGATACTGCACAAGCCTTCCGGCTGCCTCCGGACTGAGGCTCTGCACGGGCTTGCCCAGATCTCCAGCGATTTCGTGCAGGAACTGCTGAGCCAGAATGAGGATGTCCCGGGGCCGCTTGCGCAGGGGGGGGATGGCCACCACCATCACCTTGAGGCGATAGTACAGATCCTCCCGAAAGGTCCCCCGGGCCACCATGGCCTCCAGGTCCCGGTGAGTGGCCGCGATGATCCTGGCGTCCACCTGGATCTCCCGCAGGCCGCCCACCCGTTGCAGGGAGCGGGACTCCAGGAAGCGAAGCAACTTGGGCTGCAGGGACAGGGCGAGGTCCCCGACCTCGTCCAGGAAGACCGTGCCTCCGTGAGCCATCTCCAAGAGGCCCTTCTTGGTGCCCTTGGCATCGGTGAAGGCCCCCTTTTCGTGCCCGAACAGCTCGGACTCGAGCAACTGCGAGGGGATCGCGCTGCAGTTGATCTTCATCAGGGGGAAATCCCGCCGCTCGCTCGAGAAGTGAATGGCGTTTGCCACCCTCTCCTTCCCGGTCCCGCTCTCCCCGAGAATGAGGACCGAGGTCCTGGGCGTCTGGGCGATCCGGCGAACCAGGGAGCGGATGCGGGCCATCTCCGCAGACGCACCCAGCAGCTCGTGGGCCGGCACGGGGCCCCCATGCCGCTGCCGCAGGGCGGCCAGTTCCCCCCTCATGCGCCGGATCTCCAGGGCCTTGGCCACGATCATCCGGAGCTCCTCCAGATCGAACGGCTTGTGAATGTAGTCGTAGGCGCCCGCCTTCATTGCCTGGACGGCCACCGCAGCGTCATCGTACGCGGTCATCATGACGAACATCTGGTCATCGTCCAATTCCCTCATGCGAGCCAAGAGGCTCAATCCGTCGGTATCCGGAAGGCGCACATCCAACAGAACGACCTGACAGGCCTCCCGGGCGAAGACCTCCATAGCCTCTTGCCCGCAGCCGGCGGTCACCGCCTCGTATCCCGCGCGATCCAAGGCCCGGCTCAAGGCCTGGACGATCACCCCGTCGTCATCGACGATCAGGATGCGGGGCCTCATGGCCGTCACCTCCCCGAACCCCGAGGTCCACCGGTATGTGGACGAAGAAAGTGGTCCCCTTCCCCGATTCGCTCTGAACCCGGATTCGCCCCCCGTGCCGCTTGACGATCCTGTACGTGATCGACAGACCCAACCCCAGACCCTTGGCCTTGGTGGTGAAAAACGGATCGAAGATCTTTGCCTGATGCTCGGGAAGGATTCCCTTTCCCGTGTCCGACACCCGGAGCACCGCTTCCCGCCTTCCCCCGTGCACACCCACGTCCATCCCGAGCCCGACGACCCCTTCCTTTCCGATGGCCTGCACAGCGTTGAGCAGCAGGTTCAGCACCACCTGCTTCATCTGATTCATGTCCACGGGCACGGGCGGGAGGCCAGCGGCGTACTCCTCCTCCACGAGGATTCGGCGATCCGCCAGGTCCTTCCTCAGCAGCAGCAGGACATCCCTCACCAGGCCCGGAAGATGACACGGTTCCAGCTGGGGCCGCTGGGGTTTGGCAAAGGAGAAGAACGACTTGAGGAGCTCGTTGAGACGGTCGATCTCCGAGATGATGCGGGCCACGTATTCCCGGTGTATCTCGTTGTGGCCCAGTTCCTCTTCCAGGGCTTGCGCCGTGATCCGGATCCCGGCGAGGGGGTTTCGGATCTCATGGGCGATACCCATCGAGATCTCCCCCAGGGAAACCACCCGGTCCATGCGCAGCAGCTCCTCCTGCATCTCGTTGACCTCGCTCAGGTCCCTGAAATGGACGATCTTGCCGATCTCGTGCCCGTCGCCGTCCAGGTGCGGCGACACGGTGAACCCGATGGGGATCTCCGCGCCGTCCTTGCGCATCACCCGCGCCTGTCGGCCCAATGAAGGCTCATCTTCGGTCAGCCCCCTGATTCTGAGCAGGTCCTGTTTGTCCTTGCATGCCAGGGCGACCCCCAGGGCCTTGCCTTTCACCTCCTCGCTGCCGTACTGCAGGATTCTTTCCGCCCCCCGGTTCATGTATGTGATCCGCCCCTTGCGGTCCACGGAGATGAGCCCGCTGGTCAGGCTCTGCAGGACGCTCTCGTTGAACGTCTTCATGGAGATCCACTGTTCGGTCATCTGCTCCAGGGCCCTGCCCCGCTCCTCCGCCTCCTGGGTTATCTGGACCAGGAGCGACTGCAGCTCGGTCACCCGAAGCTTCTGCCCCTCCAGTGCCTCGCGAAGCGCCTTGATCTCGGACTTGTACGACATCCTCTTCCTCCCCTCCCGATGCGGCTCACCGCCGGTGGGGGAAAAAAAAGGGCACCCGCCGTGGAGCCGGGTGCCCGCCCATGCCGTGCCCTTCAGGTCATCAGGTCTGCTGGACCACGAAGGGCGTCACGAAGATGAGCAACTCCGTCTGATCCGCCCTGCGGCTCTTTCGCTCGAACAGCCAGCTCAGGCCCGGGATGTCCTTGAGCCACGGAACCCCGTCCTCGGACGTGGCCCGGGTCTCCTCCAGAACGCCCCCGATGACCACGGTCTCGCCGTCGCTCACGAGCACCTCGGTGGTGCTCTGGCGCTTGACGATCTCTGGGTTTCCCGTGATGGGGTTGGCGTTGGCGCGGTCCGGGAAATCGTCTGTCACGTCCAGCTTGAGGCGAACCCGGCCGTCCGGGGAGATCAGCGGCGTGACCGTTGTCTTGAGGGAGGCCTCCTTGTACACCACGCTCACGTTCCCCTCGGGGTT
The DNA here is from genome assembly GCA_964514105.1 of uncultured Desulfarculaceae bacterium. Classification (GTDB taxonomy): domain Bacteria; phylum Desulfobacterota; class Desulfocorpusculales; order Desulfocorpusculum; family Desulfocorpusculum; genus CAZEPJ01. Next base: position 20,616 of record CAZEPJ010000008.1, on the reverse strand, counting down.
GACCTGGGTGAACGGGATCTCCCGGCCCTGCTTGATGGTGGCCTCCACATTGTCCAGGGTCATGATCTTGGGCCGCGAGATGATCTTGGTCAACCCTTCCCGCTCGGCCACAGAGAGCCTGACATCCAGGTTGATGAGATCCCCGACGATCCTCCCGATCTGGAATCCGATGCCCGGCGGGCCGGGGATGAGCGTTGCGGGAAGGTTCACCATCCAACCCGACAGGGGAATGAGGTCGTTGCCCGTTCCGCCGGTGAAGTTGGACGATCGGAAGGTGGACGGGAACGGCGCACCCGGTGCCGCCGATGATACCCCCATGGCCCACTCCCCGTCCCCGATCTTCTGGGACTCTGTGAACTGCCCGCCCCATTGGATCCCCAGTTCGCGGGCGAAGTTCTTGGCCGCCTTTACGATGCGGGCCTCGATGAGCACCTGCGGCGTGGGCCGGTCCACCTGTTTTCGGTAGTCCTTGATACGCTGGATGGTTTCGGGATAGTCCCGGACCGTCACGGTGTTGGTCCGCTCGTCAACCACCGCCGCCCCCACCCGCTCGATCTTGGGCTCCTTGGTGAGCATCCCCTGGATCTGGCTCTGAAAATCCTTGGCCTTGGTGTAGTTCAGGACGATGAACTCGCTGGAGAAGGGGCGCAGCTTGCGCTCCCTTTCCTGCTTCTCGATCTCCGCTTCCTGCTGCCTCTTGGCGGATTCGAGGCGCTCCTGGATCCGTTCCTGCCGGATCTTCTTGCGCTCCTTTTCCTCGTCCGCAAGATCCTTGAGGGGCGCGATCCGTATCACATTTCCCTGCCGCACCGCCCCGAGCTTCTGGGTGGAAAGCACCAGGTCCAGGGCCTGATCCCACGGCACGTTCTTGAGCCGCATGGTCACCTTGCCCTTCACCTTGTCGCTCACCAGGATGTTGAGGTTGCTCACCTCCGCCAGCAGCCGAAACACGTTATCCAGGTCGATGTCCTGGAAGTCCAGATCGACGCGCTGCCCCGTGTACACCTTGCCCGGCTCCATGCCGGTGCTGATCTTGAACTCCTCCTCGTCTTCCAACTCCCCCTTGTCCACTGCGGCCGAGGCCGCCGGCGCCTTGGGCAGCGCTACGGGCGCCTTGGAGGCGATTTGGGCGAGGGTCACGCCCTGGGTCACCCCTGGGCGCTCCCAGGCGAAGGGCGTCGGGTTCTTGCCCTTGGCCCCTTGCGGAACAGCCAAAGCGGTCCTGGTCCCCGCTCCGGGCGCCCGGCCCGGCTCCGATTTGGAAGCACCATGCTCTGGTCGCGTCAGATCGGCGTCGGCACGTGGAGCGGTCCGGGGCTTCACCGGCAACTCCCCCCCTCCCTGGTTGGGCGGGCTGTTCATCGGGGAAGCCTCGGCCAACGGCTCGGGGAGCGCACTGTCCGCGGCCTTCTCCTCGGCCTTCCGCATGAAAGGGGTCCTCCGAGGCGACTGCGTCTCTCCACTCTTGACCGATTCCCGGGGGCTCGCCTCCGCCGCCAGGGTCGGGACCGGCGGTTCCTCTTTCATGGGAGTAGCCTCGCGTTGCGCCGCCTCTGCCTCCGGGGCGGCCACGACCTCCCCGGCTGGAGTACCTGCCGATCCGGCAGGGAGCTCCGGGGCCACGGACTCCTCCGGTGCGCTGTGGGCCGGCCCCGAGGGCGCCGCCCGTTCCTCTCTCAGTGCCAGATTCCCCACCCTGAGGACCAGTTTGGGGCCCTCTTGGGAGAGGCTGAACTTGGGCATGGCATTCCCGGCCACGTCGAACACCAGGCGGACCTTTTCCGGGTAGCGCCCCACCCTCACCTTGCTGATCTCCCGTGATTTCACGCTCAGGCTCTGATCGCGGAAGGCTTGACTCACATGGTGGACATCGACCACGATGCGCGGTGGGTTCTTGAGCTCGAACGCCTGGTATTTTAACAGCGCTCCGTCCCCCAGTAGAACACACCGCGTGCCTTCCTCTTCCTGGAGGGCCGTCACATCCAGGAGGCGGTCTGCCTGCCGCAACCCGGATGCAGGATCCTCTGCACCGACGACACCCGGGGGCTGGGAGGTGGGGCCGTGCGTCGTGCTCCAGGAGGTCCGGAGAACCCCGGACATGGACACCGCCAAGGCTGCCGATCCCAGAGCCAGGGTCCTCAACCAGCGTTTTTGCTTGATGGTGCTCACCGTTTCCCTCCCTCCGACTTTTTGAACCCCAGGATCACCTTGCGGGTCTTCTTCTGACCCAGCAAGTCCTCGTAGGGCTCTTCGATGGTGACCCCCTCCGCCCCGATGCCGCTGACCTTCCCGCACTTCTTTCCCAAGTGCGTGCCGGGACGCACCACATATCCCTTGCCGCTTCGATCCTGTACCATGGCCATCGCCTCCCCCCCCTGCCCGAGGACAGCCACCAGAGAGAACTGGCTGGGCTCGTTCTCGGTGAGCGGACCGGGGGGGACATCGCGACATTCAGGGGCGGGCCCCGCCGTCTTGGCCTCCTCGAAAAACGGCATGAACGGGTCCGGTCGATCTCCGGGGCGATACTGGTAAGCGGCCGTCTCGCCCGCCGGCCCCGCGGGCTGGGCGGGGGCTTTCTCGGGCGAGGCCTTGGGCTCTGCCTGGGGTTGAGCCTTCTGCGCTGCGGGGGCCTGCGGGGCCTTGAGCGCCTGTGCAGGCGTGGGGGCCGAGGGTTTCGCCTCCGGCTTGGTCTCGATCTTCTTTTTGACCACGGGGGCCGAGGGCTTGGAAGGCGGAGCATCCTGCTCGCACCCAGCGGCCATCAACCACGCCATCCCCACCAACGCCGTGCCAATGATACGATTGAGTCGCAACCTCACCCTCCTAATCAACGGCCCCCTTCTTGGTTGGTGCCGAAGGCGGCGCTGCCGGCTTCTTACCAGCACCCGGGGCCTGTTTGGGGGGGAGCGGCTGGGACTCATACTTGTACGTCGTGGCTTCCATGCTCGCCTCGATGGTACCAGCCCCACCCGCCGACTTGTACTTGCCCATCTTCAACTTGGAGATATGGATGATGCGGTCCAGAGAACCCAGCCGGTTGAGGAACAGGGCGATCTGATGGAAACCACCCTGGACCTGGATCTGCACGGGGATCTCCGAGTAGTATTCCTTGCGCACGGCCTTTTCCTGCTTGAACAGGGCGAAGTCCAATCCGTTCAGACGCCCGACTTCGTTGACGCTGCTCAGGAGGGACGGAATCTCCTTCTCCTCCGGCAGCTTGGCGCTGAGGACCTTCAATTCCTGTTCCAACTTCTTGATCTCGGCCTCCAGGGTGACCTTTGCGAGCTTTGCCTTCTGTTGTTCCTCCACATCCTTCTTGAGCTTGGCGATCTGACCTCGCAGGACCGCCGTCTCCTCCTCGTTGGGCGCGTAGAGCAGGAAGTACCAGACGGCTCCCAACACGAGGATGATTGCGATGGGAATCAGCGCCTTTTGCCACATGGGCAACTTCATGAGGTCTTGTTTGCTCAGTGCCATCGGTCTGTCCTATCCCCTCGAGGGTCCATCGTCCACGGGTTCACCGGGCCTTCTTGGCGGGCCCGGCCGGCGGGGCCGGCGGATTGGTTGCCGGGCCTGGTGGTGGTGCCGGCGGCCGCTCCTGGCCGACCTGCACTTCCACCTTGTATTCCTGGTAGGCCCCGACTTCCTTCTGAATGGTCTTGGCCTTGGTCAGATCCAGATCAACAGCCTTGAAGATGGCCTTCTGTTCCTTGAGGTTTCGCATGAACTGCGCCACGACCTCGTTATCCGTGCTGATCCCGGAGATGGTCAGGCTGAAATCCTCCCAAGGAGCCCCGGGTTGTCCTTTCTGCTCGAGGCTGGTGAAGAAGAGCGACTTGGGCTTGGCATCCAGGAGTTTGTCCAGGGCCTGAACCGTTCGAAGTCGGTTCTTGCTCAGACTCGCTATGGCCTCTTTGCGCTTTTCCAGGGCCTCCTTTTGCTGGCGGATCTTGCTCAGGTCTCCCACTTCCTTTTTCAATGCAGCAAGCTGCTGCTCCAGCTTGGCCTTCTCCTCCTTGAGTTCGCCCAACTGGCTGTACTGCTGGAAGAGCAGCAGGCCCATCACGGCCACCCCAAGCACGATTAGCAGGATCCCGATGGAGATCTGCCGGCGGACATTCTCCTTCTTGACCTTCTCTCGAACGGGCAGGAGGTTGATCTTGATCATTTGTCCCCTTCCCTCCTCATGGCCAGACCGATCCCCACTGCGGCGATGGGTGCTATGGAGTTCAGGTAGGCGGGATCGAACTCCTTGGGGGAGAAGGAGATCCGCTCAAAGGGATTGATGAGGAAAGGCTCGATCCCCACCCGCTCTTTGATGTGCCCCAAAAGCCCCGGGGTGCTCGACGCCCCCCCGCACAATCCCAGACGGCCGACCTGCTCTTCAGGGAAATTGGCGTAGAAGAAATCCAGCGAACGCTGGATCTCCGTGGCGAACTGGTCACAGGCGTTTTCCACGAGCCGGTCGAAATTCTTGTACTCGTTCCAGACCTCCCGGGGGCCCAACTTGAGCGCCTCCGCCTCCTCGTAGCGCAGGTTGAACTGCTTCTGAATCTCCTCCGTCACCTGTTTTCCCCCCATGGAGACGTCCCGCGTCAGCAGGGAGATGGCGCCCTTGACGATGTTGAAGTTCATGGTGCTCGCCCCGATGTTGATCAGGGCGATCACTTCATCCGCGCCGAGACCAAAGAGGTTTTCATACATGGTCTCCACCGCGAACGAGTCCACGTCGATGATGTGGGTCTCCAGTCCGCTTTCCGTCATCAGGGTCTCGTAGTCGTTGATGATCTCCTTCTTGGCGGCGACCAGAAGGACGTCCATCTGATCAGGGTTTTCCGCGTTGTCGCCCAGGATCTGGAAATCGATATTGACCTCCTCGATGTCGAAGGGGATATACTGCGCCGCCTCCCATTGAATGGACTCCAGTAGTTCGGCCTCCGACATATGGTTGAGGGTCACTTTCTTGATGATGACCGAGAAGCCCGAGATGGAAAGGGCCACCCGCTGGTTCTTCACCTTGTTCTTGGCGATGAGGTCCCGCACGACCTCGATGATGGAGCCCGAATCCATCACGGCCCCGTCGACGATGACGTCCGCGGGAAGGGGAGCCATGGCGAACCGCCGCAACCGATATCCCCCTTTGCCTCCCGCCAGGTCCACCAGCTTGATGGAGTGGCTGCCGATGTCCAGTCCGATCAACTCACTCTTCTTCGATTTGAGCGACAGCATGGGATCCCCTCATGTCGTCCGCCGTTGGATTTCAGGGCGAGGCATCTGCGGCACAGCCCCGCCGGGCCTCCAGTGCCCGCAATGAGCGCCGGAGCCCCTATCCGTTTTCTCCGAAGACCTCCACTCGATCCGAAAGCTTCAGACCCAGTGCCAGGATGATCTTGCGCTTGGTCTCCATGCGACAGGGCATGCCCCTTTCAATGCGATCTATGGTGAGGGGGGAGACGCCGGCCTTTCTGGCGAGTTCGGCCTTGCTGATCATCTGGGCCTCTCGGAGTTTCCGCAGCAAATTCGTATTTTGGTCTGCCACGTCCCTGGGTCCCTCCCTACTCGGATTTGCGCGACTATCTCACCCCGATTCCATGGCCCTGTCAAGCAAAATAATATCAAGTTATATAAATTTATATAAAATTTTATAAACCTAGGTTTTGTTATGCACAACTTATTGTGGCCCCTGGCAGAGCCATCGCAAGATCTTGTGCTCACAAGGTTCGCAGAAATTTGGCGAGGACCCCTGTCAGGGGTGTGGCCTCGGGGGGCTCACTTCTGGAACACGTACATCCGCTCGTTCTCGCCGATCATCCCGAGGCGCTCTTTGGCGATCCATTCCAGGAAGGAAGGGTCCTGCTGCACCAACCGAATCTCCTGTTTCAAACGCTCATTGCTCTGTTTGATGATCTCGTTCTCCCTCTCCAAAGCCGCACGCTGCTCCTGAAAGCGCCGCGCCGTGCGAAAACCGTTTTCTCCCGACCACGACCAGACCACAAACCCGGCACCCATGATGAGACAGACCACCCAGAACCACGGCGTGAAATGAAGGGAGACCGTCCACAAGAGCAAGCCAGGTCTTTCCCTGCCTTCCCTGGACTTCCCGACCGTCATTCCAGGCTCCCGTCGGCACCCCCACAGGACCGCGCCTCCACGCCCGGCCCTGGCCGTGAGCGCCCTTCTTTCCTAGCACAAACCGCCCCTCTCGGTCAAGACGGCTCCCGCCGCGTGCCGGGACTGCCGTACCCCCGCAGATCCAGCCAGACCTCCTCGAACCCCGCAGAGGCCATCCCCTCGATGAACGCCTCCCGGAGCCCATCCGCCAAGAACCGGCCCACCTCCTCGGACCCGACCTGCACCCGCACGGCCCGACCATGATATCGAGCCCGGAACTGCCGGAAACCCATGCCCCGCAGCACGCCCTCGGCCCGCTCCACCCGAGCCAGCTTTCCCGGGGTGATGCGCTGGCCGGTGGCAATGCGCGTCGCCAGGCATGCCATGGAAGGACGGTCCCAATGGGGGATGCCCAGTTCCCTGGCCCACTGGCGGATCTCGGACTTGAGCATTCCGGCCTCTCGCAGGGGACTTCGGATGCCCAGCTCCTCCAGGGCCTTCATGCCCGGCCGATCATCCGCCCGGTCCTCGGCATGACTCCCTTCCATCACCCAGGCCAGACCCTCGCCCCGAGCCATCTCCTTGAGCCGCCCCATCAAGAATCGTTTGCACCGATAGCAGCGGTCCCTTCCGTTGGACGCAAATCCCGGCACATCCAGAATCGCCAGCGGCATGGTGCGGTGGTCGATACCCATCCCTGCGGCCCAGGCCGCCGCTTCCTCGACCTCCCACGCCGGGTGGACCGGAGAGCAGACGGTCACTGCCACGAGGCGGGCCGTCACATCCCGCGAGGCCACGGCGAGGAGCAGGGAGCTGTCCACCCCGCCCGAAAAAGCCAGGAGTGCGCTGCCCATCCCCCGGCAGATCTCCATGACCCGGGCCTTCTTTTCCTCCAGCTCGGTCATGGTTCCCTGCCCGTCTGATCGACCACCCCGTACCCCGCCTCCTCGACGGCCCGCTCGATCACCTCCCGGGCAACTGCGCCGGACCGAACGAAGCTCGCCTCGCCCCCCTCCAGGTCCACCCGGATCTCCGTGACGCCGTTGAGGGACTCCAGGGCCTTCTTCACGGAGGCCACGCAGTGCCCGCAGCTCATCCCCTCGATCTTGATCCGTTCGCGATCCATATGGCCACTCCTTTCCTCTAGTGCGTGTGTCCGTGAATCCGGCTCACGGCCACGCATCCTCGATCCACCTGGCAGTACATGCCCTCCTCGCAGTTCTCGCACTCGAACTGGATGGTGGTGTGCTCGATGCGGTACCGCTCCCGCAGCACCTGGGTGACCTGGTGGAGGATCTCACCGGTGCGGCTCGTGAGCAGGTCGTCCACCAGCACATGGGCGCTCATGGCGTGGATCCCCGATGAGATGGTCCACAGGTGCACGTCGTGGAGTTCCCGGACCCCGGGAACGCCCAGAAGGGCCTGTTGGATCTCCCCCAGGTCCAGGTCCTTGGGGACCGCCTCCAGCAGGATGTTCACGGAATCCTTGACCAACACGAACGCACCCCGAAGGATCACCCCGCAGATGACCAGGCTGATGAGCGGGTCCACCACATGCCAACCCGTCAAGTGGATGATCCCTCCCGCCAGGATCACTCCCAGAGACGACAGGGCATCCCCCACGATGTGAAGGTACGCCCCCCGCACGTTGAGGCTCTCCCCGCTTCGCTTCATCATGGCCAGGGCCGCAATGCCGTTGGCCACGAGCCCGATGGTGGCCACAACGAGCATGGTCGAGGTCGCCACCTGCTCCACCTGCCTGAGCCGGTGGTAGGCCTCGTACACGATCAGCCCTGTGATGACGATGAGGGATGTCCCATTGACAAAGGCCGCCAGGATTTCCATGCGGTAGAACCCGTACGTCTTGGTGGGGGACGGCGGCCGCAAGGAGAACTGAAGGGCCACCAGGCTCAGGCCCAGGGCCAGGACGTCGGTGAACATGTGGCCAGCATCGCTGATGAGGGCGAGGGAGTTGGCCATGAACCCCCCGACGGCCTCCACAATCATGACGGTGCCCGTGACCGAGATGGCGATGAGCAGCGCCGTGCGTGTCTCCAGGTGGGAGCGCCCGTGGTTGTGCGTGCCCCTGTCCCCATGAACGTGCCCCTCGCTCAAGCCTCTCCTCCCGGCCCGGTGCCTCCTGATCAATCCTCCATGGGCTTCTGATCCCTTAACCTGAGAATAGGCGAGCATGCGCGCGAAGTAAAGGTTCGCCCCGGGGTTTGTGTTTTGGAATGAAGGGCTTATCCAGCCCGCCCCAAGGACTGGACACCGGCATGCGGGCGTTGAGCCGCCCGCCGCCTTCGTGATCTCCCATCGGCGTCTTGCGCGGCTCGGGTCTCGGACGCGTTCAAGGCCGTTGAAAAGAGTCTTGAAAAAAGGCGCCACTTGCGCTAAGGTGTGGTTGCTTCGGGCGGTTAGCTCAGTTGGTTAGAGCGCTGGTCTCACATACCAGAGGTCGGAGGTTCAAATCCTCCACCGCCTACCATCCGAGGGACAAGGGGTTGGCCGATGTCGGCGAACCCCTGATTGTTTTGAAGTATCGCCCCTTCGGCGGCGAGACAGGTGCCCTTCCCCGCGCACTTTGGCACACGACCCGCCGAGTTCAACCTGGCCCTCCCATCGACGCCACGACGTGAGGTTGGAGCCCCGCCGGATGCGGCGGGCCGGCTGTGCCGGCGTTGCAGGCCCCGGGGCCCTCATCCCTCCCGTGCCAAAGGGTCTCCTTCCATGGGGCCCCGGTACAGGTACCGATCGAACAGGGCGTGATAGGACGTCCAGCCCGGTTCTCCTCCACCCGCATCGTTCACCAGGTGATCGTGGAAGGCGTCGAACTTGGCATCCAGATCGTCCAACATGTAGAGCACCAGGGCCTCGAGGGTCTTGGGGCGTTTGGGCGATCCGAACTCCAACTGGCCGTGGTGACTGAGGATCATGTGGTTGAGGGCCAGGATCTGGTGCTGCGGGACTTGGGGATGGTCCGTCAGCCTCTTCCGAAGCAGTTCGCTGCCCAGCATCACATGGCCCAGCAGGCGGCCTTCCGTGGTGTAATCGGGGTGCCACGGGGATCGCAGCTCCAGGATCTTCCCTGCGTCGTGCAGCACGGCCCCGGCCAGGAGGAGGTCCTGGTTGAGGCGCGGGTAGTGGAGGCAGATCATCTCCACCAGCCGACACACCGACAGGGTGTGCTCGAGCAGGCCGCCGAAGCGTGCGTGGTGAAGCTTCTTGGCCGCCGGGCTCGTGAGCCAACCCCCCGCCAGGGCCGGGTCCCGGAGGACCCCCAGGACGAGGGAACGCAAGGGTTCATCCCGCATCCCCTCGACGATCTCCAAGAGGGCCTCCATGCGTTCCGAGGAGCGCTGATGCGCCTCCCGAAACTCGGGCACGAACTCCACCAGGGCCGCATCCTCCAGGGGCCTGGCGCCGGATACATCTTGGATCTTGACCTGCAGGACGCCCTGGTACGAGACCGCCTCCCCGGCGATGCGCAATACATCCCCGGCCTGGAAACGCGATCCCAACTCATCCACACGGTCCCACACCCGTGCCTCGACCTCTCCCGACGCGTCCGTGAGCCGCAGCAGAAGGTAGGGCTTGCCCGTCTTGCCCTGCAGAAGCTTCTTCTCCTTGGCGAGAAACGTGCCGGCCACCTTCCGATTGGCCGCGATCTCCCGGATCCACACCCCGTCCTTCAATTCCCCTCCCCTCGCCCGGCCCCATGCTCGGGCGCCCGCTCAAGGTACGAGATCTTGAGTCAGGTCCAGCAACGCCTCCCACAAGGGTTCTGATTCCTCGCACGCCAGGAGCCTCATCCTGGCCTCCTCCTGACGAAAGATCCGCACCAAACCGGCCATGATGCGCAGATAGAAGCTGCTGGCGGCCTGGGGGATCACGGAGAAGAACACGATGCGGGTGTGCCGTCCGTCGGGGGCCCCGAAAGCGACGCCCTTCTTCCTCGCCCCCAGGGCCATGACCAGCCCACCACCCTCCACCCCCCGCACGTGCGGAAAGGCCAGGCCGAACTCCACCGCGGTGGAGACGAGCTCCTCCCGCGCCACCGCTGCCTGCAGGACGCTCTCCGGTTCAGCGATCCATCCCTCCCGGGCCAGGGCCCCGACCAGTTCCCCCAGGGCGCCGTCGCGGGCCCCCGCCTCCAGCCTCGGGATCATCAGGCTCCGGGACGAGAACCGGGCCAGCCCCCCCCTCCCGGGTCGGGACGGATGGGAAGAGGGAGGAGGAGCTTTGGCGTCGGGTTGAAACAGAATCCGCGCGCAGCACGGGCACTGGTGGATACGGGCCCGCTTTCGCACCTCCTGGTACATGAGCATGGGCAGCTGGATCCGGCAAAAGGAGCAGAACCCCTCCGTGGCCGGCACCACTGCGGGCTGCCCCCCGCCCGAGAGCCGCTCCACGATCCGCACCCACTCCCTGGGGAGTTCCCCCAGAAGCCGCTCCCTGGACTCCTGGATCTCCCGAAGGCCCAACTTGGAGCCCGCCGCCTCTCGCTCCTGCTGGGCGAAGCAGAGCTCCTGGAACTGGATGAGCTGGCCAAGCAATCCCTTCATGGACATCCCGCCCCCTCCACACGCTCACAAACCACGCGAAGGGACCTCACCCGAAGTCTCCCGGATCAGCTGGAGCCAGCGATCCATCCCCTCCCCCGTGCGCACACTGGTCTTGAAGGCCAGGGGGACGTTCCTCAGGGCATCGGCGATCATCTTGTCGGGGTCGGCGTTTACAAAGGACGCGATATCCACCTTGTTGACGATGGCCACATCCCCTTCCTTGAAGATCACCGGGTGTTTGGCCACGATGTCGTCTCCCTCGGTGACGCTCACAACGATGACCCTCTTGTGCTCGCCCAGGTAGAAATCGCTGGGGCAGATGAGGTTGCCCACGTTCTCCACAAAGAGCAGGTCGATGCCGCCAAGGTCCAGCTGTTCCATGCCGTGTCGCATGAGGTGGGCGTCCAGATGACACTCGCTCCCGGTGTTCATGGGGATCACCGGGATCCCGTGGCGGCGCAGCCGATCCGAGTCGAAGGCCGCGATCACGTCCCCGGCGATGGCCGCCATGCGGATCTCCCCCTTGAGGCGCTGGATGGCGACCTCGATCAGGGAGGTCTTGCCCGACCCGATGGCGCCCATGACGTTGATGGCCCGGACCCCGTGCCTGTCGAGCTCTGCCCGGTTGGCTTCCCCCAGTCTCCGCTGGGCGTCCAGCACATCATGGGCCACGGAGATCTTGGACAAGTCATGCATGGTCTTCCCCTCCCTCCTCATCGTCGAAGCTGGCGTGGATGTCCACGATGCGCAGTTCCCTCCCAGCCGTGATCCGGGTCTGTGCGGCCTCGCACCGGGGGCATTCAAAGGTGGGAACGGACAAGTGCGCGGAGGGGTCTGTCTCCTCGTACCGCACGGCCCCCTCATACCCGCACTCCAGGCATTGGATCCGGACCGGGATTCGACGCCAGTTGAGTTGCATCCCCTGCGCAACGCTCCCCTGGGTCAGCATCCCGATGTGCCACCCCAGCTGCTCCACGTTGACCAGGGCCACCTCACCCGCCTCGAGGTTCACAGCGAGCACGCGGCGCGCGCCGTGAACCCGGGCCGTCTGGATCACCGTCTCCACAATGGACTGGGCGATGCTGAATTCGTGCAACGAAACTCCCTTCCCCATGGGCCCGAGCACGCCCCCGGCCGCTTCGCACCGGGCCCCCCGGACCGCGTGTCCCTCCCGTGCCCCGCCCCCGTGGGCGACTTCCTATCCGGCCCCCCGAAACGCGGCCTCCCAGTGTCCCGTCTCCACATGCACCCACAGGACGCTTCGCCTGGGCACCTCGGCGAGCCCCGGTTCGATCTCGATCCAACCCTCCCCGCTCGGTTGCAAGAATCCGCCTCCCTTTGGTCCCCGGGGCATCACACTGGCCCAGAGCATCCCCCCTTGGGCCCGCACCCGGGCCTCCACAAACCGGTACGAATCGGGATCCCGGCGGAGCGCTTCGGCCGTGCGGCATTGCACGCGGTCCCCCATCCCCGGGACCGCCCCCAGCATGGCCCTCACGGCCGGTGCGACCAGAAGCTGGAAGCCCAGCCTCACCCCGCCCCACCCGCCGGGAAGGGTGATCACGGGCCGCCGCCCCAGGACGTAGAGCGAGATGCTCCCGCCCGGCCGCATGCGGATTCCGCGGAAGCGCGTCTCCGCTCCCAGTCCCCGCAGCACGGAGTCCATCAGATCCAGGCGTCCCGTTCCCGTCCCCCCCGTCGTGACGAGGCACACCTCCCCCCGCCCCGGCCCGATGGCATCCCGCAGGGCCCGCTCATCGTCCCCGATGGGATTCTCCAGGATAGGGGTCCCCCCGGCCCGCTCAATACCGGCAGAGAGATACCAGCCGTGACTGGCCCGGACCTGCCCCCCTTTCCGGGCCGCACCCACAGGGGTCAACTCCGTCCCGGTGGGCAGGACGCGGATGGGAGGCCTCTTCGCCACCTTCACCTGTTGCATTCCGCATGCAGCCAGCACGGACATCTCCCGGGGCCCCACGCGCACTCCCCGTCCCAGGAGGCATTGGCCCGCCACGGCCGCACCCCCCCGCGGTCCGATGTTGCCTCCCGGCACCCCGTCGCGGGGTCCAAAGATGCAGCCCGCCTCCCCGCCGCGCGTCTCCTCCATGGGGACGATCAGCTGGGCGCCCCGCGGCACTCTGGCCCCGGTCATCACCCGAACGGCCTCGCCGGGTCCCACACGCCCGCCCCATGTCTCCCCGGCGGCCACCTCGCCCACCACCTTCAATACCCCACCGGATTGAAGATCTCGGAGCCTCACGGCATACCCGTCCGCCAGGGCCACGGGGTGGGGGGGCATGTCCTCTTCGCACACGATGTCCCCGGCCAGGAACCTTCCCAGTGATTTCGCCAGACTCACCAGTTCCCCTCCCGCAGGAGGGTCCAGCGCTTCCAGCAGGTGCCGCAGTGCATCATGGGGCGACGCGGCCGCAACGGCCTCCGGAGGAAAGGTAGCATCCACGACGCGCCCTCCGCATCTCCGCGACGGCCCTGCGCCCGGTCGACGCGACATGCGTTTGCATGGGTCGCCGGCTCCAATGCATCCGGCCCCTGAAAGGCTGTGGCGGGATCGGGATCTCCTCGCTCCCATCTCAGCAGGGACGTCGGGCATCGCCCAGAGCCGGGCCCCACTGCGCCCGTGGGGGGCGAGGCACGGCCTCCCCCTTTTCCTACGGCCCGACGGTGAGGATCATGCCCGGTCGCACGAGGGACGACTTCTGAAGGCCGTTCCAATGAAGGAGATCCGGGACCGATACCCCGTACCGCCGGGATATGGTCCAGAGGTTTTCCCCGGCCTTGACCTCGTGCCGCGCGTGGCCTCTGACCCCATCCGGGGCGGGTGCATGCCCCCCAGGACGGACTGTGGCACCAGCGGCTCGGGCCTGTCCTCCCGCCTCCGTCTTCCCACCCGCCCCGGACCCCCGGTTGTCGGGTACGGGAATATGGATCTGGCGGCCCACCTTGAGTACCTGGCCAGGGCGAAGCAGGTTCAGGCTCTCGATTTCACGCACGCCCGTGCCGTACTGCCGGGCGATCCCCCCGATGGTGTCTCCGGGTCGGATGCGATGGACGCGGACGGAGGGCTCCAGAGACCGGGCCGCCCAGGGGCCTTTTTCTGGCCCGCCACCGGACAGACCGGCGAGCTTTGACTGCACCGCATCCCCGGTTCCCTCCGGGACCCGGATCTCCTCCCCTCCTGGCGTAGGGGGCGAACTTCTCCCCTTGATGTGGGGATTGAGGGCGCGGATCTCCTTTTCCGTGGTGCCCGCCAGCCGGGCGATGGTCTCCAGATCCAGGGGCCGGGAGAGGGTCACCCGGTCGAACCGCCATCCCTCCTCCGGGGGAAGGCCTTCCAGGCCGTGCCCTTGGGGGTCCTGAGCCAACTTCATGGCGGCCATGAACTTGGGAACGAATTCCCGGGTGGCCCTGGGCATGTCGGGATACTTGGCCAGTTCCCAGTAGCTGGTTGCGTTTCGACGAGCCAAGGCATCCGAAATGCTCCCCTCGCCGGCATTGTACGCGGCGATCGCCAGGTCCCAGGAGCGGAAGGCCGCGTACAGATCCCGGAAATACCGGGCCGCCGCCCGCGTGGACCTCTCGGGATCGCGCCGTTCGTCCACCCAGGCATCGATCCGAAGGCCGTACTTCCGCCCCGTTCCCTCCAGGAACTGCCAGAGACCCACGCACTTTCCGCCCGCCGATGCCAGGGGATTGAAGCTGCTCTCGATGAGGGGAAGGTAGGCCAACTCCCCGGGCAAACCCTCTTCCCGAAAGATCTCCTTCATCATGGGGAGGTACTTGGCACCCTGGGCCATGGATCGATGGAAGAAGGGGCCGGACTCATCTTTGAAGAAACGGACAAAACGCGCCACCTGAGGGGGCGTCTCCGGTCGGAGGTCGGATGGGGGCTGCCGCAGCAAGGCCGTCCTCCAAGAAGCCTCCAGTTCCCTCAGGAACGGCCAGCTTTCCTGTGAATCGAGGGGCGAACGGATCCCAGCGTCCAGGACATCAGCGTCCTGGGCCCAAGCGGGAGGACGGTGGGATCCGAGCCCGTACTGCGCTGCTTCTTCACCCCCGTCCTCCCCTTCCTCACCGGAAGGGCCCTGACCGCCAAACTGCACGGGCGACCGGACCTGCTCGTCCGGTTTGACGCCTCCTTTGGGGGCACACCCGAACCAGGCGCATGCCACGATCCAGACAAGGACGCAGCGCACAAGCCTCCGCGCCCTTTGTCCGGCATCCAGATCCCCCATGCCCTCCCTCCGCACAACACGCCCATGCGCACTGTTGGGAATGTTTTTCATATCACAGGGAAGGTGCCTTGTCAATGGACCCGGGTCGTGGTCGGTGCCCTTCCATTTCCGATAACGCGGGGTTGCGACACCCGATGCCGCTGTCCCCTGCCTCATGGGGACTCTGGCGCCGCCCCCTCCCCACCCCCTCCGAACAGATGGGGCGTCGGGTCGCTTTGCGGATCTCCAGGGGGGCTTTGCCCTCCCGCCGGGGCGGGAAGACACCACCTGGTCTCCCGACGGATCGGCCGGGGCGAGCGAGATCCCGTGGCGGGCCAACAGGCAGGCTTGTCCCATGATCTCCAAGAGGGCGACCGAGGGAGAGAGCAACCCCGCCGTTGGCGGGGCCGGAGGCCGCGGCAGGGTGATCGCGCGGGCCATGAGGACGGGACATGATCCTCATCCCCAAGACCGAGCCGTTGCACCTCGGTCCCAATGGGAGATGACACGCAGATGCCCCATGGCGTAGTATGAAAGGGACTGCCGCGTGGGGGACAGGCAAATCGCCGGACTCCGCGGGCCTTCAAGGGCCCACCGCCATCCGGAATGGAGGATTCCAAACGATCATGGAGGGGAGCTCCCCCAGGGCCATCCCCGTGCTGCTGCTAGGGGTGGTGGCCATCAGCTGCGCCGCCCTGTTCGTCCGACTCTGCGACGCCCCGGCCCTGATCATCGCCGCGTACCGGCTGGGCGGGGCACTGCTCCTGTTGCTTCCGCTGGCGCTGGCCCGCCGCGCCCCGCTTCCCGCGCAGCGCCACCCCAAATCCGCGCCCTGGATCCTCCTTTCGGGGGGTTGCCTCGGACTGCACTTCCTGGCATGGATCGCGGCGGTGCAGGAGATGCCCGTCGCCCTGGCCTCCACGCTGGCTTCCACCCACCCGGTGATGGTGGGAGTCCTTTCGTGGGCTCTCATGGGTGAAGCCATGAACCGCACCATGGCCGTCGGCATCGCCATGTCCCTTCTGGGCACCGTCCTCATGGGCTGGGTGGGACAGGGGCGCGGAGGTTTCAGCTTCCAGGGGGCCGGGTTGGCCCTGGCCGCGGCGTCCTGTTTCTCCGTGTACATCCTCGTGGGGCGCAAGCTCAGACGGGATCTTCCCCTGGGGACGTACCTTCTCCCCACGTACGGTGCGGCTGCGGTGCTGGTGTGGGGTTTGGTCTGGATCACCGGCCTCCCAGTGACCGGCTACGACGCCCACACTTACGGAATGTTCGCCCTGCTTGCCCTGGTCCCCACGGCCATAGGCCACACCTCCTTCAACTGGGCCCTCGCCCACGTCTCGGCAACCGCGGTGACAGTAAGCACCCTGGGAGAGCCCGTAGCCGCGTCAATCCTCGCCCTGGTCCTCCTGGGGGAGACCCCAGACCCGTTGAAGCTCTCCGCCGGGGTTGTTATCCTGGTGGGGATATTCCTGGCAGCGCGAAGCGAGGTCTCGGGGGCGCCCCGGCAGCGGCACCCGGCGGCAGGCGACCAGGATCCGGGGGGCTGAGGTGATTCCCATCTTGTCGGTGGTCGGTACATCGGACAGCGGCAAGACCACGCTCCTGGAGAAGATCATCCCGGAGCTGCGGGGCCGGGGATACCGGGTGGCCGTGGTCAAGCACGACGCACACTCCTTCGAGATCGACCATGAAGGCAAGGACTCGTGGCGATTGAAGCGGGCTGGGGCCCATGCGGTCGTCATTTCCTCACCCAGCCGTATCGCCCTCATCGAGGAGGTGGGGCAGGATCACTCCCTGGAGGCGTTGCGGGAGCGCCTCAGGTTGGACGTGGACATCATCCTCAGCGAGGGGTACAAGGGCGGCCCGCATCCCAAGATCGAGGTGTTCCGGCGGGGTCACCGACCGGATCTCCTGTGCGGGCCCGGGGACGGGCTGGTGGCCATCGCCAGCGACGTCCCGCTGGAGCGCGGCGTGCCGTGCGTGGACATCAACGACGCCAGGTCGCTGGTGGACATCATTGAGGCGCGATTCCTGCGCAAGGAGAGGAGGCGTTGACCGGGGTCATCCTGGCCGGAGGAGGCAGCCGGCGCATGGGCAGGGACAAGGCCCTTGTGGAGGTCTGCGGGCAACCCCTGATCCAGCTGGTGGCCCATGCCCTGGGGCGCGCATTCCCCCGCCTCCTGGTGGTGACCAACGACCCGGCGGCCTATGCCTTTCTGGGCCTGGAGATGGTTTCGGACCTCCTGCCGGGCCGGGGCGCCCTGGGGGGCCTGCACGCCGCCCTGTTCTTCTCCCCCACCCCCCACGTCTTTGTGGTGGGGTGTGACATGCCTTTCCTCTCACCGGCCCTCATGGGCCGTCTGGCGGATGGGGCCTCACGCTGGGACGTGGTCGTGCCCCGCGTGGGCCATCAGTTCGAGCCCCTCCACGCCGTCTACGCCAGGCGCTGCCTGAAGTTCGTGGAAAGGGCGCTGGACGCCGGGGGCCGACGCATCTTCGATTTCTACGCCGCGGTGCGGGTTCGGGAAGTCCCCGAGGCGGACCTGCGCGCGTTGGACCCCGAGCTTCGCTCCTTTCTCAACGTCAACACCCCCGCTGATTTGGAGCGAATCGCCGCCCTGGCCGCCGGGACCCGGGATTCCCCCTGAGGCCCGGGGTTCATTCCCCGCCCTTCCCCGGGGTCGATCGGGACCTCAGGATCCGCTCCACGAGGAGCGAGGTGGAAAGCCCGGCGCGCACGGGGATGCGCACCACTTTCCCCCCCCGGGATGCCACCACTTCCCGGCCCACGATATCCTCCTCGGGCCAGTCCTCCCCCTTGACCAGGATGTCCGGCTGGAGGGTGGAGATGAGCCGCCCCGGGTCGGCTTCCTCGAACGGGACGACCAGATCCACGCTGGCCAGCCCGGCCAGGACCAGGGAACGATCGGCCAGGCGATTGATGGGTCGGTCAGGACCCTTGATCCGGCGAACCGAATCGTCGGAGTTCACCCCCACAACCAGCAGGTCCCCCAACGCCTTGGCCCGCTGGAGATACTCCACGTGGCCCGCGTGCAGCAGGTCGAAGCAGCCGTTGGTGAAGACCACCACCCGGCCCACGGCCCGCGCCGCCTCCAGGATGCCTGCGGCTTCCTCTTGCGAGACCAACTTCCCCATGGTGCCTCCAAGGGCCCCTTCGGCGCCACCCCCGCCTCAATCCGCCTGGGGAATGGGGCGACCCCTTCGGGGCCTTTACAACCGGGAGTTCCGTGCCATAATAGAGACAGCCATATTTGGCGACTGCGGCGGCGCCATGGCGGATCGGTCCGAGAGTCGGGAGCTGTACCTCAAGGGCATCTCCTGGTGGAACAAAAAGCGCTACGACAATGCGCTTTTCTGCTTCCAGAAGGCGTACGAACTTCAGCCCGACAACCCGTTCATTGCCTCGTACCTGGGCCTGGCCCTGGTCAAGATGAAGTCCCACGAGCAAGGCCTGGCGCTTTGCCGTGAGGCCATGCGCAAGAGGCCTTTCAACGAGGAGTTGGTGTTCAACCTGGGCCAGGCGTGCATGCTGGCGGGGCGGCGCAACGAGGCTCGCAAGGTCTTGCTCCTGGGGGCCAAGGGATGCGACGACCACCAGCGCTTCCTCAACGCCCTCAAGGAAATGGGCGTCCGGCGAAGACCGGTCATCCGCTTTCTGTCCCGGGACCACGCCCTCAACAAGTGGCTTGGAAGAATGACGTACCGCCCCGGAACCTTCCGCATCGAGGACATCGAGAACTGACCATCCCACCCCTCATTACTCGACCGCTTGCAACAGGGCCTCGGACAGGTCCATGACGGGAAGCTCCTCTTCCTTTCCCATGGTCTTCGCCGACGCCTCCAGCATGACCACACAGTAGGGGCAGCCCGTCACCAGGGCCTGGGCGCCCTTCCCCAGGGCCTCCTCCACGCGCAGGTCGCCGAATCGCTCCCCCGGCGCGGTCTCCATCCAGATCCGCCCTCCCCCTCCCCCGCAGCACAGGCTGTTCATGTGGCTGCGGTCCATCTCCGCCACCCCGGCCCCGCCCAAGGCGGTCAGGATCTCCCTGGGGTCGTCGAAGATCTCGTTGTGCCGTCCCAGATAGCACGGGTCGTGATAGGCGAGCTTCCTGCCCAGGTCGCGCACGGGCGTGAGCCTTCCTTCCCGGAGCAGCCGGGCCAGGAGTTGGGAGTGGTGGAGCACCTCGAATTCGGCACCCAACTCCGCATACTCCTTGCGGAAGGTGAACAGGCAGTGGGGAGAGGTGGTGATGATCTTCTTGACGCCCCGCCTTCGGAACAGTCCGATGTTCCCCTGGGCCAGCTTCTGGAAGAGGTCCTCATCGCCGATCTTTCGAACCGACTCCCCGCAGCAGCTCTCCTCCTCGCCGATGACCCCGAAGCTCACCCCGGCCTTCTGGAGCAACGCGACCACAGCGCGGGCGATCCTCTGGCTTCGGGCGTCATAGCAGGACGTGCAGCAGACAAACAGGAAGTACTCGGCCCCTTCCTGGAACAAGGGCACATCCAACCCCTTCATCCACTCCGTCCTCTTGGCCCGCTCCCCCGCCCACGGGTTTCCGCTGGCGTGCAGGCTCCCGATGACCGGCCGGTAGCTTCCCGGCACCGTGCCCACCGACGCGAGCATGCTCCGCATGCCCCGCACGTTGTCGATGATCTTGACCTGTCTCGGGCAGCGCACCACGCATTGGGCGCAGGTGGTGCAGGCGTAGATGACCTCCTCCGATTCGAAACCCTCCAGTCCCAGTTGGCCGAGCCGCTGCACCTTCCGGATGTTGAACGCCTGGGAGATGTGTCCCGGCACCAGGCGCCAGGGGCACGACCCCGTGCAAAGCCCGCACTGCATGCACCAGTAGAGGGTCTCGGCCCCCGAGGCCACGATGGCCTCGCTCACTTCCAAGTACGGCGTTCTGGCTTCCATGATCCGCTCCTGTGGCTCGGGGGGCCCTGGCATCGTCCCCCCCCCGTCTCACGCGCAGGGGTCCGACCCCCGCTGCGTCCCGACTCGCAGCCTCGCGACGTCCCCCTCCCGGGACCTCTTCAGAACCCCTTGTACGGGTTGGGACCGATCTCCCGGACCCGCTGCACGAAGGCATCGATGAGGCCCGGGATGCGGTCGTAGTCCCGGATCTCCACCTGCTCGATGCGCACCCGCTCCGACTCCAGTGCCAGGCGATCAAGGGTCTCCGACACCTTGGAGAGCCGGTAGTTGGCCAGTTCACTCCCCTTGACCATGTGGCACTGATAATCGTCCCCGTGCTTGCAACCCAGCAGGAGGATGCCGTCGATCCCCTTGGACAGGGCGTCGGCGATCCAGATAAGGTTCAGCGACCCCAGGCACCTCATGGGGATCACCCTCACATAGGGGTTCAGCGCCAGGCGGCGCTGCCCCAACAAATCCAGGGCGGGATACGCGTCGTTCTCGCACGCCAGCACCACAACCCGTGGCTTCTCCTCGTCCTCCTCGGGGACCTCGACGGCCTTGATCATGGAGCTCACAATGTCCACCGAGTAATCCTTGAAGGAGATGATCCGCTCCGGGCAGCTTCCCATGCAGATGGAACAGCGTCGGCAGCGGGTGGGATTGGGCAGGGGGTTACCCTTGTCGTCCTCGTTGATGGCCCCGAAGGGGCACTCCTCGGTGCAGCGCTAGCACTGGGTGCATCGCTGCATGACGAACTCGG
>CAZEPJ010000007.1:49905-86730 GCA_964514105.1 uncultured Desulfarculaceae bacterium | reverse complement strand
GGGGTGAGTGAAGGGACTCGAACCCTCGACCCCCAGGGCCACAACCTGGTGCTCTAACCTACTGAGCTACACTCACCGCAGGCCGCCTCGGAGGTCCATGGACAGCCAGCCTGCACCGCCCCCTTTCTCCGACCTCCAAACGATAGCCCGTATCTTACGGCAAGCGGCGGAGAAATGCAACCCTGGCGGCGGCGCTATGGCAGGGGTTAGCGCCCTGTGGAATAATGGAATGGGCTTCCCGGCGGACCGGGGCGCCCCGGGAATTCCCAGGGAGAAGGCGGGGTGGATGGCGAGCCGGGGAGGCCCCTTCACACCCTGGCGCGCGGGCCATGAGCTTTGTCCTGTTCTTCTTCGCAATACTGGCCGTGTACGGGGGGATCAACTTCTACATCTTCCGGCGGGGATGGCAGGCCCTCCCCCGGGGCTCGGCTCTGCGGCCTGCGTACGCGGCCTCGTTTGCCTTCGTCTTTCTCTCCTTCATCGCCGGCCGCCTCATCGAGAACGTCTGGCTCTGCCTGGTCAGCGAGATCCTCATCTGGGTGGGCTCCTTCTGGGTCGCAGCCATGATCTATCTGTTCCTGGGACTCCTGGCCGTGGATCTCGCACGTCTGGTCCACAGGCTGGCCCCGGTCCTGCCGTCGGCCGTGACCGCGGACCCGGCCCGATCCCGGCGCTGGACGACGGCCGTCTTGCTCGGCGGCACCGCCCTGCTTCTGGCGGCGGGCCACGTCAACGCCATCACCCCACGCCACACCGTCCTGGAAATCGCCATCCCCAAGCAGATCGAGGGGGACAGGTCCCTTCGCATCGTGGCGGCCTCGGACATCCATCTGGGGACCATCATCGGGGCCAAGCGCTTCCGGGGCATCGTCCAGCGCATCAACGCCCTGGACGCCGACCTGGTGCTCCTCCCCGGGGACATCCTGGACGAGGATCTGATGCCGGTCATCCAGGACAACGTGGGGGAGTTGCTCCGGGCCATTCGGTCCCGGCACGGCGTGGTGGCCGTCACCGGCAACCACGAGTACATCGGCGGCGTGGAGGCCGCCTGCCGATACCTGGAGGAGCACGGCGTGCTGGTCCTTCGGGACCAGATCCTCACACTGCCCAACGGGGTCCAGATCGTCGGCCGGGAGGACAGGAGCATTTCACGCTTCACGGGGGGCAACCGCAGGCGCCTCGAGACCCTCATGGCCGGCGTGGACCGAACCCGCCCGGTCCTCCTCATGGACCATCAGCCCTTTGCCCTGGAAGAGGCGGTGCGAAACGGGGTGGACCTGCAGATCTCGGGCCACACGCACCACGGGCAACTCTGGCCCGTCAACCTGGTCACGTCGTTGATCTACGAGGTGAGCTGGGGGTATTCGAGAAAGGGCGACACCCACGTCTATGTCTCCAGCGGCGTGGGCACCTGGGGCCCCCCGGTGCGCATCGGCAGCCGGCCCGAGATCGTGGAGATCCGGCTGAGGTTCCAGTGAGGCCGCTCACGAGGTTCGAGACAGCGCGAGGCGGTAGCGGATGCGCGCGATGGTCTCCCGGTCGGCCGCAAAGGGGATCTCGGGCCGCTCCGGCATGGGCAGCCGATGGGTCTCCTCAAAAGGGGTTCCCCGGAGGTTCAGGTTGTAGGCCATGACCATGAGGGCCTCCAGGTTCACCACGTCCTCCATGTTGTAGGCGAGCAGTGTCTCCAGGGCCCTGAGGTTTCGATTCCTGACGAACTCGTCCCATAGAAGCACGGCGAAGTACCCATCCACCCCGTCCAGATCCCGTCGGTCCAGCCCCAGCTGCCGCTCGCACCCCTTGAGTCCCCCCCTGTAACCCAGGGCGCTCAAGACGAACCGCAGGTCGATGTGCACCTGATCCATGGGGATGAGAAGCTGCTGGCGCAGCACGGGCACGTCGAAGCAGCGGCCGTTGTATGTGACGATGAGCCGGTACGGCCGGATGTCCTCCACAAACTCCCGAAGGTTCTCCTCGTGCACGTAGTGTCGGACGGTCCGCCCGTCATACAGGGCGATGGTGGTAATATGCATCCCCCATCCGTCCATTCCCGTGGTTTCTATATCGAGGTAGGCGGTGCTGCTTCGGAACTCCTGGAAGAGACGCCAGAGCTGCGAGGAGGGCAGCCGGGTCCCGAAGAAACGGGCATCGCCGGCCTCCAGGCGCCTGGCGGATTCGGGGATTGCCTCCCGCAGGGCCCGCTGCCTGGCCGCGGAGAGCCGTTGGAGCCCGGGTCCCGGGCAATCCTTCCATCGAAGCACCCCCGAGGCCCAGAGCCCCCTTTCGGTCTTCACCCCCACGCCCGGGACGTGGAGGAACGTGCTGCGAAGCACCGCTCAGCCCTTGGTCTTGGCCTGATCCGCCTCGCGCCTGCGGGCGGCCTTGAGCTCCTCGAGGTAGTACTTGATGAGGGGCGACATCTCAGGCGGCTGCCAGTCGGCCTCCTTGGGCTCCTCGGGCCACGTGAAGGGAAGGTGCCGGATTTCCCCCGGCTCCCGGGCCTCGGACAGGACCTTCAGCATGCCCAACAGGACCTGCCTCTGCCCCTCCGGGTCGTGGACCTGGCCCACAGGCCGACCGAAGGGATACTCGATGGCTGCCGTCCGGGGGATGCCCACGATGGCATGGAACGTCCAGATGGGGTTCAGGACCACGGTGGCAAAGCCGCGCCCCTCCAGATGCCGAGCGGCCAGTCCCACGGACTGGCAGCAGAAGGGTCAAGCGGGAAAAAGGAGCACGGCATCCACTCCCTCCCGCTTCATGCCCCGGGCCATGGGCTCGACGGCCGTCTGGAGGAACTCCGTGTTCTGCCACTGGAACCCATAGAAGGAATACGACGTGGGGGCCAGCTTGCCGATGACGCCCTCTTGCTCCAGTTCGGCCATGCGGGCCATAGGAAGCATGACGTTGATGTCCTGCTTGATCCAGTTGGTGTTGATGTGCAGGTGATGCACGTCGATCTGTGCGGCAGTGGTCCCCTTGGGAATGGCCCGATAGGAGCGGTCCCCCCAGAGCGGCTCCCGCTTCTCCCGCTCCATGTCGAACGGGGGATCGGATGTCACGTTGATGCCGGCGCTGGTGACCATGGAGATCACCGTCTGACCCAATGGCTTTTTCAGGGGCGTCCAGGGGATCTCTCCCTCAAACGGCTTGTCCCCGATGAATGTACGCACCCAGGCCGCCAGGCTGGGCGGCAGAAACCTGTAGGCATCCACGACCTTCTGTGCCACTTGCATGTGTCCCTCCCCTTTCGCTACAGTGTCAGTCCGTCCGACGCGTCCAAGAGACCTGCGCGATGTGCTAGGGAGCATAGAGGAGAAGCCCGGGGGTGTCAATCGAGGCCGCGTCAAACCCAGGGGGAGGTCGACCCATGAAGCGCCGCCAGGACCGTGACCTGGAAAGGGCCTATCCCCGCAAGGCGTTCGTCGCGAAACTCCGCCGCCTGGCCGACTGCCTGGAGCAGGGAAAGCCCTTCGCCATCCAGATCGCCGGGGAGCGACTCCGCGTCCCCTGGGATGCCGTGGTCAACATCGAGCACGAGCGTGAGGGGGGCGCCCAGGAGGTCGAGTTCCAGCTCAAGTGGCGGGGGGCGCGGCGATGACCGAACAGGGCTTTGGAGGCGTCTTTCCCTATCTCGTGTCGCCCATCCATGCCTCGGGTGAGGTGAAGGTGGATGTCCTGGCGCGGCTTTGCGATGATCTGATCGCGGCCGGGGTCCATGGACTAACGCCTCTGGGCTCCACAGGGGAGTTCGCGTACCTCTCCCGCCCCCAGAAGGAGGGCATCGTCCAGGTGGTGGTGGAGGCGGCCCGCGGCCGCGTCCCGGTGGTGGCCGGGGTGGCCTCCACGACCATCGCCGAGGCGGTCTCCCAGGCCCAGGCATGGGAGCGGGCGGGGTGCGACGGCATCCTGGCCGTCCTCGAGGCCTATTTCCCCCTTCCGGACGAGGGGGTGTACCAGTACTTCAAGGCCATCGCCGAGGCGGTCGCCCTGCCCGTGGTCCTCTATACCAACCCCAACTTCCAGCGCTCGGACCTGAGCCTGCCGGTCATCGACCGCCTGAGCCGGGTCCCCAACATCGCGTACATCAAGGATGCCTCCTTCAACACGGGGCGCCTCCTGTCCATCCTCAACCGGGTGGAGGGGCGCATGCAGGTCTTCGCCGCCTCGGCGCACATCCCCGCCTGCGTCATGCTCATCGGCGGGGTGGGGTGGATGGCGGGGCCCGCCTGTCTGGCCCCAAGACAGAGCGTTGCGCTCTACGAGCTGTGCCGCCGGGGCGCATGGGACGAGGCCATGGCGCTCCAGCGAAGGCTCTGGGGCCTCAACCAGGCCTTCACCAAGTACAACCTGGCCGCCTGCATCAAAGGGGGGCTGGAGCTCCAGGGCTATGGCGTGGGCGCCCCCCTGCCCCCCCAGGCCCCCTTGTCGGCCCAGGGTATCGAGGAGGTCAGGAAAGCCCTGGAGACGCTCGGGGCCTTGTGATCCGGCCGCCACAGGGCCGGGACCCGGGGGGACGCCAGGTAGTGGGATTCGCAGGCACCCCGGTGTGTCGTCCTTATACAGATGGACCCCGGGGGCCGGCCAACGCGGTTTCGTTCTCACTCACCCGATCACGACGTCTGGCGCTCCAGGCCCGCCGTCTGATCGGAATTACCTTATACGATTAGATTTTTTCTTTCACGAACCGGGCCTCCATGACCTGGCACGACCCACGCGATGCCATGGTCCAAGATCACGCGGCAACGGAGGTTGCAGCATGAGCAGGGACAAGCAATGACTGATGGGGTTAAGCGCGCTACCGGTGGCCGGCTCCCCGACGGGGCCGGGCCCCCGCAGCATGGGAGGCGGTCGAGGCGGCGGGGGCCCCGGTTGGGGCGCCAGTCAGTGATACCTCCCCGGGGCACACTCCGGTCGGCCGAGGGCCCCATCCAAGACAAGGGCCCGGCACGAGCCGGGCCTTTCCCCTCCCCCTGGATGGTCACTCTTTTCTCTTGAACAGGCACGAGGCCCACGTCTTTCCGTCATCTTGGTGACAGAAGGAGCACTGCTTCACCTTCCAGTGGTCCCGCCGCTTGGCGTTGATGTAGCTCGTAAACTCCGAATCAAAGGCGCCTCTGTCCGCAGCGAAGCTCTCGTAGAGATAACTCTCTTCCATGGTTTCACCTCCGCGCTATCGCTTTACCTCAGCGTAGCATGGGCCGGGCCGGGGTCAAGGGCCGACGCGGGCGGTTTGCCCATGGGGCGCGCAAGCGGGGTCGCCACAGGGAAACGGCGAGGAGTCAGGGACGGTCAACGGACGGCAGGGTGACCCGGACCGCGGTCCCCTCCCCCGGCCGGCTGACCAGGGTGATCTCCCCCCCGTGGTCTCGGACGATCTTTCGACACAGGGGGAGTCCCAGGCCAGAGCCCCCCTTCTTGGTGGTCACGAAAGGCTGGAAGATCTCCTCCATTCGCCCCTGGGGAATCCCCTCGCCGCTGTCCCGGACCTCCACATGAACATCGCCGCCCTCTTCCCGCGCCGTCACCCAGACCTGCCCTTCCCCCGGGATGGCCTCGAAGGCGTTCTTGATGAGGTTCAGGAACACCTGGCGCAGGCGGTCCGCGTCGGCCGAGACCTTGAGGCCGCCGCCGACCTCCATGGAGAAATCCACCCGGGAGCACGCCTCGGACCCCCGGAACAGGGCCACGATCTCCGGCAAGAGGGTGCCGAGGTCGATCTGCTGTTTCTCCAGCCGGAGCGGTTTGGTGAAGTCCTGGATCTCGGCCAGGAGTCCCTCCAGCCGCTGCACCTCCTTGACGATGATCTCCAGCCGGTTGCGATCTTCGCCGTCCAATCCTGCCCGCCGCAGCAGGCCGCGGGCGAACCCGCCGATCACCGTCAGGGGGTTCTTCACCTCGTGGGTCACGTACGAGAGGGCCTGGCCCACCGACACCAGGCGCTCGTTCTGCAGGGCGCGCTCCTCCAGCGCCTTGACCTCGGTGATGTCCCGCATCATGGCCGTCATGAGCAGATGCCCGCCCTCGTCGGCCACAGAGAAGGAGATGCTGATGGGAAAGGGCTCCCCGGAGCGCCTTCGGGCCTCAAGCTCCACCGTGTGGTTGATGAATCTCCCGGCGCGGGTCTCCACGTACCTGCGCACGTAGTCCCTGTGTCTGGCACGGTGTTCCGGCGGGATGATCAGGTTGAGGTCCGCGCCGATGGCCTCCGCCTTGGAGAAGCCGAACATCTCCTCGGCCGCGCGGTTGAAAAACACGATGCGATGCGATTCGTCGATGGTGACCACCGCGTCTCGGGCGGTCTCGAGGACTCTCTTGTATCCCTCCAGTTCGCCGAGCCGGTGGTCATCCATTCTTCGATCCCCGCTGGTTCGTTGACTCAACATAACACATGAACCGGGGCTTTTCACCCGGATCCCGTGGGATCCGGCAGGGACGAAGGGTCACCCGGCATCCCTTGACCGGACCCTCCCATCCCCGGTCCCCTCTTCTGTGTCGCGGCGGCAACGGGGGGTTACAGATCGTCCAGGGGGTTCTTCTTTTTCTTCAGGCCCTCTTTGAGCTGGCGCTCCAGGTCTGAGAAGAGGTCCTTCTTCTTCTCCCCCTGGGCGGCGTGCATCCGCTCGATTTCCTCGCGGCGTCTCTCTGTCTCGTCCCTGAGCTTCTGGACCTCATCCTCGAGCCCCGTGGCCTTCTCCTCCCGGGGCAGTTCCTCCAGCTTGAGGTGATCTTTCAGATACAGCCGTTCCTCGAAGGCCGCCTCCACCACCTCCAGGATCCCCATCCTGGCCAGCCGGTTGCATAGGTAGTGGCCCATCTCCGGGGCGATCCCCAGCATCTCGCTCACCTCCCGGACGGACGGGGGTCTGCGATGGCCGTGTTCGAACAGCCTCAGGGCCGCCACAAACAAATGCCCCTGTTCGTATGGATGGGCGATCTCTTCCATGGCCGTCATTCTACCCACCCCGGGCACCGGTGTCCAGATTTCGTGGCGCCCTTGCCCGGATCCGGGAGCCACTCTAGAATGAAGCCCAAACCCCCAAGGAGAGGAACATGGGCTCGGCGAACGGACGGGTTCTGTCCTTTGATCTGGATGGAACTCTCGTGACCCACGACTTCAGCACCGCCATCTGGCGGGAGGCGATCCCCGGGCTCGTTGCTCGGCAACGCGCGGTTACCCCGGACGAGGCCAAGCGGTGGGTCTTCGCTGAATACGAGAGTGTGGGTGAGGGCGCCCTGGAGTGGTACGACCTCCCGTACTGGTACAGTCGATTTCGACTGGATGAGGACTGGCACGACACCCTGGAGCGACATCGTCACTTGATTCGCCTCTATCCCGAGGTGGGAGAGATCCTTCGGTCACTGGGTGCGCGATACCCCATGATCATCCTCTCCAACGCCAGCCATCCTTTTGTGCGCGCCGAGATGAACGTCGGGGGGCTGGAAGGCCTGTTCCAACGCGTGGTGTCCGCCACGTCCGACTGGGGCCAGGTGAAGAAAACGGCCGCCTTCTATGCGCATGTGTGCGCGGGATTGGGGATGGACCCCCGCCGCATGATCCACGTCGGGGATCATTGGGAATTCGACTACCTGGCCCCCCGGGAGGCGGGGATCGAATCCTATTTCCTGGACCGAGCCGGCATCCGGAACGGGCCGGAAGTCGTCCGGGATCTGAGGCAGTTCGCCTCCAAGATACAGGGTGAGAGCGCATGAGCGATTCGGTCAAGTCGCGCGGGGGTTTTCGTGCCCTGATGGCCATGGCCCTCTTGGTCGGGCTGTACGGTGTATGGGAGGTCCTCAGCTTCTGCGGCGCTCCGTACCTGGGCCTCTACGGGACGATCACCACCGTAGGGTATCGGATCGACGGCCTCTCCGGCGTGGCGCGGGAATGGCCCCTGGCGCCCGGCTCCCACATCACGGGTGTGGAGAATCGATCCGTGGAGGACTGGGTGCGCGCTTTGGTGCGCGTTCCCGCCACAGTCGCGCCTCCCTGGTCCGTTGGCAAGGCGGCGCGTCTGTTGGTGACGGAGCGGGGATCATCTCGCCACATGGAGGTGGTCCCCCGCGTCCCGACATTGGCCGATACCGTGCAGGGCCCCCTGTGGCGTTGGGCGCTCGCTTCCCTGATCCTCCCTTGCGGCGTCTACCTTCTCCTTCGGAATCCGGGACAACCCAGGGTTCGCATCCTGTCGGTCATCCTGTTCGCCTCGGCCCTCAGCATGTACAACTACTCGGGATTCCACCTCACTATGCAGTTGAGCCCGCGGTTGCCGCTCATGCTCGGCGTGAGTTACGGCGCCCTGTGCATGATCTTCTCGTCCTGGCTCTACCTCGTCGTGATCTTTCTTGCGACCCGCGGTCACCTGCGTTTGCGGAGATGGATCCCATGGGTCCTGTACGGGGCCCCTCCGGCTGCGGCCCTTGCGGCCATGGCGGCCGGCTGGGGACGACCCCTGCTCGCCGTTGAGGCGGCGTACCGCGTGCTGTATCTGATCGCGGGCCTCGTGGTCGTCTTCGGTGTGGGGATCCTGGGAAGAGCCTATCGGACCACCCGGGACGCCGTGCTCAAGGCCCAGCTCAAGTGGCTCCTCTGGGGGCATGCCCTCGGCATGTCCCCGTACATCCTGCTCTACGGCCTGCCCAAGGCGCTGACGGGCGAACCCATCTTGAGCTACGGACTCAGCGTGGCTCCCCTGCCCCTGATCCTGTTCGCGTACCTCTTCGCCTTTTACCGCTACCGCTTGTGGGACGTGGATACCATCGTCCATGGAAGCCTTGTGTACGGTGTCTCCGTGGTCCTCCTGGTGGGGGCGTACCTGGTGAGCCTGGGGGCGCTGCACCAGATGACGAGGGTCTCCGGCGGGGCCACATCCCCGGCGGATTTCCTCTTTCTCCTGGGCGCGGCTCTTCTTTTCAACCCGCTGAAGAACGTTGTGCAGGGGCTCATGGACCGGGCATGGTTTCCAGAAAAGCGCGGTTTCCCCAGCCTTCTCATGGAGGGAAGCACGCGGCTGAGCCGGAGTTCCCGCATCGAAGAACTCCAAAGCGTGCTGTTGAAAGACGTGCCCGCTCAGCTCTCGGTGGATTGTTCCGCCCTTGCCCTCCGGAGTCAACTGGGGGCGGGTTGGGAACTGAAAGGGCGGCCGGAGGATTGGATCTGCGGCACGGTCGATGTACTGGCGTGGCTGGATGAGATGGCCGCGGGCCCGCCGCAGCCCTTTTGGCACCTCCATCCGGAGCTTGACGCCCTCGATGGAGGTCCCGTGCAACCTCCTCTGCCCATCTCGGTGGAGGCGACGGTCTTCCCGCTCAAGAGCGGAGAGGAGCTTTGGGGATTCTACTTTCTAGGAGAGACGGCCACCCGCCGGCTGCTGCGCACCGAGGAGATCCAGTTGGTTCAGACCCTGTGCACCCAGGCCGCCCACATGGTGGGAAACGTGCGGTTGCTGGAGGGGTTGCAGCGAACCAATCGCGACCTGGCGGAACTGTCCCACCGGCTGATTCAGGCCAGGAAGATGGCCGATCTGGGAGAGGGGGCGGCGATCCTCGCCCACGAGCTGAAGACGCCCCTGGGTATCGTCCGGGGGTCCGCGGAGATCCTGAGGAAGGCCGTGGAACCCGCGGAGCGGGAGGAGGTGTCGCGCTTCATCATGGAGGAGGTGGATCGCCTGTCCGGCACCGTGGACGAGTTCCTGCAGTTCGCGCGCATGTCACCGCCCTCCAAGGCCGAGGCCGACGTCAACGACCTGGTGCAGTCCGCGGCCTTCCTCTGGGAATCCCGTCGAAGGAGTCCCGCGCACATCTCGGTGCGGTTCTCCCTGGATCCCGCCCTCCCGAAGGCATGGCTCGACCCCAAGCAGGTGTATCAGGCGCTCCTGAACCTCTTCACCAATGCGGAGGACGCCATGCCCGAAGGAGGAGATCTGATCATCTCCACGGCGAGGGGGGAGGACTCCGGGGCCTCCGTGCGCATCGCGGTCAGCGACACCGGAAAGGGCGTCTCCCCCGACTCCCTTCCCCGGGTCTTCGAGCGATTCTACACCACCAAGGACGGCGGGCTGGGGCTTGGACTGGCCGTTGTCCGCAAGATCATGGACGCCCATGGAGGCGAGGTGCGCATGGCATCCCGTCCGGATCACGGCACGGAAGTTGCTCTCCGGTTTCCCGGCCGGGCGGAGACGTCCTGCGCGCACTCGGATTCCAAGGCACAGGGGAACCCATGACCCCGCGCATTCTCGTGGTCGACGACGAGCCCAGGTACTGCCGCATCCTGGAGATCATGCTCCGCACCGGGGGGTACGACGTGGTCTCCACCACGGAGAGCGATCAGGCCACCAGACTCATGGAATCCGGGGATTTCGACCTCGTCATCTCGGATCTGCGCATGCCCCGGCACAACGGCGCGGACCTCTTGCGGCAGCGAAACCTGGTGGCTCCGGAGGTCCCTTTCATCGTGATGACGGCCTTCG
Source organism: uncultured Desulfarculaceae bacterium (assembly GCA_964514105.1). GTDB lineage: Bacteria > Desulfobacterota > Desulfocorpusculales > Desulfocorpusculum > Desulfocorpusculum > CAZEPJ01. The sequence continues at coordinate 76,261 of CAZEPJ010000007.1, read as the reverse complement.
GGACCATCGAGTCCGCGGTGCAGATGATCCGCGATGGCGCCCTGGATTACATCACCAAGCCCTTTCAGGAGGAGACCCTCCTGGCCACGGTGCGAAACGCCCTGAAGGTCCGGGCCCTGGCCGAGGAGAACCGGGACCTGAGACAGCTCCTCAGGGAGAGCCTCGGCGAGCCGGTGTTCCTGGGTCAATCCCCGCCGGTCAAGGTCCTGCTGGACCGGCTTCGGAAGGTGGCGCCCACGGACCTGACCGTGCTCCTCCTGGGGGAGACCGGCACGGGCAAGGACCTGCTGGCGCGGATGATCCACGGTCTCAGCCCGCAGAGGGACGGACCCTTCGTGAAGGTGAATTGCGCGGCCATCCCGGCGGCCCTGCTGGAGAGCGAGCTGTTCGGGTACGAGAAGGGTGCTTTTTCCGGCGCCGCGTCGCGCCAGAAGGGAAAGTTCCAGTTGGCCCAGGGGGGGACCCTTCTTCTGGACGAGATCGGGGAGCTGGAGGCGGCCCTCCAGCCCAAGATCCTCCAGGCCATCGAGGAGAAGCGGTTTTATCCCCTGGGGGGCGCGCGCACCGTGGAGGTGAACTGCCGCATCCTGGCTTCGAGCAATCGTCCCCTGGATCAGTGGGCCAGGGAGGGACGGTTCCGGGAGGACCTGTACCATCGCCTCATGTCCTTTCCCATTCACGTGCCGGCCCTGAGGGAGCGTCGTGACGACATCCCGCTGCTGGCAGAACACTACCTCAGGCTCTTCGCGGCCCAATCGGGGGGCCTGCCCCCGGCCCTGGAGCCCAGGGCACTGGCGTTCCTCAAGGACTACCACTGGCCCGGGAACGTTCGGGAGCTGATGAACGTCCTTCGGTCCGCGTCCCTCATGAGTCGAGAGGGGGTCATCGGTCTGGAGGCACTCTCCTCCCATCCGGTGTTTTGGGGGGAGATGGAGTGCGATCAGCAGCAGCCCCAGTTGGGCTGCGTGGATGCGGCCTCCCTTCCCACGCTGGCCCAGGCCGAGCGGGAGCTCATCCAGCGCGCCCTTCAGTCCTGCGGGGGAAACAAGAGCCAGGCCGCCCGCCTCCTCGGCATCAGCCGAAGCCACCTGCGCTACCGAATGATGCTCCACGGAATCTGAGAGGATCGGTTCATATCAACCGCCCCGGTGATCGAAGCGGTCGAATGGAGCCGTTCCCCGATCCTTCGGATGGGGTCCCGCGGAAATCCTGCCCCCCTTTCAGATATGTCCTTGAAGCGATTCCCACAAGCTCCACGGGGGGATGCGCCGGTTCGCCCGCACCCCCTCCCCGCCCTCCACGGGGTGGCATGAGGGTTGCTTTTCCCCCGGCCATGCCGAAAAAAGGAGGAATCGACCATGCGAAGATATCCGCTGTGCATGATCGGTGGGGTGATTCTGGCGGGGATCCTGGGCGTGCATCTTGCGGTCTGCCCGGCGAATGCCCAGTGGGCCGTCGAGGAAGTCGACGCTCCGAAGAATTTCGGTGACGGTGGCTGGCTGCAGGGAACCATTGCTGTGGACAGCTCCAATCGGCCCCACGTGGCGTATGGAGGAGACCATCTGTATTACGCGTACCGGAACGCCGCAGGCTGGCACGTGGAGACCATCGACGACGCACCTGGCGTGGGGGCAACTCCGGCCATCGCCATCGATGGGTCCGGAGTGGTCCACGTCGTGTACGTCGGACTGAACAAAGTCAAGTACGCCCGGGGCAATGCGGGGGCCTGGGACATCGAGACCCTAGTCGATCATGACGTCTGGCAGCCCTCCGTCGCCGTGGACTCCTCGGGTACCGTGCACATCGGTTTTGTCTCGCGTTCTGTCGGCGCCCAGTACATGAGGGGAGGCCTTGGCGCGTGGTCCACGGAGGACGTGGAGCTGGACTCCAGTCAGTTCCAGGGCTGTGCGGACCTGGCCGTGTTCGAGCCCGTCCCCGGCACGGTGAGCGTCCACATGGTCTACGCCACGAACAGTTACACCACCGGGCCATCCTCCTTGCGATACGCCAAGCGAGATGGCGGTGCGTGGTCCACGGAGATCGTGGATGACACGGCCAAGCCCATATCGCCCACCATAGCCGTGGACTCATCGGGAAGGGTCCACATCGGGTATGTCACGAAACTGGACTACGGAGACCTGAAGTACGCCACCCGGGCCGTGGGGGAGACCTTGTGGAGCATCGAGACAGCGGACTCTGACCCCGGCCCTTTCAGCGGCATCAGACAAACGCTGCCCGCGCTGGCCATCTGGGAGCCAGCGGGCGGAGGCGTGGAAGTGCGCATCGTCTATGGCTATTTCGAGAATCCGAATACCCAGGTCAAGTGCGCCATCCGCGCCCCTGCCGGAGGCTGGTCCACGGAGTTCGCGGACGCCTCCACTCCTCGTAACGCAAAGCACATGGCCCTGGCCGTGGATGGGGTGGGGACAGGGCATGTCGTCTATCACGACTGGGCGTACGACAGCGATTTCGACTTGCGGTACACGGCCAAGCCTTTGGGGGGTTCCTGGAGCCCCATCGAGTCCGTGGATTACACTCGCGATGTGGGGCTGTACAGCTCCATCGCCCTGGATGGAAACGGCAAATCCCACATCTCCCACTTCGATATCACGGGAGCGGACCTCCGGTACGCCACCAACGCCACCGGCGTCTGGATCCTGGACACGGTGGATGCGGGAGGAGTGGGGAGCAACCGCACCTCCATTGCCGTGGATTCGGCCAACACCCCGCACATCAGCTACCCGGGAGGAGGGAACTACTACTTGATGCACGCCTTCGGGGCCCCGGGCGCATGGACCATCGAAACCGTAGAGTCGGATTGGGTCGGAGGGGACAGCGACATCGCCGTGGACTCGGCGGATCTGGTCCACATCAGCTACAACTCCCAGGCCGGGCTGAAACACGCGGTGCGAGACGCCTTGGGCGCGTGGACCATCGAGACCGTGGACAACTCGGTCGAATACGGGGGATACCACAGCACCATCGCCGTGACCTCGGCAGGCCAGATCCATATCGTGTACTTCGACGGGGTGCTCCCCCCGGGGACCGTCAAGCACGCCGTGAAGCCGCCCGGAGGCTTGTGGGACATCGAGACCCTGGCGAGCGACGTGAACTCCTGGCCGGATCCCTGGATGGCCTTGCATTCAACCGGGGTCCTCCACGTGGTCTATTCCACGGACGCGGGCCCGAAATACGCAACCGGGGGATTCGGCGCCTGGACCTTCCACGACCTGCCCCTGGGCGGGAGGCCCTCTTCCATTGCCGTGGATTCGGGGGGCGGGCTCCACATCCTCATGCACGACTGCCCCACCCCCGCGTACGAGTATCCACTGAAATACATCACCGGAAGCCCAGGGGCCTGGACCGTGGAGGACGTGGACCCGGATGCCTATGCGGCGTGGTCGCACGTGGCGGGTGACATCGCCGTGGACGGCTCCGGGAGGCCCCAAGCAAGCTACCGGCGCCATCTCCTGGGGGACCTGTACTATGCCACGCGCACAGGGGTGGTCCTGGGGACCCTCACGGTCAGCACCATGGGATCGGGTTCCGTGACAGCGGACGGCATCGATTGCCCGGGGGACTGCTCCGAAAGCTATCCGGAGGGGACGCCCGTCGCGCTCACGGCCAGCGCCGCCCCGGACTGGCGGTTCGACCACTGGAGCGGGGACCTGACCGGAAGCGACAATCCCGCCACGGTGACCATGAGCGCTGCCCGGAACGTGACGGCCCACTTCGTGCGGCTGGATTCGGATCTGTCCTTGACCAAGACGGACTCGCCCGACCCTGTGACCACGGGCCAGCCCTTGTCCTACACGCTCGTCGTCACCAACAGCGGGCCCGGGCCCGCCATCGGCGTGACCCTCACGGACACCCTCCCGGCGGGGACCATCTTCTCGTCCGCAAACTCGACCCAGGGAACATGCAGCGAGGCCGGGGGAATTGTGACCTGCGCCATCGGCGACATGGCCAACGGCGCCTCGGTCACGGCCATCATTCAGGTCACAGCGCCCGGCGCGGCTGGCACCATCACCAACACGGCCTCGGTCGCCTGCACGACCAGCGACCCCAACCCGGCCAACAACGCGACCTCTCAGTCCACTGCCGTTCAGGCGCCCCCGAACCTTCCGGACCTGTCGGGCTCATGGACCATGCTTTTCTGGCAACCGGCCAAATCCAAGTTCTTCCTGATAGGATGGCTGGTCGTGCCCAATACAGGCCTTACGGCCTCTCCGACCACCAGGGCCAGGGTGTATCTCTCACAGGACGACCAGTACAACACAGGGGACACATTGGTGCAGACCCTCAGGGTCCCGGCGCTGAAACCAGGGGCTTCGGCCAAGCTGTTCGTGTTTGCAACGCCTCCGCGCCGGACCGGCCCACAGCCGAGTTACGTTATCGCGGTGATCGACCCGGACAACAATGTTGCGGAGTCCAACGAGACCAACAACCTGGCCGTCGGTTTGATCCGGTGAGAACGCGGACCGGCACTTGCAGGACCATCCAAGGACTGCCTTGCACGTACAGGCTCGTGAACGGGGCGCCGGGCAACCTCACCCCGAGGAGGGAGCTTCGCAGCCGAACTCCCGGCAGATGAGGGGTTTGACTGGATGAACGAGGCAGACCCCTTGGCGCGATTCGGCGAAACGGAGGAAAGGGCAGGCCAGGAAATCCAGGGACGCCGCACGGGCTGGCGCAGTGGCCGAACCCGGAAGGGTATAGTAAAGGAGATCGTCCCTCCCCAGGCTTTCCCAGAGCCGGATGTCCGCCGGGCTCGTGCTGATGGGGCCGCGGGCATCGCCCGCGCAGCACGCCCCGCACTGGCGGCAGCCCGCCACGCCACGCCCCTCTATGGGGCGCGCACGGCCAAGGGCCTCCCCCATACCGCGGCGCAGCTCCCAATTCCGGCCCACAACGTACTGGTCGTGCAAGGCGAGAAGGAGTCCCTCGATCTCGCTTCGGAGGGATGAACCCAAATGCCCTTGGATATGGCCGAATCTCGCAACAACCGAGGCCACCCCGCCGTATTTCAGGATGTTGGCGGCCAGTGACCGGATCGTCACGTCCATCTCGCCCAGGAAAGGGCCTTTCGCCTCCCATGGGGCAGGGGCACTGGAGAGGCCCGTCCGGAGCCGTCTCCAGCGCGCACCGAGATCCCCTGGCGTGCCCGGGTCGTGGGGGATCCTGCCTTTGCTCGCCACCTGCCGGGCCAAAATGAGGTTCTCTACACGCACCCTGCCCTCCATGCAAACGGAAACGACAGGATCCAGGCAACTCGCAAACAGTGCGCGTTTGCATCCGGCATCGTGCAAATACCAGTCGGCGAGTCGTTTTCCAGCCCCGGGCCCTGGCTGGAAGCAGGGCCCGGGTGGTTCGTTTTTCCCAGGAAGCCCGATTTGTCACGTCTTTCTGCGCGATTCAATGAGGTCCAAAAACGTCTGGATCTGGCTTTCCAGGGTTTCCACCGCATACAGGCGGGGATCGTTGTGGTCCGCCTCCAGGATGACCCCCGGCACACCGCACCGTTCGGTCACGGCCTGGCGGAGTTCCGGGATGTCCTGGGACACCATCTTGCAGCTCCGGTTGGAATGGTAAAGGAACCCGTCGAGGCCGTACTGTCTGGCGTACTCCACATACGTGTCGATGCGGCGCTCCAGATGGAGGTTGGCCGTGTACAGGTACTGGTTGACCCAATCCCCCAGCGGGTCCTCCTCGCCCACTGCCAGGGTGGCCCAGGCCCACGTGTACAGGGACGTCACCAGGCAGGCCCCCCGGTCGTCCAGGAACTGAGACAGGCGCCTCAGCTCGGGCCATATGGGCAGGTTGTCCCAGAACAGGCGATACCGCTCTTGGGTCACGGCCCCGACCCCTCGCGACAACCGGTCCTCCAGCTCGTCCAGGAGGGCCTTGTAGAAATCGACGGCCACCCGGGTCCCCCGCTGGGCCACGATGGGGGCCATGGCGATGAACTGGTCGAACACGCTGATGGGCGAAGGCCGTCCGCTTCCCGCCGTCAGGACCCGGGTCCAGAGCTGGGAGGCCTCCTGGGAGAGGCGAATGGTCTGCCTCAATCGATCCTCCTGCAGTTTCCGCCCCGAGATCCTCTCCACCACCTCCACCAACTCCTCCAGCTGCCCCCGGACATAGGCCTCCGCGGAGGCGTCCCTCTCCCCGTTGCCCGAGTGGGGCACGTCGATGAGGAACATGGGGGCATGGTACATGCGGCTCAACACCTCGAACCACTTGGTGATGGTCCCGCACTGGCTGTTGGACTCGACGATGAGGTCCGGCTTGGGGAGGCCGAATGTCGGGCTTTTTCCCGTCAGGATCGAGCCCACATCGCAACGCGCATAGGAGCAAAGGTCCAAGGAGTAGCCCAGCTTCTCGGCGGCGGGAGAAACCTCCTCGGATATCTTCCGCGCTCCCAGGATGGCAGCATGGTTCTCCGGGTATATGGGGATGAAGTCCATGGCGTACAGCAATTCAACGGGGGTAAAGGCGTTCACGTATGCGATGAACTTCCCGTTCTGTTTCGCCGTATGGGCTGCCGTGTAATAGTCCACGTTGATCTGCTTGAGCTGTCTGAGCGTCTGAATGGGGTTCATGGAATCCGCTCCTTCCCGTTTCTCCCCCGATCGGTCCGCCTGCAACCCCGCCCTCTCACGGACGCGGGATGACCCAGGACGGACTTGTCCTCACGGCAGTTCGTCCCCCAGCATCTCGCGAAAGGCCTCCAGGCGCACGCGGATCTGCCCCAGGGATCCCCCCCGGGTCGAGGTCTCCAGAACCAGGGACGGGATCCTCTCCTGCTCCAGTGCCCGGGACAGATCCGGCAGATCGAAACCCGCGGCCTCGCAGAACTTGGGGTTGAGAAAGAGGACCCCTTTGGCCCCGCTGCCCCGGACCCGCCCCATGAAGCCGGTCACCACGTGGGCCGGCTCGACATAATACCCTGGATAGAGCGGGGCGCAGACCAGTCTTTTCGCCAGGGCGCGGAAGGGATCCCCCTCCGTCGCCACGTCGCACGCCACCGACCTCAACCCCGTGATCATCTCGTCGCCCACGACCAGGAACCCCAGTTGATCCAGGAGACCCAAGATACCCGGCGGATCCCACACCTTTCCCCGCACGTACAGCGGGACCCTCCCATCGACCCGGCCCACGGGATCGATATCCCATGGGAGGGAATCCATCCATGCCATGTGCTCCTCCCGAGGAACCCTCAGGGACGATGCCAGCAGCAGGCCCACCCGCTCCGCGGTCCAGATGGAGGGGCGTTGTCGGTGCAGGCGGTAGGCTTCCCGCAGCCGCCAACGGCTTCGGTTATACAGCTCCGCGCTGCTGACCAGGTCCTCCTCGCCCGGGGCCTTGCCCGTGACTTCCCCCACCCAGCGGGCCAGGCGGCGGAATTCGGCCTCCAAGTACCGGGTGGCCCCGGAATGCTCAAGTCTCTTGGGCAGCCTCAGGAACTCGCTGGGCACTTGCGGGAATCGATGGGTCCATGTGTGGAACAGGTTTCGGGTGGTATCGCACACATAGGGGATCACCATCGCGTCCACCCCGTCCAGGGCCCCCCGTAGCCCCAGCTCCAGGAGCCCCATGGCATGCGAGCACGTGTATCCCGGGATGGCGGCCTGGGCATAAGAGATGGGGATCCCCGCACCCTCCAGGGCCAGGGGGAGTCCGCCCGCCGCATGAATGACCTCCTCGGGCACATCGGGCAACAGGTGGCCGATCACCTTCCTTCCGCTGCGCGCCCTCCACGCCGCCGCCCAATGGAGAGGGTCGGACATGACCTCCTCGAACGGCTTCCAGACATCGGCAGCTACCATGGCTTCCTCCTCCGACGACATCGCGGCTCCGCATTGTCTACATGAACCGCCGGCCGCTGTCCACCGAAAAAGCAAAGGGCGCCGGGCGGTCAAGGTGACCTCCTCGGCGCCCCGAGGCACGCTCTCCATCACCCAACGGGCTTCTCCTTGCACGGCTTGAAGGCGTACCCGCTGTCCGGGCCGGGGATGGGCGCCACGGCCTCGCTCAGGAGGAAACTCCCCTGGGAGATCCACTCCTTGAGCAGGGTCGCCACCTGCCGGGCCTTGAGATAGCTCGAGAGGCTCGCGGTGGGGATCTCCCGGCCGTTGTACGAGATCTTGCCCGTGCGCAGCTGGGCATAGGTCACCGCGCCCAGCACGTCGGACCCCCGGCTGGGGTAGGTCTCGCTGTAATCCACGATGGGGGCCCAGATGTCCCCATCGGTCACCAGGGTGTGCGACAGGATGTCCTCGTCCAAGATGGGGATGGGGACGCCCAGCCCCACGGCCAGGCTCGCCCCGTATCCGAGGAAGGAGACACCGCGGAGCCACTCGGCCTTCATCTGCTTGAGATCTCCCATGACAGCCAGGGTGCCCGCCCCGCCCCGGGGGATCCCCCCCTCGGTCCGAGGCACACCCGGATTGTGCTGGGTGCCGTGCCAGGCTACGTACCCTATGCCGCCCCCCAGGAAGATGCGGGTCCCCACGCCAATGGTCCGGTACAGCGGATCGTTCATCAACGGCGAGAGCTGTCCCGCGCAGCAGTAGTTGGCGTTGCCCAGGTCCGGGCGCAGGGTCCCCATGTACGTGTAGATCACCCGTTTGGACAGGTTCACGGCCACGTTGTAGTTCTGGTACCCGTTCCTCGGATTGAACAAGACGGCCTCGTTCAACTCCTCCAGCCGAAGGGAGATGGCCAGCCGTTTCTTGGGGTAGCAGTCCGTTCCGTACGCCCGGGCCTCCAGGCGCACCCCCTTTCCTGCCAGGAAGTCATGGATCACGTGCCCGCCGCCGTACCGGAATTCCCCTGGGTACACGCTGTTTCGCGGGTCGTCGTCGGGAATGGCCGTGGCCCCCAGCAGGATGTCCACGGCGGCAAGGCCGGTGTAGGCCGGGACGTCGTTGAGCGTCACCTGCCCGCCGCCCAACTTGATCCTCGGTTTGGTGTGGCCGATGTTGAAGTACGCGGCGGAAGAACACATGGGGGCGAAGGTCCCGGTGGTGACCACGTCCACCTTCCGGGCGGCCTGCTTCGCCCCCTCCTGCTTGGCGAACTCGATGATCTCCTCGGCCGTGAAGACCACGGCCTTGCCCTTACGGATCTTCTCGTTGATCTCCTGGATCGTCTTCGGCATCTGCTCCTCCCAGTCCATGGCGGGCTGCGGCGACGGGACCGCCCGCGCCCGGCATCGTGTCCCCCAGGGCCTCCCAGAAGGCCGTTGCATTGCCCGGTGCATGCCCCTTGCCGGGGCCGCGCATGATCCATCCCATCGCCATCACCTGCCTTTCCTGGAAGGATTCTCCTGGCCATCCATCGGCCCATGGACGCCGCCTAGTCCCCGCCGCCCAGGAACCCATGGAGTCCGAGCGAGGCGCCCTGAAGGGCGCCTCGCTCGGTGAATGATACCCAAGGCCTCGGAACCCGTCAACGGCCCCCGAGGCTCACAGCCCCAACTCCTCCCGCTCCTCCTGGAAGAGCCAGGTGCTCAGGTAGCGTTCGCCCGTATCCGGGAAGACCACGACGATGAGCTTTCCCCTGGATTCCGCGCGCCCCGCCACCTCCAGGGCCGCCCAGGCCGCTGCCCCGCTGGAGATCCCCACGAGGATCCCCTCGTCCCGCGCCAGGCACCGGGCCATTTTCCCCGCATCGTCGCTCTTGACGGCGATGACCTCGTCCACCAATTCCCTGTTGAGGACCTGGGGGACGAACCCCGCGCCAATCCCCTGGATGCGGTGAGCCCCGGGCTTTCCCCCGGAGAGGACCGGCGACTCGGCAGGCTCCACGGCCACGGCCCGGAATGACGGCTTTCTCGCCTTGATCACCTCGGATACGCCGGTGATGGTCCCTCCGGTGCCCACGCCGGACACGAGGATGTCCACCCGCCCCCCGGTGTCCCGCCAGATCTCCTCGGCCGTGGTGCGGCGGTGGATCTCCGGGTTGGCCGGATTGCTGAACTGATGGGGGATGAAGTACCGCCCGTCCTCTGACGCCATCTCCTGCGCCTTGCGGATGGCCCCGGGCATCCCCTCGGACCCGGGGGTCAACACCAGCCTGGCACCCAGGGCTCGCAGCAGGATCCTGCGCTCCGTGCTCATGGTCTCGGGCATGGTCAGCACCAAGGGATATCCCCGGGAAGCGCAGACCAGGGCCAACCCGATGCCCGTGTTTCCGCTCGTCGGCTCCAGGATCACGGTCTCCGGCGTGACCTTCCCGGCACGCTCGGCCGCGTCGATCATGCTGACGCCGATGCGGTCCTTGACGCTGTGGCAGGGGTTGAACGACTCGAGCTTGGCCACAAGCTCCGCGTCCACCATCCTGGCCACCCGCCGGAGCCTCACCAGGGGGGTCCGACCGATGGTCTCGTCAATGCTGTTGTAAATGGGCATGCCCTCACCCCTTGGTGCCGTGGCGACCGATGAGGTCCGCCAGGGTGATCCTCGACAGCACTTGGCGCATGGCCATGCTGGCCTCGGCCCAGACCTCCATGGTGACGCAACGCGTAGCGCGGGGGCAGCCGGAGGGGTGCATCACGCAGTCCACCAGCGACAGGGGGCCTTCCACCGCCTCCACCACCTCCAGCAGGAGGATCTCTTCCGCCGGCCTCGCCAGGTGAAACCCTCCGCTCACACCCCGCTTGCTCCTGACCAGCCCGGCCCTTCTCAACGGCCCCACGAGCTGCTCCAGGTACTTGACCGATAAACCCTGCCGGTCGGCCAGTTGCTTCAACAACACCGGCTTTCCCCTGTCATGCATGGCCAGATCGAGCATGAAGCGGGCTCCATACCGGCCTCGGGTGGACAACTTCATCACGCGCCTCCCAGGCTGTTTGACATAGTTTATAAACTTGGTAGGCTATAAAGCAAGCCCTTTTGAGGGGATTTGCCCCACGCCCACGCAAAAAGTTGTCAGGACGCCATCGGTTGTGGTAAAAGGCAGCGGCGGGGCTGTTCGCGCATCGGGGGGGGCTGTGGAGCGGGTGAAGATCGGTGGGATCCTCCAGTCCACCGGCCTGGCCGGCATCAACGTCACGGGGATCGTGGATCGTCCCGGGGTGGCATCGCGCATCTTCCAGACCCTGGCCCAGCACCGGATCAACGTGGAATTCATCGCCCACTCCATGGACGAGCGCGGACGAAGCCACGTGGCCTTCTGCGTGGAGAAGCGCTTCATGAAGGACGCCGTCACGCTCCTCGAGCAGGCCCGGGACGAGATCGGCTTCGCTCAGATCCTGCATCGGGCGGGGGTGGGGACCGTCTCCATCTTCGGTCCCCATTTCCGGGAGCGCCACGGGATCGCAGGCACCTTCTTCAAGGCCCTGGCGTCGGCCCGGATCAACATCCTGTCCATCAGCACGTCCATCTCCACCATCAGTTGCGTCATCCTGGAGGAGGAACTCCCCGCGGCGGTGGAGTCCCTCAGCCGCGCCTTTGATCTGCCCGGCGGATAGCCCCACTTCCCGCCATCGGCCGATGGGGCCGTCGAGCCGCGAAGCGCGCAAAGCGGGTCATGGCCTCCTCCAGAAGGGGCAGATCCACCGTGAAGGCCATGCGCAGGCTTGTCCTGCCCGACGGGCCGAAGGGCGTCCCGGGGATCACCACCACCCGCTCCTGATCCAGGAGATCCAGGACGAAGCGATCCACATCCCGGGTGATCTCCCCCACGTCGGGGAAGATGTAGAAGGCGCCTGCCGGCTTGGTAACGCGCACCCCGGGCACGGCGCTCAGGGCCTCGAAGACCAGATCGCGCCTGCGCTGGAACGCAGCCACCATGCGGCCAACGGCCTTGAGCCCGTGGCGCAGCGCGGCCAGACCCGCCCTTTGGGAAACGGACGCCGCGCAGGACGTGTAATAGGCGGCCACCTTGGTCATCTCGGCGATGATCTCGGGGGGGCCGAATGCATACCCCAAGCGCCAACCCGTCATGGCGAACGTCTTGGAGAAGGACCCGATGACCAGGCTTCGGGCCGCCATGCCCGGACGGGTGGCGATGGATTCGTGCCGGCGGCCGTCGTAGATGAGTTGATCGTACACCTCGTCGCAGACCACCAGCAGGTCCTTCTCCCGAGCCAGCTCGGCAAGTTCGTCCAGCTGCGCCCCGGGGATCACCGCGCCCGTTGGGTTATTGGGGGTGTTGAGCAGGAGGACCTTCGCCCGCTCCGTGAGGGCTCCCCGCACGGCACGGGCCGTGAGCACGTACTCTTGATCGAACCGGGTGGGCACGTGCACCACCTTGCCCCCGGCCAGCTCGATGTGGGCGCGATACTCGGGAAAGTGCGGCTCCGGGACGAGGACCTCGTCCCCCGGATTCAGAATGGTCCGGAAGACCGCGGTGAGGGCCCCCATCCCGCCGGTGGTGACCATGAGGTTCTCCGGGGCCACGGCGAGGCCGTAGGACTCCCCCATATGGCCCCGCAGGGCGTCCAGGAGCTCCGGGTCCCCCTGGGAGGGGGCGTAATGGGTGGCGCCCGCCAGGGCATCCGCCAGGGCCCGTCGGCAGATCTCCGGAGCCGTCTGGAAATCGGGCTCACCGATCCCCAGGGAGATGACGCCGTCGAGTTTGGCGGCCCGAAGGGACATCTCCCGGATCTTGGAAGGGCGCAGCTCGCGCACCGTCCGGGAGACCCACCTCCCCGCGTCCGCCTCCCACCCTGTCCCGCCTCGTTTGCGCCGGACAGGACCCTTCGTGGACTTGCGCGTCATACGTACCCCACCAGCCTGGGCACCCACATGACCACCACCGGGAAGTACGAGCAGACGGCCAACACAATGAGGTCCATGACCAGGAAAGGCAGGACCCAGCGGGTGACCAGCGAGAAGGAGTACCCGGTGATGCCGCAGATCACAAACAGGAGGACCCCCACCGGCGGGGTGATGAGCCCCACCGACAGGTTGAGGACCATCACGAACCCGAAGTGGAGGGGATGAATCCCCACGGCCTTGGCCACCTCCAGCAAGGTTGGGGCCAGGATGATGATGGCGGCCCCCCCCTCCATGAACATCCCCACGACCAGCAGCACGACGTTGATCAGCAGGAGAATGGCGTACGGATCGCTGGTCAATCCCAACAGGGCCGATGCAATGCGTTGGGGGATCTGTTCGGCCGTGAGCACCCACGCGAAGATATTGGCCATGCCGATGATCAGCAGGAGCACGGCCGTCGTGACCCCGCTGTTTACCAGGACCCTCGCCAGGTCCTTCCATTTGAGCTCGCGGTAGATCCACATGCCCAGGACGAATGCGTAGAAAACAGCCACCACGGCGGCCTCGGTGGGCGTGAACATGCCGGCCAGAATCCCTCCCAGGATGATCACCGGGGCCAGGAGCGCCGGCCCTGCCGTCCGGAACTCCCTCCAGATCCGAATCCGTGTGAGCGGGGTCTCGTCCCGCGGGTAGTTGTGCTTGACGGCGAAGTAGTAGGCCATGGCCATCATGGCCAGGCCCATGAGGATGCCGGGTACCATCCCGGCCGCAAACAGGGCGCCGATGGAGATCCCCGTGGTCACGCCCATGATGACCATGAAGATGGACGGGGGGATGATGGGCCCCATGGTCGTGGCCGCCGCGGTGAGGGCGGCGGAAAAGCCCCTGCCATAGCCCTCCTTGACCATCCCCGGGACGAGCACCGTTCCGATGGCCGAGGCATCGGCCACTGCGGAGCCCGACACGCCGCTCAGGAACATGGCCGCGACCACCGTGGTATGCGCCAGGCCGCCCCGGATCTTGCCCACGAGCAGATTGGAGAACGAGATGAGCCGCTGCGTGGTGCCGCCCACGTTCATCATGTCGCCGGCCAGGACAAAGAAGGGCACGGCCATGAGCGGGAACGAGTCGATCCCCGTGAAGATCCTCTGGGCGGCCAGGTTTAGGGAAACATCCGAGGCGATGAGCGCCGCCAGGGAGGTGATGCCCAGGCAGAAGGCCACAGGGAAGCCCAGCAATAGGGTCAAGGCGAATACGCCGCCGATGAGCAAGAGCATGACCAGCCCCCACGCCCGCCGCGGGCCTCAGCCGTCCAGCGTCGCCGCCGAGAGCCTCCTCCGGGCCCCCGTTCCGGATGGATAGAGCTCCTCCAGAAGATCCGCAGTCAATTCCACGATCATCAGCACCGCCCCCACGGGCACCGCCAGATACGGGAAGATCATGGGGATGTCCAAGGCAGGCGACCTCTGGCTCGCGTTGAACACGGCCAGGGCGATCCCGTACCGGGCCACCACCAGCAGAAACAGGATGGTGGCCGCTCGCACCAGAAACACCACCCTGGCGCCCATCCTGGGCGGGAGCCGATCCACGAAGAGGCTGACCCCGATGTGCCTCCCTTCCCGCAGGGCCACGAAGGCCCCGACCATGCCCATCCAGATCATGAGATAGCGGGCCAGCTCCTCGGACCACGGGATGGGCACGTACACGACGAACCGAAAGACGATCTGGAGCATGACGATGATGGACATGGCCGCCCCGCACACCACCAGGACCCCCATGCCGGCCTTGCGCAGGGCGTCGGCCAAGCCATTGACCCAACGGGTAAGTCGCCTCATGCCGGCTTCCACGTCAAAAGGCGGGAGGCCTTCGACCTCCCGCCTTCCAGATCCCCGCCAATCCATGCTGGGGGGGGGCAGACCGCGGGCTACAGGCCGTGGTCCGCAGGCTGAAGGGCCCGACCCTCGTCCTCCTGGATTGCGGATTGGGCCGCGCCCATTGCGCCCCCCCGGACCCTTTCCCTCGTCTTTCCCTACTTCTTGACCCACTCCCTGTACTTGTCGTTGGCCAGCTTGATGTGCTCCTGGATGATCTGGTCCGCCTTGCCGCCCACCGCCTGCTCGCCGGCCTTGGCCGCGGCCACGGCCTTGCTCACCCACTCCTCGCCCACCTCCTTCTTCAAATACGCCAAACCCCCAGGTTGGGTGGCCTGGCGATACTGAGCCATCTCGTCCCGGGTGGGCTGGTAGATCTGCATCCCCTTTTCCTTGAGCTTCTGGATCCCCTCGATATTGGCCTGCTGGGAAAAGCCGTTGTGCACCGCCGCCAGCACACCGGCCGCCTCCGCCACGACCTTGCGCTGCTCCGCTGTGAGCTTCTTCTGATAGAACTCCTCGTTGATGAACACGAAGATGGGGTTGTACAGGTGGCCGTCCAGGACCATATACTTCTGGACCTCGTAGAACTTCATGTCATGGATGAGCACCACCGGGCACTCCATGCCGTCCACCACCTTCTGCTGGAGGGCCGTGTACAGCTCCCCGAACGCGATGGGCGTGGGCGAACCGCCCATCCCCTTGACCATCTCCATGTGGAGGGGGTTCTCCATGGTGCGGATCTTGAGCGCCTTCATGTCGCCCGGGCCCTTGATCTCCCGAATGTTGTTGGTGAAATGGCGATAGCCGTTCTCGGTGATGGAGAGGATCCGCACCCCCGTGGCCTTGAGAAACGCCTCGGAGAACTCCTTCCCGAACTCCCCGTTAAAGGCATGCCAGGCGGCGGGCGCGCTGGAGAACAGATAGGGGATGTCCATGACCATGACCGGCTTGAAGAATCCGGGCACGGGGCCCGACGAGAGGGTCCCCATCTGGATGGTCCCCATCTTCACCCCTTCCAGGGCCTCGCGCTCATTGCCCAGGGCCGATGCGTGAAAGGCCTGGACCTCCACCTCGCCCTTGGTCCCCTTTTCCACCATGGCCTTGAAGACCTCCACGGCCTTCACCGTCCGGTTGTCCGGGGCCGCCGGCCCGGCGTTTGCCACCTTGATCACCACCTTGGCCCACGCCTGGGAGAACGCCCCCAGCACGAGGACCGCCACTGTCAGGGCACAAGCGATCTTTCGCATCTCTCCTCAGCCTCCTTTCGCCAGATCTTGCCGCGTCCCGAGACATGCAGAGGGGACGGGCCTCGCCTTGCACGACCCCGGGCACATCCATGTAAGGGATACGAGAGGGACTTCCAGCGGGGTTCAGTATAGGAAGGCCCGGCCTGCAGTGTCAAGGCCGGACCCTCCTCGGGATGGGCACACGTCTGCCTACTTCTGGATCTCCGGCAGGATCCTCTCGAAGTAGTCCAGGACCTCCGGGTTCATGAGGGCATCCCGGTTGGTGACCGGCCTGCCGTGGATGATGTTGGTGACGGAGCTCTCCACCTTCTTCATGTTCAGGGTATACGGTGCACCGGGCATCTCCAGGATCAAGGCCGGGACGTGGCGGGGCGAGGCCTTTTCCCGCAGGGTCTTGCGGATCTTGTTCTTGAGCTCCTCGGTGAGCTCAAATCCCTCGGCCAGCTTCACGAAGAGGATGATCCGCTGATCCCCCTCCCAGTTCTGCCCGATGGCCAGGCTGTCCGCCACCTCCGGCAGCTTCTCCACCTGGTTGTAAATCTCCGCAGTCCCGATGCGGACCCCAGAGGGCTTGAGCACCGCGTCGGAGCGGCCGTAGAACGTGATGCCGCCGGTGTCGCTGTGCATGACGATGTAGTCGCCGTGGCGCCACACATTGGGGTAGACCTCGAAGTACGCGGCCCGGTACTTGGCCCCGTCGGGATCGTTCCAGAAGTGAAGGGGCATGGGAGGGGCCGGGGCCTCGCAGACCAGCTCCCCTTGGGCGTCCCAGACGTGGCGGCCCTTCTCGTCGTACGACTTGACCCGCATGGCCAGGGCCGGGGCCTGGAGCTCGCCCGCGTACACCGGCAGGATAGGGCTCCCGATGGCGAAGCATCCGTTGATGTCCGTGCCCCCGGAGATGGAGTTGAAGTGAAGGTCCTCCTTGATCTCGCGGTACACGTACTCGAACCCCTCGGCCGAGAGGGGTGAACCGGTCTGGGAGATCTGTTTGAGGCACGACAGGTCGTACGCCTTGCCGGGGCTGACCCCCTGCGCCCGCAGCGCGTTGACGTAACTGGCGCTCAGGCCGAAGATGGTCACCTTCTGGTCCTGGGCGAGCTTCCACATGGCCCCCGCGTCCGGGTGCATGGGATTGCCGTCGTACAGGACCACGGTGGCCCCCACCCCCAGCGAGCAGATGAGCCAGTTCCACATCATCCAGCTGCACGTGGTGATGTAGAAGATGGTGTCCTCGCGCCGGAGGTCCGTATGGATGACGAGCTCCTTGAGCTGGTTGATGAGGATGCCGCCGGCTCCCTGCACCATGCACTTGGGCTTTCCCGTGGTGCCCGAGGAAAACATGATGTACACGGGGTGGTCGAAGGGGAGCTGCTCGAACGCCAACTCGGGCTGGGGTCCCGCCCCGAGGAAATCGGCCCACCGGACCGCATGGGGCACGGCCGTGAGATCGGGGCTGGTGCCCGCGTACGAGGCGACCACCACCTTATTGAGGGAGGGTATGGCCCTGGCCACCTCGGCGGCGTTGGCAAAGGCGTTGAAGGCCTTCCCCTTGTAGAAATAGCCGTCCACCGTGAACATCACCTTGGGCTCCACCTGGCCGAGGCGGTCCAGGGCGGCCTGAGCGCCGATATCCGTGGCGCAGGACGACCAGGTGGCCCCCACGGCGGTGGCCGCCAGCATGGCAATGGCCGTCTCCATGAGGTTGGGCATGTACCCCACCACCCGGTCCCCCGGGACCACGCCCACCTCCCGCAAGGCCTTGGCCAGCCGTGCCACCGTATCGTAGAGCTGTGCGTAGGTCATCTGGCCCTGGGTCTGGGTCTCCCCCACGAATCGGAACGCCAGGCGGTCGTCCCGGTAGCGCAGCAGGTTCTCGGCGAAGTTGAGCCGCGCGCCGGGAAACCACTTGGTCCCGGGGAAGACCTTGAGGTCCTCCACCACCCGGTCGTACTTCCTGGACGCCTTGATCCCCACGAAGTCCCAGACCGCAGCCCAGAACTCCGGGATGGCCTCCACCGACCACTGGTACAGTTCGCCGTACGTCTCCAACCGCTTGCCGTGGCGGGAATTGACGCCCTGGATGAAACGGGTGATGTTGGCGTCCCGCTTGCGGGCTTCCGACGGTTCCCAGAGGGGCACTTTCCTGGCCATGATCCTCACCTCCTGCAGGGGTCGTAGGGAGATCCCACCTCTCGATGTGCGCTTTGCAATCCCCGGTTCGGGGGGGCCGCCGCTCTTGTCCGGCGAGCTCAGGCGTACCGCTGGGGATGCCCCTTCAGCTCCCGGAGAAAGTCCTCCACCATCCGTTCCAGATCGAAACGAGGGGCCCAGCCCCATTCGGCCCTCGCGGTGGCGTCGTCCAGGGGGAGGGCCAGTCCCTCGATGATCCGCTGGCGATCGGGATCGGGCTTGAACTCCAGGGCCGCCCCCGGGATCTTGGCCCGGACCTTATCCACCAGTTCCTGGGCGCTGGGGTCGGGCGAGGGCCCCGCGATGACGTAGTTGACCATCTTGATCCGCTCGACGGGGGCCTCCCCCAGAAGGACGATGGCCCGGGCCGCGTCCTTGAAATACATGATGGCCACCCGGGTCTCGGGCTTGACCCACACGGTAAAGGGCTTCCCCTTGCAGCTCTCCTCGATGGCCCAAGAGGTGTACTGCACGATGCCGGGGGTCTTGACCCCGGGGCCCACGATGGAGGGGTAGCGGACCCCCCGGAAATCCAGGCCGTGTTTCCGCTTGTAGAACTGGCCCAGCAGCTCGGCGAACACCTTGGTGCAGCCGTAAAAGAGTTGAGGCCGCTGGAGGGTGTAGTCGTCGATGGCCTCGCCGCGGATGTTCATGCCGTACGTGGCGATGGTGCTGGAGAAGAGGACCTGGGGCACGTCGAACAATCGGGCCGCCTCCAGCACATGGAAGGTGCCCATGGCATTGGCCCGGAAGGACGCCGCCGGATCCGCGTCCGATGGCACCGAGAGCATGCCCCCCAGATGGTAGATCACCCTGGGGCGGAGCTGCTTCACCACGCTCAGGACGTGGCTGAAGTTCCCCAGATCCCCGCGAACGACCTCCACATGATCGGCTGCGTCGTCCAGGAGCTTGGTGGATGGGTTGATGTCCAAGGCCACGGGACGCTTCAGGCCCTTCTCCAGGAGGATCCGCACCACCTCCGCCCCGATGAACCCGGTTCCGCCTGTGACCAGCACGCTCATGGATATACCCTCCCGTTCGTAGTGGGCGCCGGCTCCCTCAATCCCCCTTCCAGTACAACTGCTTGAGACGCCGCAGGAATTCCTCGTCCCTCTTGCGCACGGCCTCGTCGAGGGCAGCCTTGGAGAAGTCCGAGGCGTAGTCGTAGAACCCCTTTCCGCTCTTGATGCCGAAATCCCCCTTGGCGACCATGTCGGCCACGGCGTCGCTGGGTTCGACGGAACTGCGGATCTTGGGCAGCAGATTCTCGCAGACCCGGAACCACAGGTCCAGGCCGCCCAGATCGGCCGTAAGCAGCGGTCCGATGCTGGCCAGGCGGAAGCCGATGCTCCCCTTGATGGCCTTGTCGATGTCCGAGGCGCTGGCCACGCCCTTCTCGTACAGATCGAACACCTCCCGGACCATGGCCACCTGGATGCGGTTGACCAAGAAACCGGGGAGTTCCACGTTGATCTTCACCGGGACCTTGCGGATCCTTTCCAGGAGGGAGAAGGCGGTCTCGAGGGTCTCCTCACTGGTGCGCTCCCCCTTGACCACCTCCACCGTGGGCACGATGTGCGGCGGATTGAACCAATGGGTGATGACCAGCCGCTCCTTGCGCGTGACCCTGGCGCCGATGTCCGTCAGGGTCAGGGACGAGGTGTTACTGGCGATGATGGCGTCCTCCCGCACCAGGGCCTCCACCTGCTGGAACAGCTCCTGCTTCAGGGGAAGGCTCTCGGGCGCGGCCTCCACGACAAAATCGCTGCCCCGGACGGCCTCGGCCAGCTCCGAGGTAGTGGTCAGTCGCTCCATGGCTGGATCGATGGTCCGCCTCTTGATGAGACCCTCCTCGTGAAACAGCTCCAGGTTCTCCCGGATGTGGGCCCGGGCCGTCTCCAGGATGGCGTCCTGGATGTCGTAGAGGCGCACCGGGTAGCCGCCCATGAGAAAGCTCTGGGCGATGCCGTGGCCCATGATCCCCGCGCCAAGAACGGAAATCGATTTGATGTCTTCCAGCTTCATGTGAGGACCTCGCCAAGGCACGGGAGTCCGCATCTGAGCCTCCGGAACCCGGAGTCACCCCGCCCATCGACGGGTACCGGCGGCTGCGACCTTCGTGCTCCCGCGTCCGTATTCGCTGTCTTCCATGTCCTGGCTCTCAGAAGCCCACCTTGTCCAACCCCTTGAGTCCCAGGATCTGCCGGGTCTCGTTGGGGGTGGCCGGTTCGATGCCCAGTTCCCGGGCGATGCGCACGATCTTCTCCACCTGCTCGGCGTTGCTCTTGGCCATCTGGCCCTTTCCCACGTACACGCTGTCCTCCAGCCCCACCCGGGCGTTGCCCCCCAAGAGCAGGGCGGTGGTGCACATGGGCATCTGGTTGCGGCCTGCGCCGAAGGCCGACCACTGGAACTCCCCGATGGTCTCGCGGGCCGTCTTGTACATGAACATCAGGTTCTCCATGGTGGCCGGCAGGCCCCCCAGGATTCCCAGGACGAACTGGAGGTATACGGGCTTCTTGAGGTGGCCGGCCTGGATCATGTAGGCCACGTTGTTGATCATCCCCACGTCGTAGATCTCCAGCTCGGGCTTGGTGTCGGTCTCGTTGAAGAAGCCGCAGAACTCCCGGAGGGTCTTGAAGGTGTTGGGGAAGATGAGGTCCTCGGTCATGGCCAGGTACTGAGGCTCCCAGGGGTGCTTGAACTCCTTGATCTTGTTGAGGACCGGGAAAAGGGCGAAGTTGAGAGAGCCCGCGTTCAGGGAGGCCAGCTCGGGCCTGTACTGACGCACCACGGCCACCCGCTGCTCGGCGGTCATGCCCAGCCCCCCCCCCGTGGTGGTGCAGATGACCATGTCGCACCGGGACTTGACGTCGGCCAGCACCTCCCCGAAGAGCTCCTGGGAGGGCGACGGCATGCCCGTCTGGGGGTCCCGCACGTGGATGTGGGCCACGGCAGCCCCGGCCTCCCACGCCCGCACCGCCTCGTCGGCGATCTGCTTGGGGGTGATGGGCAGGTAGGGGGTCATGGTGGGGGTGTGGATGCTCCCGGTGATGGCTGCTGTGATCACGGCCTTGGACATTTGGATTCCCTCCCAGCTTGAGTTGCGTGCATGCCGCGCCCGACCTCCGGGCCGGCCTCCTGGTTTCACTGCAGGATCCGGGGGAGCCACAGGACCAGGTCTGGAACTGAGATGCAGAGCACTGTGACGATGATCTGGATGATCACGAAGGGGACGATCCCCCTGTAGATGTCGGGCAGGGGAATCTCCGGGGCGATCCCCTTGAGGTAGAAGATGGAGTACGCGAATGGCGGGGTGAGAAACGAGATCTGGAGGCTCACACAGACGACGAGTCCCACCCAGAGGTTGTCGAAGCCCAGCTTCATCATGATGGGGACGAAGATGGGGACCGTGATGAGCAGGATCCCGATCCAGTCGATGAAGCAGCCCAGGACGAAGATGATGATCAGGATAACCATGAACACGCCCCAGGCACCGAACCCCAGGCCCAGGAGGAAGTCCGTGATCACCTGGCCGCACCCTGCGCTGAGAAAGGCCCCGGTGAAGAGGTTGGAGCCGATGGCGATGAAGATGATCATGGCTGTGATGCGCATGGTGAGGTAGCAGTTCTCTTTGAACGACTTCCAGGTCAGGTTCCTGTACGCCAGGGCAAGGCCCACGGCCCCGACGGACCCCACGGCCCCCGCTTCGGTGGGGGATGCCACCCCGAAAAAGATGGAGCCCAGGACCGTGAAGATCAGGAACACGGGAGGGATCAGGTATTGGAAGCCCTCCACCAGGGAGCGCCGGGAGAAGAACGGGAGCCGCTCCTCCGGGGCCAGCGGCGGCCCCATCTTGGGGTTCAGCCCCGCCCGGAGGAGGACGTATGCAATGTAAGAAAACCCGAGAAGGATGCCCGGCACAATCGCCCCCGCGTACATCTGGGTCACGGAGACCCCGGCCATGGGGGCGTACAGGATGAGCATGATGCTCGGAGGGATGAGGATCCCCAGGGTCCCTCCGGCGCACACCACGCCGCTGGCCATCCCCTTGTCGTACTTGGCCTTGAGCATGGAGGGGATGGCCAGCAGTCCGATGGCCGTCTCAGATGCACCCACCACACCAGTGCACGCCGCGAAGATCATGGCCAGGGTGACCGTGGCCGCGGCGAGCCCCCCACGCAGTCCCGCCATCCATCGCCGCAGGATGAAGAATGCCTTGTCGGCCACGCCCGAGGTCTGCATCATGGCGCCCATGAAGATGAACAGGGGCACCGCCGCCAGGATGTACTCGGAGAGGGTCCCGTTGATCACCCTTTGGGGCATCATGTACAGATAGGCCTTGCCCGTGGTGATGTATCCGAACAGGAGCCCCATGGTGCCGATGCCGAAGGCCAGGGGGAACCCGGCCACCAAGACGAAGAGGCTCAGGAGCATGAGGATGGTGGTCAGCTCAGGACTCATGGGAGCCTCCGCGAATGGCGATGAGGAGCGTGCGCAGGAAATCCACGAACCCCTGGAGGAGAAAGAGCGCGAAACCGAAGGTGATCGCCAGCTTGAAGGGCCACAGGGCTGGCCTCCAGACGCTGGAGGAGGAGCGCTCTCCCGACGTGAACGCCCAGAGGCCGTGCTCGCCGCATTTGTACGTCAGGACGATAAGCAGCGGGAAGAAGAGGCACAGGTAGCAGACCACGTCGGTCCAGGCCCTGGCCCGGGGAGGCAGACGGGCGTACAGCAGGTCCATCCGCACGTGGGTCTTCATGACCTGGCAATACGCCACCCCGAGCATGGCATAGGCGCCGTACACCATGTAGGTCAGCTCGAATGCCCAGTGGGTGGGCTTGTTCATGGCGTAGCGCAGAAAGACGTCATAGCAGATGGCCACCACAAGAGCGGCCATGAGGTAGCTGGCCAGCTTCCCCGTCCACACGCTGGCTTGGTCCACGACCCGAAACGCCTTTTCCATCTCCCCCTCCGACGGACGACCACGCACCGACCCGGGAGGTCGGCACACCCCCCACGCCATGGCGCCACGGGCAAGAGCCCGAGATCACCCCGTCTCGCCGCGCGACCCGCTCCCTGCCCCCCGCGGCAGCGGCGCACGGCGTGCAGCCCGCCTCCGGCGACACAAGAAGAGAGGGCTATTCCCCTCCAGTGAGGGGAGATAGCCCTCGGGCGGACAACGCCTGCCTCGCTTCAGCCCCCCCCTCAGTGGGGCAGGGAGAAGGCCTTGGTATACGGATACCACTTCTTTCCGAATTCCTTCTGGGACTTCCACACCTTGCCGAAGAACTCGTCCTTGGCCCCCATCTCGTCGAGGTAATCCTCGGCCCACTTGATCATGGTCTTCACCGTGGCCTCTTCAAGATGCACCACCTCGATCCCCTTCTCCTTGAAGAAATCCATGGCCTTGATGTTCTCATTCTCCATCCAGAGCCAGTTCTTCAGGCGGCTCTTCCAGATGGCGGCCTCCACCTGGACCTGCAACTCCTTGGGCAGGGCGTCCCAGGCCTTCTTGTTGATGACGACCTCCAGCTGGGAGGCGGGCTGGTGGATGCCGGGCAGGTGCAGGTACTTGCACACCTCCCAGATGCCCAGGGTCTTGTCAAAGGCCGGGATGCTGTATTCCGCCGCGTCCAGGACCCCGCGCTGGAGGTTGGGCATGATCTCGCCGGCGGGCATGAAGACCACGGAGAGGCCATTCTTGGCCAGGACGTCCCCCATGAGAGGCATCATGCGCAGCTTCATTCCCTTCCAGTCATCGATCTTTTTCATGGGCTTCTTGCCCCACATGTAGATCTCCATGGCGATGGGGGCGTCGTGGATGACCTTCACCTTGTACCCGTACTTGTCGTACATCTCCTGGTGGAGCTCCTTGCCGCCTCCGTGCTCCAGCCACATCTGCATGTCCAGGGCGTTGAGTCCCCCGGGCGCGGCGGTGAACAGGGGAGAAACGGGGATCTTCCCCACCCACTGTCCGGTGTACCCGAAGTTGACCTCGTACACCCCGTCGCTCACGGCCTTGAGGCCCTCGAAGGGGGGGACCAGCTGGCCGGCCGGCATGACCTCCCACACCACCCGGCCGTTGGTCACGGCCTTGACCTCCTCGGCCGTTCGCTGCAGCGTCTCATGGTAGAGCATGCCCGCCGGGACAAACCCCTGGGCCTTCCACTTGATCACCTTGTCCTGCGCCGCCGCGGGCAGCGTGAACGCCAACACCGTGCCGAGAACCAGCACTCCGACGAACCCTCTCTTCATGGCCATGCCCTCCTTACGGATGCTAGGGTTGTACCGCGCCTCTCACACGCCCAAACGAGGACGATCACCCCCTTTCCTTGCTTCTGGCCAGCTTGACACCGCGTCATGGGAGAACGACCTACCTGATTTCGAGGCAGATCGTACATATCGTGTTGCCCCTCCCGTGTCAATAGCAAAACCCGCCGGGACAGGGGCGCGAGGCGCAAGACCAGAGGCGTTGGCGCAGGCGAGGGCGAGGACATCAACCCGGCGGCGCCATCCGGTCAAGACGGGATTGGATCCCGGACACCGCGGGCAGAAGCACGCGAAACACACTCCCCTCGCCGTGGGTGCTCTCCACCTCGATGGTCCCCAGATGGGCCTCCACGATCCCCTTGACGATGGGGAGCCCCAGGCCCGTTCCCACCACCTGCCGGGCCCGCTCGTCCTTCACCCGGTAGAAGCGGTCGAAGATCCGCGGGAGGGCCTGGGCTGGGATCCCGATGCCCGTGTCCGTCACCTCCGTCCACACGTACCCCCCCCGGATCCCCGCCCGGACCCGGACCTCGCCCCCCGCGGGCGTGTAGGCGATGGCGTTGGAGACGAGGTTGGTGAAGACCTCCTCCAGGGCGGCGCCGTCTCCCACGACCAGGGGAAGCGCCGCCGGGGGATCCAGGCGCAATCGGACGCCCTTTTCGGCGGCTGGGGTCTCGAAAAAGGCCACGGTCTTCTCCAACAGCGGCACCAGCTCGAGGGGCTCCCGGCGGTCCACCACCCGGCCCGCCTCGATCCTGGCCAGATCCAGCAGGTCCTTGATGAGGTCCAGCAACCCCTGGGCCCGCTGCTGGGCGCGGACCAGGAGAGACCGCTGCTTGTCCGTGACCTCCCCTGCCATTCCCCCCAGGATGACCTCCAGTTGCTGCTGGATGGCCGCAAGCGGGGAGCGGAGCTCGTGGGATACCATGGCCACGAAGTCCGACTTCATGCGATCCATCTCCTTGAGCGGGGTGATATCCTGGATCACGGTGACCGCTCCCAGGACCTCCCCGTCGGCGAGATGAATCAGGCCGGCGTGCGCCCGCAGGTCCCCGCCCCCTTGGATGTGCACCTCTACAGAACGCCCCACCCCCGCCGGCTCGTCCATGATCCTGCGGACCATGGCGCTCACCTCCGGAGGAGCGACCTCCCCGATGGGCCTGCCCAGCACGGGCCGGTCGCCCAGTCCCAGCAGGCGGGATGCGGGTGGATTGTGCAGCACCACCACGCCGTCGCGCGCCGCCACCAGGACGCCGTCGGCCATGGAGTGGATGATGGTGCGCAGGCGGCTCTGCTCCTCGGCCACGTCCCGGAGGCTGCGGACCCGCTCCTGCCGCAGGCGCTCGGCCTCCCGCTCCAGGCGGCGCTTGTCCAGGGCCCGCCGCACCACCAGGCGAAGTTGATCCGGGGTGAACGGCTTGGATACGAAGTCGTACGCCCCCCGCTTCATGGCCTCCACGGCCAGTTCCACCGTGGCGTACCCCGTGATGACGATGACGACCACGTCGGGCCGCTCGGCCTGGATGCGCTCCAGGACCTCCATGCCGCTCACGCCGGGCATCATCATGTCCAGGAGCAGGACGTCCACGGCGCCCTGGCGCAGGACCCTGAGCCCCTCCTCTCCCCCGTCGGCCGCCAGCACCTCACAACCCAGGGTCTGACAGATGCGGGCGCACCCCTCCCGCATGATGCGCTCATCGTCAACGACCAAGATCTGGGCGGGCGCCCCCTCGCCAGGTGTGTCCATGCCTCCGGCCGTCCGTCTCCTGTGTGGCATCGCGCCTGCCGGGGTCCGTGTCGGCCCCCCCCCGTAACGGCAGGGGCGACCCGGTGGGGGGGCCCCACAAAAAGGCACACAACCCCTGGCGCCCGCCCCGGCCCGGGGGTGGGTGGGTGGGCGCGCCATCCCACGAGAGCGTCTTGAGACGCGGCCGCGTCTCAGGGAGCATCTGTTATGAGATGCCCGACGTGCCAGCAGGAGAACCCGCCACCCGCCAGATACTGCTCGGGGTGTGGTGCGAGGCTGGCGGCCCGCGACGAG
>CAZEPJ010000007.1:44906-49895 GCA_964514105.1 uncultured Desulfarculaceae bacterium | reverse complement strand
CGACCCGGTGGGTCGCCCCAACAAAAGGCCACTCAACCCGTGGCGCCTGCCCCGGACGGGGGAGAAAACCGGGAGGATAAGCCGGGCGCCTGGGGGTTGCGTCTCATGGAGTCAGCGGGCCAGCAGCCGCTCCACGCGCTTGACGATCTCCTCCGGCTTCACCGGCTTGTCCACGTAGTCATCCGCCTCCGTCTCCATGCCCATTCGCGGCGTGTACTTGGTCTCGGAGATCTTGGAGGCCACGGCGGTAAGCAGCAGGATGGGGATCCGGGCGAGCTGGGGGTCCGCCTTCATCTCCTTGCATACCTCGAAACCATCCTTGTCCGGCATCATCACGTCCAGTACCACCAAGTCCGGGCTCTCCGAACGGGCCTTGCTCAGGCCCTCCACGCCCCCGTACGCAGCCACCACCTCGTACTGGCGGCTCTCGAGCATCATGGAAACGGTTTCCACCAGGTCGGGGTCGTCGTCCACCACAAGGATCTTCGCCATGGCAAGCACTCCTTTCCACTCCGCTGGAGGATTTGGGATTCGCACCCCCTTGCTGCCCATCGGGACGAGCCCGGGGAACAATGTCCAATGCCGGGACCCAAATGTCAATCCATATCCCGGTTTCCGTGCGACCCTTCGGGAGCGGGTGCCGACCCCTGGTTCGGCAACGGCTCGGTCGGGCCAAAGGCCCCCCGGGGCAGCGCCTCCGGGGCCTGACCTCGGGAGCCGGGTCACCGAGCCGATCCATCTACCCCCGCCGCCCGGAGGATATGGGGGACCAGTTCCTCTCGTCCGATGGCCATGATATGGACGCCGTCGCACATCCGCTTCTCCTGGATCGTGCGGACCATGCGCCCGGCGATCTCCACCCCGACCCGAATCGCCTCCCCCTTGGGAGCGGCCTTCATCTCGTCGATGAGGGGCTGTGGCACGAACACCCCGGGGACGTTCTTGTTCATGTACTCGGCCATGCGCCAGGACGTCAGCAGGATGATACCGGCCAGGATCTTGACGCCGAAGGGCCGGGCGTATTCCATGAACCGATCGAAGTTCTCCAAGTCGTAGATGGCCTGGGTCTGGATGAACTCCGCCCCTGCCTCGACCTTCTTCTCGAACTTGACCAGCTGGGGATCCAACGGCTTGGCCTCGGGCGTGACGATGGCCCCGGCGCAGAACTCCACGGCGCCGTCCAGGTCGTTTCCCCCCAGGTCCTTCCCCTTCTCCAGGAGCCGAATGGCGGCCAGAAGCTGGCTCGAATCCAGATCGAAGACCCCTTTGGCCTCCTTGTGGTCTCCCACCACCACCGCGTCCCCCGTGAGGCACAGCACGTTGTTCACACCCCGGCTGGAGGCGAACAGCAGGTCCGCCTGGAGGGCCAGTCGATTGCGGTCCCGGCAGGTCATCTGGAGAATGGGCTCCCCCCCCCGCTCCCGGACCAGCAGGGCCCCGCCCAGGGAGGGGTAGCGCATGACCGAGCTTTGATGGTCGGTGACGTTGAGGGCGTCCACCTGATCCTTGAGCAGCTCGATGTGATGCTCGACCTTGGCCAGATTGGTCCCTTTGGGCGGCCCGATCTCGCTGGTGACCACGAACCGGCCCGACTGGAGGATCTCCCGGAACCGCAGACCCATCTCACCCCCTCCTTTCTTCCGCGGCAATGAAGATCTTGCCCGGTCTGGGTGAGACCTGGTGGTTGCGGGGAGGCTGATACCGGCGCATTCGATCCAGCTTTCCCTGCTCCTTGAGCCTCTCGTAGATGAGGGTCCAGACACAATCCTTGTCCGGGTCGATCTCGCATTTGCCGTTGTTGGTCCCCCCGCACGGACCATTGACCAGGCCCTTGTGGCAATTGGTCACGGGGCACAGGCCCCCCGTCTCCCCCAGGATGCAGTCCCCACACTGCGTGCAGATCTCGTCGAACCGGCCCACGCCCCGCTCCTTTCCGATGAACAGGGTATCCAGGGCCGGGATCACGGGGATCTCCACCTGGCGCGCGATGGTCTGCACCCCGAAGGCGCAGGTCATGATGAGGCATGCCCCGGCGTTCCCGATCTCCTCCGCGCGCTCGGCGAGGGCTTCCTGGGAGATCTCGTCACAGGCGACGGGGATGACCATGGTCCCGGTGATGAACTTGCCCAGGCCCTTGAGGCGAAGGCTCATCTCCTCCACCTCCGGGGCTCCTCCCGTCCGGCACAGGGTGACGCAGGTCCCGCACCCCACGATGAAGAGGCGCCCCATTCCCTCAAGGAGCGCCAGGATCTGCTCCGTGCTCTTCTGCCTGGTGATGGACCGGATCATCTGCCTCCTCCTTCACGGGGCGGCGCTTCCCACCCCGCGCCCCTCACTGCGCGGCGCATGCGCCGCACTGCCAGTTCCGCCCTGCCCACGGCCCCTATGCCTCCAGGTCGCACCGGAGGCAGCGCCGTGCCTCCTCCATGGCCTGGGCCTCCGTGTACCCCGTCTCGATCTCCATGAATCCCTGCACGCGCTGCCCGGGGGGCAGCGATGGGACCTCCAACCTGGGTCTGGCCCCGACGTCCTCCCGGTCCGAGGCCATCTCCACATCGTGGATCACCGTGCACTTCTCGTCCCGGATCTCCACACGGCTCGGATCCTGCCGCAGGTACTTGTCCACGGCCAGGGCCGCCCGCCTTCCCGCGGCGATGGCCTGGATGACCGTGGTGGGCCCCGTGACAAAGTCCCCGCCGGCAAAGATGCCGGGCACGTTGGTGGCCAGGCTGTTGGGGTCGACCTGCAGCGCCCCCCAACGGGCCCGCTCCAGCTTGGTGTCCTCGGGCAGAAAGGAGAGGTCCGGGGCCTGACCCACGGCCGGGATCACGGTGTCGGCCTCGAAGAAGAACTCGCTGCCCTCGACGGGCACGGGGCGGCGGCGGCCCGACTCGTCGGCCTCCCCGGGCTCCATGAGGATGCACTCCAGGCCCTTGACGCGCCACCCCTCGTGGACGATGCGGGTGGGATTGGTGAGAAAATGGAAGGTGATCCCCTCCTCCACCGCTTCCCGGTACTCCCGCATGCTCACCGGCATTTCCTCCAGAGACCTGCGGTAGAAAACGTGCACCTCGCCAGCCCCCAGCCGCCTGGCGCTCCGGGCCGAGTCCATGGCGGTGTTTCCGCCGCCGATGACCGCGACCCGCCGCCCCACCTCCACGCCCTTGCCCACCTTCACGTCCCGCAGAAAGCTCAAGCCGTACAGCAGCCCCTCCACCCCCTCCAACTCCCCCGGGATGCCGATGCGCTGGCTGCGCTGGGCGCCCGCTGCCAAGAAGACGGCGCTGAACCCTTCCTTGAGCAGGTTCTCCACCCCGCGCTGACTGGTGATGGGGACGTTGTACTGGATTTCCACGCCCCGTGCCTGGATGTATCGGATGTCCTGCTGGATGACCTCCTTGGGGAGCCGGAAGTCGGGAATGGCCACCCCCATCATCCCACCGCCCACTGGCAGGGCCTCGAAGACCGTCGCGGCGTATCCCATCTTCCGGACATAAAAGGCGCAGCTCAACCCCGCCGGCCCCGCCCCCACCACCGCCACCCGCTGATTCGACCGAATGGGGAACGGGTCAGGATCCTCTGTCACGTGGGCGTAATACCAATCCGCCGCCGCGCGCTTGAGGGCCCGGATGGAGATGGGCTCGTCCAGCTCCCCCCGCCGGCACTTCCCTTCGCAGGGGTGGTGGCAGACGCGGCCGCAGATGCCCGGGAAGGGATTGCGCTCCCGGATCAGCTCGGCGGCCTCGCGGAACTTCCCCTCGGCCACATAGGCCACGTAGTTGGGCACGTCGATGCCGGCCGGGCAGGCGTGCTGGCAGGCCGAGATGATCATGTTTTCGCAGGAGGCGGCGGGACATCTTCGCTCCAGGATGTGCGCCTGGTACTCGTCCCGGAAGTACCGCAGGGTGGAAAGCACGGGATTGGCGCACGTCTGCCCCAGACCGCACAACGAGGAACGACGCACCGCTTCGCCGATCTCCAGGAGTCGCTCGATGTCCCCGGCCACTCCTTCGCCCCGGGTGATGCGGTTGAGAATGGAGAGCATCTGGGTGGTTCCCAGACGGCAGGGCGAGCATTTTCCGCAGGACTCCGACTGGGTGAAACTCAGGAAGAAGCGGGCGATGTCCACCATGCAGTTGTTCTCGTCCATGACCACCATGCCGCCCGAGCCCATGATGGCGCCGATGGCCTGGAGGGAGTCGTAGTCCACCGGCAGATCCAGGTGTCGTGCCGGCACGCACCCGCCGGAAGGCCCCCCCATCTGCACCGCCTTGAACCGCCGTCCCCGGGGTATCCCCCCGCCCACGTCATAGATGATCTGCCGCATGCTGATGCCGATGGGCACTTCCACCAGCCCCGTGTTGTTGACCTTTCCGGCCAGGGAGAAGATCTTCGTCCCCCGGGAGCGCTCCGTCCCCAGTGAGGCGTATGCATCCGCGCCCTCCAGGATGATGCCCCGGATGTTGGCGAAGGTCTCCACGTTGTTGATGCAGGTGGGCTTTCCCCAGAGGCCGGCCTGGGCCGGGAAGGGCGGGCGGCTTCTGGGCATCCCCCGGCGGCCCTCGATGGAAGCCAGCAGGGCCGTCTCCTCCCCGCACACGAAGGCCCCGGCGCCCTCCTTGATGTGGAGCTGGAACGAGAAGTCGGTCCCCAGGATGGCCTCCCCCAGGAGGCCCATTTCCTCGGCCTGCCGAACCGCGATGCGGAGGTGTTCCACGGCGATGGGATACTCGGCCCGGACGTACACGTAGCCTTCCCGGGCGCCCATGGCGAAAGCCCCGACGAGCATGCCTTCGATGACGCTGTGGGGGTCGCCCTCCAGGACGGCCCGGTCCATGAAGGCGCCCGGATCGCCTTCGTCCGCATTGCACACCAGATACTTGTAATCCCCTGCGGATTGACGGGTGAGATCCCACTTGCGCCCCGTGGGGAACCCCCCCGCCCCCCCCCCGCCCCCGCCCCCCGCCGCCCCCCCCCCCGGGGGGGAGA
>CAZEPJ010000007.1:0-44896 GCA_964514105.1 uncultured Desulfarculaceae bacterium | reverse complement strand
CCCCCCCGCCCCCGAAGCCCCGCTCGCTCCACCTCCTGGATGACATCCTCCGGGCGCATCTCCCGGAGCACCCGTGTCAGGGCTCCGTACCCCCCTTCGAGGATGTACTGGCCGATGCACTTGGGATCGATGAGGCCGCAAAGGCGCAGCACCCGCCGCTGCTGGCTTCGATAGAAGGGAATCCGATCCCTTGTGGCGCAGCGCTCCCCGCATTGGGGATCCAGATACAGGAGCCGCTCGATCGTCTTGCCCTCCTGGATGGTCTCCTTCACGATCTGCGGCGCGTCCTCCGGGCGCACCTCCTGATAGACCAGTCCGGCCGGATCCACGCACATCACCGGCGCCTTGGCGCAGAACCCATGGCAGCCGGTCTCCCGGACCTCCACATGGCCCTCCATGCCCCCATGCCGGATCGCCTCGTGGAGCGCATCGCGGATTTCCACGGCGCCGTACGCCCGGCAGCCGGTCATGCACAGGCGCACGCGCAAGCCGCTCGGGTCGCGCCGGCTGCACAGCTCTTGGCGGTACTCCTCCAACCCATCGACGCTCGTCATCTGGACCATGGCGATACCTCTCAGGGTCCCCCCGCATCCGGCCCGGGACCCGGCTGGGTCAACCCCGCCGTCAAGCCCCCTCGCTCTCACCGAGCCGCGTGTCGTGGGAGGCCTCCGGGCCCGAATCGTACTGCCTGAGGATCGACTGCACTTGCGGCGGCACGAGCCTGCCATAGTAGTTGCGGTTCACCATCATGACAGGGGCCAGGAAGCATGTCCCGAGGCATGCCACCGTCTCCAGCGTGAACCTCAGATCCCGGCGGGTCTCCCCGTCGTGGATCCCGAGCTGCTGTTGGGCCACCTTGAGCACCGACTTCCCGCCCCTGACGTGACAGGCCGTCCCCCGGCACACCCGGACCACGTTCTTGCCCCGGGGAGTCAGGGAGAACTGGGCGTAGAAGGTCACCACCCCCTGCACTTGCGCCGGAAAGAGCCCCAGGCTTGCTGCGATGGCGGGTATGGTGCCCCAGGGGATGTACCCGTATCGCTCCTGGACCTGCTGGAGCACGGGGATGAGGGCATCTTTGCGTCCCCGGGCCCGCTCCAGGATCGCATAAAGCGCCGCAGGGTCAACGCCTTCCATGCCGGGGGGGGTCTCCGCTGTCATGGAACCTCCTTCATCCAGCCGCCTGCGCGGGGATCTTCTCCAACCTCACGCGGACGCAATGGAGCTGCGGCATCTTGGTCACGGGATCCCACCGCCAGGGCATGAGCGCCGCCATGCCCCCCCCCTCCGGACCCTGCACCACCCAGACCACACCCCTGGGGACGCCCGCGTCCCCCGTGACCGTGCAGCTCATGGAGCCGTGTGGGGAGATGAGGCGCGCCAGATCCCCGGCGTCCAGCGAGGCCCCGGCCATGTCCTGGGGGTGCAGGCGAGCCCGGGGTGCGGGGAAGGCGCCTCGAAGCCGGGCCGACCTGCGGGAGCGGGTCCCTCCCCCGAAGTGAAAATGCGTCTCGCCCGCAACGGCCAACCACGGATGATCCGGATCCGCCTCCGGGATTGTCGTGGCGGAGATCGCCCCGGACCGGTCCAGGCCGGATCCGGGGATTCCGCCCCGGTACAGGATGCCCTCCCCCTGAGACCGTTCGTCCCCGCAGGGCCAGAACAGCCCTCCCCCCTCCAGGCGGGAATACTGGATGCCCCGGTACTGGGGGACCGCCGCGGCGATCTCTCGCATCACGTCCGACACCGCTTCGAACTCCGCGGTCTCTCCCATCCGGCGAAGCAGCTCCGCCAGGATCCACGAGTCGGGTCGGGCGTCCCCCGGCGGCTTCACAGCCGCCCGGATCCTCTGCACCCGTCGCTCCAGGTTGGTGTACGTCCCGTCCTTCTCCGCGAATCCCGCCCCCGGCAGGACCACGTGAGCCTGGGCCGCCGTCTCGGTGAGAAAGAGATCCTGGACGACCAGGAATTCCAATCCGGCCAGGGCCTCTCGCCCCTGTCGGGGCAGCAGGGCCGCCGGGTTTTCTCCCAGCACGTACAGGGCCCGCAGCCGGCTCCGTCTCGCCGCCTCGAGCATCTCGCACAACGACCAGCCGGGCCCGGCGGGGGGCGCCTGGCCCCAGAGCTTCCCCAGGGACTCCCGGGCCTCGGGGTTCCCCACGGCAGCGTACCCCGGCAGCCACTCGGGCACGGTGCCCATGTCGCACGCCCCCTGGGTATTGGCCCCCCGGTCCAGGGGGTAGACCCCCCCGCCCGCCACCCCGAGGCAGCCCAGGAGCAGGGCCATCCGGGCCACTGAGCGGATCGTCTCCAGGGCGTCCGCTGACCTGGAGACGCCCGCCCCGAAGACCAGGGCGCAGCGCCGCGTGGAGGACAAGAGCCGGGCCGCCTCCCGCAGGGTCGCCCCATCCACCCCCGTGTGCGCCTCCAGGGCCGATGGATCCAGCCTTGCCAAGGCCCGCTGCAGCCACTCCACGGCCTGGGATTGCCCGCCCAACAGATCCGGCCGCCACAATCCCTCCAGGACCAGCACCCGCATGAGCCCCAGGATCAGGGAAAGCTCGGCCCCGGGTCGATGCCGCAACCAGATCCGTGCCATGGCTGACATGGACTCCGCCAGAGGGCCCGCCCAGATCAACTGGGCCCCACGATGCCGCACGGCCTGTTTGATCCGGTAGCTGGCCACGGGGTGAGATTCGGCCGGCTGCGCCCCGACCACCAGGATCACCTGAGCCCCCTGCAGATCCTCCAGGGGATTGGTGGATGCGCCCACGCCCAGGACACTGCCGAGGCCCAGCACGCTGGCGATGCCGCTGAAGCGGGCCCCGTTGTCGATGTGGGGCGTCCCCAGGGCCTTGCGACCCAGCTTCTGAAACAGGTAGTTCTCCTCGTTGGTGCACTGGGTGGACCCGAAGAGCCCCACGGCGGCCGGACCGTCCCGCCGGGCGATTTCCCGGAGACCGTCGGCCACCGCGTCCAGCGCCTCATCCCACGACGCAGGCTCCAGCCTGCCGTCCCGCCGGATGAGGGGGGACGTGAGCCGCTCCGGGTGCCCCAGATAGTCGCCCCCGTAATGGCCTCGCACGCACAGGGTGGCACCGTTGACCGATCCCGCAGGCCCGGGGGTCACACGGGCCACACTCGTGTCCGCAACGTGGATCCAGAGGGCGCAGCCGCATCCGCAATACGAGCAGACGGTGGCCACCCGTCGGCCGGCGGTGCCCCGATGGGGGAGCTCCCTCTCCATGAGCGCCCCCGTGGGACAAAGAGAGACGCAGGTCCCGCAGAACGTGCACTCGGAGCGCTCCAGCGGCGCGTCCATGACCGTAGCCGGCCTGGCGTCGAACCCCCGGTTCACGTAGTCCAGGGCGCCCACCACCACCAACTCCTGGTCCGCACGCACGCACTTGGCGCACAGGATGCACTTGCTCAGATCCCGGACGATGAACGGGTTGGCGTCCTGCACCCCGCTGTAGGACGGGATCCGGTCGTAGTCCAGGCGGCCGATGCCCAGATCCGCCGCCAGTTGGCGCAATTGGCAACGATTGCCCTTGTCGCACACGATGCAGGACTCGGGATGGTTGGCGAGCATCAGCCGGACGATGACCCGCCGGGCCTCCATCACGGAGGGGGAGGCCGTCCGGATCCGCATCCCCGAGGCGATGGGCGTGACGCACGAGGCCAGGAGGCGTCCGCTGGCCTCATCCTCCACCACACAGAGGCGGCAGGCCCCCACGGGCTTGAGGCAGGGGTCGTGGCAAAGCGTGGGGATTCTGAGCTTCAACTCCTGGGCCAGTTCCAGGATCGTCATCCCGGGCCTGCCGCTGACGGGCACCCCGTCCAACGTGATGGCGATGGTCTTCACGCCGACCCTCCTCTCTGCGACCCGAACCGGTGGGTCAACGATCCTCGGCCGTCTCCCCCGCTCAGGCTCGCCTCCCCGGGCGTCCGGTGCGCTCCGGAGCGCGCCTTCCGATCCTGTGCATTCCTGCTGACGGCAGTGGCGGGCAACTCATATAGCCGGGGACAGAGCGACATGACCTCGCCCCCTCGGGAAGAAAAGGGCCATGCATCCACGTTGAACCCGGGTCCGGGCTGCGGCCGGGCCCTGCGGCTCCTTGCACCTGTGCCCGGAAAGGACGTTATTCCCAAGGAAATCAGAGCATCCGCCGATGCAAATGTCAAGTCATCGGGTAGACAATTCCGCGCTTTGACATCCAGGCGCAAATCCGATAAACAGGATGGCGAAAAGGGATGGCCGATCATGTCGTGGATCCAGCGAATCAGCCGCCTCGCCCAAGCCGAGAAGGAGGGTCTGTACCGCATCCTCATCCCCCCCTCCCTGTACCATCGGTTTCAGATCCATCCCCTCTCGTTGTGCGACCCCCGGGGGCGTCGAGCCGTCCGCTTCTTCTGCCCTCGGGGCGACCGGACCTGCCTGGTGGAGATCAAACCGGACGGTGCCGAGGACCCCCTGTACTCCATCCAGCTGTCCGACACCGCGGACTTCACCCAGATCAACTGGGACTTCCTCATCGCCAATGACCCGGCGTCTCCCCGCTTTCTCACCCATGTGGACGAGGAGGGCAAGGACACCTTGTTCGGGTGGGCGTCCCGCAACCTCCCCGAGGAGCGAAAGGCCCTGGACGCAGGCCTTTTCCCGGGCCAGGTGAGGCGGGGCCTCAAGATCACGGGAGAGGTCATCGAATGCCTGGAGTTCTTCTGTCGCATCCTCGACATCAAGAGCATTCGACTGGAGGCCCTCTTTTACCACAACGCCATCACGTATGAACGCCACGGCTTCAGCTATTTCAGCGGCTACCCCCTCATGAAGCGGATCCATGACCTGTTTCAGCCCCAAGGCAAGCTCCACGAACGGATGACCGGCGGCACGCCGTTCCGATGCCGGCAACTGGCCGCAACGGTGCGGGGCAGGAGCTGGGCCATCCACGACGGCATCCTCCTGGAAGCGGACGACGAACTCCTGGAGGAAGGGTGGGCCTCTCCGGTCATGTATCGCATGGTCGGGAAGCCGCGCGCCATGGTCACCTTCCCGGACCCCGTGTACTGACCCGGCCAGGTCCCATGCCACGCCGGCCCACCCGGGCGAAGGGCCCCCCCCCGCGGCCCCCCGGCGTCAGCGGACCGCCTGGATCGCGGCCACGGGAGATACCGGGCGCAACCGCGGGAAGCTGCACAGTGCGCACCC
Organism: uncultured Desulfarculaceae bacterium; assembly: GCA_964514105.1. GTDB lineage: Bacteria > Desulfobacterota > Desulfocorpusculales > Desulfocorpusculum > Desulfocorpusculum > CAZEPJ01. Next base: position 39,687 of record CAZEPJ010000007.1, on the reverse strand, counting down.
GCCTCAGGCCACCCGGACAACGGCACAGTCCTTGCTCTTTACATGGTTTGAAGCGGTGTGCTCTAATGGGTCCGCCGATGCGCGGGACGGACCGTCTTGACCCACGAGGCACCAGGGACCCATGACTCCCTTTCGCGATTGGAAGATCCGCACCAAGCTCATCAGCCTCACCCTCGTCCTCGTGCTCGTCCCCCTGGTGGTCGTCGCCTACCTGTCCACGGATCGTTTCGACAACGCCCTGCGAAGCGCGGCCGAGCAGGACCTGGAGCATCTGGTCCGGAACATTTACGCCATGTGCGAGGCCCAGGCCCAGATGGTCCAGCTCAAGGTCTCCGGGCACCTGAACGTCGCCCGGTACGTCCTGTTCGGGCAGGGGCGAAAGCTCCAGGCGGTGGCGGGGGAAACGGTGCGGGTGGAGGCCGTGGACCCGACCAGCGGGGGTGTCATCCCCGTGGACATTCCCCTCTGGAAACTGGGCGAGACGCGAGTCACCTTCAACCCCTATCTGGTGGACCAGGTTCAAGAGCTGGTGGGAGGGATCTGCACCATTTTCCAGGGGGTGGACGGGGGCCGCCTGCTGCGCATCGCCACCAACGTTCGGGATCGGGACGGACGCCGGGCCGTGGGGACCTTCATCCCGCCCGAAAGCCCAGTGAGCCAGGCGATCCTCAACGCGAGGCCGTACAGTGGGAGGGCCTTCGTGCTGGACGCGTGGTACTTCACCGCATACGAGCCTTTGCTGGATGATGAGGGGCGGGTCATGGGGGCCCTGAACGTCGGGGTCAAGGAACAGAGCGCCACCTCCCTGCGGGATCAGGTGAAGGGCATCCAGGTGGGCAAGACCGGCTACGTCTTCATCATGGACAGCAGCGGCACCCCGAGCATCCATCCGGCCAAGGAGGGCGAAAGCATCATCGATGCCAGGGACTCCAGCGGCTTCGAGTACATCCGGGCCATGATCCGGGAGGCCACGGGCCCGGGCAACGAGGGGGCCATCCACACCATCCGCTACCCGTGGGTGAACCCGGAGCTGGGGGAGACGCGCCCCAGGCAGAAGGTCACCAAGTACATCTATTTTCGCCCCTGGGATTGGATCATCGCGGCCGGGACGTACGAGGAGGAGATCTACCAGTCCCTGCACGACACGGAGCGCTTCATCATCATCGTCGTCCTGATCAGCCTCCCCGCGGTCTTCTTCTTCACCATCGCCCTGTCCAACCTTCTCACCCGCCCCATCCACGACCTCACCCGGGCGACCACGCGGATGCTCGACGGAGATCTCTCCCAGCGCGTGGACATCCAGGGGGGCGACGAGGTGGGGATGCTCGGCCATTCGTTCAACCGCATGGCGGCGCAGATCGAGGACTACACGACCAACCTTCAGCGAATGGTGGAGGAGCGGACCCGGGAGCTCCGCGAATCCCGGGAGAGGCACAAGGAGATCTCGCGGTTCCTCAACAGCATCCTGGAGAGCGCGACCCAGTACGCCATCATGGCCCTGGACTACCACGGGAAGATCACGGAGTTCAACCGCGGGGCGGAGAATCTCTTCGGGTGGAGGAAGGACGAGGTGGTCGGCCGGGAGAACATCGGCATCACCATCACGCCCGAGGACCGGGACGCGGGCATCCAGAAGGAGATGTCCAGGCGCACCCGGAGCGAAGGGGTGTGCGAGCTGGAGATGGCCCGCGTTCGGAAGGACGGGAGCGTCTTTCCCGCCCACTCCGTTGTGACGGCCATCCAGGAGCCGTCTGGTGAGGTCACGGGTTTCGTGGAGGTGGTCCGGGACCTCACGGTCCGGCGCATGCTCCAGCGCCAGCTGCAGGAGACCAAGGAGTTCCTGGAAAACGTCATGGAGAGTTCCGTGGACGGCATCGTCACCACGGATCTCAAGGGGTACATCACCTATCTCAACCGGGGCATGGAGGAGATGCTCCAGTACCGACGGGAGGCGCTGCTCAACACCCACATCTCGACCCTGTACGTGCAGGGCATCGACCAGGCGCGCGAGGTCATGGCCATCCTGCGGGCGAGGGACCGGATCGAGAACTATGAGATGCTCGTGCGGCGCCACGACGGAGCGATCCTCTCCATCATGAACTCCGCCTCCCTGCTGCGCAGCGGTGAGGGGCAACTCATCGGCACCGTGGGGGTCTTCAAGGACGTCACGGAGCACAAGCGGCTGGAGGCCAAGCTCAAGGAGACCCAGGCCCATCTCATCGAGGCGTCCAAACTCCGGGCGCTGGGCGAGTTGGTCTCCGGGGTGGCGCACGAATTGAACAACCCCCTGATGGCGTCCCAGACCATCTTGCACGTCCTGCTCGCAAACCTCCACCAGGACTGCCCCAACAAGGATCGGCTCGAGATCATCCGCAAGTGCAACGACCGCATCGAGAAGATCGTCGACCACCTCCGGGAGTTCTCCCGGCAGGCCAAACCCGAGTTCCAGCCGCTGGACGTCAACCAGACCATTGGAAACGCCCTGCTCATCACCGGACAGCAACTCCTGGACCACGCCATCTCCCTCGTGCGCGATCTGACCGACGGGCTGCCCAGGGTCTTGGCGGACCCCAACCAGATCGAACAGGTGTTCCTCAACCTGATCTCCAACGCCAGGGACGCGCTGGATGAGGTTGATGGCCCAAAGGCGCTCACCATCCGATCGTACCTGGAGACCCGGGACGGGAACGACTGGGTCGTGGTATCCTTCAGGGACACGGGGCCCGGGATCCCCAAGGAGATCCTCGACAAGGTCCTGGAGCCCTTCTTCACCACCAAACCCGTGGGCAGGGGGACTGGCCTGGGCCTCTCTCTATGCTTCAAGATCGTGGAGGACCACGGCGGCCGCCTGGAGATTCACAGCGAGGTGGGGATCGGCACCGAGGTGAAGATCGTCCTGCCCCAGGCGCCTCCTTGACAAGGCGGGCGATGGTCTTGGGATGTGTTCCACCAATGCCCTGTATCGGCGGCGCGGGGCGTCGGCCGGGCGTGAGGCTTCACGGTGCCCTTCGGGATTCGCGGGCGTGCCGGCCACGGGTCCCCCGATGTGCGAAGGAGTGCGCGGATGGCCAAGCGGATCCTCATTGTGGACGACGATGAGTTGGTCCTCATCGCCTTGGGAGAGCTGCTCAGACCCCAGGGATATGAGGTCCGCACCATGTCCAGCGGGCGCGAGGCCCTGGAACGGCTGGAGTCGGAGCCGTACGACCTGATCATGCTGGACGTGATCATGCCCGAGATGGACGGCTTCGAGCTCTGCAGGCGGATTCGCCAGAAGGAGGCCCACAAGGAGACCCCCATCGTCTTCCTGACGGCCAAGAGCCGGGATCAGGACCGCGAGCAGGGTTTGGAGGCCGGGGCCAACCTCTTTCTCTCCAAACCCATCTCCCCCGGCAAGCTCCTGGGCCTGATCGCCGACACCGTCGGCTGAGGGAGGGCCCTAGCCCCTGAGAGGGCCGAGGGAATCGATGAGGGCGTCGAGGGCGCCGCCTGCATCCAGGATCTCGGTGAGCCTGCCGACCTTGGCATGGTCCCTGGCCGAAAGAACCGACGGGGTCTTCTCCAGAAGGTCCAGCACCGTGAAGGTGTCGCCCTGCGCGCGCAGGAGAGGAAGGCCCGACTCCCGCGCCGCCTCCACCACCACGTCCGCCGGCCGCCTGCCGCCCGTGATGAGGATGCCCGCCACCCGCCCCTTCGCGGGGAGGGCCCCTTGGGGATCGCCTGAAGTCTCGGGCTCCAGCAGTACGATCTTGTTGTAGACCCGTTTGAAGATCGCCAAAGCCCCCTCCAGGGCGGGCGTCCCTGTGCTCATCCCTCCCACAGGCCGCTCCATGGTCTCGCCGGGGGTCAGGACCTCGGCGCCGACCAGCTCCGCCACCTCCCGGAGGCTCCGACTGGCCAAAAGCGGGTCCTCGGGCACCACGACGGCCCTCGGAAGCCCCTTCTGGAGGAGAAACGGCACCACCTGCCGGCCCACCTCCACCGTGCGCTCCGGCGGGACCCGGCTGATGAGGATACCCCGCACCCGCTCCCGGAGCAGAGAGCAGATCGACAGGATGGAATACAGCAGGGTCGCCGTGTCCTTGTAACGGTGCACCAGCACGCAGACGGCCTCCAGGGCATGGATCAGGGCGATGTCGGAGAGGGGATGGGAGGGTTCGTCGACGAAGACCGCCCGCGAACCGATGATGATCACCACGTCCTTGCCCCGAGAGACCGCCTCCAGGGAGGGGCCGAGGGCCTCCAGGATCTCCCGCGGCCCTTTCTGCCGCCATGGGGTTTCCGGCGGGATCCTCGGGGAAAGGGTCGCGGCGGGACTGTCCAGGTCCAACACCTCCTGGAACAGGAGGGCGTCCTCGTCATCCGGGGCCTCTCCCACGGCCGGCACGGCCGCAACGGGCTTGAAGAAGCCCACCCGGATCCCGCGCTCCTTGAGCCGCCTCGCCAGGGCCCAGGCCACGAGACTCTGACCGGCGTGATCACCTGTGGAACCCACGAAGAGGCGAATCATGGGGTGGACGGTCCCCGCGCGGTTGGGCGGCGCTCGGGGGGCATTATACGGGCTTTGGAGCCAAAGATCAAAACCCCGCATGGGGCGATGGCCGTGTAAAGGGCATGCTTTACAAGGTGCAAAAAAAGTTGACATTCACATGGGGCCTGGGTCAACATCCCGGCAGACACCGGTCGCCTCGCTTGGGACCTCTGGTGGTGGAGGCAACTCCCTCGGGCGACCCGCGAGGTCCCTTCCCTCGGGATGGGGGCCTCGGGTCGAGGGAGGGTTTTTCGGCAATACGGATATGAGGCCGTCTTGCTGGCATGCCATTTGCGAATCGCGGCTTCATGATGCCCCGTGGCCCATTGCCAAGTCGGAAAGCCCATCTCATGCGGTGTCTCTTCTCATCTTCCACGCACGTCGCGCACACGGGTTCTCTCCCCGGCCACGGGGCATTTTTCATTCTTTCCCCCTGCCGGGTCCTTCGAGGGGGGGGCTTGGGAGGTCCGGGGGCCGGGCTTGGAGGGTTGACGCAGGAAACCCCTCGGGCCCTGCAGTCCTGGTCTGACTGACAAACTGCTCGGGCAATCCGTGCAACGGAGATCCCGTGGGGGGCGGTGCGGGATCGGCGGGCCGTGACGGGCGCATCCCACCAGAGAGGAGGGCAGAATGGCACAGGAAACCAAAGGGGGCGTCGATTCCGTGTATATGGAGAAGCGGGTCTTTGAGTCGCCCAGGGAGTTCGTCGAGAAGGCGCGCATCCGAAGCATGGAGGAGTACAAGGCCATGTACGAGCGCTCCATCAGGGACCCGCAAGGTTTCTGGGGCGAGATGGCCGAACGGCACCTGCACTGGTTCAAACGGTGGGACGTCGTCGAGGAGTACAGCTTCAAGGACGGGATCTTCCTTCGCTACTTCCGGGGGGGAAAGCTCAATGCCTCGTACAATTGCCTGGATCGCCATCTGGAGGGCTGGCGGAAGAACAAGGCGGCCATCATCTGGCAGGGGGAGCCGCTGGAGGAGTCCCGGACCCTCACATACCAGGAACTGCATCGGGAGGTCTGCCGATTCGCCAACGCCCTCAAGGGCCTGGGCGTCAAGAAGGGCGATCGGGTCACCATCTATCTCCCCATGATCCCCGAGCTCCCCATCGCCATGCTGGCGTGCGCCCGAATCGGGGCCATCCACAGCGTGGTGTTCGGGGGGTTCAGCTCCGATTCCCTGAGGGATCGGATACTGGATGCCAAGGCCGACACCCTGATCACCTGCAACTTCGGGTACCGCTCGGGCAAGATCCTGGAGAGCAAGAGGAACGCCGATGCGGCCCTGGCCGCTTGCCCCGACGTGAAGCGCTGCGTGGTGGTCAGGCGCATGGAACGGGAGACGCCCATGCAGGCGGGCCGGGACTACTGGTGGGACGAGCTGACGGCCCGGAGCGCGGCCCAATGCCCGGCGGAACCCATGGATGCCGAGGACCCGCTGTTCATCCTGTACACGAGCGGCAGCACGGGGAAACCCAAAGGTGTCCTGCACACCACCGGCGGCTATCTGCTGTACACCGCCCTGACCTTCCAATACATCTTCGACTATCGGGACGAGGACGTGTACTGGTGCACGGCCGACATCGGCTGGGTCACGGGACACAGCTACATCCTCTACGGCCCGCTGTGCTCGGGGGCCACGTCCCTCATGTTCGAAGGGGTGCCCAACTACCCCCAGCCCGACCGCTTCTGGGAGATCGTGGAGCGCTTCTCGGTCAACATCCTCTACACAGCCCCCACCGCCATTCGAGCCATGATGCGGGACGGGGACAAGTGGCCCCAGGGTCGGGATCTGAGTTCCCTGCGGCTCCTGGGCTCGGTGGGGGAACCCATCAATCCCGAGGCGTGGGTCTGGTACTACACGGTGATCGGCAGGGAGCGCTGTCCCATCGTGGATACCTGGTGGCAGACAGAAACGGGCGGCATCCTCATCACCCCCCTGGCCGGGGCCATGCCGCAGAAGCCGGGCTCGGCCAGCCTGCCCTTTTTCGGCGTCGATCCCGTCGTCATCCGCCAAGACGGCAGCGAGGCCGATGTCAACGAGGGCGGCTATTTGATGATTCGCAAGCCCTGGCCAGGTTTCATGCGGGGTGTGTATGGGGACCCCGATCGGTTCAGACAGACGTACTTCGTCCAGTACCCGGGCCTGTACTTCACCGGGGACGGGGCCAGACGGGATGAGGACGGATACTTCTGGCTCATGGGACGGGTGGACGACGTGCTCAACGTCTCCGGCCACCGGCTGGGCACGGCCGAGATCGAGAGCGCACTGGTGGCGCACCCCAAGGTGGCGGAGGCGGCCGTTGTGGGATTCCCCCACGACGTCAAGGGGCAGGGGATCTACGCCTTCGTCACGGTCAAGCAGGGGGTGGATCCCACACAGGAGCTGAGGAAGGAGCTGATCCAGCACGTGAGGAAGGAGATCGGGCCCATCGCCTCACCCGACAAGCTTCATTTCGCCGATGCCCTTCCCAAGACCCGAAGCGGGAAGATCATGCGCAGGATCCTGAGGAAGATCGCGGAAGGCGCCATCGGGGAGTTGGGGGACACCACGACCCTGGCGGACCCCTCCGTGGTGGACAAGCTGGTCACGGGGAGGCTGTGACGGCCTCGACCGCACAGCGCATATGGGCGGCGTGGCAGCCGCCGGCCGTCCCGCTGTTGAGGCGCACATGGCCGAGACGATCCAGAACCGAGGCGTTCCGGTGGTCATGGCCGGGACAGGGATCAATCTCGCGCTGGGGGTCCTGTACAGCTGGAGCGTCATCTCCAAGAAGATCCCGTCGGCATGGGGATGGACCGAGGCCGACCGGGCGCTGCCGTACGCCATCGCCTGCCTGGTCTTCGCCCTGGTCATGGTCCCAGCGGGCCGGATTCAGGATCGGATCGGTCCGCGGTGGGTGGCGTCCTCGGGGGGGGTCTTGGTGGGCGTGGGCCTGATGCTCGCCAGCCAGTTCACCTCCCTGGAGGGCTTCATCCTGGGGTTCGGCATCCTGGGAGGCGCGGGGATCGGTCTGGGATACGCGTCGGCCACCCCTCCGGCGGTCAAGTGGTTCCCGCCCCAGCGAACGGGCCTCATCGCCGGGGTGGTGGTGGCGGGCTTCGGACTGGCCTCCGTGTACATCGCCCCCCTGGCCGAGCACCTCCTGGACGCCTACGGTGTGAGCCAAACGCTGTTCGTCTTCGGGTTGGCCTTTCTCATCGCCGTTACCCTGCTGGCGCAGCTTCTCAGGAACCCCCCGCCGGGCTACAGGCCGGTGTCATCGCTTCCGGCCAGGACCATTGTCTCGGCGGCATCCGCCCCTTCCCCCAGCGCCCTCAAGGTGGATTTCGGGGCCATGGAGATGCTCAAGACCCCGCAGTTCTACCTCCTGTGGGTGATGTTCATGTTTGCCGCCGGGGCAGGGCTCATGATCATCGGGAAGCTGGCCAAGATCAGCCAATTGCAGGCCAATATCAGCGCCGGTTTCGTCCTGGTGGCCGTCCTGGCCGTGGGGAACGCATCGGGTCGCATCGTGGCCGGATTGCTCTCCGATCGCGTGGGCCGGGCGCGCACCATGCTGCTCGTGTTCGTGTTTCAGGCGGCGCTCATGTTTTTCCTGCGGTTTGTGGGCGACTGGACCCTCTTCATCATCGTCTCCATGTTGCTGGGATTCAACTACGGGGCCAATCTCTCGGTCTTCCCTTCGGTCACCAAGGATTGGTTCGGCCTCAAGAACTTCGGGGTCAACTACGGCCTCGTGTTCACCGCCTGGGGGGCGGGCGGCCTGGTGCTCCCCTATGTGTCCGGGAAGGTATTCGACGCCACGGGCCGTTTCGACCTGGCCTTCGTCATGGCGGGGCTGTTCCTCTTGATCTCCGGGGCCCTGAGCCTCCTCGCCAGAGCGCCCAGATCCCCGGCCCCCACTACTCCCCCAGATCCAAGACCATCTCCCGCTCGGGCTGAAGCCCTTCGGAGGTGACCCGAAAACCGACCTTCTCCAGGCACCGGATGGCGGCTCGGTTGGTCGACTCCACCGTCACCCAGAGCGTCCGGCAGCCCTCCTGCTCCAGCAGCCTGCACACGTGCCGCAGGGCCTCGCTTCCCACGCCCTTGCCCCGGTAGTCCTGGTGGATGAAGATGATCAATTCCTCCAGATCCGACTCCCCCAGGGTGACGGCCACATGCCCGATCATCTGGTCTCCGTCCAGGATCAGGAAATTGCGCCACCCCCCCACCAGCCCCACCACCCATCGCCTTCGCTCCTTCTTCCGGGGGGGAGGCAATCCCTCGAAGCCCCCTTTGGGTTCGAACGCCTCGTAGAACGCCAGAAGGCGCATGAGCCCCTTGTCTCCGGCCAGGGCCACCTGCAGGGCGCGCCCCTCCCGGTCCCGGATGCCCCCGACCCCGGCGTCCATCTCCATGGGTTGGCCCGCCGGGGGGTCCTGAGGAAAAACGAGGTGAAAGGTGGTACCCTCCCCGACCCGGCTGCGCACCTGGATCTGTCCGCCGCGCTTCTTGACGATGCCGTACGCGATGCTCAAGCCCAGGCCGGTCCCCTTGCCCACCTCTTTGGTGGTGAAGAACGGGTCGAAGATCCGGGAGAGGTGTTCATCGGGAATCCCCGCCCCGGTGTCCGACACCTCCACATGCACTTGGGGGGGGGAGCCCTCGCCCCAGGTTCGCAGCCGCAGCGTGCCCTTTCCTCCCATGGCGTCCGCCGCATTGACGATGAGGTTGGTGAATACCTGGGTCAACTGATCCGGGTCGGCCATCACGGGGGGGAGATCCGGCTGGAATTCCCGTTCCACGTGGATGTTCATGAAGAAGGCCTGTTTGCTCATGAGGCCGATGCACTTGTCCAGAACGGCGTCGATCTGGGCCATCGCCCGCTCCTCGCCTCGCCGGCGGGCGAAATCCAGCAGCCCTTGGACGATCTCCTTGCAGCGCAGGGTCTGATCGACGATCTCGCGGAGGTCCTTGACCGTCTGCTCGTCCCGCGCCTGCTCCAGCATCATGTTGGCATACATGAGGATGCCGCCCAAGGGGTTGTTGATCTCGTGTGCCACCCCGGCGGCCAGCTTCCCCAGGGACGCGAGCTTCTCCGAATGGAGAAGCTGTTTGTAGGTGTCCTCCAGTTGCTGCTGCATCTTGATCCGTTCCCGCAGATCCCGGAAGATCCCCACCGACGCGATCTCTTGGGCACCTTCGTACACGATGGCCGCGGAGATCCTCACGGGGATGTGTTCGCCGCTCTTGGCAACGATGGTCGTGGGTGTGGTGGGGAGCTTGCCCCGAGGCCCATATGTCTCGCTGCGCAGCCGGCGCATGATCTTCTTGGCCACCCCGGGCGGATAGAGCTGCGTGATGTGGATCTTGCCAATGACGTCCTCGGCCCGATGTCCCAGGAGCCGCTCGGCGCCCTCGTTGAAAAGGATGATGTTCCCCCTCATGTCGGCGGCGATGATCCCGTCCACGGAGCTGCGAATGACGTTCTTGAGGAACTCATTGGTCTTGCGGAGCTCGTTCTCCATTCGCACGCGCTCGGTGAGGTCGCGCAAATACGCATAGGTCTTCAGTGCCCCGCCGCCCCCCCGGGTCATGGCCAGACAGATCTCCACCATCTTGGTGTTGCCGTCCGGCCGTTGGAGCGGCATCTCCATGCGCACCCTGCGGTGTTCGTCCAGGTGCAACGGCGAGTACAGTCCTTTGAGATGGATGCGGTTGACGCGCCCGAGAAAGCGGGTGATCTCCGTGCCCAGGAGGCCCTCCACCGGGCTCCCGATGATCTCTGCGGCCACGGCGTTGGCAAATTCGATGCGGAAGTCCTGGTCGTAGATCAGGATGCCCACATCACCCAGTTCGGCGATCTTCCTGGCCTTCTCCTGCGCCTCCCAGGCAGCCCGCTCCAACGCCCTGGGCCTGGACAGGTCTCGCAGCCCCACAAACCCACCCATGCCGCCCGGCGTCGGCACATGGTTGGAGACCGACAGCTCCACCTCTTTCTCCGCACCCTGGTGCGTGACGATCGTCACATCCAGGACCTCGGCCTGCCCCTTGCGGGACAGGACATGTGCCACGGCCTCACGGTCCGCCGAGCAGACCAGGGCGAGGAAATCCAGCCCCTGCATACGTTCGTCGCCGAAGCCGGTCAGTGTGGCCGCCGCAGGGTTGGCGTAGACGACCTTGTGCTCCTCATCCAGGATCAGCAAACCCCAATGGGGCAGGTCCAGGAGCTGGAGCAGCGGCCCCCAAGCGGACAGTCCCTCGAGTGAGCGGTCTCCCCGGGGCCTCGTCCCATCGCTGTTCGAGGCGAACATCCCCACCTCCTCCCCGGGGGCGGCGGCGACGGGCCGCTGACCCCCTATCATGGCCGTGGATCGGCGTTTCACACAGGGGCGTTGGTGCCCTGTTTCTACCCCACCGCCCCCCCCAAGGGTGACATGGTCTCATTGTAAGCTGCTCCCGGTTTCCTTGGACAGGGAAATGAGCTAGAAGCGAACTCCAAGGAGGAGGGGAGATGACAGAGGAGAAGAGGGCTTGGGGGGAGGCCCAGCGGATGGAGCCCGCAGGGCGAGTGGAGTTGGGTCCTTGGGGCAGGGCGAGAGATGGCCTTGCCTCTTCCCGAATGGCACCAACACCTGGCGGTCTGGTTTCGATCGAGCCGCATTCCATAGATGCCGAAGACCCGATTAAGGAAAGGGGCAACCCAAGGTGCGGATAGCGCATGGATCCGTCTCTATTGTGCGTAGCAGCTGTGGGAGGTGTTCGCGCTGTTGAAGCCAGAACCCAGAGAACCGCTCCCCTCCTCGCGCACACCCCAGGAGAAATGGCGTTGGTCACATGGCGCGGACACGGAAACCTGAGCCCTGGCCAACATCCCATCGATGACCTTCCATCCGCCGGAGTCAGACACTCAGAGGGTCGTGTCCCGATCAGTCCCCACCGGTGCGAGGAACCCGGTCCCCTCCTGCAGCAGACAGGCCCTGTCATCGCGGTTCACTTGGGCATGTCCGTATCATCCGCTCTTACGCGCTCTTCAAGAGCGTCGTGGCGCCGCTGAGACGATGAAGTCGCAAGAGCACCGGATGGCGGCAAAGGCGGCTGGGCGAAGCCCACCAAGAGGCTCCAGGCAGATGGCTGAAGGGCATCCTCCGTGGGTGGCGATGCGTTGGGGCCGTCAGGCCACGGTCTTTCGGAACCGCTTGGACGCCATCCACAAGGCGGCGGCCCCCAGCACGAAGAGGGCCGCCATCTCCGGCCAGAGGACCTGGAACCCGACCCCCTTGAGGAAGATGGCGCGGATGATGGCCAGAAAGTAGCGCATGGGATTCAGATATGTCAGCCATTGCACCACCTGGGGCATGTTGGCGATGGGGAACATGAGGCCCGACAGGAGGATGGCCGGCATGAAGAAGAAGAAGGTCGAGAGCATGGCCTGCTGCTGGGTCCGGCTCACCGTGGAGATGAGAAGCCCCACCCCCAGGGTGCTCATGAGATAGATGGCCGTGGCGATGAACAGGAGGAAGAGATCACCCCGGATGGGCACATCGAACCAGAAGACCCCGACCAAGGTGACGAGGATCACGTCGGCGAACCCGATGATGGCGAACGGGACGGTCTTGCCCAGGATGAACTCCAGCGGGGCGATGGGGGTGACCATGATCTGCTCCATGGTGCCCACCTCCTTCTCCCGCACCACGGCCATGCTGGTGAGCTGAAGCGTGATGAGGGCCACGATGGTGGCGATGACCCCCGGCACGAAGAAGTTGCGGCTCTCCAGGTTCTCGTTGAACCAGGCCCGGGACTGCAGATCCACCTGCCCGGGCAGGCGCACGGCGCCCCTGGTCCGGATGAAGTGGGACACAAGGATCTCCTGGGAAAAGGCCCCCACGATGCGCTGGCCGTACTGGAGAACGATGCTGGCCGTGTTGGAGTCGGTTCCGTCCACGATGAGCTGCAGGTGGCCCGTCCTGCCCGCCTGGACATCCTCCCCGAATCCCCGGCTCAAACGGAGCACCGCCTGGACCTTCCCCCGGTCGATGAGATCCTGCCAGACCCCATCGTCATCCACCCGGGCCACGATGTCGAAATACCCGGACTGGACGAAGCGCGCCAGCAGCTCCCGGCTCACGACGCTGTTATCCCGGTCCTGCACCGCGGTCACGATGTAGCGGACGTCCGTGGTCACGGCGTACCCGAACACGAGGAGCTGGATGATGGGGGCGCCGAAGATGAGCCCTCGGGTCTTTCGGTCGCGGAAGACCTGGATGAATTCCTTGATGAGCATGTGCTTGACCCGCTCGAACATGGTCGCCTTCCACCTCTTTTCTGTCCTATGCGCCGGGCCCCATGCCCATGGCTCTTTGTGCTCTGCCCTGGGCCCTGTGCGCCATGCCCTTGCTCACGCCAGCCATCGGGGAGGGCCTCCCTCCAGCTTCTTGCGGAATCGGGCCATGGCCAGCGCCAGGACCAAGACCGCGAACAGGGCCAGCAACCCGGCCTCGAGGGCGAGCAGCTCCATGGGCAACCCCTTGAGGAAGAGCCCGCGCAGGAGCTTGACGAAGTAGCGGGCGGGGAACACGTGGGAGATGACCTGGAGGAGTTTGGGCATGTTGGCAATGGCGAAGATGTACCCCGAGAGGAGGAGCGCCGGGAGGTACGTGAGGATCATGGCCACCTGGCTGGAGAGCAACTGGCTTCGGGTCACCACGCTCAGGAACATGCCCACGGACAGGACACCCGTGAGAAACACGGCCGCCATGACGAAGATCAGGGCGACGCTTCCCCGTATGGGCACCAAGAATACCAAGTTGCCCAGCAGGACGGCCAGGAACACGTCCAGCATGCCCACGCAGAAGTACGGGATGAGCTTGCCCAGCACCAGCTCCGGCCCCTTGACCGGCGTGGAGATGAGCTGCTCCATGGTCCCGTTCTCCCACTCGCGGGCCACGGTGAGGGATGTCAGGAGCGCTGCGATGACGTTCATGATCACCGCGATGAGCCCGGGGATGATGTAGTTCTTGGACTGCAGCTCCTCGTTGAACCAGGCCCTGGCCTGGACCACCACGGGCTGGTTGAGAACTCGGCCTCCCATGCGCTGGATGGCGGCCACCGTCAGTTCCTGTGAGTAGGTCCTGACCACCACATCCGCGTACCCCATGGCGATGGTGGCGGTGTTGGAGTCGCTGCCGTCCACGATGAGCTGGATCGGGGCCGTTCGCTCCGTCTCCACCCGGCGGGCGAAGTCCCGCGGGACGACCAGGGCCGCCAGTGCCTCGCCGGTATCAATGGCCCGCTCCAGCTCGGCGTGGGTCCTCACGTGGGCGCGAAGGGCGAAATAGCGGGATCCCATGAATCGGCTCACCAACTCCCGGCTGGCCTGGGTCTCGCTTTGATCCCAGACCACCATGGGGACGCGATCCACGTCCAGGGTCAGGGCCCAGCCGAACAGCACCAACTGCATCATGGGGATGGCGATGGCCATGGCCAGGCTCCGGGGATCCCGCAGGATGTGCAGAAACTCCTTGCGGGCCATTGCCCAGATGCGCCTGGGCTTCACTTGCGCACCTCCCCCTGGGGCCGTTCGGAACGGTCCCGGGCCTCGATGAGGGAGACGAACACGTCCTCGAGAGACGGCGCGATGGGATCCACCCGGAAGGGGTCCTGGAACCCCTGCTTCCGGAGATGCTCCCGGATGGCCGGTGCGGCCTCTCCCCCCTGCCGGACCACCACGTGGAGCCGCCTGCCGAACATGGCCACATCCAGGACCCCGGGGATCCGTTCCACCTCGTCCATGGCCTCCTGGGGCCTTTGGCAGGCGACCTCGAGGACCTCCTCCCCCGTGGATCCCGTCTTGAGGGCCGCGGGCGTTCCCAAGGCGATGAGCTCGCCCCGGTAAATAAGGGCCAGGCGGTGGCAGTACTCGGCTTCGTCCATGTAATGGGTGGTCACGAAGACCGTGACCCCTTTGGCCGACAGGTCATAGATGAGGTCCCAGAACCGGCGACGGCTGATGGGGTCCACTCCAGAGGTGGGTTCGTCCAGAAAGAGGATGGGCGGCTCGTGCAGGATGGCGCACCCCAGGGACAGGCGCTGTTTCCACCCCATGGATAGGACTTCCGTTCGCGAGTGGCGGCGCTCCCGGAGTCCCGCCATCTCGATGACCCATTCCTTGCGCTCCTTCCTCCTTGCCCGTGGGATGCGATAGATGCCGCTGTAGAAATCGATGTTCTGCTCCACGGTCAGATCGTGGTACAGGGAGAAGCGCTGGCTCATGTATCCGATGTGGTTCTTGATCTCCTCGGCCTGGGTCCTGATGTCGAAACCGGCCACGCGCCCCGATCCCGCAGTGGGGCTCAGGATGCCGCACAGCATGCGGATGGTCGTGGACTTGCCCGCGCCGTTGGGCCCCAGAAACCCGAAGATCTCCCCTTGCTCGACCTCGAAGCTCACCCCATCGACGGCCACGAAGTCGCCGAAGCGCTTTTCCAGGTCCCTGACGGAAACGGCGGCCTCGTGTTCCCCCCCGTCCATTCGCCCATCTCCCTCCACGGCCCCGGGACATCCCAGCTCCTCAAACCCGCGCCCTGCCCCCGACCTCCATCCCCCCATCCAAGGGCCACTGCATCACCCCGCCTGGTTCCCTTCCTGTCGTGCCTTCCCGACCATGGAGATGAAGACGTCCTCCAGGGTGGGCTCGATGGCGCGGATGGCGACGACCTCGAGGCCGGCGGCAGCCAGGACCTCTTGCGCCACCCGCATGTGCTGTTCGGGCTCGTGGCTGGCCAGATGGACCCGATCGCCGAACAGCCCCACCGACTCCCGGGGGAATCTTCCCCGCAATGCCGCCGACGCCCGCCGGGGGTCCCTGGAGCGGATCTCCAGGATGACGCCGCGCATCATCCGTCGGACCTGACCGGGGGTGCCCATGGCCAGGAGGCCCCCCCGATGTATGAGACCAACGCGGTTGCATCGCTCGGCCTCGTCCAGGTAGGCCGTTGACACGAGGATCGTGACCTCCTCCTTGAGCAGCTGGTACAAGATGCGCCAGAAATCCCTCCGGGAAACGGGGTCCACGCCGTTGGTGGGCTCGTCCAGGAAGAGGACCTTGGGGGTGTGAATGAGGGCGCAGGCCAGTCCCAGCTTCTGCTTCATGCCGCCGGAGAGGTTGGCCGCCAGCCGCCTCTTGAATGGAGTCAGGTTGCTGAAGGCCAGGAGGCGCTCGATGCGCTCGTGGCGACGCCTGCGCGCCACGCCGTAGATGTCGGCGTAGAAGTGGATGTTCTCCAGCACCGTGAGGTCCGGGTACAGGCCGAAGCGCTGGGCCATGTACCCGATCTCCTCCTTGATCGCTTCTCCCTCCTGGACGGTATGGCGCCCCATGACCCACGCCTCCCCGGAGGTGGGGTCCATGACGGACGTCAGGAGCCGGATGGTGGTGGTCTTGCCCGCTCCGTCCGGCCCGACCAGGCCGAAGATCTCCCCTTGGGGCACGGTCAGGGAGAGGGCGTCCACGGCGGTCACCGCGCCGAAGCGCTTGGTCAGGGCCTCTGTGCGGATGGCGTCCAAGTGGGAAACCCTGGAAATCGGGAACTCGGAGTGCGGGAGGCAAGAATCAGTCCTGCCCGTTTCCGCATTCCTGTGTCGCTGCGGGGCGATTCCCCCCGTTCGAGCTTCCAGAGCGCACAACGCTCAACGAGCGTCACGGACGCTCCAGCAAGATCTCCGCGTCCGCCGGCATGCCCGGCTTGAGCTCCATGTCGGGATTGCCCACGTCGATCTTGACCCGATACACGAGCTTGACGCGCTCCTTTTCCGTCTGAACGTTCTTGGGCGTGAACTCGGCCTGGGACGCGATAAAGGAGATCCGCCCCCGGTACCGCTTGCCCGGGTAAGTGTCCGTCGCGACCCGGACCTCTTGGCCCACCTTCACGCGACCGAGATCGGTTTCGTCGATGTACGCACGGAGCCAGATGTGGGCCAAGTCGGCCACGGTCACCACGGGGGTCCCCGGGGCCACATACTCCCCGGGCTCGATGTTCTTGGATAGGACGAGGCCGGCAAGGGGAGAGGCCACCGTGGCGTAGCTCAGTCGGGCCTCGGCCCCGGCCAGGGCAGCCCGGGCCTGGGCCACCCGGGATCGAGCCGCGTCGATGGTCTCCCGGCGGGGGCCCTCCCTGACCAGGGCGAGCCGCTCCTGGGCCTCCTTGAGGGCGGCTGCCGCCTGGGCGATCTGCTCCTTCCTCGGTCCCTCCTTGACGAGCTTGAGCCGCTCGCGATCGGCTCGAACCCTTGCCTCGGCCACTCGAAACCCGGCCAGGGCCGCCTCGTACTCGCGCGCGGAGATGACCTGGCGCTGGAAGAGCTGCCGCTGGCGCTCATGGTCGGCCCTCCAGCGCTCCAGCTCGGCCGCGGACTGCCTCACCGCCGCCTCCGCCGCCTGGATCTCCTGCGGCCGCGACCCGGCCAGGAGCTCATCCAGCGCGGCCTTGGCCCGTTCCGCAGCCGCCGCGGCCTGGGCGATCTCCTCCGGCCGGGATCCGGCCTCCAACTCCGCCAGGTTGGCCTCGGCCGCTTGCACCTCCGCCTTCCTGAGGGCGACCTCCTGGATCAGCTCGCTTTGGTCCAGCCGGGCGATGACCTGCCCTGCCGCCACCCTCTCTCCCTCGTCCACCAGGCGCTCATCCACACGACCCGGGATCTTGAAGCTGACCTCCGCGTCGGTGACCTCGAAGTTGCCCGATACGCGGATGAAGTTGGGGTCGTGGCGCGCTTGGTCCCGGAGGTGCGAATATCCGATGACGAGAACGATCCCCAGCAGGATCACCAACGCGATGCGCGGGGCGCGCTTCTTCATGGCCTCAACCCTCGCGGAAACCCATCTGCCCACACGGCAGCCGACCACGGCGATTCCACGGCCTTGCGGAATCATCTCCAGCCCCTCGGGGGTTGTCAAGCCTGAGGCGTTTTGACACCAGTCGCGGATTCCTCTATAAGGGGGTCATGCGGGGGGCGGTGAACCCTGAGAAGGACATCGGGTGCGGCTGAGGAGGTGTCTCATGTCCCTCGAGAGGCTGAAGTGGGCGGCCATTGTCAGTTTCGTCCTGTCCATGGGGGTCCTGCTGGGCGGGGGATACGCGGCAAGGGATCGCCTCCCACCCTACCCGGGGAAGGTCGCCGAGCCCGGCGGAAAGGTCCTGTTTGAGCGAAGCGATCTTCTGGCTGGGCAGGACGTGTACCAGCGCTACGGACTCATGGACCACGGGTCCGTCTGGGGCCACGGCTCCCAGCGCGGGCCCGAGTTCTCGGCCCTGTCCCTCCATCTGGCGGGAGAGGCGGTCAGGGGGTGGTGGGCGCAGAAGGAGTACGGCAGGGCCTACGACGCCCTGGACACCCTCCAGAAGGAGCTGGTCACCGTCAAGGCCACCCATGAGATCAAGGCCAACCGGTACGACCCGGCCGCGGACACCCTGATCCTGACCGCGGCCCAGGTGGAGGGGCTCAAGGCCGTCCACGACCACTGGGAGAGGACCTTCCGGGACGGTGAGCGGCGATACGGCTTCCTTCCGGATACGGTGCGCTCCCCGGAGGAGCGGCTCCAGATCAGCCGGTTCTTCTTCTGGACGGCCTGGGTGGCCTCCACCCTTCGGCCGGGCGAGGCTCACACGTACACCAACAACTGGCCCGCAGACCCCGCCGTGGGAAACGTCCCCTCGGTGGAGACGTACATCTGGACGGTGGGAGGAATCCTGGCGCTGCTCATCGTCCTGGGCCTGTTCATCTTCTTCGTGCACCACTATGGCCTCTGGTACGGCCCCAGCAAGGGGGTGCCCCTGGCCGAGCGCATGATCGAGATGCCCCTGACCCCGAGCCAGTTTCGGGCGGCCAAGTACTTTCTGGTGGTGATCCTTCTGTTCCTGGTCCAGACCAATTTCGGGGGCCTCCTGGCCCACTACACCATCCACCCGGCCAGCTTCTACCTTCAGTTCGTGGCCGACTGGATCCCTTACAGCTGGGCCAAGAGCTGGCACCTGCAGCTGGCCATCTTCTGGATCGCCACCACGTGGGTGGGCACGGCCATCTACCTGGCCCCCGTCATCGGTGGGGTCGAGCCGCGACGGCAAGGCCTCCTGGTGCAGATTCTTTTCGCAGCCATCCTCCTGGTAGCCGGGGGGAGCCTCCTGGGGCAGATCGCCGGCATCAAGGGACTTCTGGGGGACTGGTGGTTCTGGCTCGGGCACCAGGGGTGGGAGTTCCTGGAGCTGGGTCGGCTGTGGCAGATCCTGCTGTTCGTCGGTCTCATCGCCTGGCTGCTCATCGTGTATCGGGCCATCTACCACCACCAGAAGCTGGGCCACAAGGACGAGTTCAGCTCCCTCATCCTCTTCTACATGTTCAGCGCCGTCCTGGTGGTGGCCTTCTTTGGATTCGGGCTGCTGTACGGCCGGGGCTCTCACCTGTCCATGGCGGACTACTGGCGCTGGTTTGTGGTCCACATCTGGGTGGAGAGCATCTTCGAGTTCTTCGGCATCGGGGTGGTCTCGGTGATCCTGGTGGCCATGGGCCTGGCCACGGCCCGGGCGGCCCTGACGGTGGCCTACTTCACGGCGGCCCTGGTCTTTTTGAGCGGCATCATCGGGACGGCCCACCACTATTTCTGGTTCGGGGGGCCCTCGTTCTGGCTGGCCCTGGGCTCCGTATTCTCCTCCATGGAGCCCGTGCCCATGTTCGGGCTGGTGGTGAGGGGCATCCTGGAGTATCGCTCCATCGTCAAGCGCGGGGGGGACTTCCCGTACAAGTGGCCCCTCTTCTTCTTCGTGGCCTCCTCCTTCTGGAACTTCCTGGGGGCGGCCACCTTCGGGTTCCTCATCAACCTGCCCGTGGTGAACTACTATGAGCACGGGACGTATCTGACCATGAATCACGGCCACGGGGCCCTCTTCGGGGTGTACGGGCTCATGTCCATCGGGCTGCTCCTCTTCTCCTGGCGGGGCATGGTCCAGAAGCGCTTCTGGAGCGACAAGGTCCTCAAGGTCTCCTTCTGGGGATTCAACCTGGGGCTCCTGGGGCTCACCCTGGGGACCCTCTTCCCCGTGGGGGTGTACCAGGCCTGGACGAGCTTCCGAGAGGGGCTCTGGGTGGCCCGGGACGCCGCCTTCTTCGAGCGCCCATTCGTTCACTTCCTGGGAACGGTTCGGGTCATCCCGGATCTGGTCATCATCCTGGTGGGCGTGGTCCCGCTGGCCTATTTCCTTTTCAAGACGTACCCTCACCTCAAGGCCGCGGAGATCAAGGAGGGGGAATCGGTGTGGAAGCGGCTGGGGGTGGAATTATAGCGCACAGGGAGGATCGAGAGATGCGTCTGTGGGTGGAATCCAAGATGCGGCCCGAGGCCATGGCCCGGCTCCGGGATTGCTGTGAGGTCGTGCAGGGGGGTGACCTCAAGCAGCTCGAGGGGGCCGACGGCGCCATCATCAGCGCCAAGCCGCCTGCGGATGCGGCCTTCATGGACCGGGCCGGCCCGTCGCTCAAGGTCATCGCCCGGCCCGGCATCGGCGTCGACAACGTGGAGATCGAGGCCGCCACCCAGCGGGGCATCCTGGTGATCAACACCCCCGACGCGCCCACGGAGTCCACGGCCGAGCACACGGTGGGCCTCATCCTGGCCGTGTGCAAGCGGGTGATGGCCGGAGACATGTTGCTGCGGGGGGCGGAGGTCTCCCGGGCGGCCCTTCTGGGCACCGAGGTGCGGGGGCGCGTCCTGGGGGTCGTGGGGGTGGGCCGCATCGGCCGGCGGGTGGCCGAGATCTGCGGGCAGGGGCTCAAGATGCAGATCGTGGCGTACGACCCGTACGTGGACCGCTCCCAGATCGCCCTGCCCGCCTCGGCATGGGTCGACGATCTCAACGCGCTCCTGACCCGGTCGGACGTGGTGACGCTGCACACGTGGCTCTCCCGGGAGACCCGGGGACTCATGGGGGAGCGCGAGCTGAGAAAGATGAAGCCCGGGGCATTCCTCATCAACGCCAGCCGCGGTCCCGTGGTCGACGAGGCCGCCCTCATCCGGGTCCTCCAGGAGGGGCACCTAGCCGGGGCCGGCCTGGACGTCTTCGATCCCGAGCCGCCGGCCCCGGACAACCCCCTTTTGGGCATGATCAACGTGGTGGCCACGCCCCATACTGCGGCGTTCACAGACCTGGGCACCCGGGGCATGCACGACGGCGTGGTGGACCAGATTCTGCAGCTCCGGGACGGCATTCGCCCCCGCCATCTGGTCAATCCCGAGGCCTGGCCCGGGCGCATGGCGGGGCCAGCGACGGGCTGAGGCGGTCGCCGGGGGGGAGCCGCCCGCAAGCGGGGGCCCCGGGGGGAGGCGCTCGAGCCGGCCCGGGACCCAGGGGTTGGAGGGGGATCGCATGGAGGATCTGAGCCGCACGGCGATGGATTTCGTGATGGAGGAGGGGGCCTGCGCCGCGGGCATCGCTACAGTGGAGACCCTGGCCGGAGGTCCTCCCTCCACGGACCTGGCGTACGTCCTGCCCGCGGCGCGGTCGGCCGTGAGCTTCGCCGTGGCCCTGGATCAGGCGCTCGTCGGGCCCTTTCTCCGAAAGGAGGACCGGCTGTCCCACGAGCGGGACAACATCCGGGCCAACACCCTGGCCAGCGGAACGGCCCTCAACCTAGCCAGGTATTTGGAGCAGAAGGGGCACCGGTGCTTCGCCGTGGCCGCGAACAACGTGTACCGCTCCGATGTGCCCGGCGGACGCCTGGCCATGTTCCCCGATGTCTCCCTGCGGTACTTGGCCGTTCGGTCGGGGGTGGGCCAGTTCGGACTCTCGGGCAACGTCCTCACAAGAGGGCACGGTGCGGCGGTGATCCTAGGGGCCGTGGTCACGGCGGCCCAACTGACGCCCACGCCTCCCATACCGGAGGACGAGAACTACTGCGACGGATGCCGCCTGTGCATGGCTTGCTGCGCCTCGGGCATGATGGCCAGGGAGGAGGAGACGCGGGTGACCCTGGGGGGTGTGGCGTTTCGTTACTCCAAGCGGCGCAACTACCTTCGCTGCGAGTTCGTGTGCGGGGGATTCACGGGGCTTCACCCCTCGGGCAATTGGTCCACATGGTCACCGGGCCGCTTCGCCATCCCCGAGGACGATGCGGAGTTCGCCCCGGCCATGGCCAGGGCCATCAAGGCGTACGGCCGCTGGCCCGACCGGGAAGGGGGATATCATCATATCCTCATGCAGCGCAAGCTCCACCTCACCTGCGGTAACTGCCAGCTGATCTGCGTGGCCGACAAGGCGGAGCGCATGCGGCGCTATGAGATGCTGACCCGAAGCGGGGTGGTAGTCCAGAGCCCGGATGGCCCGGTGGAGGCCGTCACCCCAAAGCTCGCCCTGGAGCGGCTGGCCGCCATGGACCCGGATCAGCGGGCGCTTTACACGGAGGTGTAGGGTTCTTCGCATCCGGGGCCACCTTCCCGGGAGGGGGCCGCGGAGTCACGCCCCGGGCCCAGGATGACCTCGAAGCACGTGCCCCCTCCTGCTCGGGGCAGGCACCTGCGGCCCTGGGCACGATCCATGCCTCCACGGCGGTGCCTGGGGCGCATCTGGAAACCGTCCATGAGGGGCGGCATGAAGTCCAGGATGAGGGCATGGAAGGGCTCCCGGCCGATCCGCGGACGGGATTCGATCAGGTGGAGGGCCCGTTGACGGTGGGCAGCTGCACCAAGGTTCACCTGCGAGACGGCCGAGTGCGTGAAACCGACAGCGAACCCATGCCAAACTGCCGTTGAGGACGGGGCTCCGACATGCCGAGGAGGTCGCGGGCTGGTCGGTTCGCTTCAGGGCGAAGCGGGTGCCCGGCGGCTCCCCGTGAACAGCGGTTCCATCTCAAAGCGGACGTGCCTCCGAAACGCGGCCAATTTCGGCGGGGCGTGAAAGCGGAACAGGTGGGCCCGGCAACGGCAGTCCGAGGCACCGAAGCCCGGCAGCGGGACCTCGGCGCCCGCCCAATGGAGAAACAGCCCGGCCCAGCGGTGTTCGAGCCGGACCACGTCGTAGGTACACCACACCTCGCTCAATTCCATGAGCGGGAGAATGTAGTCGATATGCCAGTGCCGTACCGTCCGTGGGCCCCGGTGCCTGCTCACCCTCGCGGCCACGCCTCCCGGGCCCA
Organism: uncultured Desulfarculaceae bacterium; assembly: GCA_964514105.1. Taxonomy (GTDB): domain Bacteria; phylum Desulfobacterota; class Desulfocorpusculales; order Desulfocorpusculum; family Desulfocorpusculum; genus CAZEPJ01. The sequence continues at coordinate 16,991 of CAZEPJ010000007.1, read as the reverse complement.
GGGCGCTTCCCACGTAGATGTACGTCCCGGGCCGGATCCACAGGGTTCCCAGGCGCCCCACCTGCACGCTCGACTGAATCGAGGCCCGTAGGATCAAGGCATAGGTCCCGGGACGCGAATCCATGGCGGGCTCACCCCTTCTCCCGGCGCTTGCCGACGTATTATTCGCCGGCCGACCCTGTTCCACCTCCATCTTACGCCATGTCCCGAACAAGAGGGCCCCCCCGGGCGCCTTGGGGTACCCCGGGTAGGGGGCGCCCTCGTGGCGGCCCGCCTCGTTTGCCGCATGCCGGCGGGAAGGCTCGGCCTGGATCGCCGGGCCCTGCTGCAAAGAGAAAGGCGAGGTCCCCGTTGCGTGGCATTCACCCCAATCGTCTTTGAGACGATTGGGGCGAGACGGTGAAAGACCATCCCCTTCCTGGGCGGGACACATCCCCGTGCAGGTCAGGCGGCGGATTTGGGGTGATTCATGCCGCTTGACACCCACCCTCGTTTCTGCCAAGGATAGGGTCCCGACCGAACGGGGGCGCGTCCCGCCATCCGGACGTCGGGCGGGCCAAGCCGGGGCCCTCGTGAACCTGGGCTTGGCAAGACCTCTTTCAGGAGCAGGGCATGGACATCTTTCTCACCGAGGAACAGAAGGAGATCCAGCGGGCGGCGCGCAAGTTCGCCCTCAACGAGTTCCCCCCCATCGCCGAGGAGATCGATCGGGAGGAGCGCTACCCCTTGGAGCTGTGGAAGAAGGCGGCGGGGTTGGGGTTCATCGGCGTCTGGATCCCGGAGACATACGGCGGACCCGGCCTGGGGTTCACCGAGGCCAGCCTCATCACCGAGGAATTCTGGCGGGTGGACCCCGGCTGCTCGGCCATCATCTCGGCGTCCTTCGGGGGGCAGATGATCCTCTACTTCGGCTCGGAGGCCCAGAAGGAGCGCTATCTCAGGCCCGTGGCCTCCGGGGAGAAGATCATGGGCTCGGCCATCACCGAACCCAACGCCGGGAGCGACGTGGCCGCCATCCGCACCCGGGCCGTGGAGGCGGGGGATTCCTTCGTCCTCAACGGGGCCAAGATGTTCATCACCAACGCCACCATCGCCAGCTACTTCGTGGTCATCTGCCAGACCGATCCCCACGCACAGAAGCGCCACGGCCGATTCAGCGTCCTGCTGGTGGAGGCGGACAGTCCCGGCCTCATCCGCCGGAAGATCCACAACAAGCTGGGGATCCGCGCCTCGGACACGGGGGAGCTGGTCTTCGAGGACGTTCGGGTCCCCATGGAGAACCTGGTGGGGCAGCGGGGACGGGGGTTCTATCAGTTCATGGACTTCTTCGACCGGACCCGCGTCAACGTGGCCTCCCAGGGGCTGGGATTGGCCCAAGGGGCCCTGGACCGCGCCATCTCGTATGTGAAGCAGCGCGAGCTGTTCGGGTCCACGCTGGCCTCCTTTCAGGTGACCCAGTTCAAGGTGGCCGAGATGGCCACCATGGTGGAGGCCACGCGGGCCCTGGTGCGCCAGGCGGCCTGGAAGCTGGACCGCGGGGAGATCGACACGCAGCTCATCGCCATGGCCAAGTGGTTCTCGGGCCAGACGGCGGTGAAGGTGGTGGACGAGGCCTTGCAACTCCACGGCGGGTATGGCTTCATCGGGGAGTACGACATCTCCCGGCTATACCGCGACGCCAAGATCGTTGAGATCTACGAGGGCACCAAGGAGATCGAGAAGACCATCATCGGCCGGCGGCTGCTCAAGGGATGACGTCCCCCGTTCCCATCTTCCCGCCCGAGGCAAGAGCCCGGGGCCGGAAGGCCTCGGGGCCGTGCTCCATGAAGAAACGGTAGAATGCGGCCACCACCAGGGAGTGGGTGATCTGCCCGTCTCCGATGAGCCGGGGGATCTGATCCAGGGGCCGCAGGAGGACCTCGATGTCCTCCTTCTCGTCCTGGTTCTGACCCTGGGCCCTGTGAACGTCGCGGGCCACGAAGGTGTAGCAGCGGTTGTCGAGGAAGGCCGGGTTGGGGTGGACGAAGCCCAGGGGAACGGTCCGGGCACACCCATACCCCGTCTCCTCCAGCAGCTCCCGCCTGGCCGCCTCCTCGGGCGAATCCCCTCGTTCCACGATGCCCCCCGGGATCTCCAGGGTCACCTCGCGGGTCCCGTGTCGGTACTGGCGCACCAGGACCACCTGACCGTCGGGGGTCAGCGGGATCACGTTGACCCAGGGGAGGGATTCCAGGACGTAGAACTCGTGGGTCTGCCCCGTGCGCGGGGACACGGCGCGATCGATGCGGAGGTTGAATATGCGGAACTCCCGTTCGGTCCGAGAGGAGACCAGTTCCCATGGTCTGGGCGGCATGTTCAACCCCCTGTTGGGTGTTGCTGTCAACGCACGGCGCGCGGCTCAACACGGCGTCATCGGGCCGACATAGGGCAAGCACTCCACTGCAGCCATCCCTCGAAGTGCTCCCCGTGCGCCGAGCAGCGGCACTTCTTGGCCCCACGGCCTGGGACACCGCTGGATCACGGTGACCTTGGCGTCGCCATGGGTCCTGGAGAGGGGCCCTCGGGAGGAGACGGTCTCGTCCCCATGATGCTGCCGGAAATGGAGGCGGCACAAGGGACGCCCTCGCCCAAAGGCTTGCCGCACTGGGAGCAATCCGGCATCGGTCCTCTCTCCTGGCCCACCCGCCGTACTCGACGCAGGGGCCGGCGGCCTCCGACAGGCGGGTCCACAGAGCATTAGACGGGCAAGGCGCAAGGAAGTCAAGGATCGCCCATGCGCCGCGTTGACCGGCACGCCGCCCACACGTAGACTGCATGCCAGGGATCGGAGGGCGTGGAGGGTGGAGGTGGCATACAGGGACGATACCATCGAGGCGTTCCTGGCCCGGGTGGCGCGGGTGCGCCCCACGGTGCCGGCAGGGGGGAGCGCCGCGGCGCTGGCCGGGGCGCTGGCCGCATCCCTGGGGCGGTTCGTGGCGGCCCTCGCGGTCTCGGACATGGGCGGGCCTTCCCGGGATGGGGCGCGCCTCCACGCCATGGTCGAGCGGTTGAGACAACTGCAAGGACGCTGCCTGGACCTCATGGACGCCGACGCCCGCGCGTACCGGGCCCTCGTGGAAGCCCGTCGCCTGCCTCCGGGGACAACCCGGCAGCGGGCAGAGGCGGATGCCTGGGAGGGATTGGTGGGCCCGCCGGCGGCCCTGGCCAGGCATGGTCTGGAGGTGATGCGCCTCGGCCTGGAACTGATGGGGATCGGCCCCGCGTCGGCCCGGGCCGACGCGGGCGCGGCCGCCGAGGTGGCCCATGGGTGCGTGCGCGCGGCGCTCTGGATCGCGGGCGCCAACCTCCCCCACGTCCAAGAAGGGGCCCTGCGGACCCGGCAGGGGGATCTCCTGGGACTCATCTGGGCCCAAGCCGAGGGGCTTTTCGAGGCGCTGCGGGACCAACTGGCATCGGAGACGCCCATCTGAGGAGACGCCAGGCGTTGGAGAGGGGGGAGGCCGGCTTTGGGCACGGAGAAGCGAGCGGCCAAGCTGGTCCTGTTCGATATCGACGGGACCCTCGTCGATTCGGGCGGGGCTGGGGCCAGGGCCCTGAGCAGGGCCATGGAGGAGTTGACGGGGATCCGAGACGGGCTGCAGGGGATCGAACTGGCGGGCAAGACCGATCCGCAGATCGTCCGAGAGGGGCTGCAGCGGTGGGGACTGCCGTGGACGGACGGCCTGCCGGCGGCCGTACTGAACCGCTACCTGGTTCGGCTGCGGGAGGAAGTGGCCCGGGGCGGGGGACACGTCAAGCCCGGCGTGCGAGAGATCCTGGTTCGCCTGGGAAAGGCCCCGGGCACCCACCTCGGGCTCTTGACCGGAAACGTGGAGGAGGGGGCCCGGATCAAACTCGAACCCTTCGATCTCAACTCCTTCTTCCCCCTGGGGGCCTTCGGCAGCGACCATGAGGACCGAAACCGCCTCATCCCCGTGGCCGCGCGCCGGTTCATGGAGAGACACCAGGCCCGGATCCCCCACGAGCGATGCCTGGTCATCGGAGATACGCCCCGGGACGTGGCGTGTGCGCGCGTTCACGGAAGCCGCTGCATCGCGGTGGCCACCGGCTCGTACTCCATGGCACGGCTGGAGGAAACCGGCGCGGATTTGGTCACGGCGGACCTGTCAGACACGGACCGGATCGCGGCATGGATCGAGAGGATGTGAGGGACCGGATTTGAAATCCGGCGCCCGCTCTGATACTCTGGGCGGCACACCCGCCGGTGGAGAAAGCATGCCCACACGCGGCGCTCTCATGAGCGTCGCCAGATCGTGCGGAGAGACAGAGGGAAACGATGGAGCTGTTCGAGTGCCTGGAGACGAGGCGAAGCTGCCGGGCGTTTCTGCCCAAGGCCGTTTCCCGGAGCACCCTGGAGAAGGTCCTCCGAGCGGCCAACCGAAGCCCTTCCTACATGAACACCCAGCCATGGGAGGTCTACCTGGTCGCCGGGGCCCGGAAGGATTCCCTGGCGGGGAAGCTGTTCCGGCTGGCCTCCGAGGGCGCGCCGGCAGCGCCCGACTACCCCTTCCCCAAGTCCTGGCCCGAGGCCATGGAGCGACGGTCCACGGAGCACCGGCTCCGGCGGTTCAAGGCGGTGGGCATCGACCCGGAGAACAAGGACATGATCCGGGAGAGCTATCTCAAGAACTACCGCTTTTTCGAGGCCCCCTGCGCGGCCTTCATCGGATTGGATCGATCCCTGACGCCTTGGTCGGTCTTCGATCTGGGATCATTCGTGCACGCCTTCCTCCTGGCCCTCCATGCCGAGGGGCTGGGGGGGGTGCCGCAGGCCCTGGCCATGGCTTATCCCGACGTGGTTCGGGCGGATCTGGGCGTTCCGGAGACGGTCCACCTCCTCCTGGCCATCTCTTTCGGGTATCCCGACCCGGCAGCCAGGGTCAATCAGTACCAGTCGGCCAGGAGGGATCCGAGCGAGTTCGTCCACTGGGTGGGTTCATGGGCGTGAGCCCAACGGCCGACCGGCGACAGGCAAGATAGCTCGCTGAGGGGCAAGCTTTGCAGGCCGCGCCCCCCCCCGACCATGTGAGAGGATGTTTCCATCTCCTTGACAAAGGAGGGAGGGATGGCCTCGGATCTCCTCGCCAAGGCGCTGCGGTATCGGTGGATCATCTTCTGGATCCTGGCGTTGGGATACGTACTGGTCTATTTCCACCGCCTTTGCCCGGCCGTGGTGGCCGTGGACATGATGCGGGACCTTCGGACCGGGGGGACCCTGCTGGGTCTGCTCAGCTCGGCCTACTTCTATCCCTACGCCGTGATGCAGCTTCCCGCCGGGCTCCTGTCCGACTCCTGGGGCCCCAGGCGAACCATCACGGTGTTCGTGGGCGTGGCCTTCGTGGGGTCCGTGCTGCTGGGGCTCGCCCCGTCACCGGCCTGGGCCATCGTGGGCCGGGCCCTGGTGGGCCTGGGGATCGCCATGCTCTTCGTCCCCACCCTGAAGGTGCTGGCGGAGTGGTTTCACACCCGGGAGTTCGCCACCATGACGGGGATCCTCATGGCCATGGGCGGGGTGGGCTCCCTGGCCGCGGCCAGCCCGCTGGCCCTGCTCAGCAGCTGGGTGGGGTGGCGTGTGTCCTTCGTGATCGTGGGCCTCGCCACCCTGGTTCTGGGCGCCCTGGTGTGGGGCGTGGTGCGAGACCGTCCCGCGGACCTGGGCTGGCCTTCGCCGTCCGAGCACACGACGGCCGGAACCCCGCCCATCGGGCTCGCCCAGGGGATCAAGCGGGTGCTGACCTATCCGTACTTCTGGCCTGTGGCCGTCTGGTTCTTCTTCGAGCTGACCGTCTTTTTCTCCTTCGGGGGGCTGTGGGGCGGGCCGTACCTCATGCACGTGTACGGATTGAGCAAGGCGCAGTCGGGGCAGATTCTCTCCATGATGGCAGTGGGGATGATCGTGGGAAGCCCGCTTCTCAGCTTCCTGTCGGACAAGATCCTCAGGGGGCGAAAGCCCGTGCTGGTCCTCTCCAGCGTGGTGGTCCTCGGGATTACGGGGATGCTGGCCTTCGGCACGGATCGTCTTTCCGTGCCGGCCTTGTACGCCCTGTGTCTGGGCATCGGAGTGTTCTCCAGCGCCATCGTGGTCATCGCCTTCACCACGGCCAAGGAACTGTTTCCCGTGCAGATGGCCGGAACGTCCACCGGGCTGGTCAACCTGTTCCCGTTCGCGGGAGGGGCGGTCTTCCAGCCGGTGCTGGGCTATATCCTGGAGCGCCACGGCCGGGTGGGCGAGGCCTTCACGCTGGCCGGATACGAACAGGCCTTTCTCGTCCTGTTCCTGTGCAGCGCGGTGGCGCTGGGGGCGAGCCTCCTGCTCAAGGAGACCCTGGCGCGACCTGCGGCCCCGGAGTGACGGACCATGGGCGACTCAATGCCGGGGGGAGTCAGACTGACCGGCTATTTCCCGGGCCTCCTCGGACGGATCACGACCCTTCACGCCGTGTACTACCATGAGCAGTGGGGATTCGACGTCTCATTCGAGGTCCAGGTGGGGGGGGAGCTCTCGGCGTTCGTCAGGGGTTTTCAGGAGGGACGGGACGGCCTCTGGGCGGCCCTGTCCGGGGATGACCTGGCGGGCGCCGCGGCCATAGACGGGAGCCAGTCCGGGACCGAAGGCGCGCGGCTGCGATGGTTCATCGTCGCCCCCTCGTTTCAGGGGCGGGGCATCGGCAAGGCCCTGATGGGCACGGCCATGGAGTTCTGCCGGCGTGTCCCCCACCCGCGGGCCTACCTCTGGACCTTCAGGGGGCTGGACCGCGCCCGGGCGCTGTACGAGGCCTCGGGGTTCCGTCTGGTCCATGAGCACGAGGTCCGGCAATGGGGGCGGGCCATCACCGAGCAGCGGTTCGTCCTGGAGCGGTCCGGCTGAGTTCGAGGGCCCGAATCGGGGCCCGGGGCAATGCCAGCGGCGTGCCGGCCAGTTCGTTACACCCGGAGGGGCGTCCCCAAAGCCATGTCCAGATCGCCGCGCCATTTCAAGATCGAACAACCCGCCCACCGCCGACTGGGCTGGGGCGACCTGCTCGTCCTGGTGGGGCTGGCCGTGGTGCTCTATCTGGCCATCCGTCTGGCCCTGGGAAGCTCCAAGGTGTTCGTGGGACCGGAGATCTCTCTCTCTCCCCTGGCGCTTCCGTACTATGCGGGCCTCTCCATCGGGCGCATGGCTGCGGCGTACGTCCTGTCGCTGGTCTTCTCGCTGGTCTACGGGTACCTGGCGGCCAGGAACCGTCGCGCCGAGCGGGTCCTGATCCCCCTGTTGGACATCCTGCAGAGCGTCCCCCTCCTCTCCTTTCTCCCGCTGGTCCTCCTCAGCTTTCGGGCGATCCTGCCCCAGGGCGTGGCCGTGGAACTGGCCTCCATCGTCCTGATTTTCACCAGCCAGGCGTGGAACCTCACCTTTGCCTGGTATCAATCCCTCATCACCCTGCCCAAGGAACTGCGGGAGGCGAGCGCGCTGTTTCGGTTTCCCGGCTGGCTTCGCTTCCGGCGCATGGAGCTGCCCTTCGCTGCCATCGCCCTCATCTGGAACAGCGTGATGAGCTGGTCGGGAGGGTGGTTCTTCCTCATGGCGGCCGAGATCTTCGCCGTGGGGGACCTGGACTTCCGCCTCCCCGGCATGGGTGCGTACCTGCAGGAGGCGGCTCGACGAGGGGATGTCCATGCCATCGCGTACGGCATGGGCGCCCTGGTCCTGGTCATCGTGGCACTGGACCAGTTGCTTTGGCGCCCCCTGTTGGCCTGGGCCGACCGATTCAAGCTGGAGATGGTGGAGGGGGATCGCCCCCCCGCCTCCTGGATCTACGATGCCTTGAGAAGCTCGCGGCTCGCGGAGTGGTTCCGGGAGAGGGTCTGGTTGCCCATGGTGGCTGAGATGGATGACCTCGTGCTGGGCGCGCTGCCCGCTGCACCGTCCCGCCAGAGCGAGGGTGCGGGAGGCGCCAGGGCCTCGTACGTATTGGGTGGCACGGGGATCCTGGTTCTGGCCTACGGGGCGTATCGCGCAGGCCACATGCTCACCGCCGTCTCCATGGAACAGTGGGGAGCCATCCTCCTCGGTCTCGCCGCCACCCTGGGAAGGGTCGCCGCCTCTTTGCTCATCGCCATGGCGTGGACCATCCCCCTGGGCGTGGCCATCGGGACCAAACAAAGGCTGGCCACCGTCCTGCAGCCCCTGGTCCAGATCACGGCCTCGATCCCGGCCACGGCCCTGTTTCCGGTTCTGGTGTTGTTCGTCCAGAGCCTGCCGGGGGGCCTCGACCTGGCCGCCGTGCTCCTCATGCTCATGGGCACCCAGTGGTACTTGCTGTTCAACGTCATTGCCGGAGCCATGGCCATCCCGCAGGACCTCAAGTACACCAGCGTGCTCCTGCACCTGGGGCTCTGGCGCCGTTGGCGGACCCTCATCCTTCCTTCCCTGTTCCCGTACATGGTCACGGGGGCCATGGTGGCCAGCGGCGGGGCATGGAACGCCAGCATCGTGGCCGAATACGTGCACTTCGGGGGGGAGATCCAGTACACCACCGGCATCGGCTCCATCATTGCGCAAGCCACGGCCGCCGGCGACTACCCGTTGCTGCTGGCCGCGACCCTCAGCATGGTGTTGACCGTGATCGCCATCAACCGGTTGATATGGCGAAGGCTGTATCAGCGGGGAGAGACCCTGTACCGATTGGAGTAACACATGGATGCCGAAGGCCACCTCTTGGACCTCAAGAAGATCTCGCAGGTCTACGGCGCGGGATCGCGCAGTTTCACCGCGGTCCAGGACGTCACCCTGAGCGTGAGCGAGGGAGAGTTCGTAGCGCTCCTGGGCCCCTCGGGCTGCGGGAAGAGCACCCTCCTGCGCATCATCGCAGGCCTGCAGAAACCCACCGGCGGGCAGGTGATCTATCGGGGTCGCACGCTGACGGGGGTGAACCCCCAGGCCTCCATCGTCTTTCAGACATTCGCCCTGTTCCCCTGGCTCACGGTCCTGGAGAACGTGGAGGTGGCCCTGCAGTCCAAGGGGGTACCGGCCAAGCTCAGGACCGCCCGGGCCCTGGACCTTCTGGACCGGGTTGGGCTGGACGGCTTCGAGACCGCATACCCCCGGGAGCTGTCCGCAGGCATGAGGCAGAAAGTGGGATTCGCCCGGGCCATGGCCGTCGAGCCGGAGCTGCTGTGTCTCGACGAGCCGTTCTCGGTCCTGGACATCCTGAGCGCAGACGCCCTGCGGGGGGAACTCCTGGAGCTGTGGCACAGCGGCAAGATCCCCACCCGCGCCCTCCTCCTGGTGACCCACGACATCGAGGAGGCCGTGTTCATGGCGGGGCGCATCGTGGTCATGGACAAGAGCCCCGGTCGGGTCATCACGGACCTCAAGGTCCCCCTCGCCCACCCGCGGGCGCGCAAGGATCCCAGGTTCCTGGAGGTGGTGGACCGGGTCTACGCCATCCTGGCGGGTCAGACCCAGCCGGAGCACCTGGAGATGGGCACGGCCCCCGGCGAGCCGGGCCGCACCCGCGCCCTGCCGCACATCACCATCAACGACCTGGCCGGCCTCCTGGAATACCTGGACGAAATGCCCAGCGACCGGGCGGACATCTACCGGCTGGCCACCGACCTCAAGGTGGATTCCGACCACCTCCTGCGGCTGACCGAGGCCGCCGAGCTGCTGGGATTCGCCACCATCGCCCAGGGCGATATCAACCTGACGACCCTGGGGGAGACCTTTGCCGAGGCCAGCATCCAGTCCCGCAAGGAGATGTTCGCCACCCGGGTCCGGCGGCTGCCCATCTTCAAGTGGCTCACCTCCATGCTGGGGGCAGCGGAGAAACAGCAGCTCAAGTGGGAGGTGGTGAAGAAGGCCCTGGAGCTGGAGTTTCCCGGAGACGAGGCCGAGCGGCAGTTGGACACGGCCGTGGACTGGGGGCGATACGCGGAGCTGCTGGCGTACGAGGATGGCGCCGAGGCCATCTACCTGGAGCCGGGTGCCATGGCGACCCCCAAGCGGCTCTGAAGGCCCGGGTCCCATGGCCGGGGGCGAGATGCAGCACGGGGGGCATCTTCGCCGGGTCGCGGTCCACCTCATCGGGAGACAGAGGCCCCTTGCGCTGTTGCGGGATGGGGGAAACGGGCGTAGACTCCTGGGCGTCATCCCGATGCCCCGCGCCGGGCAAACCTGAGGGAATGATCCTCAAGACCAGCATTCGAAAGGGGCTGCCCATGAGACTGATCCCCAGGGAGGAGAAGTTCTTCGACCTTTTCGAGGAACTGGTGGACAAGATCGCGGAGGGATGTCGCTACTTCCTGGATCTCCTGGAGGATTACCATCAGGTGCAGCAGAAGAGCGCGCGACTGAAGCGAATTGAGAACGAAGCCGACGACATCACCCACCGGACCTATGAGAAGATACACACCACGTTTCTCACCCCGCTGGATCGCGAGGACATCCACTGCCTGGTCAACAAGCTCGACAGCATCATGGATATGATGGAGTCGGCCTCGGCGAGAATGATGCTTTACAAGATCCGGGAACCGATCCCCGAGGTGCTCGACCAGGCCCTGATCCTCAACGAGGCCATCGCCAAGATCAAGGAGATGATCCCGGCCCTGCGGAACATGAAGAACTCCAAGACGATTTTGAAATGCTGTGTGGATGTCAAGACCCTTGAAAACGACGGCGATATCGTCATGCGGACGGCCATGGCCAACCTGTTCGACCGCGAGAAGGACCCGTTCAATCTCATCAAGTGGAAGGAAATCCTGGAACGGGTAGAGGAATCCATCGACGTGTGCGACGATGTGGCGAATCTGGTGGAAGGCATCGTGCTGAAAAATGGTTGATCCCGTCGTGCTGGTCATTGTGCTGGTGGCGCTGGGGTTCGATTTCCTCAACGGTTTTCACGACGCAGCCAACTCCATCTCCACCGTCGTCTCCACCCGGGTCCTCTCCCCCAAGGTCGCGGTGCTGTGGGCTGCGTTCTTCAACTTCATCGCTGCGTTTCTCATCGGGGTCCACGTGGCCAAGACCATAGGGACGGGCATCGTGGATCCTCAGGTCGTGGGGGATTATCTGATCATTTCGGCATTGAGCGGGGCGATCGTGTGGAACATCATCACCTGGTATTTTGGGCTGCCCAGCAGCTCCTCCCACGCCCTCATCGGCGGCCTCGTGGGGGCCGGCCTCGTGGAGGGAGGGCCGGGGGTCCTGGTGTGGGGGGGCATCGAGAAGGTGGCCCTCTTCATCGTCCTTTCGCCGACCGTGGGTCTGATCCTCGGCCTGGTCCTGATGGTGGCGGTCCTCAATCTGAACCGCCGGTCCAATGTGGCCCGGGCGGATCGGGTTTTCGGGAGGCTCCAGCTCGTTTCCGCGGCGGTCTATAGCCTGGGACACGGCATGAACGACGCCCAGAAGACCATGGGCATCATTGCCGTGGTGCTCTTCAGCAAGGGGCTGCTGGGTCCCACCTTCCATATCCCGTTCTGGCTGGTGATCCTCTGCCACGCGGTGATCGCGCTGGGGACCATGGCCGGGGGATGGCGCATCGTCAAGACCATGGGCACGCGGATCACCAAGCTCAGACCCATCGGGGGTTTTTGTGCGGAGACGGCGGCGGCCATCGCGATCATCGGGGCCTCCCATGCCGGCATCCCGGTGAGCACCACCCACACCATCACGGGCGCCATCGTCGGCGTTGGCGCCAGCCATCGGTTCACTGCCGTTCGATGGGGGGTTGCGGGGACCATCGTCTGGGCCTGGATCTTCACCATCCCCATGTCGGCCCTGATCTCCGCAGCCGCCTGCGCGCTGCTGAACGCCTCGCTCGGGCCCTGAGCCTTCCTGCCTTCTTCCGGATCGGCCCGACAAGTTGATCGATTTGGATCCCTTGCGTAGACTAATGTCAAGAAAAGGGGTAATATGCCCCCTGCAAGTGGCTCCAGGGCACAGGGAATCCATTCGGGCGTTTGAAGCGCCCCCGAGGAGGACGAGCCATGAGGAGACACACGAGGACGGTGGCAGCTGCAGTCGCTTTGATGATGTTGACCGCCTGGACCCCGGCGGCTTGGGCGTACAGGGACTGGGACGAGACACCCCTGGAGGTGGACGCCTTGGTCCTGAGACCCCTGGGGTTGGCCGCGACCATCATCAGCGGCATCGGGTTCTTCTTCCTGGTCCTGCCCTGGGCCGCCCTGACGGACACGGTGGATGAAGCCGCCGAGCGCGTCGTGATGCGGCCCTACAGATTCACGTTCGAGCGGCCCCTGGGGTTCCCCACCTATTCGTACGAAGAGAGCGGCTGGTAGCAGCAGGGGCTGTACCCATGGCATGAGCCCCGCGGGTCGAGGCGGTGACGGGGCGCACTTGGAGCCGGGCCGGGCGGCGAGGGGGGTGCCCTGTGCCCGGGGGCGGCGCACGTGTATCCTTCCACGAGACGTCCATGGAGCGACTGACCAAGCGGCTTCGCGGGCTGGAGCTCCTCCTGCGGTTGGGCCTGGAACTCCAGTCCGAGCGGGACTTCCAGGGGCTTTTGGAACGCATCTGGCGGGAGTTGACACGCGTTCTCGATGCAGAGCGCAGTTCGCTTTTCGTGCTGAACGATGAGGCCAATGAGCTCTATTCGGTGGTGGCCCAGGATACGGCGGAGATTCGATTCCCCAGGGGCAAGGGTTTGGCGGGTGCGGTGGCGACCAGCGGGACCTCCATCCTCATCTCCGACGCGTACGCGGACCCTCGGTTCAATCCGGACATCGACCGCAGGACCGGGTTTCGCACGCGATCCATCCTGACGGTCCCCCTCAAGAACGGACGCGGTGAGGTCCTTGGCGTGGCTCAGGTGCTGAACCGCCGGGATGGAAGACCCTTCGAGGAAGACGACCAACTGCTCATGGAGGCCCTGGCCAGCATGGCGGGTGTGGCCATGGAGACAGTCCAACTCTACGAGGAACAGATCCAGGCCGCGGAGGCGGTCATCTCGGGCCTTCTCATGGCGCTGGAGATGCGGGGGCTGACCGAGGCCCATCACTCCCAGGACGTCCGATCGTACAGCGCGGCCCTGGCCAAGGCCATGGGGGTCCCGACATGCGAGGCGAGGCGGATCGAATGGGCCGCGGCCCTGCACGATGTGGGGAAGATCGCCATACCCGACCGTGTCTTCGTCAAGGATTCGCCCCTCACCCCCGAGGAAAGGCAGCAATACGAAGCGCATGCCATCAACACCCGGGAGCTTCTGAAGGCCATGGACTTCTCCGGGGAGTTGTCCGGGGTGGAGCAAATCGCCCCGTACCATCACAAGGGGTTTGCCGGAGGGGGATTCCCGGCGGGGCCGCCCGAGGGCAGGGAGGTCCCGCTGGGTGCCAGGATCATCTCGGTCGCCGACGCCCTGGCCGTTCAGATGAGCCCCCGGTGGGGCCGGCCCGCCGCGGGGCAGGATGAGGCCCTGGCGTGGATCGGCCGCCGGGCAGGGCGGGACTTCGATCCCGACGTGGTGGAGGCCCTGGTCGAGCTGGCTCCGCGCCTGGAGGAGCAGCGGGCGGCGGTGAGGCGGAGGCATCATGGGTGATGGTCCCACGGTCCGGACGGCCCCCCATGGGCTGGCCGACAGGGTGCGGCGCCTGGAGGCCCTCCGGGAGGTGAGCCTGGAGTTGAGCTCGGAGCGCGACCTGGGAAGGCTCCTGGGCCTCATCATGCGGCGCTCGACGGAGATCCTGGATGCGGAGCGGAGCACCCTGTATCTGGTGGAGGCTGTGCCAGGCGCAGGGGGAGACCGCTTGGCACGGCGGCTGGTGAGCCGGGTGGCACAGGGCAGTGAGACGATCCGCCTGCCGCTGGATGGGACGAGCATCGCGGGCTCGGTGGCCCTGAGCGGCGGGGTCATCAATGTGGCTGACGCATATGCCGATCCCCGCTTCAACGCCTCCGTGGACAGACGCCAGGGATTCAGGACCGGCTCCATGCTGACGGTGCCCATGCGCAATCCCCAGGGGGAGGTCATCGGAGTGACGCAGGCCGTCAACAAGCGGGGTGCGCCAGCCTTTTCGGGAGACGACGAGGAACTGCTGCTGGCGTTCTCGAGTCAGGCGGCCATCGCCGTGGAAAATGCCCGATATCTGGAGCTGCAGAGACGGACCTTCGAGAGCCTGATCCACGGGCAGGCCGCGGCCATCGATATCCGGGATCACATAACCGCGGGTCACACCTGGCGGGTGGCGGCGTACGCCGTGGAGATCGGCCGGGCCATGGGCTGGGACGAGGATGCCATCGAGCTGCTCCGGTACGCGGGCCTCCTTCACGATCAGGGCAAGCTTGGCATTGCGGACGAGATCCTCATGAAACCCGGCCGGCTGTCGGAGTGGGAGTTCAGGGTGATCCAGGGGCATGCCCACAAGACCAAGGTCATCCTGGACGCGGTCCGCCCCCTGTTTCCCAGACGCCTGCGAAAGATCCCGGAGATCGCCGGCGCCCATCATGAGAAACTCGACGGGTCTGGATATCCCGACGGCCTCCGGGGGGAGGCCATCTCCCCCGGCGCCAAGATCCTCGCCGTGGCCGACATCTTCGACGCCCTGACGGCCCGTCGGCCCTATCGGGATCCGGAACCAGACGAGGCGGTGCTGGCGATGCTGCGCGGGGACGTGGAAGCGGGAAAACTGGACGGAGAGGCGGTGGAGGCTCTGGCGCGGGTGTTGCCTGTCATCGCCAGGCTGCGCCTGGAGATCGCCGGTCGCATCGAGGCGCGCGGAGGGGTGGCGGCGGTCGAGGCGGGATGGTGGGGGACGAGGGCGGGATGAAGGCGGCGATGCGAAGGGGATGGCTCCTCATGGGAGCAGTGGTCCTGGTCGCGGCAGGGGGCGTCCTTGCGGTGGTCAAGTTCGAGGGCGAGGTCCCGAGTCTCTCGGTCACCCCGGAGCCCAAGGCCGTGGGCAGGGAGGCCACATTCACGGTGACGGCCGAGGACCGCCGTTCGGGGTTGAGCGAAGTGCGGGCGGTCATCCAACAGTCGGGACGGACATCCACGCTCCTGGCGGAGGCCTTCCCCTCGGGGACTCACAAGGTCCAACGGAACCTGACCATTGCACCCGAAGGCCTCTCGCTCGTGGACGGAGAGGCCATGCTGCGGGTGGAGGCGCGAGATCGATCGTGGCGCGGGGGCAACCCCAATGTCCTGGAGGCCAAGGTTCAGATCGACACGCGGCCGCCTACCCTCTCGATCCTGAGCCGCTTCCATTACATCAACCAGGGCGGAGCGGGGGTGGTCGTGTTTCGGGCCTCGGAGCCGCTCATCGCCGGGGCCGTGGAGGTGGGGGGGCGGCGGTTTCCCGGGTACAACGCCGGGCCGGACAACGGGTGGGCCGTGCTGTTCGCCGTCCCGCACGATGCCTCCCCCAAGGTCCAGATCAGCCTGGTGGGGGAAGACCTGGCAGGCAACCGGACGCGCACCAGCTTCCCGTATCAGATTCGGACGAAGACCTTTCGAAAGGACAGCATCCGCCTGTCCGAGGACTTCCTGCAGCGCATCCTGCCCTATTTCATGGATCGGGACCCCAACTTGCGGGGAGAACCCGGGGAGCTGTTTCTGCGCGTGAATCGCGACCTTCGAAAGGCCAATGAGGCGACGATCCAGGATCTGTGTCGGGAGTCCGCCCCCAGTCCCCTTTGGTCGGGCGCCTTTCTGCGCATGGCCAACGCCAAACCCATGGCGGGCTTCGCCGACCGCAGGTCGTACATCCTTCGCGATCGGGAGATCGACCAGCAGACCCATCTCGGGGTGGATCTGGCCTCTCTGACCATGAGCCCCCTGGAGGCTGCCAACCATGGGCGGGTGGTGTTCTCCGGCGAGCTGGGGATTTACGGGAAGACCGTTCTGCTGGATCACGGCTACGGCCTGTTCAGCATGTACGGCCACCTGAGCCAGATCAGCGTCAAGGCCGGCCAGCAGGTCCGAAAGGGGGAGATCATCGGCACCTCGGGGGACACCGGCCTGGCGGGGGGGGATCACCTGCACTTCAGCATGCTGGTGGGGGGGGTCTATGTGAACCCCATCGAATGGTGGGATTCCCACTGGATGGCGGACAACGTGGACGGCAAGCTCTCCCTCCTCAAGGCTCACGGAGGATAGGGCCCCGTCGCCCCTACTGCATGCGCCCCTCTTCCAGGGAGATCTCCCGGAGCCCGGGGAGGCGGGAGAGGGCTTGTGTCAGTTCCTGCCACTCCAGCCCGCGCTTGGAGACGATGGTCAGGCGGTATGTGATGCTGCCCTGGGCCAGCTTGCGGTGGAAGTTGACGAAGACCACCCGGGTGAAGGGGTAGTTCTGGATCACTCGCTGGATGGCCGGGAAGTCGACCCCGTCGTCGTCGAATGCCAGGATGATGGTGGAGTACACGTCCTGGCTGAACCAGCGACGGGCACGGCGCAGGGTGACCAGGACGAACAGGCCGAATACCGTCGCCACGATGGCGGGGAAGAAGTACCCGCTACCCACGGCCAAACCCACTGCCGTCATCAGCCACAGCCCGGCCGCCGTGGTGAGCCCCCGGACCGTTCCCCGGCTGACCATGATGGCACCCGCACCCAGGAAGCCCATGCCGGCGATGGCATACGAGGCGATCCGCCCCGGATCCACCCGGACGGCGCTCTCCATGCTGAAGGCGCGATACATGGACTCCAGATGGATGGATACCATCATGATGAGGCAAGAACCAACCGACACCATGATGAAGGTCCGGAATCCGGCGACCTCCCCGTGGGCCTCCCGCTCGTACCCCACCATGGCGCCCAGGATGGCCGCGAGCACGAGCTTGACCAGGGCCTCGGTCAATTCGCGGGCATCGAAGAGGGTGAGCCAATCCACGAGGAACCCCTCCGGCCCCCCCCTTAAGCGCATCCTTGCGGAGCGGGGGGCTGGGCATTGGATGGCACTCTACACGGTGTGGGCCTTGTGAGTCAACAAGG
>CAZEPJ010000006.1:0-95038 GCA_964514105.1 uncultured Desulfarculaceae bacterium | reverse complement strand
CGCTGCGCCATGAACACACACCAGGACGCTCTGCGCGCCCCTTACCCACAATTCGTCTCAAAGACGATTGGGGCATGAACTTCTCCGCTCGAGCCGGGTTGAAGAGCCCGGACCGGGCCATTCAACGCACAAGCCCCTCCGTGGAGAGATCGTGCGGGACTCGAAGAGGTCCAGACCCCGGACAAAGGGGAACAGGCGCCAATGCTACCAAGGCGTATCAGAGATCTTTGGGCCGAAGGTGACCACGCTCTTGTACGAAAGCCTCTTGGTCTGGTAGACCCCGTTGACCCACGCGCTGACCGTGCCCCTGATGGTCACCTTGACCTTCCCCAGAGACATCCTGCGGCTGTTGATCTTGGAGGGCGTCACCCTGAAGGAAGTGATGGAGTAGGAGATGCCCGTTACGGTATACCCCGCCTCGCCGGCCTTCTCTTGGATCCAGTGGGTGATGGTGGCGAGGAAGTCGTCGAGCTCCATGGTCGGGACGATCTTCTTTCCGTCTTGCAGGACGAAAGTCCCTTGGTAGGTCCGAAAAATCCCGTTGTCGTTTTCCCAGGCCAAGACCTGCTGTGTTGGATAAAACGATACATCTCCGAAGGTGGTCGTCTTCTCCTTGAAGTAACCCGAGACCTTGAAGGTGGGGTGGTACGTCGCCGACCAGATCCCCACGATGTCGTCCAGGGTCGCGGCGTGGAGGGGGGAGGTTGCGAAAGAGAGGACGAAGACGAGGGTCATCAAGAAGAAACCAATCCGCTTCATGGGAACCTCCGTTCAGGTTTTTCGCGGCATTCTAGTAGAGGCCCCTTGAACGACGCAAGGGAAAAGTCGAGACGTAGGGATCCTCTTCGGTGTGCAGGAGAAGGAGGGGCTCAGTCTGAATCGGAAAAACCGCGTCGCTCGCTTCACTGGCGAAGGACGTGTGAGAGAGAAATGAGTATTGGGGAGGGGGACTCCAGCCGAATCCATGGGGCGCAAGGAAAGCCCGGTATCGAGGAATTGACTCGGGAGCGGGGTTCTTGACCACGCCGGCGGGCTCGTGCTAGTCTCTGCCCCGCTCCGGTCTGCAGGTGCCTCCACCGGGCCTGGGGTCACCGCCCTTGGACTGAAGCGGCCCTGGCGTGGACGGCTGTGGGCCTGCCCGAACCATGAAGGAGGGCGACGAGGTGCGACGCGTCTTGATCCTGGCTGCGATGATGTGCTTTTCGGCCACCGTTGGAGGGGGTCCGGCCTGGTCCAAGACCCCCCCGCCTCCTCTGGGAGGGACGGCATGGGACGTGACGGGAGGAAAGCTGAAGGTCTCCATCACGGTCCCCATGGTGGCCAGGGTGCAAATGGAGCTGCTGAACCTGGGTCTCCTGGAGGACGTCCTGCATCTTTGCCCCGACGGCGTGGACGATGGCGACCTGCCGGACTTCTTCGATACCGTGCTGGGTATGACCGGTTCGTGGAGCCAGACCGGGAGCAGATACGCCGTGGATCTCGGCCCCTTCATCGAGGATCTTGCCACCCAGTTGATGGAGTTCATCGCCGCCCGCCTGGAGGGGGCCTCGGCGGAGGTGACGGTTTACGGGCAGGGCATCGCTGGGAGGGCGAGGGCATCGACGATCACGGGTAAGGTGACCGGCGATCTGCTCATCACGGTCTACGCCGACGGATCCACCATCCCGGTATCCGTCAAGATCACGGGCTCCTTCTCGGGGGCACTTCACGGCGGAGAGGCCTGCCCTGTGACCACGACCAAGGCTGGCGGGCGATCGTCCCGGGGAAGCCTCGGCTTGGTGGAGGCCCTGGCAGACGCCATCCTGTCCTCCCTGGCGCGGTGACGGCCCCGGCGGGGAATCCCCCTTCATGCCGGTCCCGGCCGACTGAGAAGGGGGGGGTGGATCAATCCGCCACGTCCTCCTCGCCCAGGAGGGGTCTCATATAGGCGTACAGGGCCGGGGCGCCCCCCGTGTGCACGAACAGCACGTTCTCCCCTTTCCGGAAGTACCCCTTGCGGCTCAGGTCGATGAGCCCCGCCATGGCCTTTCCTGTGTACACCGGGTCCATGAGCACCCCCTCGGTCCTGGCCAGCATGGTCACGGCCTCCACCATTTTTCTGTTGGGGACTGAGTAGGCCGGACGCCAGTAATCGCCGAAGCTCACGACGGCCTCCCGGGGGACGGACGATCTGACCCCCACGCGCTGCGCCGTCGCCTCGGCCAGCCGATGCACCAGGTCTTCCTGCTCCTCGCTGTCGCGACTGACGCCCACCCCGACGATGGGGATGTTCATGTTGCACCCGTGGAAACCCACCACCAGACCCGCGTGGGTCCCGGCGCTGCCGCTGGGCACGATGACGCGATGGATGTCGGTGCCGCTGGCGAAGAGCTGCTCCTGAAGCTCCTGGGCACACGCCACATAACCCGTTGCGCCGATGGGATTGGATCCGCCGCCGGGGATGATGTAGCCTTTTCTGCCTTGTTGGGAGAGGTCCTCGGCCATCCGGTTCATGGCGGCCTTGAGGTCGGATCCCCCCGGGACGACCTCGATCTTCTCCACGCCCAGGAACCGATACAGGAAGTTGTTGCCGCTGGCCTGGGGGTTGTAGCTCCCAGGCACCCTTTCCTCCAGGACCAGCCGGCACTTGAGGCCCTCCTTGACCGCCGCCGCCAGGGTCAGCCGGCAGTGGTTGGATTGGACCGCACCGCAGGTGATGAGGGTGTCGGCGCCCTGGGCCATGGCGTCGGCCACGAGGAATTCCAGCTTCCGGGTCTTGTTCCCCCCCCCGGCCAGCCCCAACAGGTCGTCTCGCTTCATGTAGACGTTGGGACCGTCCAGAGACCGGGTGAATCGGGGAAGGAACTCCAGCGGGGTCTCTCCTTGAGTGTATCGTCTCCTCGGGAAACGGGCCAGATTCATGATGCGCCTCCTTGGCCTGTGAAGTGAATCCATCCGGTCCAGGGGCGGACCCGGGTCCGCGCCGCTGGATCGCCTCAGGGCGAGAGCCCGGAGTCTGCAGTTGCTCTGGGGATGCCGGCTTCGCACGGCACCGCTGTCTGGCACAAGCCGCAGGAGAGGTGAAGGCCGGTGAGGTGCCGTCCCAGACCGAGGGACCGCCCGCGGCGGCGCAGGGCCAGGATCTGATGGGCCTGGCACTTCTGCTTGTCCTGTCCCGCCGGGGTTATGGCCCCGGCCGGGCACCGGGCCATGCAGCGGCCGCACGCCCCGGCGGTGAGATACAGGCACGCCTCGAAGGGTTCATCGGACGGCCTCCTGGTCGGCTCCAAAGGCATGTCCGTTACCACGGTGCCCACCCGGACGGCCTTCCCCCTGGCCGTGATGAGCCCCCGGCTGAGGCCGAAGGTGCCCAGACCCGCCACGAAACAGGCGTGTCTCTCCGACCAGTTGGAGGTGATGTCGCCTGTGACCCGGGGGAACTGGAGGAAAGAGCCCTGGAGAACCGGCGCCACGGCCCGAAACCCCAACCCCCGGATCCAGTTCACCCAAGCCTCCCGAAGAAACTCGTTGAAGCGCTCCCCGTGGATCTTGGTGAGCATCCATTTCCGATGAGGGTAACGGCGCTGGCCCCGGTTGGCCCGACGGGCGGTCCGGGCGATGGGGAGCACGTAGGCCGCCACGAAGGTCCGGGAGGCCTCGACGCCCTCGCCGGGGCAGGCCGCCTGCAGTGCCTCCCCGGGGGTCTGGTGAAAGGCCCCGATGACCTTCTTGAACGAGTCAAACAAGGGATCATCCCCCCGTGCCGCGCCCACCAGGGGCTCATCGAAAAGACGCTCTTGGGGATCATCGGGGAACCGCCCCAGGGGGTGCCTTCGGACCAGGGCCGCCAACTGTTCTGCCAACGCGCCGTTGAAGGGTTCCGAGGGCATCTTGCTCCTTCCGTCCCCTCAGGGTAGCGACCGTTGCTCTCGGGCGCAACCCCTCCCGTAGATACCGTCGCCCGTCATCTGCTATATTCAGGGAGCGCGGACAGGGATGGGCCCGCGGGGGGCCTCCGATCCCGCCAATCCCGCCAGAGGTCGTGGTCCGTTGAGTCGCTTTGGTTTCCCCTTGATGGTCTGCCTCGCGGTTTTCCTCGGGATGCTCCCGGCCGGTTGCGGCAAGCGGGATGAGGAGGCCGAGATCCGACGGCTCATCCGGGAGGGGGCCTCCCTGGCGGAGAAACACGACGCAGGCGGCCTCATGAAACTGGCCACGGAGGACTTCCGGGCCTTGCCGGGGGAGGCGGACAAACGGGAGGTCAAGGGAGTCCTGCTCTACGCCTTCACCCGGTACCGGCAGTTCCGGATCATCCATCCCCCGGCCGCGATACACGTGCAGGCGGGGGGTGAGGCGGCATCGGCGCGGTTTCCGTTTCTCATCGTCCAGAAGGATCAATCCCTGCCGGATCTCAAAGGACTGTTGGAGGACCCGGAGGAATGGGCGGCGCAATTGGGCGACAAGGCCGATCTGTTCCGACTCGACCTGGAACTGGTCCGGGCCGAGGGGAACTGGCGGGTTCGACGCGCGCATCTGGAGGGGTTTCGCGGATTGGGGTTCGGCTCGTGAGGAGGCGATCCCGGGGGCTTGCGGGGAAAGGACGCAGCGGGCACAATAGCTCGAGCCCGACGGCTTGAGCGCCGGACGGCCGTATCGAGTCGCCCGGCTGCGGAAGAGGTGGGCACTGATGTCGTACGGTGCGGTGTTGTTCGACCTGGATGGAACGCTCCTGGACACCCTGGACGATCTGGCGGACTCCATGAACAGCGTCCTGATGCGCCACGGGTTTCCCACCCACCCCCGAGACGCATATCGCTACCACGTGGGGGATGGGGTGGAAAACCTCGTTTCACGCTCCCTGCCCGAGGCGTATCGGCGGGCCGGGTTCGTGGCGCAATGCGTGGGGGCCATGCGGGAGGAATACGGCCGCCGCTGGGCGGCCAAGACGCGCCCCTACGAGGGAATCCCCGAGCTCCTGGACGGCCTCACCCACCGGGGAATCCACATGGCCGTTCTGTCCAACAAGCCTCACGATTTCACCCAGGCCATGGTGGCCGAGTTGCTGGGCCGGTGGCGGTTCGATGTGGTCCTGGGTGTCAGGCCCTCGATCCCCAGGAAGCCCGACCCATCGGCGGCCTGGGAGATCGCCCGGGCCCTGGGGGTCCCCGCCGAGTCCTTTCTCTATCTGGGGGACACCAACACCGACATGAAGACAGCCAACGCGGCAGGGATGTACGCCGTGGGGGCGCTGTGGGGATTCCGGCCCGCGGAGGAGCTTCGGGCCAGTGGTGCCAGGGTGCTGATCCGAACGCCCACCGAACTGCTGGGGCTGCTCTGATGGATGCGGGCTTCTTCCTCAAGGGGGTGGCCATCGGCTTTGCCATTGCAGCCCCGGTGGGCCCCATCGGGATCCTGTGCATCCGCCGGACGCTGGCCAAAGGGCGCCTTTCCGGGTTCGTCTCCGGCCTCGGCGCAGCCCTGGCCGACGCACTGTACGGTGGGGTTGCGGGCTTCGGCCTTCACCTCGTGGCCAATATCCTCATCGGCCAGCAGTTCTGGATCCGGCTCATGGGCGGGGCCCTGCTCTGCTACATCGGGTTCCGGGTGTTCACAGCCAGGACCGGGGAGGGCCATGGCCCGTCCACGACCAACGGACTGGCGGGGGACTTCACCTCCACGTTCCTGCTCACCCTCACCAATCCTGCCACCATCCTGTCATTCGCGGCGGTGTTCGCGGCGGCGGGGTTGGGTGATGCGGACGTGCGGACCCTCTCCGCCGGTCTACTGGTGCTGGGGGTGTTCGTGGGATCGGGCCTCTGGTGGCTCACCCTGAGCAGCGTCGTGGGGTTCTTCCGCCACCGGTTCAACACCCGGGGGCTGGGCTGGGTCAACCGGATCTCGGGATTGGTCATCGCGGCATTCGGCATCCTGGCCATGGTGAGCGCGCGCATGTGACCGGACGGCTTTGGCACCGGCCGGGCCCCGCCCGCGGGGCCCTTCTTTCGCTGTCAAGGGGAGCGGAGCCATGGACATCAAGAAGGAACACAAGTTCTCCATCTGGTACGTGCTCCTGGGCATCTGGGTCGTCCTGATCATCAACAACCTGTTGTCGGCGGCCTTGGAGATGCGCACGGTGCCGTACAGCGAGTTCCTCAACCTCCTCAAGGAGGGGAAGGTGGCGGAGGTAGCCATCACCGCCAACCAGATCCAGGGAAAACTCAGGGGAGCGGGCGGGGCCGACGGCGAGCGCTTTCGCACCGTGCGGGTCGACCCGGAGATCTCCGATCTGCTGGTCCAGCACGGGGTGATCTTCAAGGGGCAGATCGAGTCCAACGTCATCCCGACCCTCCTGTCCTGGATCGTCCCCATTGCCCTGTTCGTGGGGGTGTGGTTCTTCCTCATGAAGCGCTTCGCCGGACAGCAAGGGGGCTTCATGACCCTGGGCAAGAACAAGGCGCGCATCTACATGGAGGAAGAGCTGAACGTCAGATTCGACGATGTGGCGGGCGTGGAGGAGGCCAAGCAGGAGCTGCAGGAGGTCATCGAGTTCCTCCGGGAGCCCGCCCGGTTCACCGAGCTGGGCGGCAAGCTGCCCAAGGGCGTGCTCCTGGTGGGGCCCCCAGGCACGGGCAAGACCCTCCTGGCCAAGGCCGTGGCGGGAGAGAGCAAGGTCCCTTTCTTCAGCCTGAGCGGCTCGGAGTTCGTGGAGATGTTCGTGGGGTTGGGAGCGGCCCGGGTCCGGGATCTGTTCGTCCAGGCCAAACAGAAGGCGCCCTGCATCATCTTCATCGACGAACTGGACGCCCTGGGCAAGGCTCGGGGGTTCGGCATGATGGGCGGCCACGACGAGCGGGAGCAGACCCTCAACCAGCTCCTGGTGGAGATGGACGGGTTCGACCCCAAGGCCGGGGTCATCCTCATGGCGGCCACCAACCGTCCGGAGGTGCTGGACCCGGCCCTGCTCCGCCCGGGGCGGTTCGATCGGACTGTGCTCGTGGACCGCCCGGACAAGAAGGGGCGGGAGCAGATCCTCCGGGTCCACCTCAAGAACGTCAAGACGGGGCGGGACGTGAACGTGGAGAGGTTGGCGGGCATGACCCCGGGCATGGTGGGGGCGGATCTGGCCAACCTGGTCAACGAGGCCGCTTTGCTGGCCGTGAGGAAAAGGAAGAAGAGCGTGGGGATGGTGGAATTCGAGGAAGCCGTGGAACGCATCGTGGCCGGCCTCGAAAAGAAGAACCGCCTGATCAATCCCAAGGAGCGAGACGTGGTGGCGCACCACGAGGTGGGCCACGCCATCGTGGCCCTGTGCCTGCCGGGGACCGACCCTGTGCAGCGAATCTCCATCATCCCCCGGGGAGTGGCGGCCCTGGGGTACACACTCCAGGTCCCCACCGAGGACCGATTCCTCATGACGCGAAGTGAGCTGCTCAACAAGATCGCCACTCTGTTGGGTGGACGCGCCGCCGAGGAGCTGACCTTCGGAGACATCTCCACCGGGGCCCACAACGACCTCTCCAGGGCCACGGACATCGCCCGGAGCATGGTCCGGGAGTTCGGCATGAGCGAGAAGGTTGGGCAGGTCTACTGCGCCCCGGAGCGAAGGCCCCAATTCCTGGACGTGGGATCGGGCGCCCGGGGCGAGTACAGCGAGGCCACGGCCGAACTCATCGATCAGGAGGTCCGGGAGATCATCGGCGCGCAGTACCGCCGCTCCATGGCCATCCTCGAGAAGCACAAGGCCGCCCTGGAGAAAGGGGCCCACCTCCTGCTGGAGAAGGAAAAGATCGAGGGCAAAGAACTCCAGGAGATCATGAAATCCACCGGGGGAGGCGAAACTGGGTCGGGGGCGGCCTCTTCGCGCGGGTGACGGGCGGCCGGGCGCCGGGTTGCGAAGGGGGGTGCGCCAGGGCCTTGGAAGACCATCTGAAGGCGCTTCGGGAGCGGCTCCTCGAGATCAATGACCTGGAATCCGCGGGGGCCCTTCTCTATTGGGATCAGGCCACGTACATGCCGCCCGGCGGGGCCGCGGCCAGGGGAAGGCAGATGGCCACCCTGAGCCGACTGGCCCACGAGCGGATGGTGGACCCCGCCTTGGGGGCGCTCTTGGGGGTTCTGCGATCGTACGAGGATGGCCTGCCCCGGGACTCGGACGCCGCGGCGCTCATCCGGGTGGCACGACGGGATCACGAACGGGCCGTGAAGGTGCCCCCGGCGTTCATGGCCGAGCTCAACGCCCACACGGCCCGATGCTACCAGGCATGGGTGCGGGCTCGGCCCGCCAACGACTTCGGGGCGGTCCTGCCGCTCCTGGAAAGGACGGTCGACCTCAGCCGACAGCTGGCGGGCTTCTTTCCCGGGTGCGCGCACATCGCCGATCCCCTGATCGACTTGGCAGATCCCGGCTTCACGG
The DNA here is from genome assembly GCA_964514105.1 of uncultured Desulfarculaceae bacterium. Classification (GTDB taxonomy): domain Bacteria; phylum Desulfobacterota; class Desulfocorpusculales; order Desulfocorpusculum; family Desulfocorpusculum; genus CAZEPJ01. Next base: position 86,646 of record CAZEPJ010000006.1, on the reverse strand, counting down.
CATCCTCCGTGAAGCGGCTCTTCGACGCCCTTCGGGAGGATCTGGTGTCCCTGGTGGAGGCCATTGCGTCCAGACCCCCCCCGGACGACGCCTGCCTTCGCCGGACGTACCCCGAGGCCCGGCAGCTCGCCTTCGGGATGGACGTGGCCCGGCGATTGGGCTATGACCTGGAACGGGGCCGCCAGGACAGGACCCGCCACCCGTTCATGACCAAGTTCTCCCTGGGGGACGTTCGAATCACCACGCGGGTCCAGGAGTCCCATCTGGCCGAGGCCCTGTTCAGCACGATCCACGAGGTCGGACATGCCGTTTACGAACAGGGCATCGCCGCGGAACTCGACGGAACTCCCCTGGCCAACGGGGCTTCGGCAGGCCTTCACGAGAGCCAGTCGCGGCTGTGGGAGAACCTGGTGGGACGGAGCCTCGATTTCTGGCGATGGCTCTTCCCCGAGCTTCAGGCCGCCTTTCCCGCCCAGCTGGGATGCGTGTCATTGGGGGAGTTCTACCGGGCCATCAACAAGGTGGAGCGATCCTTGATCCGAACGGAGGCCGACGAGGTGACGTACAACCTCCACGTCATGATCCGATTCGACCTGGAGCTGGAATTGCTCGAGGGGAAGCTGGCCGTTCGAGATCTGCCGGAGGCCTGGGGCGAGCGGTACCGGCGGGACCTGGGCATCGTGCCGCCCGACCACCGCGACGGCGTGCTCCAGGATATGCACTGGTTCACCGGGACCGTGGGGGGCGCCTTCCAGTGCTACACCCTGGGCAACCTCATGAGCGCCCAGCTCTTCGAGGCCGCCCTGGCGGACCATCCCGAGATCCGGGTGGAGATGGCGCGCGGGCAGTTCGCAAGGCTCCTCGGGTGGCTGCGGGAGCGCGTCCACCGCCACGGCCGCAAGTTCACCGCCGAGGAGATCCTGGAGCGCGCCACGGGCAGGCCCCTGGAGATCGCGCCGTACATGCGCTACCTCAGGGGGAAGTACGGGGCCCTGTACGGGATCGCCTGAAAGGTCCAAGGGCGCGCCCCCGCCGCCTCCCATTCCTCGCCCGACTCAGGAGCCTGTGCCTCGGGGCGCCTGCTTGCCGAACCTGGCCCGCACCCGCCCCCACGACGGGGTGATGAGGAAGCTCTCCTGCATGTTCTCCACCATGCGCCGGAACTTGCTCATGGGGGCGGCGAAGGTCAGGGTCTGGGCCGGGACGTACGGTCTGGCCGAGACGTCGAACATGCCCAGAAAGGCCTTGGGCCGCTCCGCTTTTTCCTCCAGGTAGGGGAACTGGACGATGGAGGCGCACCCCGCGCAGAAGGGAGCCAGGACCGCGGGCTCCAGTTCATCGTAATTGGCCAGGGTGAAGAGCCCCGCCAGGACGTCGGGCGGGGCGAAGAAGATCACCACGGCCGGATCGTCGCCCACCTTGAGCCGATCCCACCGCTTGAAGACGATGAAGCGGTCCGGGGCGTCGAACCGGGGCCATCGCTTCACCACCTCCCGCACCAGCTCCGGGGATTTCTTGTACCGCTCCCCCTCCAACTGGCCCGGTATGCCGCACGAGAGGAAGTACTCGAAGTGGGGCATGATCTCGCGGCTGAAGCCCAGGTATCGCTTGCCGCCGCTGCACCCGACCCCGGTGACGTCGAAGGCGACGGCCGCTCCCTTGCGCGGTCCGGCAAGCAGGGGCACCATGCACTGATGCCCCTGCGCTGGGGCCTTGGCCAGACTGGCTCCGCCCGGGTCGCCCGCGTACTGAAAGACGATGGGCAGATCAACACCCGGAAAGAAGCGCCCCCACTGCTCGGTGAAACGGTCCCTCTCTCCAGCGTCCATGGACACCTCCCTGGTCGCAACCGATCACGGGAAACGGCTTGTCTTTGAGCGCGTCGGCGGAGACGCTCGGGTCTTCCAGGGCTTGGAGCCGGTCCCGCCGTCGGCGGGATCGCGTCCGGATCTCTTCTGCGAGGGCCCCCCCGCGATCCCGGGGAAAGGGGGCAGGGCATCCGTCAGTGAGAAGCCCCTTGAAGGACCGAGGTCCGCAGAGACGCAACCCAAGAGCAATACCGTCCCTCTGGTCTTTGGCGGATTTCGGGCCCGCCACATCGGATCATAGCGCAGGCCGCGGGCACCCACAACGGCCGGTCGTGGGGGGGCGTTGTTATATCTCCGGTTTTTCAATAAAATAGAACTGTTGGACCGTTCGAAGCCCATTTGGATGCCGGCCCCGATCAGATCCTTTGCGGGGCCCGGGGCCGCCGGCCCTTCTCGGGAAGGGCGTTCCCACAAGGAGAGTTCCCCGTGAAGAAGTTCATTTCGGCGCTGGTCCTGATCCTGGCGGTCTCCGGCGGGGTCTATTACTACGGCAACACCGGCGGCAAGTCCGAGATGCGCATCCTGGAGACCGCCGTGGCTGAGCGCGGGAGCGTCCGGGGCGTCCTCGTGGCCACGGGTATCATAAAGCCCCAGGTGGGAGCCGTGGTCAAGGTGGGCACCCGGGCCACGGGGACCATCGTGGAGATGCGGGTCAAGATCGGGGACCGGGTCTCCCAAGGGCAGCTCATCGCTCTCATCGACGACCGGGAGATCCTTCGGGCCATCGAACAGCAGAATGCGGCCATCCTGGCGGCCCGGGGCGCCATCGCCCAGATCGAGCGGACCTATCCAGAGCGCATCCGGGAGGCCCGGGCCAACTACGAGTACGCCAAGGTGAGCTTCGAACGCCAGAGCCGACTGGCCCGGACCGAGTCCACCTCTCTGGATGCCCTGGACAAGGCGCGTTCCCAGCTTGCCGCCACCGAGGCGACCCTCAAGCGGCTCCAGGATGAGCAGGAAACTCAGCTCAAGATCGCCCGGGCGACCCTCCAGGAGCACGAGGCCCAGCTCAGGCAGCAGGAGGTGAAGCTGACCTACACCCGCATCCACGCACCCATCGACGGCGTGGTGTCGGACGTCACCCTCCAGCAGGGCGAAACCACGGTGGCGGGGCTTCAGGTGGCCAATCTGGTGACGGTCCTGGATCCCACGCTCCTGGAGATGTGGTCCTACGTCGACGAGACGGACATCGGCAGGGTGAGGGTGGGGCAGCCCGTGGAGTATTACGTGGACACGTACCCCAGCCGCCTCTTCCTCGGCACCATCGAGCGGGTCAACCCGCAGCCCGTGGTCAAGGAGAACATCGTCTACTACCTGGCCATCGTCAAGGTGCCACGCGATGACGCCGCCTTCCTCAAGCCGGAGATGACCACCCACATCAAGATCGTCTATGACGAGCGGCAGGATGTCACATCCGTTCCCAACGATGCGGTGAAGTTCGAGGGTGGGAGGCAGATCGCGTACCGGGTGACCGGCCCCAGTTCCGCGGAGCCGGTGGGGCTCAAGATCGGCATCCGCGGGGAGGATCGCACCGAGATCCTCGAGGGCGTTGAGCCGGGCGACGTCCTGGCCACCAAACTGATCCTGCCGGGAGGCGGGCCCGCTGGCCCGGGCAGACCCCAGGGGCCGCCGCGATGAACACCCTGTGCCGCCTGGAGGGGATCACCAAGTCCTACCGCATGGGGGAGGATCTGGTGCGGGTCCTCAAGGGGGTGGATCTGACCATCGAGCGGGGGGAGTTTGCTGCCATCATGGGCACGTCGGGCTCCGGCAAGACCACTCTCATGAACATCATCGGCTGCCTGGACGTGCCGACCACCGGCCGGTACGTGCTGGGGGATCGAGATGTGACGCGCCTCGACGACGACCAGCTCTCCATCATCCGCGGGGAGCGCATCGGGTTCGTGTTTCAAAGCTTCTACCTCATGCCCTACGCCAATGTCCTGGAGAATGTCCTGCTCCCCACCCTGTATCTGGACTCGGGACGCGGGGACATCGTCCGGCGCGCACTGGACCTGCTGGACCTGGTGGGACTCAAAGATCGCGCCCGCTTCAAGCCCAACCAGCTCTCCGGGGGGCAGCAGCAGCGGGTGGCCATTGCCCGAGCCCTGGTCAACGATCCCGATCTGCTCCTGGCCGACGAGCCCACGGGGCAGTTGGACAGCAAGACGGCGGGCGAGATCATGGAACTCCTGGCTGCCATGAACGCCCGAGGGAGGACCGTGGTGTTGGTGACCCATGACGCCCAGATCGCGGGGTATGCCGCAAGGAGCATCCGCATCCACGACGGGATGATCGTCCCATGAACGCGCTGTGGCGCAGGCTGCGTCTCATCGGCCAGTCCGCCCGGGCCGCCCGGGCGTACAAGCTCCGGACCTTCTTCTGCCTGCTGAGCGTGGCCCTGGGCATCTCCTCCATCACCATCATCGTGGCCGCCACGGACGGGGCGTACAAGCGGGCCTACGACATCGTGGAGCGCTTCGGGCCAGACTCCTTGATGGTCATCGGCGGGAGCGACGAAGCCCGCGCCGTGGGGCAGCGGGAGAAGACCGTGACCCTGGAGGATGCCCAGGCCGTCCGGCAGGCCTTCCCCTCGGCCTACTCGGTGGTGCCCATGGCGAGCATTCGAAACGCCACGGTGGCGTACCGGGACAGCAAGCACCAGAGCGTGGTCGTGGGCTCGACGGAGGGATACAGCGAGGCCTGGTCCTGGCCCGTGGCCCGCGGCTCGGACCTCTCGGCAGAGGACGTTCGGGGCCTGCGCAACGTGGGGTTGCTGGGCACTTTCCTGGCCGGGCGGCTCTTCGCCGGGGAGGAACCGGTGGGCAAGTACGTGCTGGTCAACGGTCTGCCCGTCCAGGTCGTCGGCGTGCTGGCGGCGCGGGGGACGGCCCCCAGCGGCGAGAACCTGGACGACCGAATGGTCTTGCCCATCAGCACGGTCATGAGAAAGCTGCAGAACGAGACCCGGTACGTGGCCGTGCTGCGCATCCGGTTTCTGGACGGCGAGAACCTGGACCACCATGCCCGAGACCTCAAGGCCTTCTTGCGGGAGCGGCACCGCCTCCGGCCGGGAGAACCCGACGATTTCCGGGTCTTCTCTCCCAAGGAGATCACGCGTTTTCTGGACCAGCTCATTGGCTCGCTGGTGATCTTCATCGGCATCGTGGGAGGGATCTGCATCGTGGTGGCGGGCTTCGTCCTGGCCAACCTCTTCCTCCTCTCGGTGAAGGAGCGGACCCGGGAGATCGGCATCCGGCGCTCCATGGGCGCCACCCGGGGGGACATCCGATTCCAGTTTCTGGGGGAGGCCGTGGTCATCACCTCGGCCGGCGGCGTGGCGGGCTTTGTCCTCGGGGTGGTGGCGGCGCAGCTGCTACGGACCATCGCCGATTTCCCCATGCACTTCTCCTGGAAGGCCTTTGCCGCGGGCCTTCTCCTGTCCTGGCTCATCGGCATCGTCTTCGGGCTGCAGCCGGCCGCCCGGGCCGCCAACCTCGAGCCCATCGAGGCGGTGCGGGCATGAGGCGCATCGTCCTGAACCTGACCATCGCCCTGCGCTCCCTCCAGAGCTTCAAACTCCGCTCGGCCCTGGCCCTGCTCGGGGTCTTCCTGGGCACCTTCTCCCTCATCGTGGTCTCCAACGTGTCCCGCTCGCTGGCGGAGAAGACGTCTTTGGAGGCCGCCAGCCTGGGGGAGAACCTCCTCGTCGTCAGAAGTGGAATCATCCGGCGGGTGGGTGGCGGACTCCGGGCACTGAGCGAGGCCACCAACCTGACACAGGAGGACGCCCGGGCCCTGCTTCATGGATCGAGGGCCATCGATGACGTGAGCCCCTCGGGGGGAAGGCTCTTCCCCGTGCGCTCGGGGCAGGTGGTCCTGGGGCGGGTCCTGATCACGGGGGTCATGCCCAACTTCCCCCGAATACGGAACTTCCATGTGGCCCAGGGAAGCTTCGTCACGGAGGAGGACCAGGAGGCCATGGCCAAGGTGGCCGTCCTGGGCCAGCGCATGGCCGAGAAGCTGTTTCGCGAGGAGAGCCCAATCGGCAAGCACATCCTGGTGTTCCGGGTCCCGTTTCAGGTGATCGGGGTCATGGAGGAGAAGGGCGTGGACCTCTCGGGCGTCGATCAGGACAGTCAGATCCTCGTCCCCCTGAGCGCATTCCTCCGGCGGCTGGTCAACGCCGACTCGGTCAACACCATATTCGTCCGGGCCTTGAGCCAGGAGGCCATGCCCCAGGCCAAGGCAGAGGTCGAGGCCGTCCTCCGCCAGCGGCACAAGATCGGGTCGGGGAGGCCCGACGACTTCACCGTCATCGACCTCAAGGACGTCCTGGCCCTCAAGACCCAGGCCCTGGGGATGATCGCCGTCCTGGGGCGGATCGCGGCGGCCGTCTCGTTCCTCATCGGGGGAATCGGGATCCTGTCCATCATGATCCTCATCGTCAACGAGCGGCGGGTGGAGATCGGCATCCGGCGCGCGGTGGGGTCGAGGAAGCGAGACATCGTCCTGCAGTTCCTCATGGAGTCCTCGGTCATCTCCCTGGGGGGAGGGATGGTGGGGGTAGCCGTGGGGTATGCGGCCAGTGCCGTCATCTTCCGGCTGTCGGGCCTTCCCTTCGTGCCGTCTGTCTGGGGATTCGCCTTGGCCTTTCTCGCCTCGGTGGCCGTGGGGGTCCTGGCGGGGATCTACCCATCCCGGAGGGCCACGTCCATCCAACCCGTGGACATCATCCGCGCATGAGCACGAACATGCCACCGAAGGCCCATACCCGGGCCCCGTCGATGCCCCGCCTCAAGGGTGCGTTTCCCTTTCGCCTGGCCACCACCTCCTACATCCTCCCCGACGCCATCCTGCCCAACGTCCGGTTCCTTGGGCCGCTGGTGGACGAGGTGGAGCTGGTGCTGTTCGAGAGCGGCCGGGAGGAGAATCTTCCCGGACCCGGGGAGGTCCGGGAGCTCAACGCCCTGGCCAGGGATCAGGGGATCACGTACAATGTGCACCTTCCCACGGACGTGTACCTGGGCGACCCGGATGAGGCCGTGCGCCAGGGCTCCCTGGGCACCGTGCTGCGCTTCCACGAACGGACCCTCCCCCTGGAGCCCACGGTTTACATCCTGCACCTGGAGCCCAGGGGCCCTGACGGCGTCCCGTATCCGGACGAGGCCGCCTGGTTGGGGCGCGTGCAAAGGTCCCTGGAACGACTGACGGCTGGGGGCATGGATCCCCCCAGGGTGGCCCTGGAGAATCTGGGCTACAGCCTGGAGCGGATCCGACCCGTGGCCGAGTCCGCGGGCATGCCCTATTGTCTGGACGTGGGGCACCTTTTGCGGTACGGTCATGACCTGGAAGGGGAGCTGGAGCGCTTCCTGCCCGACACCGTTATGATCCATGTTCACGGGCTCGCGGGGGATGTGGACCACCGGGGGCTCGATGGGCTTCCGGCGGGGGCATGGGAACTGCTTCGGGAGGTCCTCCCGGCGTACCGGGGGGGGGTCTCCATCGAAGTCTTCTCCCTCGGGGCGCTCGGGGCCTCCCTCCGGAAGATGCAGGAGCTCAGGGGATGAAGGGGGATGGCAAGGCCATCGTGCTGATCACCGGCGGCTGCCGCAGCGGCAAGAGCCGCTTCGCCCAGCAGTGGGCCGAGGGCCGTCCCCCCATTCGCCTTTTTCTGGCCACGGCCCAGGTGTTGGACCGGGAGATGGCCGACCGGGTGAGGCGCCACCGGGAGGGCCGGGGGGCGGGTTGGCAGACCGCGGAAGAGCCGATGGCCCCGGCGGCAGTGATCCGGCAGCGGGGTGCTTGCGCCTCGGTGCTGGTCCTGGACTGCGTGACCCTGTGGGTGAGCAACCTCCTGCTGGCCGGTCTTTCGGACGGGGAGATCCTGGGCCGCGTCGGGGAGCTGGAGGCCGCCCTGGATGAGGCGTCTTGCTCCGTGGCCCTGGTCACCAACGAGGTGGGATGGGGCGTCGTGCCCGATCACCCCCTGGGGCGGCGCTTTCGGGATCTGGCGGGCTCGGTGAACCAGCGGTTGGCCCAGGTGTCGGACGAGGTGGTGCTCATGGTGGCCGGGCTGCCCATGCGGGTCAAATGACGGCGGAGGGGTTGGGAGAATGACGTTGAGGGATGTGTTGGCAGGGATCGAACCCGTGGATCCCCAGTGGGGCCGCAAGGCCCGGGAACGGACGGCGCAGCTCCTCATGCCCCACCGGGCCCTGGGGAGGCTCCACGAGATCGCGGAGTGCCTCTGCGCAATGGCCCGGAGCCTGGAGCCCTCGGTGGCGCGAAAGGGGCTGGTGGTCATGGCCGGGGACCACGGCGTCGTGGCCGAGGGGGTGAGCGCATACCCCCAGGAGGTCACGGGGGAGATGGTCCGGACGTTCTTGCGGGATGGGGCGGGGATCAACGTCCTGGCGCGGCTCGTCGGGGCCGAGGTCTGGGTGGTGGACATGGGGACACTGGGGGATCTGGACCCGGCCTCCCTGGAGGGGGGCAGGCGTCTCCAGGTCCGCAAGGTCGGACGGGGCACCGAGAACCTGGCCACGGGGCCGGCCATGACCCGGGCCCAGGCGGAGCAGGCGGTCCTCACGGGATTCCGCGTGGCATCGGATCTCTTCGAGGCGGGGCTCCAGATCCTGGGGACCGGGGACATGGGCATCGGGAACACCACTCCCTCCACAGCCATGGGGGTGGTCTTCACCGGGAGGCCCCTGGAGGAGATGGTGGGCCGGGGCACTGGGGTCGACGACAAGGGGCTTCTCAGGAAGATGGACGCCGTGCGCAGGGGGCTGGAGGTGAACCGCCCCAACCCCTCCGACGGTCTCGACGTCCTGGCCAAGGTGGGGGGCTTCGAGATCGGGGGCATCGCGGGGTGCGTGCTGGCCGGGGCGTACCATCGAAAGCCCGTGGTCATCGACGGGCTCATCTCCACGGCGGGGGCCCTGGTGGCCCACGCCCTGCGCCCGGCGGCGGTGGGTTACGTCCTGGCCGGCCACCGGTCCGAGGAGCCGGGCCACCGGGCCATGCTGGCCCACCTGGGGCTGGAGCCCATCCTGGACCTGGGCATGCGCCTGGGGGAGGGGACTGGCGGGGCCCTGGCCATGGGGGTCATCGAGGGCGCGGTGCGCATCTTCCGGGAGATGCTGACCTTCGAGGAGGCTGGGGTGCCGGGGAAGGCCTGAGGGGAGTGGCGAGTCGGGGATCGGGAGTCCGGAGTGGGGGCGGAGCAAGGGGGCAAGACCCTCGCCACGGGACGTGCGTCTCCCGGCGGGGGTCGGCCTCGCGCGTGTTTGCCCGATCTTGCGACGAACGATGAACTGCCGACGACCGACGGTGTATCTGGCTCAGCCAGTTTGAGACGTGGGGAGGGGCTTCATGAGGGGGTTCCTGGGGGCGCTGGGTTTTCTCACCATCCTCCCGGTGGCCCGGGGGCGGGGATGGCAGGGGGCGGCCATGGTCCCCTGGTTTCCGGCCGTGGGGCTCCTCCTGGGGGCGCTCTGGGCGGGATTCGACGCCCTGGCGGGCCTCATCTTTCCTCCCGGGGTCCAGGCGGGCCTGGACGTGCTGCTGCTGGTATTCCTGACGGGCGGGCTCCATCTGGACGGACTGGCCGACGCGGCGGACGGGATCCTGAGCCATCGCAGCCGGGAGGAGGCCCTGCGCATCATGCGGGACAGCCGCACGGGCACGTGGGGGGTGCTGGCCGTGTGCGCGGCTCTGGGGCTCAGGGGGTTGGCCCTATGGGAGACCGCGGGGGAGGCGCGCTGGGCGGTGCTCATCTTGGTGCCCGCGTACGGCCGGCTGGCCATGATCATCGGCATGCGCCTCCTGCCTTACGGACGGGGGGAGGGCGGCCTGGGCCACGGGCTGTTCGACCCGGCCGACCGCTTCCACTGGATCTGGTGGGCGGGGATCCTGGGGGGATGCTCGCTGCTGACGGGATGGCCGGAGTTCGCCCTCCTGAACGTGGCCTTCGGGGCGGCCCTGGGCGCCACCATGGTGTTGTACGCCTCGCGCATGGGATGCGTCACCGGGGATATGCTAGGGGCCCTGGGGGAGGTCACGGAGACCGCCATGCTCGTGGTGCTGGCGGCGCGCTGGTGAATCCGGCGTGGGGGAACGCCGGGGGCACGGCTTCATGAAGGGGAGATGGGAGCGGTTCAGCGACTGGGGAGATCGGCTCCGGCGGGGACAGCCGGCAGACTATCTCCAAGACCTCAGGGTCTTCGAGGCCCTCTTCGCCGAGGCTCGGTCTCTCGGGGTCTTTCCCTCGAGAACCCGCCGGGGGGGATCGAGGACGACATCCGGCTGGCCAGGGGGATCAACGTTCGAGGGCCTCATGGAGAGGATCGCCCTGGCGCTGGATGAGGAGGGCATCCCGAATCTGGTCATCGGCGCTCAGGCCATGCTCCCGAGTTGCCGGCCGGCCGCCCCCGGGATCTGGCGGACGCGGGGAGCGGATGTTGAGACGCCCCGAGCTGCATTTGGCTTACATCCTCCGGTGGCTGGGAGAGTTCAGTCGGGATCTCGAGGAACCGTTCGTCGAGAGGGTCGATGAGATTCGATCGGGTGTCTCCCTGCCCCAGGGGTGCTAGGGCGCCCACCTGAGGGCGTCCAGATCCACGTTTCCCCCCGAGAGGATGATCCCCACGCCAAGGCCGGCGAGGCGCTCTCCGTGGGTCATGACCGCGGCCAGTGGCACGGCGGCCGAGGGTTCCACCACGATCTTCATGCGCTCCCAGATGTGGCGCATGGCCCGGAGGATGGCCGCCTCGTCCACGGTGATGATCCCCTCCACGTGGCGGGAGATGACGGCGAAGGTCAGCTCGCCCAGCGACGTCCGGAGGCCGTCGGCCACCGTCTCGGTCTTGCCCACGGGGATGATGCGTCCGGCCTGGAGGGAGCGAAAGGCGTCGTCGGCCGCCTGGGGCTCGGCGCCCATCACCTTGACCCGGGGGGCCACGGCCGCCGCGGCCAGGGCCGTGCCGCTGAGGAGGCCGCCGCCTCCCACCGGGGCCAGGATGGCGTCCAGGTTCGGGACATCCTCCAGCAGTTCCAGGGCCGCGCTTGCCTGGCCCGCCACGACCCGCGGGTCGTTGTACGGGTGCACGAAGTGGGCCCCGGTGCGCGCGACCACCTCGGCCAGGGTGGATTCGCGGGCCTCCAGGGTGGGCTCGCACAGGGTGATCTCGGCCCCGTACCCGGCAACGGCCTCCCGCTTGACCCTGGGGGAGTTGGCGGGCATGACCACATGGGCCGGGATGCCCCGCCAGCGCGCCGCCTGGGCCAGGGCCGCGGCGTGGTTCCCCGAGGAGTGGGTGGCCACGCCTCGGCCGGCCTCCCCGTCGGAGAGGGAGAGGACGGCGTTGGCCGCCCCCCGGATCTTGAAGGCTCCCACCTTCTGGAAGTTCTCGCACTTGAAAAAGAGCCTCGCCCCGCACAGGCCATCGAGGCTGCGGCACGTCAGCACGGGCGTGCGATGGATGAGCGGCCGGATGCGCCCGGCCGCATCCAGGATCTCCCCAATCGTCGGGGCTTCCATGGGGTCCGTTCCTCCGGACTTGGGCTTCCAGTCGTCCGGGCGGCGCGCGAAAGAGGCCTGCCCGGTTTCGGGCAGGTGGGCCGCAGGGGCCTCCGGGCGACGCCGATGCGAGCAATTGGCGCAGCCGGACCACCCAGCCCATTATTCCGGTCCAGGCCCCCGCCCTGTCAACCCTCTTGTGGGCGTTTGAGACGAATATCCCGCATGTCACGCCCCCAACGCCACGGCAACGCTCGATCAAGGTCCTTGGATCTTGCCACATCCGGATGCCGGCGTTAGGATAGCCATGCCAATGGGGAGGGTGGGAGATGGCCGAGGTGAGGCGCATGCTGGTGGTGAGGGGAAAGGTGGCCCCTCACTTCGAGCAACTTCCCGACACGGAGTGCGATCTGTGCTGGGAAACGGGCTTCTCCCGAGGATGTGCCGTGACTGAATGCGCGCGCCGCATGCGGGAGCAGCTGGAGGCACAGATCTTCGGATGGCGACGCCTTCCTGTCCCCACCGCTCCTCGGGAGGGTCAGGAGGGCAACGACCCCGGCGAAGTGGCCGTCATCCGCATGGGGAAGGACCTTCACGACCCCTGTTGCGTGGGGACCCTCACCCCGTGAGGGGCAGCCCTCCCAGGCCCCAGGGTCAATCCGATTCCACGGCCTGACCCCTCACTCCCCGTACCAGGCATCGATGAGGGGGCCCACCTCGACCTCCTCCAATTGGCCCTTTCCCCGAAACCAGGCCTCCACCTCAGCCCGCTGTTTCTCTGTGACCGAGCCACGGCGAGCGTCCAGGACCAGGAATCCCTCCCAGCGATCGCTGCTTGCGGCCCCCGCGAACATCATGCGGTTGGCCTTGACCGCGTGGAGCACAAAGTCATCCAGGAGGGAGTTGCGCTCGGCCTCGGGGCATGCCTCGGCGAACCGGAAACGCACCCGGAATCCCATCTCCCGGAACTCCCCGATGCATCGCTTCTTGCGAAGCCGCTTCTTCCCGCGCATGGGGCTCCTCCATCCCCTGTCCCGTCACGTGTCTGTGCCATTCCAGCCAGAGTCTACCATACCCCGGCCCAATCCAACAGGCCCCGTCGGGCCGCAGCGTGCTGACGGTCGGCCCGGCGCCCCCGATCCTCAAACGGGTGCCCCTGGGCCCTGAAGCCGGAAGACGTCGTTGAGGAACTCCGTGAGGGCGAACTCCCGCAGGGCGGGGGGCAGGGCGTTGAGGATCTCGTTGACCGGGGCCCAACGCTCGGGCATGACCCCCTCCCGGAATCCCGCCGCCTCCATGAGCCGGTGGAAGGCCCCCACCGGGTCGGCCCCGGTCCCGGGCGACGCCAGGACCTCGGCCGCCATGGCCGCGTACTGTCCCCAGGGCATGCGGGCGGCCTTCGCGGTGCAAACCCTCAGGTCAGCCAGGAAGTCGTCCACCCAGCGGCTGTTGGAGGCGCCCACGGACAGGTGGATGTTCTCCCGGGAGGGCCCGAAGGCGAACTGGGGCTGGATATACCAGTTCCGCCTTCGCATCTCGTCGATGATGTGGAACACGCTCACGGCATCCGACGTGAAGGAGAGCATGCACAGGTCCGGCCGAGCCATGAGGCGAAGCCCCTCGATGGCCTCGATGCCCGCCACCAGCTTCCCGGTGGCCTCGCGCGAGCGCCTGGCGATCTCCAGGTATCCCTCGTCGCCCAGGTGGTTGACCACGGCCCAGGCCGCGGCCATGGGGCCCACGGTCTTGCTGCTCTGGACGGTGCTGTTGACCATCGTGTACCCGGGCCAGCTTGCGCAGGCAAAGAGCTGGAACCGCCGCAGGTCCCGGTTCCGGTACAGGATCACCGAGGCCCCCTTGGGGGTGTACCCGTACTTGTGGAGGTCCATGGACAGGGAGCTGACGCCGGGCACGGACAGGTCGCAGGGCGGGATTGACGCCCCAAGCCGCCGGAAGTAGGGAATGAGAACTCCCCCCACGCAGGCGTCGCAGTGGAGCCACAAACCGTGCTGCAGGGCGATCTTCCCCAGCTCCGCAATGGGGTCCACCACGCCGTGGGGGTACGAGGGAGCCGATCCCACGATCATGATGGTGTTGCCGGTGACGGCCCGGCGGACCGCCTCGGGATCGGCCCGAAAGGTCCTGGGATCCACATCCGCGGGCACCAGCTTCACGTCGAAGTATCGGGCCGCCTTGTGGAACGCCGCATGGCCGGTGATGGGGAGGATCATCTCGGGGGTCTTGATCTCCGGCCTTGTGAACCGGGCCCAGTCGCGGGCGGCCTTCACGGCCAGAAGGATGCTCTCGGTGCCGCCGCTGGTGAAGCTGCCTACAGTGTCCTGGCCGCCCCCGGCATGGGCAGCGGCCATGGCCACCAGCTCGTTTTCGAAACGCATGGCGCTCGGGTACACCGTGAAGTCCAGGGCATTGACGGCCAGGAATCGGATGTATGCGGCCTCGCCGATCTCCCGGGCCGCGGGGCCGGCGTCGTACACGTAGCCCCACGTCCGTCCGTCGTGCCAGGGCAGGTCATCGCGGCCGTGCTCCTCGATCCGCTTCATGAGGGTCTCTTTGGGGATCGGTTTCTCCGGGATTCTCATGGGATGCCGCTCCATATGCGCAGGAAGACGCGTGCGCCGGTCAGGGCGACGGACAGATGACGGGCACCGGAAGAATCGAGGGCTGCCTCCTGCCGGGCCAAGGCCCGAGCCACAACAGGCGTGCTCTGCACGGATCGCCGGGAGCCCCCGGAGATTTCCGCATGCCTCGCCCCGTGGGAAGGGCCCATCACAGGGCCTTGCCCGGCGCTCTGATGTAGAAGGCGTGGCGGTCCTCCGAGGGGACCGTGATCTCCAGGACCTTCATGCCGCGAAGGAGGGTCAGCGGGACATGGACTCCCGCGCTTCCCAGGGCCCAGAGCTTCCGGTAGAGGTCCGCAAGACCCTGCACGGCAGCCCCGCTCACGGCCAGGATGAGGTCGTCCACCTGGAGGCCGGCCTTCCAGGCGGGCCCCTGGCCCGTGACCCGCGTCACGAAGACCCGTCCGCGGGCCTCCTCCACGTTGATCCCCAGCCACGGCCTTGGCGGATTGCGGGACCGGCCCGAGGCCTTGAGGGCCTCCAGGACCCCCGGAAGGACGTCCGCGGGGATGGACACGTTGGCCGGGATGGCCCCCAGGCCCTGGACCGCGACCGTTGTGAGAAAGCCGCCGATGCCCACCAGGGCGCCGTCCCGGTCCAGAAGGGCCGCCCCTCCGAAGCCGGGATGGGGGGGGCTCGTCAGGATGGCGTCCTCCAGGAGGTACTCCCAATAGCCGGCGAACTCCCTTCGGGCGATCACCCGGGCGCCCTGGACCGACTCCATGCCGCCGTGGCCCGCCATCAGGACCGGGTCTCCCTGCCCGATGGCTGCGGCCGATCCGACCTTCATGGGTCGGACATCGAGGGGCTCCTCGGCGCGCAGGAGACCCAGACCCGTCTCCTGGTCGTATCCCACGAATCGCCCCTTCACCGGACGCTCGTCGGAACCCAGGACCTCGATGGCCTCGGCCTCCAGGATGAGATAGCCGATGGTCAAGACGTGCCCCTGGCCGTCCATGACCAGACCGCTTCCCTCCCGTTCCACACCCAGCGTTTCCGCGGTCCTGGCGTCCTGGGGAATCCGGGCCCGGATCCGGACCACCGCCCTGAGGACTTCCTCGACCTGGGGCTCGCCCAGGGCCGCATCGTCCGAGGCCAGCATTCCCGCAAGGAACAGCGCCGCCACCTTCCCCCTCATCCTCGCCCCCCCCGGTGAGGAGCCCGTGTCGCCAACGGGCCTCGGCCCTGCGTGCTCCTCTTCTCATACACCGACTCATGCGGGATCCCGGCCGGGGGAACCCGCCGCCCTGGAGGATCTCTTCCCGACCGTCTCGCGCCTCGCTGCGCCGCAAGTCCCCCAGTCCTCCCTCCGGGCTCCAGTCCAGCGGGAGACGGGACGGCCGCTTGGCTCTGTCGGAGATGGCACCCGACAAGGCCTCCAGGTCGGGCCGGGGCGCCCCCCGCCAATCCCACCGGACGGGGTCGCAATCGCGACCAAGCGCAGTGCCAGGTTCACGGCCAGGTCCTCGCCTCGCCGAACCCTATGCCGGCACGGTCCCCCGCCCCCCTGCGCCCACGAACGCTTCCAACCGCTCCAGGCCCTCGGCGAAATCGGCCCGGCCGAACCCCATGCGGAAATGCGGGCCGGGCACGGCGAACACGGAGCCCGGGAGGAGGAGGACCCCGGCCTGTGCCTCCAGTTCCCGGCAAAAGGCATCGGTGTCTCCCGCCAGGAGGCGGGGAAACGCGATGGGGCCCGCCGTGGGGCGCCGCCAGGCGAATCGGTGGGCGTGGCGCTCCACGAACGCATCGAAGAGGCCCATGTTGTGCACGATGATGGCCAGGTTGCGTGCGACGATGGCCTCCCTGTGGCGCAGGGCCACCTCGGCCAGGAACTCGCTGGGCGCGCTGTTGCAGATGGTCGTGTAGTCCTTGAGGGCGGCCATGCGCTCCAGGACGGGCCGGTTCCGCGTGGCCACCCACCCGATGCGCAGGCCAGCCAGGCCGTATGCCTTGGACATGACCCCCAGGGACACGGCATGATCCCCCAGGTCGCACGCTGCCGGCAGCCGATGCCCTGGGTCGTGCTCCAGTTCCCGATATACCTCGTCCGAGAAAAGGAGGATACCGCGCTCTCGAACCAGGTCGTTGATCTCTTGGAAGGCATGCCGGGGCATGAGATATCCCGTGGGGTTGTGGGGAATGTTGAGGACCAGGAGCCGGGTCCTGGGCCGCAGGAGGCGCCGCAGTTCGTCCGGATCCAAGGTCCAGCCGTCCTTCTCCCGGGCCTCCCAGCGGCTCACCTCGCAGCCCAAGGCAGCCGGCAGCTCGACGAGGGACTGGTAGCAGGGCCAGTGGACGACCACGTGGTCGCCTGGTTCGAGCACGGCTTGCATGAAGAGGTAGATGGCCTCCTCGGCCCCGCTGTGGACCAGGAGGTCCTCGGGCCCGATGGTCTCGTACAGACGGCAGAGCTCCCTGCGCAGGGGGGGGCTCCCCTGGGACTCGGTGTACCCCAGCCACAGCTCCAGCAGGCGATGCGCGGACCCGGGCTCCAGGGCCAGGAGATCCCGCACGGTCATGGAGGCGCAGTCCGAGGCGCACAGCAGATGGCGCACGGCGAATTCGTGCCGGGCGAAGTATCGCTCCAGTTGAAAGGGCGGGAGTCTCATGGTTCCCCTCTCTGGCCATTAGGCCCCGGCCCTGGGGGGCAAGTCAAGAGAGCCGCGCCGGGGCGGGACTCCCCCCTTCCCAGCGGCGCGTTTTGGAATTACTGTAGGGGGGGTCGAGACACCTGCATGCAGGTGGCAGATATGCCGAGGAGGTGGTGATGATGGGCTTTCGCCTTCCCCTGTACACGCCCCCGGATTTCAGCGGCGAGCCGCTTTGCCGCGCGCCCATGGTGCGCTTTCGGGAGGTGACCCATCCGGGGGTGGCCCCCGAGGGGTACCACGCCACTTCGGTCTTTCCCGAGTACTTCCATCTGGGGGAGGGACGGTGGTCGCTCCTCCAGGGGTCGCGCATGGACTGCGCGGTGGTCCTGGAGCCGGACGGCTCCCTCTCGGTCAAGGAATTCCGGCGCCTCCAGGTGGAGGAGCCCGTGGCCTGTGGCCGCCGGGAGAACGGAGAGGATGGCATCTACGTTCACACCGATGCCTTCGGCCGGGGGGCGGAGGGAGGGGACAAGTTCGCCTTCCGCACGCGGCTGACCCGGGAGACGTCCTTTTCCATCGATTACGATGAGCTGTATGAACTGCTCCAGTTCGAGCGCGACCACGGCTTCGTGGTCTGGGTGCTGGGACCGGCCGTGGTCTTCGACTCGGACGCCCGCGGCGCCCTGGCCGCCCTCATCCAGCGGGGCTACGTCCACGCCATCCTGGCGGGCAACGCCCTGGCCACCCACGACCTGGAGGCCGCCCTGTTCGGCACGGCCCTGGGGCAGGAGATCTACTCCAAGCGGCCGGCCCCCCTGGGGCACTACAACCACCTGGACGCCATCAACCGCATGCGGGAGATGGGGGCCGTGCGCAGGGCCGTCCACGAAGGACTGGTGAAGGACGGGATCATGCACGCGGCCATCTGCAAGGGGATCCCCGTGGTCCTGGCCGGGTCCATCCGGGACGACGGCCCGTTGCCCGAGGTCGTGGCGGACGTGTACCGGGCCCAGGACCGCATGCGGGCCTTGGCGCGCAGGGCCACCACCGTGGTGGCCCTGGCCACCCAGCTCCACACCATCGCCGTCGGGAACATGGTGCCCTCGTACGCAGTCCTCGAGGACGGCACGGTGCGCCCCGTGTACTTCTACACGGTGGATATGTCGGAGTTCGCCGTGAGCAAGCTGGCCGATCGGGGCTCCGTCACGGTGCGGTCCATCCTGACCAATGTGCAAGACTTCGCGGTCACCGTGGAGCGGGGGCTTCGCAAGCGCTTCGGGAGGTGAAGCGCATGGGGCGCCCCAGGGCTCAGGGCACGATCTGGGTCCCGGACCGGCCGGCCGCGGCCACCTCGATCTCCTCCAGGGAGCAGATGACGGCCCGGCGGCCCCCCGTCTGCAGAAACCGCAGGGCGGCCTCCACCTTGGGGCCCATGGAACCCGGGGGGAAGTGCCCCTGGGCCAAGAGCCTTTGGGCCTCGGCCCCCTCCAGCCTTGACAGGAAGATCTCCGCGGGCGACCCGTAGTGGACGGCCACCCCCGGGACATCGGTGGCCATGAGGAAGAGATCCACGCCCACCTCCTCGGCCAGCTTGGCGCTGGCCAGGTCCTTGTCGATGACCGCGTCCACCCCGGCAAAGGCCCGGCCCTCGCGGACCACGGGGATGCCCCCTCCCCCGCAGCAGATCACGATGAAGTCCATGTCGATGAGGCGGCGGATCTCCCGCTTCTCCACGATGGTCACGGGCCGGGGGGAGGCCACCACCCGCCGAAAACCTTTGGGGGTCCTTCGCGTGGGGAAGGGGAGTGACGGCGCCTGTTGCTCCGTGTACACGGGACCGATGGGCTTGGTCGGTTCGCGGAATGCCGGGTCGTCCTCATCCACCACCACGTAGCTGATGAGACTCACCAGGTGTTTCTGGGCATCGGCGCCCAGGGCCGTGAGCTCGGCGTCCAGGGTGGATTCGATCATGTACCCGATCTGTCCCTGGGTCTGGGCCACCAGGATCTCCAGGGGGAGGGGGGGGATCTCGGGGCAGCACTCCTGTTGGAGGAGCAGGTTTCCCACCTGGGGGCCGTTGCCGTGGGTGAGGATGATCCGATAGCGGTCCGAGAGCCGGGCGATCTGACGCATGGGGAGTCGGAGGTTTTGGAACTGCTCCGCCACGGTCCCCATCTGCCCCTTGCGGATGAGGGCGTTGCCCCCCAGGGCCACGAGGAGAACAGGCTTGGGGCCTGGCGCGGACGCCCTGGGCCCGTGGGATTCCTCCAGGGATTCCATCCCAAGCTCCTTTCCGCCTCCAGAGGCCTTATCCCACCGCCAGGAAATCCGCACCGCAGCCATATCCCATGGCCTGGAGGGCGGCGGCGATTTCCTCGCGGGCCCCGTGCCGAGCGACGTACACGAGGACGAAGGGGCGGGGGCGCCGCTCCAGCCACGTGGGCGGGTGCACGGGCAGCCCCCACACCGTCCGGCCCATCTTGCGCGGATCCACGTCGATCCAGGCGCAGGGTCGGACCCCTCGGTCCATGGCGAGCCGGGCCCGAAGGCGGGTCCTTCGCCCCGCCCCCCATATGACCACCTCCCGATCCCCGCGGACCCGGGGATCGCGGGCCAGGAATCCCGCCCTCAGCCGATCAAAGGCCTCCCGGGCGTAACGGGGGTCCACCCGGGAGAGGCGACCGTCCCGCTCACGCCATTGGAGCAGTACGCGGGGGATCTTGGCCATGCGCAGGCCGCCTTGGTGCATGCGGAGCCACAGGTCGTAGTCCTCGGGAAAGGGTCCATGGCGGTACCCGCCCAGGCCCTCCAACACGGATCGGCGCACCATGACCGAAGGGTGGGCCAGGGGCGACTCCACGTAGATGTTCGCGGCGATCTCCTCGGGGGTCAGACAGCTGTTCTGCCACCGCATGTACTCCCGGTACCCCGTGCCGAGGCGAAACTCGGGGAACATGGCCGCTTGGGAGGCCACCAGGGCGACGTCCGGACGGACCTCCAGGTAATCCGCCTGGATCTCCAGGCGGGACTCGTGCATGAGGTCGTCGGCGTCCATGCGGGCGATGAGGGGGGCGCGCGCCTCCATCCATCCCAGATTGAGGGCGGAGACCAGGCCCACCCTTCCGGGACGAAGGATTCGGCCCCGGGGATCCTCCCGGACGAATCGGCTCAGGATCTCCAGGGAACCGTCCTCGGAGCCGTCGTCCACGGCCACGAGCTCCAACTGCTGGAGGCTCTGGTGCCGGATGGACTCCAGACACTCGGGGAGGGTCTCCCGGGCGTTGCGGACCGGAAGCACCACGGACACCCGGGGCATGTCGCGTGAACTCGGTTCCATGCTCTTTCAGGGGCGCTCAAACCGAAGGCGATCACCGGGGGGGCATTTCCCTTCGCTTCCGTATCTGCCAGGCTCGGCGTCCCAGACGGCTTGTCGCCGGGGGACGCCTCATCCCCGCCCATGTCGTCCTCACAGCAAAGACCCGCGCCCAGGGGCTCCTCCCCGCTCCGAGCCCTGGAAAACCAGAGGCCGTCTCCCAAGCCGCTCCCGGAAACACGCCCCTCGCCTTCTGTGGCGCCAAACCGGTTGCGCCGGCCCCCGGCCAGGACGCTGGAGCTCGGCCCATATTGGGAAAGATCGTCCGAGAACCCAGGCCCGGGGGGAGGGCGGCCTTCAACGGGGCGAGCCCACCCAGAGATCCTCGGTCCGGCGCTCCTCCACCCACTTCTTTCCCATGGGCATGTCCGCAAGCTCGGCGAGGACCACGGCCCCTTTGACGAAGGTGATGGTCCCCGGCCCCAGGTGGCCCCCGAAGACGACGGCCCTTTCGTCCCGCACAGTGGACGCCGAGAAATGCGCATGCACGAGGGGCGTGCCGTCCCGCTGCGGGACCACATAGCCCGTCAGGGAGGTGATCTCCAGGGGGCCCTCCACCTCGTAGTAGAGCCGGTCCTTGGGGCCGATGGGGTAGGCCTGGGGGAAGACCCTCAGGTTCCGGAACACGGCCTTTCTCAAGGCGCCGATTCCCATGAGGATGATCCCCTTTCCAATGCCCTCCCGTCGGACCAGCTCCTCGATGGCCGCCAGGAGGTCCACGTCCATGGAGATGCGGGCCATGACCACCGCTCCCAGATTCCCCCTGCCCACGCCCTCGAGCAACTCACCCAATGCCATATCTCCCTCCGTGTGCGTGCATGTTGTCCGGGCCGCGGGCCGCCCGCTCCCGGGGGCCGATTCGGCCCTCAGGCCCGCCCCCCCAGCCGCCCCTTCCGCCTCAGGATCTCCGCCCCCATATCCAGGACCCTGTCGAAGGGCTCCTGCCGGTCCGACCGCAGGCACAGGGACAGGGCCTCCGCCGGGCAGTCACCGGCGCAAAGGCCGCAGCCCAGACACCGCTTGCGGTCCACCGAGGTCCCTTCGCCCAGGCTGATCGCGCCCACCGGGCAGCGGGAGACGCAGGCCCCGCACGAGACGCACCGCTGCGGGTCGATCACGGCCTCGAACAGGGCGTTCATGTACTTGTGCGCGGGGTGTCCCTTCTGGGTGATCCCCTTGAGGGAGGCGCAGCAGCACGGGCAGCAGTTGCAGATGTTGGAGAGGTGCTTGGCATTGGCCCCGGCGTGGACCAGGCCCGCGCGGTCGGCCTCCTCGATGATCCGCAGGGCCTCCCGGGCGTCGATCTCTCGGCCTGTGCCGTTCTCGATGTAGAAGTCGGCGGCCGCCCCGAAGCTGAGACATGTCTCCAGGGGCCGGTCGCACCCCCCACCCGTGAGGCGGGCCTCCTTGCGGCAGATGCACTCGGCCACGGAGATGCGCCTGGCGCAAAGGATGCCCTCCCGGAGGCTCTCGAAGGGGAGCAGGACCGTGCCGTCGCGGATGGCCTCGGCCACGGGGAGGACCTTGAAGCCGGGGACGTCGCTCGCGCCCATCTCGTCCTGATACACCGCATCGTAGTACTCGCGGTACAGGGCGGCCAGCTCCGGGTCCACCCGGCCCACCGAGTACTCGTACAGGCCGATCATGAAGGGAGCCGCGTTGTACAGGGTCTCCCCCCCCCTCCGCACCCGAAAGATCAGCCCCTTTCGAGACATCTCCTCCAGGCGCCCCTGCAGGGCCCGGGCCCCGATCCCCGCGCGGACGGAGATCTGGGCCGGGGACTCTGGAAACGGCCCCAGGTGGATCGCCAGGCGAGCCTCCTGCTCGGTGAACAGACGCCTGAGGATTCGGATCTCCACCCCCGACGCCGTCCGGGGGAACCCGAGAGGGAACCGGTCCAGAAACGCCCTCAATTCCTCGAATGGCTCATCGGCCACGGACGGCTCCTCTTTTCTCAGATGAAAGCGCCCCCGCCTCTCATCCCTCCAGGAAGTACCGGCGCGGATCGAAGATGCGCACGTCCATGAGCTCCTCCCGGGTGGGTCTCGGGATCTCCCGAAGCTCGGGGGCCACCCGGATCTCCCATCCGCATCGGGATGCAATCTCCGCCACCGCCTCCGAGGGGCTTCGGGGAGGATCCTTGGCCAGGAGGGCGGTGAGCCGCAATTCCGCCTCTCCCTCTCGCTTCTCGAAGACCCCTTCATCGGTCACCACGGTCCGCACCCGCGCCCCGGGGGCCGTGACGTAGCCCACCTGCTCCACGCAGCGGAGTTTGCCCAGGGGGATGGTCACCAGCACCTCCCGGGCCCCCAGGGCCACATCGCAGGCCCCGCCCGAGCCCACCAGGAACAGGTTGGCGGCGGGGATCCTGGTGGAGTTGATGTTGCCGAACCGGTCCACCTGCCCGGCGCCCAGGACGCCGATGCAGCGGCTGGTGGACGCCCCCACCATGCTGCCCAGGACGGTGAGGATGTCGGCGAGCATGGTGCTCGTGGGCAGGTTCCGGAAATTGAAGATGAACGGGTCTCCGGGCCTGGGTGCATATCCGAAGAAGCCCACTTCGGCCATGAGCTCGGCATCGTGGTCCTGGCGCCGCAGGTCGTAGTATGCCTTCCAGGCCGCCAGGTTGGCGGCCCCGATCCCCGCCAGGATGGTGCGATGCCCCTTCTCCAGGACCTTCTCCACGATGAGCCGGGAGGCGGCCACGACCATGCGCTCCATGGGGCTGGCCTGTGGATCCGTGGGGACCTCCGGGGCCCGGGAGGCCAGCTCCGACATCCAGGAATCGGATGCCGCCTTGCCCTTGAGGGACCAGACCCTCTCGTGGCCCAGCCGTCTGATGTACTCGTCGTGGTCCTCGCACTCCAGGACCCAGTGCCGGGCCCAGGCGGTGAGGGCCTCGGGGTCCCTGGAGGCCGCCCGCAGGCCCAGAAGGAACGCCTCGTCCTCGGCGTAGGGCTCCAGGGCTCCCAGGCCCTGGTCCGATATCCCGGCAGGGTGCGCACCCATGGAGGCGGGACAGACGGCCTCGACCAGGTAACCCGGGACCTTGACATGGGCCGCGTGGCGCTTGAGGAATCCCGCGTCCACGATGCGCTCCACGGTGGCCAGGACCCCTCCCCGGGAGGCGTACGCGGCCATGGCGTTCTCCGCGTACGGGGGGGCCATGAGCACGTTTCCCGCCTGGTCCGCTGCCCAGCCGTGGACGATGGTGAGGTCCGGGTGCAGGGCGCGGACCATTCCCATGGGCTCCCGGTCGGGGCCTTCCACCACCCGGAAGTCCTCCCGGTTCTCCTCGGCCATGGTGCTCCCCGTCAGGGAATGCGTGGGCATCCATTCCACGCCCAGGGCCGCGGCCAGGAGGCGCTGGGGGAGGGTCAGGACCGTCCAGTTGCGGATCTCCACCCGGCCGCTTTCAAAGGCCTCCTGATAGATCGGGTTGGGTCCTGGAAAGGGGTACGGATCCCCGCAGAAGGCGGTGATGATCCTGCGGACCAAGCCGCCGTGGACCAGCAGGACCATGTTGGAGGTGAAGCCCAGTGCGCTGATGGTGAACCCAGGCGCCTTTCCCCAGAATCGCCTGCAGATCTCGTGGACGGCAGCGTTGGAGCGGTTGTACGAATGGGCGATGTGGAGGTGCATGCCGGGGCGCACCAGCCGGCGCACCGCGTCCCGCAGGTCCATGACCTTGTCCCGGGCCGGGGAGCGGCCGGCCAGATCGACCTTGTCCCCGACCCTCTCCTTGAGCGGGCCAAACACGGCACACCTCTCGACTCGGACGGCGCGGGCGGGTCAACCGCGGTACCCTTCATAACATACAACGGGGCCGGATGCCATCTGCACGGCTCGCCCCCCCCATCGGGCTACAGGAACAGGAGCAAGCTCAGGGCCATGACGCCCATGCCGGCGATGAGTCCGTACATGGCGAAGTGGCCGCTGTCGAACTTCTTGGCCGTGGGAAGCAATTCGTCCAGGGAAACGAAGACCATGATCCCGGCCACCGACGCGAAGAGCAGCCCGAACGTCACGGGGGAGAAAAAGGGCCGCAGGATGGCGTAGCCCACCAGGGCCCCCACGGGCTCGGCCGCCCCGGACAGGAAGGAGAGCCAGAAGGCTTTCTTGCGGCTCCCGGTGGCGGCGTGGATAGGGACGGCCACGGAGATCCCCTCGGGGATGTTGTGGATGGCAATGGCCACTGCGATGGAGACCCCGATGGCCGGATCGCTCAAGGCCGCGGAGAAGGTCGCCAGTCCTTCGGGGAAGTTGTGAATGGCCAGCGCCACCGCGGTCAGGAGTCCCATGCGCAGGAGGTCGGGGTCCCGCCGGCCCCTGGACATCTCCTCCACCTCGCGCGGCGTGTGGGGGTTCTCGTACGACGGGACGAGGCGGTCGATGACCAGGATGACCAGGATGCCCCCGAAGAAGGCCAGGACCGCCGTCCAAGACCCCCAGAGCTCGCCCTGGGAATCGACCAGGGATTTGCGGGCCTTGGCCAGGATCTCCACGAAAGAAACATAGATCATGACCCCCGCGGAGAACCCCAGGGACGCGGAGAGAAACCTCCTGGAGGTCCGTTTCGCCACCAGGGCCATGGCGCTCCCGATGCCCGTGGCCAGCCCGGCCAGGGCCGTCAATCCGAAGGCGAGAAGGACGTTCGTCTCCATCAGGATCATCCTGCCGGGAAATGCTGGACTCCAAAGCCCGACGCCATACGCCGGGTGAATCGGGGTCTGACGTCGTCGCAGCTAGATCCTACGAGACCCGGCGGGGGGCGTCAATCATTCCTGGGCGATTGACACCCAACGCCAACAACGATGGCATGGCATGGCGAGAGGGGAGACTGGGACACGCTCACTGTCCGCAGCCTTTCCGAGGCAGTCCATGCGGGGCTTCGCACTGGAGCCGCACGGGGCGGGCGCATGGTAGCCGAGGCACGGGGCCCTGGCAGCCATCCTTTGGGGCCTTCACCGGGGGAGCGGGCCTGCCTGGCCGTGGCCTCGGCGCGACACATCCCCGCCCGTGCCGGGGACAAAAACCGGGCCGGCCTCCGGATGGGCGTGGAGATCCGGGTGGTCCGGTGACCGTTCGGAAGCCCTACCCGCCGGCCTTCTCCACATAGACCTTCATGAGGATCCGGCCCCATCCCCCCTTGTCCAGGCCCACGTCCGTGCACTGGACGATGTTGAAGCGCCGGAAATCGGGGTCCGAGCGGGTGATGAGCCGCTCGTAGATGGCCGGAAGCACGCTGGCCACGGGCCCCAGGGCGAACATGCACATGCGCGGGGGACACTGTGCGGTCATGAGCTGCCCGCCCGCGGTCATGACGAAGCGGTCCCCCACCCGATGGCGGGCGTGGCACCCGTGGGACTCGATGACCTCGACGATGACCCGGCACTTGACGAACTCCGGCGTCTGGGTCACCATGCGCACCTTCTCGGGGTCCGACCGGAAACGCGCCATCTCCTCGTCCGTGTACCCCATGTGCCGCTGGAAGCGGCTCCAGATCTCCTTTTCGTCCATGTCTCCCTCCCCGCCGGGTCTGTCCAGGGCCCGGCCCCGGATGCGGTATCCCGAACATGTACCCTGCGGCCCGGGGTCCAGTCAAGGTGGGGGGGCACCCTTCGCCCGGGGGTTGGATGAGCCGGCTTCGGGGCGTATAATCGTTCCCAGGCGCCCCGGAACGGGCGAGATGCAGAGCCCCAGGAGACGATCCGACCTGGGGCATGCTTTTTCACGGCACGGGGGACCGACTGCATGCTGATCGACAAGACCAAGTGCGTGGGGTGCGGCAACTGCCACGCGGTGTGCACCATGGGGGCCATCTGGCTGGACACGGACGGACGGTCCGTGGTGGATCAGGAGGCCTGCGTGGAGTGCGGCACCTGCTTCCGGCTCTTGCGAAGCGAGAGGTACAGGCCCGCCCTGGTTCGGGCCATCCGACGGGTGCTCGCCCTCCTGCGTCTGGGCTACTTGGCCGAGGTGGACGTATGCCCCACGGGGGCCCTGAGTCCTCCCAAGCTGGCGTGGCCCCGGTCGGTGCGCGCGGCCTTCAGCGATCCCTCCACGGTCCACGAGGGGACCGGGGTCCCGGGCCGGGGGACCGATGAGATCAAGAGCAACGACGTGACTGGCCGGCTGCGGGCCGGGGACGTGGGCCTGGTGGTCGAGCTGGGCCGGCCGGGGATCGGGGCCCATTTCCGCGTGATCGAGAAGGTGGCCATGGCCTTGGCCTCCCTGGGCATGTCCTTCGAGCCCCAGAACCCCGTGACCCAGCTCATGGCCGATCCTCGCGCGGGCAGGATCCGGGAGGACGTCCTCGACGAGAAGGTGCTCTCGGCCATCATCGAGATGCGGACCACCCTGGAGCGCATCCCCGAGGTCCTGGCGACCCTCAATCGGGTCCAGAGGGAGATCGATACGGTGATGAGCGTGGGGATCGCCTCCAGGTGCCTCCCCGACGGCACCATCCCCCACGAGGCATGGGTCCGGGATTCGGGATACCTCCTCTCCATCAACGGCAAGACCAATTTGGGCCTGGGGCGGCCCCTTTTCGAGGAGCAAGGCCCATGACCAACACCCTGCATCGGCGCGGGACATGGGAGGACCTCGAGGGGGACTTCGTGGTCTTCGCCCACACGGCCAAGGGGATCAACCGCGAGGGGTCGGCCCCCAAGCTTCGGGAATTCATGCGCATCTGCCTGAGGCACAACCCCGTGAACATCGGTGACGGCAAGCAGGGGAACATCCTCCAGGACGACATCGACATCCAGCGACTCATCGCCAACCAGGGGGACGGGGCAGGGGCATCGGCGGTCTTCACCGACCTGGGGACCGTGCAGACGGTCATCGAGGAGCTGATCCGTGCCGATCTGGGGCTGTGCATCAACGTGAGCGGTCTGCTGGAAGCGGTGCGGGGGTGTTGTCAACGGGTCGGCATCCAGAGGCACAGCGCCGAGCACTCCCTGGGGGTCTGGGGCGCCACAGACCGGCTGCCCGAGCGGGAGGTCCTGGAGTTCAACAGCCTGTGCGGCCACGGCATGGTCTCCTTCAACCTCATCCGGAAGATGGTTGAACTCGTGAGGCTGCGCCGCCTTACACCGAGGAAGGCCGCTCGCATCATGGCCAAGTGCTGTGAGTGCGGGGTCTTCAACCCGGCCCGGGCCGAGCAGCTCCTCCGACGCATGCAGGATGCGGGATGCCGCCCGGCCCCTTCCCCGACGTGAGGCCTCGGGGCAAGGGCCGCCAGGAGCTCTGCGGATCATGGGCATGGACGGAGCCGCCCTTCTCCCCCTGTTGAAACTGGCCGCGGCCTTCGGCGTGGTGGTCCTCCTCCTGCGCCTTTCGGTCCAGGTGGGACCGGCCATGGCCGCAGGGGCTGTGGTCCTGGGCCTGCTCTTCTCCCTGGCCCCCTGGACCCTGCTGCGGACCCTGGCGGCATCCCTGGTGAATCCGGGGGCCGGGACCCTGGCGGCCATCATCAGCCTGATTTTCGTGCTGAGCAACAGCATGGAGCGGCTGGGCCAGATGGAGTCGCTCCTGGCGCGGTCCCGGCGGCTCGTGGGCGGGAGCCGATGGGGGCTCCTGGCCTTTCCCACCCTCATCGGCCTCCTGCCCATGCCCGGAGGGGCCTACTTCTCCGCCCCGCTGTTGGACGCCTTCGACCCGGCCGGACGGCTCCCCCCGGCGCTCAAGAGCTTTCTCAACTACTGGTACCGCCATATCTGGGAGTATTCCTGGCCCCTGTTCCCCGGCGTGCTGCTCACCTGTGCCATCGCGGGGCTCGAGCTGTGGCTCTTCATCCTGGTGGCATCGCCCATGACCCTCCTGGCCGTGGCGGGCGGACTGCCCCACTTCCTGGCCATACCCCGCAACGGCGTGCAGGCCGCGGGGGGGGGAGGCGACCCTCCGGTGGAGGGCCTCCTAAGGCCCCTGGCACCCCTCATCCTGGCCCTGACCCCCGGGGTAATCTACGGCCTGGGGGTGGAAGGGACGGGCCCAGAGTCCATCCTGCGCCATCTGCCCAAGGAAACGGGCCTGGCTGCTGGGCTCCTGGCGGCGGTGTTGTGGTGCTGGAGGGACGGCGGGGCGGGGTGGACGCAGATCCGGGTCATCGTCCTGGACGGGAAGCTGGTTCGCCTCTGGGCTTCGGTGGCCGGCGTTTTTCTGTTCCGGGGCGTCTTGGAACAGAGCGGGGCGGCCTTGGCCGTGGGCCAGGTCCTGGCCCGCATGGAGATCCCGCCCTGGACGGTGGCGGTGGCGCTCCCACTGGTGACGGGGGTGGTCACGGGAATGACCCTCCCGTTCGTGGGCATCGCCTTTCCGGTGGTGGTCAACCTGGCCCTGGCCGCGGCGCTGCCCGTCCCGGTACTGCCGTTGATGGTCCTGGCGCTGGTGGCGGGCTTCACGGGCAGTTTGCTGAGCCCCATCCATTTGTGCCTGCTCTTGAGCAACGAGTACTTCCACGCCTCTTTGCCCGGTGTGTACCGATACCTGTGGCTCCCCTGCCTGATCCTGCTGGGGGGAGGGGTCGCGTACTACGCCGCCCTGCAGGGCTTGGGGGCCGCAACCTTGCCCTGATGGGAGGGGGAGCCGTCCCTCAGGGCATGTCCTTGAGGAGGGCCAGGCAGGTCTCTGACAGGCGGGGTTGGAGCTCGCTCACCATAATGGCATCTTCCCGGCAGGCCTGGATGCAGCTTCGACACCCCACGCACTTTTGTCCATGGAGCGCCAAGGAGCGCCCGTCGCGCATCTCGAAGACGCAAGCCGTGCAGACTTCCAGACACTCCTCGCACCCCTTGCACTTGCGCCGGTCCACCTTGACCTCGAAGGAAGCCATGATTCTCCCTTCCCACCACCGGATGGGCGCGGGCGGAATCGCTTGAGCCGCCCCTGTTTGACCGGACTTCCAGTTTACAGGGCGCAAAGATGCTGTTCAAGGACCCGCGGCTTCCCTGCCGAATGTGATGGAAGGATGGGATATAGACCTGATGGGAATCGGTTTGATTGTATCCAAATCAGAGGGGGGCAGGTGCGTTGTGGACGGATTCCGGCGGAGGAACCGAAGATGGCGAAATGCGGCCCTTGGCTATAATAACTGATAATAATTGAACAAAAATGCATATCGAATTTGCTTGACAAGCTGTAGGAGCTGGGATATTACTCGTAATAAACCTGTCATCCATTCTTCAATTGGATACAATTATGGCGACTCAGGCATCCACAGGCGGCGCCAGGAGAAAGAGCGTCTCGGTGCGGGACCGGGCCTACGAGCAGCTCAAGTCCAGGGTCCTGGCGGGCCGATTCAAGCCCGGGGAGCGGCTCACCGAGGAACACCTGGCCGAGGAGTTCGGCGTGAGCCGGACCCCGGTGCGCGAGGCATTGCACAAACTGGAGCTGGAGGGGCTCATCAAGCCCCTGGAGACCCGCGGGTTCATCATCCCCAAGGACTCCCGGGAGGAGATGGAGGAACTCTTCGACATGCGGGCCGCATTGGAGGGTTTCACCCTCCGGTTCATCTGCCAGAGCATCACCGAGGAGGCCCTGGGGCAACTGGAGAGCTACGTGGAGAGGGCCGAGGAAGCCTTGCGGCAGGGGAAGATCGATGAGGTCTACCGGTGGAACACCCGGTTCCATGACGCCCTCCACGGCCTGCTCAGGGATCGGCAGCGCTTTCACCGCATGATGGTCAACATTCGCAAGTACGTCCTGCGGTACCGAAGAGACACCCTGCGTTACCCCGACGGCGGCAAGCGGTCCGTCGAGGGACATCGGAAGATTCTCATGGCCCTGAGGCTGCGGGACCCGGACCTGTGCGAGCGCATCATGCGGCACCACATCCAGGAGGCCAAGGACGACGCCTTGCAGACCACGTTCGGAGACGGCTAGGAGATCGAGAGGCGCGGGCCGGTGCGGCCCCAGACGGCGAATGGGAAGCCCGTGGAGTGCGATCCAGAAGGAGGGCCGGATGAAGGTCGACAAAGATAAATGCATCGCGTGCAAACGTTGTTTCCCGTACTGCCCCATGGGGAGGATCCACTCCTTCTCCCGGCACGAGAAGATCCCCGGCAGGATCTACGTGGAGATCGACCAGGAGGCATGCACCGACTGCGGCATGTGCCTGCGGGCCAACGTCTGCCCGGTCAACGCCCTGTTTCAACCCGGCGAGCCGTGGCCCCGGGAGGTCCGGGCCATCCTCAGCAACCCCTTCATTGAGTTCGCAGGCTCCCAGGTCCCGGGGAGAGGGACCGAGGAGATGAAGACCAACGACGTCAAGGGGACCTTTCGGCCGGGCGAGGTGGGTGTGGGCATCGAGATGGGACGTCCCGGGGTGGGGGCGTACTTCCGGGACGTGGAGAAAGTGGCCATGGCCATCGCCGAGGCGGACCTGGGCTACGAGTTCGCCGACGAGAACCCCGTGACCCACTTCATGGCCGACCGGGAGAGGGGGAAGCTCCGGGACGACGTTCTCAACGAGAAGGCCACCTCGGCCATCATCGAGGGCAAGTGCAAGCTGGAGAACCTGGCTCCCCTGCTGGCGGTCCTCAAGAGGGTCTCGGGGGAGGTGGAGACGGTCTTCACCGTGGAGGTGATCACCAAGGTCACGCCACGAGGGGAGGTCCCCATCCAGGCCGTGCTGGAGCAAGAGGGTTTCTGGTATTCCATCAATAGCAAGAACAACCTGGGGCTGGGGGAGCCCCGGTTCAAGTTCTACGACGACGAAGGCTGACGGTGTTGCAAGAAGCCGTCCACCCGGGGGAAACCGGGGTCCAGGGATCATTCAACCAAATGAAAACACTGGATTCCGTGTTTCGGCAAGACGACGAAAGAGGGCACTTGCTGACTTCTTGCGAGATCATCCAGACTGACGGAGGCGCGCCATGACGCACAGCCTGCACCGCAGGGGGGACCTGCAGAGCCTGAAGGAGGACTTCGTGGTCCTGGGCTGCCCGGCCACGGGGGTGAACAAGAAGGGCTCTGCCCCCAAGACTCAGAAGTTCCTGAGCATCTGCTACAAGCACGGCCCCATCAACTTGGGCGACATGAAGACGGGCAACATCTACAACACCACCATGGACGACATCCTGAGCCATGTGACAGACGGGACCATCGTCCAGTGCACCTTCGACAACCGGGAGAAGATCGTCGCCTTGCTCAAGGACCTCAAGGAGAACCGTCCGGGGATCTCGGTGATCATCTCCGGGGTGACGGACGTGGTGCAGCAGTGCATGGAGGAGGCAGGGCTGGGCCCCATCCATTCCCTGGAGTACTCCCTGGGCACCTGGGGGAGGACCGAGAGGCTGCCGGACTACGAGATCCTCAAGACCGTCACCATGTGCGGCCATGCCATGATCTCGTCGGACCTGGTGCGCAAGCTGATCCGGGACATCAAGCGGGGGCGCCGGACCATCGAGGAGGCCGTGCTGGAGATGGCCAAGGCCTGCACCTGCGGGAACTACAACCTCACCCGCGGGGCCCAATTGCTCAAAGAGGCCTTGCCCCGGTACATGGTGCACAGCCTGTACTGACGGCCGCGCCGGGTGCGGAGCCGGGGCCAGCTGAGGAAGGAGACGATGATGCGACACGTGATCGTGGGTGGAAGCGCCGCGGCCATCAGCGCCGTGGAGGCCATTCGAACGCTGGACAGGCAGTGCGAAATCGACCTGTTCAGCGACGAGGAGACCCCCCTGTTCTCCCGGGTTCTCCTTCCCTACTACGTGGCCGAGGAGCTCTCCAAGCCGCTGCTCAACTTCCGGTCGGCCGACTTCTTCGAGATCCACAACGTGACGGCCCACCTGGGGGTGCGGGTGGAGGCGATCCGACCGCAGTGCCGGTGCGCCGTGGCCGCCGACGGGAAGACCTACCCTTTCGACAAACTCCTCCTGGCCACGGGAGGACATCCCATCCTGCCCAAGATCCCGGGGGTCGACAAGAAGGGGATCTCGCCGCTGAAGACCATGGCCGATGCCGAGCGGATTTATCGGATGAAGGCCACCCGGGCCGTGGTCATCGGGGCGGGGAGCATCGGGGTGGAGGCGGCCATCAGCCTCAGACGCCGCGGCCTCGAGGAGGTCGTCCTCTTGGAGCAGATGGGCCACGTGCTCCCCACGGTCTTCGACGCCGATGCGGCGGCCATTGTCGAGCGGCGCATCGGGGAGATGGGGGTCCGCGTGCGGACGGCGGAACGGGCTGTCCGCTTCACGGGCAACGGGCACGTCACGGGGGTGGAGACCGACGCAGGCACCATCGCGTGCGACATGGTGGTGGTGGCCGTGGGCGTCAAGCCCGCGGCCGAGCTGGCTGAGGCGGCGGGCCTGGAGATGGGGGCCATGGGCGGGATCCGGGTCAACGAGCGCATGATGACCAGCGCCAAGGACATCTATGCCGCAGGGGATGTGGCCGAAACCCATGACATCGCCCGAGACCGTCCCTTCCTCAACGCCATCTGGCCCTGCGCCGCTGAGCAGGGTCGCGTGGCCGGCCTCAACATGGGAGGGCGGCGGGTCGCCTACGGCGGCTCGTACCGTCGGAACTCCATCGGCAATTTCATCGGCATTCCGGCCATCTCCATGGGCGTCACCCGGGCGGACGACCACGTCAACGCACAGCCGGGAGACGACATCCGGGAGATCAAGCGCCGGACCCGGGAGATCTATCGGAAGCTGGTCCTGCGCAACGGGCGCATCATCGGGGCCATCCTGGTGGGGCGCACCCAGAAGGCCGGCCTCTTCTCCATGTTGCTGCAGCGTCAGGTGGACGTGAGCGATTTCGTGCCCGTGCTCATGGGCGAGCGACTGAGCTTTCTGGACATCCTGCCCCTGATCCGGCGCAACGCGGATCGATTCCCGGAACCCGAGTACAAGGAACTCATGGACACGGGGGTCTGACCCCGGTCCCCGCCGGCCGCCCGCGGGCGCCCCTTGAGGAGGTCAAGGTGAACGTTCTGATGGTCGACAAGTCGAGGTGCACGGGTTGCCACCAGTGCGAGCTGTGGTGCGCGACGGAGATCGCCTCCGTGTCCAAGGAGCTGTACCAGGCCATCAACGAAACGCCGCAACCCATGCCGCGCGTCTTTGTGGAGGGCGGGAACCTGGCGCTGCAGTGTCGGCACTGCGAGAACGCGCCGTGCCTGGAGGCCTGTCCCAACGGGACCATGCGCCGGGACCCGGAGACCGGGCTCGTGTACGTCCACGAGCCCACGTGCATCGCCTGTTGGATGTGCGTCATGGTTTGCCCCTTCGGCATCATCAATCCCTCTTCCGCATTGAAGCTCGCCGTCAAGTGCGATCGGTGCCGCAACATGGGGTATCCCATCTGCGCGGAGGTGTGTCCCACCCAGGCCATCTCCGTGGTCCAGCGAAAGGACTACCGGAAGAAGGCGTTCTGACGGAGCGCCTGCGGAACCCAGACGGCGGCCGATCCAGGGCGCCTGCCCCGCCAGTCGAGGAGACCATACGCGCCGGAAAGGAGAGCGAGATGGAGTTCATCCAGAAAAAGAGCTTGGACACGAGCGTGGAGCATTTCCTGCCCAGGGCCGCGGAGGAGGGCCACGCCCTGATCTGGGATCGATTCGAGGCCCAGCTTCCGGAATGCGGGTTCTGCGAGGCGGGGCTGAGCTGCCGCGACTGCCTCCAGGGACCTTGCATCGCCCATCCCTTCAAGGACGCGGACAAGAAGGGAGTCTGCGGAAAGGACAAGGACATCCTCGCGGCCCAGACCCTGCTGCGGCTGGCGGTCAAGGGAACCCTGGCCGCACTGGACCAGGTCAGCGACCTCGCCCGGGTCGTGACCACGGGGCAGATGAAACCCAAGAGAAAAGGGCGGGCCGATCAGGCTGCCGCGGACCTGGCGCGACTTCTCACCGACGGGAACGCCAAACTCCTCAAGCTGTTTCCCAAGGCCATGGTCGAGGCGTGGCGCGCCGCTGGGGTGTGCCCGGAGGGATTGGGCCGGGATCTGTTCAAGGCGGCTCAGAAGGTGGAGGGGGGGATGACGGGGGTCGGAGAGACCCTGCTGTGGGCCGTGAAGGCCGCCCTCTTGGGGAGCATGGCCCAGCGGCTGCAGGGAGAACTGAAGCGGGCCGTGTTCGGGGATGTGAAGCCGACCGCGTTGAGCGTGGGGCTGGGGCTCCTGGCGGGCGACGTCCCCACCATCCTCCTGGCAGGCCGCGTCTCACCGGTCCTCAAACAGCAAGTCGCCCTCGAGGCCGACAAGAAGAGGGTCCGCGTCCTGGGCCTGTGCACGGACCCCTTGATCCCCCCGTTCTCGTTCGCCCCGGTGACCAACTACGGATCCCAGGAGATCGCCCTTTTGACCGGTGCCGTGGACGTGCTGGTGGCCGCGGATCAGTTCGTGAATCCTTCCCTGGCCCGGCTGGCCAAGGACTGGCAGGTGCAGGTGGTGGAGACCGAAGGATTGATGCCGGAGAAAAGCCTGGAGGCCCTGGCCAGGGGTATCGTGGAGAAGGCCGGGCGGGCCCACGACCTCCGACGGAGGATCCCCAGGGACGTCCCCGAGGCCATGGCGCCCGCCGTCATGGGGTTCTCGGCGGAGAGCCTGGACGGGGCCAAGATCGCCAAGGCCCTCAGGGCGGGGAAGATCAAGGGGGTCGTCCTCCTGGGCGGAAGCAACAACGTCAAGTTGCCCCAGGACAACGAGATGCTCGCCATGGCCACGGAGCTGCTCAAGGGCGATGTCCTGTGCCTTTCCACCGGGGAGGCCAGCGTGGGGCTCGGCAAGTACGGCCTCCTGAACCCGGCGGAGCGCAGCAGGCACTGCGGGGCGGCCCTGGAGGCGGTACTGGGCTCGCTGGGCAAGGGCGTTCCGGCCGTCCTGGACCTGGGGAGCGGTGAGAATGGTGGGGGTGCAGCTTTTCTCGCGGCCCTGAGCGAGGCCGCCCGCAAACCGTTAAAGGCGCTGCCCGTGATGGCGGTCTTCTGCGAGGCCAATCGGAGCGGCGAGGTGGCCGATGCCCTGGCGGCAGTGGCCATGGGCGTCTCCACCTATTTCTGGCCCGGCCTCCCGGTGGTGGGGAGCCCCGAGGTCGTCGCGGCCCTGTCGGGCTTCCTGGCCGAGACATTCGGGGCCGGGCTGCACGTGTCCACCGACAGAAAGACGGACGCCCTGACCAAGGCCCGAACCGTGATGCGGGCCCTGGCCGGATACGCGGGTCCCGGGATGTCCGGCAAGTCCTGGGAGTGACAAGAACCCTATCATGAGTCAAGGAGGGCAGACATGGAAGCGACGAGAACGGCTGTACGGTCTCTCTTCCGGGTCGGGTCTGTGGTGGCGGCCGGCCTGTGGGTCCTTGCCGCGGGTCAGGCGACCCCGGCGGCGGCCCAGTGGAAGCCGGACAAGCCCATCCAGTTCGTGGTCCCGTACGCCCCCGGGGGGGGAAGCGACGTATTCGCCAGGACCATGGTGAACATCATCAAGGAGGAGAACCTGTGCCCTGTGCCGATCATCGTCAACAACCAGGCCGGCGGCGGGAGCACCATCGGGACCACCAGCGTGGCCCAGGCCAAGGGAAACGCCCTCATGCTCCACACGTTCATCTCCGGCCAGGTGGCGGCCCCGTTGACTGCGGGGAAGGCCGCGGCCACGTACCGGGATCTCACCATGATCTGCGGACTGGCCAACGACGATCAGTTCATCGTGGTGAAGGCGGACTCCCCTCTGAAGACCGTGGAGGAGATCATTGCCAAGGCCAAGGAGAAGGACGGCGCCATGACCATCGGCGGCACGGCGACGGGGCAGGAAGACCAGATGTGCAACCGGCTGATGGAAAGGGCCGCGGGCATCAAGCTTCGGTACGTGCCCTTCAACAGCGGAGGGGAGTGCATCACGGCCCTGCTGGGGGGGCACGTGGAGATGATCTGGGCCAACCCGAGCGAGTTCGTCCCCCAGTACGATGCCAAGATGGTCCGTCCCGTGGCGGTGGCCCGGGAGAGCCGCTCCGATGGCTTCAAGGACGTCCCCACCTTCAAAGAAAAGGGGTTCAACGTGACCTTCAAGTTCTTCCGGGGGATCGCAGCCCCGCCCGGAATTCCCCCCGAGGCGGCCTCGTATTACGAGGGGATGTTCAAGAAGATGTTCGAGTCGCCCCGGTTCAAGAGCGAGTATCTGGACAAGTACATGCTGGCCCCTGCATGGCTGAGCAGCAAGGAGTTCGCCGCCATGGTCGCGGAAAGCGAGACCACGTTCAAGGGGATCCTCACCGAACTGGGCCTGATCAAGTAGTCGAGGCCGAAGGCGGGGCCTCCGGCCTCTGCCCCATGGAGGGGGCGGGGTCCCGCCGGGTGCCACGCGAGGGGCGAGCATGTGGCTGGGCGAACTGATCGCTGCCATTTTGGTGATGGCCCTGGGGGCGGGCGCCGTCGTCTTTTCGTGGGGGCTTGACTATTTCTCCCAATACGGCCCCGGGCCGGGGTTCCTCCCCAGGCTGCTGGGGTACGGGATCTCCCTGTGCGGCATCGTGCTGTTCGCACAGGTGCTCCGCAAGCGCGACAGGAGCGGGCGGTTCTTCGGGCCCGGGACCGTGGCGGGGGCCAAGTTCCTGGCCCTGATCATCCCGGGGTTTCTCCTCTTTCCCGTTCTGGGGTTCTCCGTGGGCCTGGGGCTTCTGACCGGGCTGACCATGCGGACGCTGGGGAATCACGGCTGGATCCAATGCTTTGTGGTGACGGCGGCCGTGATCGTCGGGATACACTACGTGTTCGGGGATTGGCTGACGATCCCCATTCCCCAGGGAATGCTGGGCTGGTGAAGGAGGCCCCATGGCCGACATCCTCCAGAACCTGATGACCGGCTTCGGCATCGCCCTGAGCCTCCACAACATCGCGTACTGCCTGGCAGGCGTCTTCTTCGGCCAGATGATCGGCGTGCTGCCCGGCATCGGGGCCCCCACCGCCATCGCCTTGCTCCTCCCCCTGACCTTCCACGTCAACCCCACCTCGGCCATCATCATGTTCGCGGGCATCTACTATGGGGTTGCATACGGCGGCACCATCACGTCCGTCTTGATCAACGTCCCCGGGGAATCCTCGACGGTCATGACGTGTCTGGACGGCTATGCCATGGCCCAGAAGGGGCGGGCCGGGGCCGCCCTCTCCGTGGCGGCCATCGGCTCCTGGATCGCGGGCACGCTGTCGGTCGTGCTCCTGATGTGCTTTGCGCCGGCCTTGGCGGATTTCGCCCTGCGTTTCGGGCCCGCCGAGTACTTCGGCCTGGCCCTCATGTCCTTCGGCCTCCTCACCGTGTTCGGCGGGGGGGATCCCGTGAAGGTCGTCCTGTCCACCCTGGTGGGGCTGCTCATCGCCACCATCGGCCTGGATGTGGTGAGCGGGGTGCCCCGCTTCGCCTTCGACGTCCCCCACCTGCTGGGAGGGATCGACTTCGTGGTGGTGATCTGCGGCATATTCGGCCTGGCCGAGATCTTCAACAGCCTGGAGACGCCGGAGGAGGGCGGCGTGGTCCGGGAGAAGATCCAGCTGAAGGACGTGTTTCTCACCAAGGCCGACTGGATCGCGTCGCGCTGGGCGATCCTGCGCGGCGGGGTGATCGGGTTCTTCGTGGGGATCATCCCCGCGGGGGGGATCACGACGGCCTCGTTCCTCGCCTATCTGGCCGAGAAGCGCTCGTCCAAGCGCCCGGAGCGATTCGGCAAAGGGGCCATCGAGGGGGTGGCAGCCCCGGAGGCAGCCAACAACGCGGCCTCCATCAGCGGCTTCGCCCCGCTGCTGGCCCTGGGGATCCCAGGGTCGCCCACTACGGCGGTCATGCTGGCGGGCTTCATGATGTGGGGGATCCGGCCGGGACCCCTGCTGTTTCAGAACAACGCCGACCTGGTCTGGGGGCTCATCGCCAGCAAGTTCATCGGCAATCTCATCCTGGTCCTGATGAACATCTTCCTCATCCCGTTCTTCGTGATGGTCCTGCGCGTCCCGTACACCATCCTGTTGAATTTCATCTTGATCTTCGCCGCTGTGGGCGCCTTCACGGTCAACAACAACCTCTTCGACGTATGGATGATGGTGGGCTTTGGGGTCCTGGGCTATCTCATGACCAAGCTCAAGTACCCCATCGTGCCCCTGGTCCTGGGGCTGGTCCTGGGCAGGTTGGCGGAGAACTCCCTGCGCCAGGCCCTGACCATCTCCGGCGGGAGCCTCTCCATCTTCTTCGAGCGGCCCATCTGCGTGGTCTTCCTGAGCCTCGCCCTGCTGGGGTACCTCACTCCCCTGATCCGCTGGGGGATGCGCAGGGCAGGCAGGCGGGGCGTCGGCTTGAACGTGGAACCGCTCTGAGCGGGAGCAAGGCCGCCTCCCGGGCGGCATGCGTGCGGGGGGCCCGGGGGGTCCCGTCCGGGACGCGCCCCGGCCGGATCAGCCCGCGGTGAGAAAGTCCATGGCCGCCGCCACGCCCCCCGGCGCATGGGGCACCCCGGCGAGCTTCAGCCCCATTTCCACCCCGCACAGGGTGCCCGCGAGCATCAGGTCGTTGAAGTGCCCCAGATGGCCGATGCGGAACATCCTGCCCCGGAGCCTGCCAAGCCCGGTCCCCAGGGAGAGGTCCAGGCGCTCCAACATGACCCCCCGCACGGCGTCGGCGTCCACCCCCGGAGGCATGACCACGCCGGTGAGGGAGTTGCTGTACTGCTCCGGGACCGCGCACTGGATCTCCAACCCCCAGGCCCTCACGGCCCGCCTGGTGGCCTCGGCGTGCCGGGCATGTCGGGCGAATACCGCCTCCAACCCCTCCTCCTCCAGCATCCGGAGGGCCTCTATGAGGCCGAACAGGAGATTGGTGGCCGGGGTGTACGGGAAGAACCCCGCCCGGTTGTCCCGGAGCATGGGCTGCCAGTCCCAGAAAGACCTGGGAAGACGCGCGGCATTGGCGGCTTCGAGGGCCTTGGGGCTCAGGGCGTTCAGGCCCAAGCCCGGGGGGAGCATGAGCCCCTTCTGGGAGCACCCGACGGTGACATCCACTCCCCACGCCTCGTGCCGGTACTCCATGGAGGCCAGAGACGAGATGGTGTCCACGAGGAGCAGCGCGGGGTGCCCCACGCGGTCCATGGCCTCGCGGATCTCCGGGATGCGACTGGTCGCGCCGGTGGAGGTCTCGTTGTGGACCACGGCAACGGCTCGGATGCCGCGCCCCTTGTCCTGGGCGAGCTTGGCTTCAACGGCGCCCGGATCGACCCCCCTGCGCCAGTCCGTGGGGACGAAATCCACCTCCAAGCCCAGGGCGACGGCCATGTTGCGCCACAGGGTGGCGAAGTGCCCGGTCTCGAACATCAGCACCCGGTCTCCCGGCGAGAGGGTGTTGACCAAGGCCGCCTCCCATGCCCCCGTGCCCGAGGAGGGGAAGACGACAACGGGCCCGCTCGTGGCGCAGATGCGCTGGAGACCGCCCAGGGCTTCCATGGCGAGACGCGAGAACTCGGGGCCTCGGTGGTCCACGGTGGGCCGCGCCATGGCCCGGAGGACCCGTTCCGGGACGTTGGTCGGCCCCGGGATCTGAAGGAAATGCCGACCGCTGGGGTAGGCCATGAACTCACCCTCCTTCCAACTCGCATCCCCCGGGTTCCGGCGGAAGGATGGGGCCGGGCGCTCGGATTCCTGCAAAGCGCCCGCGAAACCGTATCTGTATCCAAAAAATCGAAAAGACCCAAATTCAGATCAGATCCTATTCTTCATCGCGCCGATTGTCAACAGCCATAGCAAACAAGAAAACAAAACCATTATCGCTTGTTGCGTTGAATAACCCGCCGGGAGCGGTCCGGGAGGGCCAGGGCGCTCCGGGGCGATTTCACCCTGGCACGGGCCTCCATTGGATACAATTCATGCACCACCGCTCACCCGGTCGATCCCCCCTCGCCTGGACCCGTACGTTACGGGTGGAAGCCTGTTGTCACGCAGGGCTGCTCTTGCAGCAGGGCAATCGGGCACCTGCGGCATGCGAGCAGCGAATCCCCCCGGAGGCGGGGCTGCCGACTGCCAGACGGTGACCGCGGAGGCGTCGAGGGCGGGGACATGGGGCCGCCGCGCTCACAGACCACCCGGGACTGGGTGGATACGGCCGCTTCCCTTTTTCCTCTGGATTTCCCATTTGCCCCAGGGGATAATTACAGGACAAGCACGCTGTCCGGATCCGGACGCATCCATATCCCACGAAAGGAGGAGAACACCATGTCCAAGAGCGAGCAGTTCCTCAGGGAGGCCTTCGCGGGGGAGTCCCAGGCCAACCGCAAGTATCTGGCTTTCGCCGAGAAGGCGGATCAGGAAGGACACCCCCAGGTGGCCCGGATGTTTCGCGCAGCGGCCGCTGCCGAGACCGTGCACGCCCACAGCCACCTGAGGGCCCTCAAGGGCGTCCGCACCACCCGGGAGAACCTCCAGGAGGCCATTGCCGGCGAGACCCATGAGTTCAAGAAGATGTATCCGGAGATGATCGAAGCGGCCAAGGACGAGGGACACAAGGCCGCAGAACGCACCTTCACCTATGCCAACGAGGTGGAGAAGGTCCATGCCCAGCTGTACGAGAAGCTCCTCAGCAACCTCGGAAACCCCCAGGAGAATTATCCGTATCATGTCTGTCCGGTCTGCGGATATACGGCCGAGAAGGATGCCCCGGACATCTGCCCCGTATGCGGGGCGAGGGGATCCATGTTTCAGAAGGTGGACTGATCGCGCGGGGGTGGCCTGAATTCCAAGGGTTGCGGGGTGCACCCTCGGGCCGACTATCCGCCGCTTCAGGGAACGTCCACAGGGAAGTGGGGCAGGTGGGGCGGAGCCGCCGCGAGTGGCCTGGCCGCCATGGGGCGCACTCCTGCGGGGGCAGAAGGTCCAATGAAGCGGGCAGAGTTCGAGCGTGTGGTGGCCAGAGCCCTGGATGGCCTCCCCAGGGGGATCCGGGAGCGGCTCGAGAACATCGCCGTGGCCGTCGAGCCTTTGCCGCCCCCGGAGGTCATCGAGGAGATGGGTCTGGAGGGGCCTTACGACCTGCTGGGGCTGTACCAGGGGGTCTCCCTGGATCGGCGCGGCTTTTACTACGGGAACGTCCTGCCCGACAAGATCTCCCTGTATCAGCGCTCCATCGAGCGGGCATGCGGGAGTCGCGCCGAGATGATCCGGTGCATTCAGGACGTGGTGCTCCACGAGATCGGACACTATTTCGGCCTCGACGACGAGGCGCTCTACGCCCTGGAGGAGGGGGAAGGAACGTGATCCCCTTCCGGCAGGACGGGCCGGCCTCCGGCCGAGACCCTCCGCTGTGAACAAAAAGCCCAAGGATCCCGGGAGAAAAGTCGATTTGTCAACATCTGGGGTCCGCGATGGCGGATGGACACAAGATGTGGCGTTTTTCCCTTGACACCGCGACCGCGCCACGCTAAGGTTCTTCAGACCGACGGGGGATGTGACGGGGCCCGGGATCGGCCTGAGGCACTGCGGGGGGGGCGGCGATGGAGAAGGCGGCGGCGGGTTGGCGGTTCATGGTGGTTGACGACGATCCCCAAATCCATTCCCTGCTGGACGACATGCTTCGATTCTGGGGCGGCGAACCGGTGGGGGCGGCCGTCAATGGACGAGAGGCGCTGGAGAAGTACGGGCGTCTCCGGCCCGATGTCGTCATCATGGACATGGAAATGCCCGGGATGAACGGCTACGAGGCGAGCCAATCCATCGTGGAGCAGTCTCCCCAGGCCGCCATCATCCTTCTGACGGGCGTGCCCGAAGGTTGGTCTGCTCTGAAGGCTCTGGAGAAGGGGTTCGTTCGGGTGATCATCCCCAAACCGTTCAGATCGGAACAGCTCAAGATGGCCATCGAAGGTATCCTCAAAGGGAAGGGGCTCGCCCTTCCCGTCACGGACCAGGACGAGGCCGTCGCATAGCTGACCCGGCGCGGGCGCCCAGAGCATGAGCCCAGACGAATTGGCACCGCCCCCCAGGCAGGAGAGCCAGAGCCGCCCGGCGTCGGTCCCGGGGGCACCCCAGGACCGGGGCACTGGCCGGTGGGCACCGAGGCGCGGATGCCGGGTGCATTGGGGCATCCGGCCCGGGGCGCTCGTGCTGGTGATCCTCCTGGTGGGCGTGGGGGCGTGCGCCAAGACACCCTCCCAACGGCCCAGGACTTCCAACATCCCGCAAGCCCCCGTGGACGGGACGTCTCCTCGAATCCCGGAGCGAATTCAGGAGGGGATCGCCTCCTGGTACGGGCCCAATTTCCACGGCAAACCCACCTCCAGCGGCGAGACCTACGACATGTACCAGATGACGGCGGCTCATCAGACCCTGCCCCTGGGCACGCGGGTCTCGGTGACCAATCTGGAGAACCACCGCACGGCGGAGGTGACGATCAACGACCGGGGGCCGTTCGTCAAGGACCGGATTATCGACCTTTCCTATTCGGCGGCGCGGGTCCTCGACGTGGTGGGGCCCGGCACGGCCCGGGTGCGCCTG
The DNA here is from genome assembly GCA_964514105.1 of uncultured Desulfarculaceae bacterium. GTDB lineage: Bacteria > Desulfobacterota > Desulfocorpusculales > Desulfocorpusculum > Desulfocorpusculum > CAZEPJ01. The sequence goes on along the minus strand of CAZEPJ010000006.1, from coordinate 44,195 downwards.
GAGATCCTCGAGGGTCCCCCCGGGGGATCGCCCGCCGACTTCTCGGTCAAGCCCTTCTACGTCCTTCAATTGGGCGCCTTCAATGACCGCGCCAATGCCCAGGCCCTTTTGACAGAGCTGGACGGTCTGCTGGGAAGGGGGAACGCCCGGGTGGCGGCCGCCAAACTGGGGAGCCAGGAGATCTATCGTGTCCGCGTGGGGCGGCACGCGCGAAGGGAAGAGGCGCAGTCCCAAGCCCAGGCCCTGGCGCAGCGGGGATATGTGGTCCTGGTCATGACGGAGTACCCGTGACTTCCCCTCATCGCGAGGGGCGCCCTCCGGCGGGCCGCAGGACTTGAAGCAGCAGCAAGGCGACTCCCACCGTGATGGCCGAATCCGCCACGTTGAACGCCGGCCAATGCAGGCCCTTCCAGTGGAGATCCACGAAGTCCACGACCTCCCCCAGACGGACGCGATCGATCATGTTGCCCACAGCGCCGCTCAGGATCAGCGACAGCGAGGAGATATGAAGGGCATGAGCCTGGCGCTCTCGGATCCACAGGCACGCGACAACGCCCACGGCCACCAGGGCGGCAACAAGGAGCAGCGCCGTGCGCACCCCGGGGACTGAGGCGGCGAACAGTCCGAAGGCCGCACCGGTGTTGCGGACGTGGGTCAGGTTGACGAGGCCGGGGATGACGGCGATGGATTGATGGACGGCCATGCCGGTCTCCACCAGCAACTTGGAGATCTGATCCGCCGCCAGGACCCCCGCGGCCAGCGCCATGCCGACCTTGTCCGCCTTTCGCATCCGCCCTCAGCCCCCAAGGCCTCGCAACACCTCACTGCAGCGCGGGCACACCTCGCAATGGGCCCCTTGCTCCCCCACGGCCCGGTCCATCTTCCAGCATCGGGGACACTTGGCGCCGACGGCCCCCGCCACCCAGATCTTCAACCCGGGGAACTCGCTGCTCTCGAAGGGCTGGCCCGGGAGACCTGCGTCATCCGATGCCGTCTCCACCTGGGAGACGATGAAGAGATCCTCCAGGAATCGCTCCTGCCCCCCCAGCAGAGAAACGAGGCCGGGGGGCAAGCCCAGGACCACGCGGGCATCCAACGCCAGTCCGATGACCTTGGCCTTGCGGGCCAGTTCCAGGGCCCGGGTGACCTCTCCGCGCACCTTCAGCAGCTGCTCCCACCGATCCCCCAGGGCGTTGTCCGTCCATGCCTCGCGGACCTGCGGAAAGCCGCTCAAGTGAACGCTGGGCTCCTTTCCCTCCCAGGGGGGGAGGTGCTCCCAGATCTCCTCTGAGGTGAAGGCCAGGATCGGGGCCATGAGGCGGGTGAGATCCCGGGCGATCTCGAACAGGACCGTCTGGGCCGATCGCCTCGCCGGATCCTCCGGCGCCTGAACGTACAGGGTGTCCTTCAGGATGTCCAGGTACAGGGCGCTCAGGTCCACCACGCAGAACTGATGCAGGGTGTGAAAGACGATGTGATAGGTGTAGGTCTCATAGGCCTTGCGCACGCGGTCGATGACCCATTGCATGCGGTGGAGCGCGAAGCGGTCGATCTCCCGCAGGGATTCGTAGGGCACGCCGTCCCGAGCAGGGTCGAAGTCGTAGAGGTTGCCCAGCAGGAAGCGGGCCGTGTTGCGCAGGCGGCGGTACGCCTCGCTCAACCGCTGGATGATCTCCGGGGAGATCCGGATGTCGTCCCTGTAGTCCTCGGCCGAGACCCAGAGTCGAAGGATCTCCGCCCCGAATTTCTTGATGACCTCCTCGGGGACCACCACGTTGCCGCGGCTCTTGGACATCTTCTTGCCTTCGCCGTCGACCACGAAGCCATGGGTGAGGACGCTCCGGTAAGGGGCCTTGCCCCGGGTGCCCACCGATGTGAGGATGGCGCTGTGGAACCAGCCGCGATGCTGGTCGCTTCCCTCCAGGTACATCTGGGCGGGGTACGAGAGCTCCGGGGCTGGCTCCAGGACGGCGGCCCAGCTCACGCCCGAGTCGAACCAGACATCCAGGATATCCATCTCCTTGCGAAACCGAGTGCCGTGGCACTGAGGACACCGCGCACCCGGGGGGAGCAGCTCTTCGGCCTCCCGGGAGAACCAGGCGTCCGCCCCTTCCTGCCTGAAGATCTCCCCCACACGATCGAATGTCTCCTGGTCCGCCACCACCCGGCCGCACTGGAGGCAGTAAAAGACCGTGATGGGGACCCCCCAAGACCGTTGCCGGGAGATGCACCAGTCGGGCCGATGGCGGATCATGTCGTGGATCCGATCCCTCCCCTGGGGGGGGATCCACTGGACCCGTTCGATCTCATCAAGGGTCTTGCGGCGAAACTCCAGGGCCTCCATGGAGATGAACCACTGTTCCGTGGCCCGGAAGATGATGGGGCTCTTGCACCGCCAGCAATGGGGGTACTCGTGGATCAACCGTTCCTCAGCCATCAGACGTCCCACGTCCCGCAGCTTCTGCGTGACGGAGGGGTTGGCGTCGAAGACGAATTGCCCGGCGAAGTGCTCCACCTCCGGAGTGAAACGGCCGTCATCGTCCACGGGGGAATACGGGGGGATCCCATAGCGGACGCCGATCTCGTAATCGTCCTTGCCGTGCCCGGGGGCGATGTGGACGCACCCCGTCCCCGCATCCAAGGTGACGAAATCGGCCAGGATCAACCGGGACTCCCGATCCAGATAGGGATGGCGGCACAGGACCCCTTCCAGTGCGGTCCCTTTGAACCGCTCCAAGAGCTTGGCTTCGGACCAACCGAAGCTGGACAGGACGGCCGGCAGGAGGGCCTCCGCCAGGACATACGCCTCGCCCTGGCGCTCCACGGCCACGTAATCCGATGCGGGATGAAGGGCAATGGCCAGGTTGGCGGGGATGGTCCATGGCGTGGTGGTCCATATCAGCACGTGGGCCTTCCGGCCTTCAAGGGCCGGGAACCGCTTGGAGAGGTCTGTCACCACGGGGAAGGAGGTGTAGATGGACGGGGTGTGGTGCTCGCCGTACTCCACCTCGGCCTCGGCCAGGGCGGTCTTGCAGGAGGCGCACCAGTAGACGGGCTTTTTCCCCCTGTACACGCTGCCCTGCAGGTAGAACTTCCCGAACTCGCGCACGATGGTCGAGACGTACGGAAAGGCCATGGTGAGGTACGGGGTATCCCAATCCCCGAAGATCCCCAGCCGCTTGAATTCCGCCCGCTGGATGTCGATGAATCGCTCGGCGTACCTGCGGCACTCCCGGCGCACGTCCACCTTGGAGAGGCCCGCCTTGCGGTCGCCGAGCATCAGGTCCACCTGGTGCTCGATGGGCAGGCCATGGCAATCCCAGCCGGGGACGTAGTGGCTGTCATACCCGGCCATGAACTTGGACTTGTTGATGAGGTCCTTGAGGATCTTGTTCATGGCGGTCCCGATGTGGATGTGGCCGTTGGCGTAAGGAGGCCCGTCATGAAGGATGAATTTTTCCCTCCCCCGGGACTTGTCCTTGATCATGGCGTAGAGCCCCATGGCGTCCCATTTCCCCAGGATCTGCGGCTCCCTCTGGGCGAGGTTGGCCTTCATGGGGAAGGGCGTCTTGGGCAGGTTGAGCGTCTCTTTGTAATCCATGGACGTGCCTCCAGAGCCAGAACCGTAAGTTTCCTACGGTAGCAAAAGACCCTTCTTTGTCAAGGCCTACGGGCAGCATGGTCCGCGAGCCATTTCCCCTTGACATTAACCGCTGGCAATCCTTACAATTCCACTCGCTCGGGCGGGATCGTTCTGGGAAACCTCGCAGAGGGTTTACCGATGGCGCTCCGGATCGGCGAACTGATGGTCAAGAACGGGTTGATCACCATGGACCAGTTGACCCGCGCCGTGGAGGATCAGAAGAAGAACGGAGGCCGCCTGGGCAAGACCCTCATCCGACTGGGTTTTCTCACGGAAGCCGCCCTTGTCGACTTCATGAGCCGGCAGTTCCGCATTCGGGTGGTCAGCCTGGACGAGCTCAACATTCAGCCGGATCTCATCAAGCTCGTGCCGGCGGCCCTGGCCAAGAAGTTCTCCATGATCCCGATCCAGAGGGTCGGTGCCACCCTGACTGTGGCCCTGAGCGATCCGACTCACATGGTCGCCCTGGATGACGTCAAGTTCATGACCGGCTATAACATCGATCCGGTGCTGGCCACCGAGACCGCTGTGACCGAGGCCATTCGCCGGCATTACGGGGCCAGGGCCGCCGAAGCCAGGCCCACGTCCTTGGATGCCAAGGACTATGCCGAGGAAGAGGCCGATGGGGCCTCGCTGGGCGCCGCAGAAGAGGAAGAAGAGGAAGAGTCCCTCCTGGGTGTGGGGGAGGAGGACTTCGACAGCCTGGTGAGCGGGGCCGTCGAGACGGTCGAGGTGGTGGAAGAGCCCAGAGACGACGTGGTCGCCATCGAGGTGGAGGCCCCCATCGTCCGGCTGGTCAACGGCATCCTGATCAAGGCGGTCAAGCTGGGTGTGAGCGACATCCATCTGGAGCCGTACGAGAAATCCTTTCGCGTGCGGTACCGCCTGGACGGGGTGTTGAGAAAGGCCATGGGCCTTCCGTTGAAGATCAGAAACGCAGTGACCTCCCGCGTGAAGATCATGTCCCAACTGGACATCGCCGAGCGGAGGCTCCCCCAGGATGGTCGCATCAAGATGAAGTTCGGGAAGAACCGGGAGATGGACTTCCGGGTTTCGGTGATCCCCACCCTCTGGGGGGAGAAGGTGGTGATGCGGCTCCTGGACAAGTCCAACCTCCAACTGGATATGACGAAGCTGGGTTTCGAGGAGAAACAGCTCCAGCATTTCAAGTCCGCCATCCACCGGCCGTTCGGCATGGTGCTCGTCACGGGCCCCACGGGATCGGGGAAGACGACGACGCTGTACTCCGCCCTGTCCGAACTGAACACCGAGGCGGACAATATCATGACGGCTGAGGACCCTGTGGAGTTCAACCTCCAGGGGATCAATCAGGTCCAGATGCATGAGGAGATCGGGCTGAATTTCGCCGCGGCCCTTCGTTCCTTTCTGCGCCAGGACCCGGACATCATCATGGTCGGGGAGATCCGCGACTTCGAGACCGCCGAGATCGCCATCAAGGCCGCCCTGACGGGACACATGGTCCTGAGCACCCTTCACACCAACGACGCCCCGAGCACCATCAACCGCTTGCTGAACATGGGTATCGAGCCCTTTCTCGTCTCCTCGGCGACCAACCTCATCCTCGCCCAGAGGCTGGGGCGGCGCATCTGCGCCAAGTGCAAGGAAGAGGCAAAGGTCTCGCACCAGGCCCTCATGGATCTGGGGGTGCCCGAGGAGCAGGTGGACTCGGTGCGGGCCTACAAGGGCAGGGGATGCGAGGTCTGCCTGGGCACGGGGTACAAGGGGCGGATCGCCTTCTACGAGGTGATGCCGGTGGGCGATGAGATCCGGGAGCTGATCCTCATCGGCGCCTCGGCGGGGGAGATCAAGAAGGAGGCCATGAGGCTGGGGATGATGACGCTCCGCCAGAGCGGCATCCTCAGGATGCGGGAGGGGGTTACCACCATCCAGGAGGTCATCCGCAGCACGGCGCCGGACTAACAGGGGCCGTGGGGGCCGCCCTCCGGGGCGGCGACGGCGCGGGGGCGCCTGGGGCGGCCCGGGATGAAGAGGGGTGAGGCCATGGCATCGTTGCATCAGCTCTTGAAGGCGACCATCGAGAAAGGGGCGTCGGACCTCCACATCACCGTGGGCGTCCCGCCGCAGCTGCGCATCAACGGAAGCCTGATCCCGCTGGATCTCCCGCCCCTGAGGGCCGCGGATACCAAGCAGTTGATCTACAGCATCCTCACCGACGTCCAGAAGCACAAATTCGAGGAAAACTGGGAGCTGGACCTCTCGTTCGGTGTGGAGGGTCTCAGCCGGTTCCGGGCCAATGTCTTCATGCAGCGGGGGGCCATGGCGGCGGCATTCCGAACCATTCCCAATCGGATTCTGTCCTTCCAGGAGCTGGGACTGGCGCCCCAGATCGCGGACCTGGCCAACAAGCCCAGGGGATTGATCCTCGTGACGGGCCCCACCGGGAGCGGGAAGTCCACGACCCTGGCCGCGCTCATCGACAAGATCAACAACGAGCGTCACCTGCACATCGTCACCATCGAGGATCCCATCGAATTCGTTCATCACCACAAGAAGGCCCTGATCAACCAGCGGGAGCTGGACGCCGACACCAAGAGCTTCAAGAACGCCCTCAAGTACATCCTGCGTCAGGATCCCGACGTCGTCCTCATCGGAGAGATGAGGGATCTGGAGACGATCGAATCCGCCCTGGTCATTTCCGAGACGGGGCATCTGGTCTTCGCCACCCTCCACACCAACTCGTGCGTGCAGACCATCAACCGCGTGGTGGACGTCTTCCCGTCCTACCAGCAGGCGCAGGTGCGCGCCCAGCTTTCCTTCGTGCTGGAGGGTGTCCTGTCGCAGCAGCTTCTGCCCCGGGCGGACGGCAAAGGGCGCGTCCTGGCGCTGGAGATCATGGTGCCCAACTCGGCCATACGCAATCTGATTCGAGAGGACAAGATCCATCAGATCTACTCGCAGATGCAGGTGGGACAAGCCAAGTTCGGTATGCAGACCATGAATCAGTCCCTCCTCAGCCTGTACACCAGGCGCTACATTTCTTACGAGGAAGCCATTTCCCGATCCTCGGACCCGGAGGAGCTCAGGAATATGATGACGGGCGCCTCCCTTCCCCGGGCCCAGAAGCCTCTGCGCTGACCCCCCGGGGTTGGCCGGGCCTCAGGGCCCTCTGACAAGGAGACGGCCATGCCCGTATACCGCTGGACGGGGACCAATCGCGCGGGGAAGAAGATCAAGGGGGAGATGGACGCCGCGGACGCCGATGCGGTGACCCAGAGCCTGAGGCGTCAGCGGATCGAACCGATCCGAGTCAAACTGGCCCCGAAAGACATCTCGGAGTCCATCAAGTTCCTGAAGCCCAAGGTGACCGAGAAGGATATCGTTCTGTTCACCCGCCAGTTTGCCACCATGATCGATGCGGGCCTGCCGTTGGTCCAGTGCCTGGAGATCCTGGCCGGCCAGACGGAGAACCGGACCTTCAAGTCGATGCTCAAGCAGATCAAGAGCGACGTGGAGAGTGGCTCGACCTTCGCCGACGCCCTCAAGAAGCATCCCAAGGCATTCGACGAGCTGTTCGTCAACCTGGTGGCCGCCGGGGAGGTGGGCGGGATCCTGGACACGATCCTCAACCGCCTTTCCGCGTACATCGAAAAGGCGATGAAGCTCAAGAAGAAGGTCAAGGGGGCCATGGTCTATCCCATCGTCGTCTTGGTCGTGGCGGTGGCCGTGGTGGCGGTGCTCCTGATCTTCGTCATCCCCATCTTCAAACAGATGTTCGAGGATATGGGCGGGGCGTTGCCCGGCCCCACCCAGTTCGTCATCAATGTGAGCGAGTGGTTCCAGCGATGGGTTGTCTTGCTGATCGTCGCACTGATCGCCTTCTCGATCCTTTTCGGCCGGTTCTACGCCACCCGGAGGGGTCGGGCGCTGGTGGATGATCTCGTCCTGCGGGTCCCGGTCTTGGGGGACCTGATCCGCAAGGTGGCCGTAGCCCGCTTCACGCGGACGCTGGGGACCATGATCCAGAGCGGCGTGCCCCTCCTGGACGGTCTGGACATCGTGGCCCGGACCGCGGGCAACAAGACCGTGGAGGCCGCCATATTCAAGACCCGGGCGAGCATCGCCGAGGGGCGAACCATTGCGGAGCCGCTGGGGGAGAGCGGGGTGTTCCCGTCCATGGTCGTGCAGATGATCTCCGTGGGGGAGTCCACCGGGGCACTGGACGCCATGCTGAACAAGATCGCTGACTTCTACGATGACGAGGTGGATGCCGCCGTGGAGGCCCTCACCTCCCTCATCGAGCCGTTCATGATGATCTTCCTGGGTGGAACCGTCGGCGGGTTGGTGGTGGCCATGTACCTGCCCATCTTCAAGCTCGCGGGGACCGTGGATTGACCTCCCGAGGGGGGACGATGCCCGGCGTTGACCGTGTCCTCCTGGGCCGTCTCCGATGGCTGATGTTCCTTCGGGTGGTGGTGGCGACCTTTCTGCTGGGCGCCACGGTCCTGCTCCAGTTCCGGGAGACCACGGGGCTGTTCGTATGGCCGCTGGTCGGCCTCTACGGCTTGACGGCGGCGATTTACGTTCTCAGCCTCCTGTACGTCCTGCTGCTCAAGCGAGCGCGGGACATCCGACGCCTGGCCTATGCCCAGATCGCCGTGGACATCGCCCTGGAGACCCTGCTTGTCTATCTCACGGGCGCCGAGGAAAGCGTCTTTTCGTCGATCTACAACCTCTCCATCATCACAGGGAGCATCCTTCTGTACCGCAGGGGGGGACTGGCAGCCGCTTCCGTCAGCGGTCTGCTGTACGGCGGACTGCTCAATCTGCGATACTTCGGCCTCCTGCCCGCCATGGAGTGGGGCGGGCACCGCCTCCTGGATTCCGTGGGGAGCGAGGTCTTCTACAAGATCCTCATCAATCTGAGCGCTTTCTTCCTGGTCGCCTTCCTGAGCAGCTACCTGGCAGAGCAGGCGCGGATCAGCCAGCAGGAGCTGGAGGAGACCCAATCCGATCTCTCCAAGCTCACCGCCATCCATGAGAACATCCTGCAGTGCCTCCACAGCGGCCTGCTCACGACGGATCTCCAGGGTCGGGTCAACTTCGCCAACCAGGCCGCCGCAGACATCATGGGGGTCCCCATGGGGGAGCTCTTGCAGCGGCCGCTGGAGACGCTCTTTCCGGACCTGCCCTCGGAGCTCCTCCGGGGCGGCCAGGGGGGTCCCCTGGCCCTGGAGGCCAAGAGGCGCACCATGGGCTACGGGCGACCGGACGGGGATCGACTTCATCTCGGCTTCTCCCTGACTCCCCTGAGGAGTGAGGACGGCGCGGTGGTGGGCACGATCATCCATTTCCAGGACCTCACCCAGGCCATCGCCATGGAGGAGCATCTCCGGCGAGTGGACCGCCTCGCCACCATCGGGGAGATGGCGGCTCGCATCGCCCACGAGATCCGCAATCCCCTGGCATCCCTCAGCGGCTCCATCCAGATCCTCAAGAACGAACTGAGGCTGGATGGGTCCAATCACCGGCTCATGGAGATCGTCATGCGGGAGACCCATCGATTGAACGGTCTTTTGACCGACTTTCTCCTGTTCGCCCGCCCTGAACAGCTTAAGGTGCAGGAGGTGGACCTCTCCAGGGCCCTCCTGGAGACCCTTGACCTGTTCATCGAACAACCCAAGGATCGGGCCTCGCTCCAGGTGGTCAAACAGATCGCCCCGGATCTTCGCGTCTGGGCGGATCCCAAGAAGATGAGGCAGGTCTTCTGGAACCTGCTGAACAACGCCCTGGAGGCCATGCCCCAGGGAGGCACGCTGTGGGTGCGGGCGCGATGGGCCAACCCCGCGGGCGGGACCTCGGGGGAAAGCTCCCGGTGGGTCCTCATGGATGTGGAGGACTCCGGGGTGGGCATCCCCCCCGAGATCAGGGACCATGTCTTCGACCCATTCTTCACCACCAAGGATCGAGGGACCGGCCTGGGTCTCTCCATGGTCCACCGCAGCCTTGTGGACGTGGGCGGCAGGGTGGAGGTCCAGAGCCAGGTGGGCAAGGGCACCAAGTTCTCCCTGTGGATTCCGGAGCGTCCTTTGACCCAATCGCCCGCCGTGAAGAAGGGCCCGGGAGAGGGGCAACTGCCGACGGTTTCTCGGGATTTGTCTTGACGCCCAAGGTGGCTTCCGCTATAAAGAACTTTCCTCACTGGTCTGGGTGCACGAGGTGACCGTTGGCATCGGAGGAGTTGGAGAAGGCGTCCGGCGTTGTGCTGGATCGCCGCCGGAAGCTGGAGCGCCTTCGGGCGCAGGGCCTCGACCCCTTTTCCCAGGACTTTGCCCCGCGTGGGGAGATCGAGGACGTACTGGCCCGATACGGGTCCTGGGAGGGGAAGGATCTGGAGGCGCTCCAAGGCCGGTTCTCGCTGGCGGGGCGGATCGTGGGAAAGCGGGATTTCGGGAAGGTCAGCTTCCTGGACCTGATGGATCGCACGGGAAGGCTCCAGTGTTTTGTTCAGGTCGCCAACCTCCCCCAAGACCAGGGGGCGGCATTCCGTTGTCTGGACGTCGGAGACCATGCGGGGGTCGAGGGGGGCCTGTTTCGGACCCGCAGCGGTGAGCTGACCTTGCGGGTCGAGTCGTTTCAGGTCCTGTCCAAGGCCCTTCGACCGCTTCCCGAGAAGTGGCACGGCATTCGGGACGTGGAGGGTCGCTACCGTCAGCGGTATCTCGATCTGCTCATGAACCCCCAGGTGAGGGAGGGCTTTCGATCTCGCACGTCGATCATCCGTTGGATCCGCGAGTTCCTGGACGGCCAGGGGTTTCAGGAGGTGGAGACACCCATGATGCAGCCCCTGGCGGGCGGGGCGGACGCCCGTCCGTTCGTCACGCACCACAACGCCCTGGACATGGATCTCTATCTGAGGATCGCGCCGGAGCTCTACCTCAAGCGGCTGGTCATCGGAGGGATGGAGCGGGTCTACGAGATCAATCGCAACTTCCGCAACGAGGGTGTCTCCACGCAGCACAACCCCGAGTTCACCATGCTCGAGTTCTATCAGGCCTACGCATCCTTCAACGATCTGATGGGGCTCACGGAACACCTCGTCGAGACGCTCCTGGCCCGGCTCGGCAAGGGCGTGCGCATCGTCTATCAGGGAAGGACCATAGACCTGTCTCGCCCCTGGAGACGCGTGCGGTTCCTGGATGGACTGGTGGAGATGGGCGGGGTGCCTCGAGAGGCCTTGGAGGAGCTGGAATCCCTGAAGGCTTTCGCCCGGTCGCGCCATGTGGTGATCGAGGGGCGCGACTCCCTGGGCAAGGTGCAGGCGAAGCTCTTCGATGCCCTGGTGGAGCCCCAGTTGGACGATCCGACCTTCGTGACCCACCATCCCGTGGCCATCTCGCCCCTGTCGCGGAGGAACCGCCAGGAGCCCCACCTCGTCGATCGTTTCGAACTCTATATTGGGGGGCGAGAGATCGCCAACGCCTTCTCCGAGCTGACGGATCCCGACGATCAGCGGGCCCGGTTCATGGAGCAGAAGGCGCTTCGAGAACAGGGGGATGACGAGGCCCATCCGCTGGACGAGGACTTTCTGCGGGCGTTGGAGCACGGCATGCCCCCTACGGCTGGGGAGGGATTGGGGATCGATCGCTTGGTGATGCTCCTGACGGACTCGGCGTCCATCCGGGATGTGATCCTCTTTCCGCACCTGCGCCCGGAGGGGCGGGGAGGTTCCTGACCGCGGGATGCGGGAGCCCCTTGCGCCGTGCTCGATCCGGATGAAGGGCCCCGGCGGGTTGGCCGCTGGTGGACATGGCGGGGGGGAAAGGGAGGCGAGGGGCTGACCCACGCGCAGCCCGCGCTAGGCCATGCGCTACGAGCTATGGATCGGCCTGCGGTACCTGAGGGCCAGGCGCAAGCAGAGGGCGATTTCCGTCGTCACCTGGCTGTCGGTCCTGGGCGTGACCATCGGGGTCACGGCCCTCATCGTGGTGATCGCCGTGATGACGGGCTTCGCCGAGAGTCTTCAGGAGAGGATCCTGGGGATCACGGCCCATGTGGTGGTGCTGCAGCGGGGCCAGGAGATGAAGGACCCCGAAGGGGTGCGGGCGCGACTTCTGAAGATCCCCGGGGTTGTGGGTGCCAGCCCCTTCATCGCCCGGGAGGTGATCGTTCAGGGCCCGAACCGGGCGTCGGGGGTGGTGGTCCGAGCCCTGGATCCGGAGACGGCGGAAAGCGTGATCCCGTTCAAACGGATCCTCAAGGGAGGGGATCTGGCGGATCTGGACGCATCGGTGCGGGGGGCGTTGCCGGGAATCATCCTGGGAAAGGAGCTGCTCAACTACCTGGGATGCGGGGTGGGGGACACCGTGGTGCTGGTGTCCCCCATCGGGACGTTGACTCCCTGGGGGAACCTGCCCAAGTGGAAGAAGTTCCAGGTCAAGGGGTTCATGGATTCGGGGTACTGGGAGTTCGACTTCAAACTGGCATACATCTCCATCGCTGTGGCCCAGGAGGTGTTCGAGATCCCGGGACGGGTGACGGGGATCGAACTGCGGGTGGAGGAGATCTACCGGGCGCGGGATGTGCGCAAGTCGATCCACGACTCTCCCCTCGGAGGGGAGTACGTGGCCGAGGATTGGATGCAGCGGAATCGGAATCTCCTGTTTGCCTTGGGGATGGAAAAGCGCGTCATGTTCGTGATCCTCTTCTGCATCGTGGGGGTCGCCGCTCTCCTGATTATCAGCATCCTGGTCATGATGGTGATGGAGAAACAGAAGGAGATCGCGGTTCTCAAGGCCATGGGGGCGCGATCCGCTCATGTCCTCCAGATCTTCGTCTTCCAGGGTTTGATGATCGGGTCCGCGGGAACGCTCCTGGGCTGCCTCGGGGGATTGATGATTTCGTGGAATCTCGATAGGATTCTCGGTTGGGTCGAGGGGATCACGGGCTTTCGATTCCTGCCCGGCGATGTATACTACATCACCGAGGTCCCCTCCCGCGTCAACGCCATCGATGTGGGGATCATCGTCGGGGTGACGCTGCTCATCAGCGTCCTTGCCAGCGTCTATCCTTCTTGGAAGGCCTCCCGGATGGAGCCGGTGGAGGGCCTTCGATATGGATGAGCGCGGGGGGGCGTGGCCCGAGACCCCAGGCGTCCTGCCTCGGTCCCCGGGGGGCGCCGGGGGGGAGGGCCGTGTGGATTCGCGTGGGCGGGCCCACGGGGCTGACCGCCGATGAGCGAGGTATTCATTGTCGTCAGGGGGTTGACCCGAAGGTTTCGCAAGGACAGCCAGGTGATCGAGGTGCTGCGGGGCATCGACCTCGACGTGGCTTCGGGCGAGACGCTGGCCATCACAGGGGCCTCGGGGGTTGGAAAGAGCACGCTGGTCCATATCATGGGGACGCTGGACCGCCCCACCTCCGGCCGCGTCTGCTACGGGGGGGAGGACGTCTTCCGGCTGGATGATCGCGGCCTGGCGGATTTTCGAAACCGGACCATCGGTTTCGTGTTCCAGTTTCATCATCTCATGCCTGAATTGACGGCGCTGGAAAACGTCATGGTGCCGGCGTTGATCCAGCGGGTTCCGAGGGGGCGGGCGGCGTCGTTGGCCAGGGAGATCCTCGGGGAGTTGAAGCTCTCGCACCGGTTGCGTCACAAACCCGGGGAGCTCTCCGGGGGGGAGCAACAGCGGGTGGCCATCGCCAGGGCTTTGGTGCTCCGGCCCCGGGTGGTGCTGGCCGACGAGCCTACGGGGAACCTGGATCGCCGCACCGGGGAAGGGGTGGAGGATCTGCTCTTGGAGATGAATCGCCAGGTCGGCGCCACCTTGATGGTGGTCACCCACAACCCGCATCTCAGCCGCAAGATGAACCGCCAACTGGAAGTCGTGGACGGCAAGATCGTGAACATCCCCCGTGGGGCAGCCGATGGAGGGGCAAGATCATGAGACGTTCGTGGCCGCTGGTACTGGTTGGGTTGGTCCTTCTCTTCTCCCGCCCATGGGAGGGGCATGCGGCGACCGAGGTCCGGGTCCAGATCCTTCCGCTCCAGGTCTTCAGCGGGGAGCCAGATGCGGACGATCTGCGCGTGCTGATCGAGCGGGTCATGGCGGCGAGATTGCAGGGCGAGGAGGGCGTGAAAGTCGCCCATCGACCCGAGCAGAAGGCCCCGGCGGAAGGCTACTCGGAGGAGCAGGCGCGACGCGAAGGGGAGAGGTCTGGGGCTGGCTGGGTGCTCTGGGGAAGCATCCTCCAGGCCGGACGGATCCTGAGCCTCGATCTGCGCCTCCAGGGCACCGGAGCGCCCGAGGCCCCCGCGTTGTTGTCCGTCCAGGGGCCGGACAGGGAGCAGCTCATCGGCGCCACGGAGGGGGCCATGGAGCAGGTCCTGTCCAGGATCCTCCAGAGGCAGAAGATCGTGGAGGTGAAGGTGGAGGGCAACCGCCGCATCGGGGTGGATGCGGTGCTCCAGCGGACCAAGACCCGCGTCGGGGACGATTACTCCTCCTCACGCCTCCAGGCTGACGTCCGCGACATCGATAAGATGGGCTACTTCGAGGACGTCCAGGTGAACGTCCAGGATGCGCCGGGTGGCAAGCGGGTGATCTTCGTGGTGAGGGAGAAGCCGACGATCCGGGAGGTGATCATCACCGGGAACGACAGGATCGATACGGACAAGATCCGGGAAGTGATCACCATGCAGCCGCAGAGCATCCTGAACTACCAGTCGCTCAAAGACACGGTGGAGAAGATCAACAAGCTGTATCAGGAGAAGGGCTTTTACGGCGCCCAGATCTCCTATGAGCTGAAGGACCTTGAGGGAAACCAAAAGGGGGTCATCTTCCAGATTCAGGAAGGGAAGAAGTTCTGGGTGAGGAAGGTCACGTTCCAGGGCAATTCCCACTTCCCCGATTCCGAGCTCAAGAAGGCGATGAAGACCCAGGAGAAGGACTGGCTTTACTGGATGAACGACTCCGGGGTCCTGGACCAGGAGGCATTGAAGCAGGACGTGGAGCGCCTGGCGGATTTCTATTACAACCACGGCTACCTGAGGAACAAGATCGGGACGCCGCGCATCGAGACGGATCAGGAATCCATTTTCATCTCCATCGCCATCGAGGAGGGGGCCGTCTACACGGTTCGGTCCATTCGGCTCGAGGGAGATCTGCTCGATGCCGAGGAGACCATGAAGCAGTCCCTGCAGTCCAAAGAAGGGGCTCATTTCAGCAGGGAGTTCTTGAGAAAGGACATCCAATCCCTGTCCGAGCGCTATTCGGATCTGGGATACGCCTATGTGGAGATCAAGCCGCTCACCAACATCCAGGACGACACCAAGACGGTGGACATGCGGCTCCAGATCCAGCAGAAGGAAAAGGTCCATATCGGTCGCATCCGGATCATGGGCAACACCAAGACCCGCGACAAGGTGATCCGCCGGGAGGTCATGCTGAGCGAAGGGGACACCTTCAGCAGCTCGGCCCTCAAGGCCAGCAATGAGAGGCTCAAGGCCTTGAAGTTCTTCGAAGAGGTCAACATCACCAGCACGCCGGGTGCTACGCCGGACGTGGTGGACCTCAACGTGGAGGTGAAAGAGCAGCAGACGGGATCCTTCTCCCTGGGCGCGGGGTACAGCTCCGCCGAGGAGTTCGTCGGGGTCGCCGAGGTGCAGCAAAGCAATCTGTTCGGCCGGGGCTACAAGGTCCGCCTCAAGGCGGAGATCGGGACCAAGAGGCAGTTCTACACCTTCACCTTCATGGATCCGTACCTGCTGGATACGCGAACCGCCATGCGACTGGACGCGTACAACACGGACCGGATTTACATCGACTTCACCCGAAGGGCCATGGGTGGAAGCATCTTCTTTACCCGCCCGCTGGATCGCCTCTGGAAGCGACTGGCAGCCACCTGGGGGTATCGCTACGAGGACGTTGAGGTAACCGATGTGGACAAGCACTCCGCCTTCATCCTCCAGGAGTCCGAGGGGCGGCACCAGACGAGCGCCGTCATCGGGGGGCTCATTTACGACAGCCGGGACCACAACCTCTACCCCAGTCGAGGCAACCTGAGCAATCTCACCACGGAGTTTGCCGGACTCGGGGGGGACAAGTTCGGCAAGTTCGTGGTGAACTCCGCCCAGTACTTCCCCATCAAGTGGGACACGGTCTTCATGGTCCGGGGGGAGTTCGGCTACGGGTACGGATGGGGCGGCGAGGAGCTGCCGGTCTACGAGCGTTTCTTCCTGGGCGGGATCAACTCCATCCGTGGATTCAAGCCCGGGGCCGTCGGACAGCGGGATCCCGTCACCGGGGACATCATCGGGGGGGACAAGGAGATCTTCTTCAACTTCGAGTACATCTTCCCCATCCTCAAGAAGCTGGAGCTGCGGGGCGTGCTCTTCTACGACACCGGCAATGCCTTTCTGGATGCGGTGGATTTCGGGAAGTTCCGCCACACCGCAGGGTTCGGGCTTCGCTGGTTTTCCCCCCTGGGTCCCCTCCGCGTGGAATTGGGCTACAATCTGAAGCCCGAGGCGGACGAGAAGCGGATCGAGTGGGCCTTCGGGATGGGGGGGGGGTTCTGAGGGGGTCGTCCACCCGGGGGACCGGATGGCCCGGAGAGGCAGGCTCGGGCGGGCCCGGATGTCCGACCCTTGCGACCTGCAAAGGCGCCGCGCAATGGTGTGGGATGCGTGAACCCAGGGCTGGAGGCACGGCAGCCCAAGTGACTGGTCAGGAGGAAGAGGGATGAAGAGAGGAATTGCGGGGTTGTCGATGAGCATCATGTTGCTCGGTGCCTGGCTCGGAGTGGGGTGGTCCGCACAGGACGTGAAGATCGGATTCATCGATCTGCAGCGCATCATCGAGAACTCCACCAAGGGGAAGGAGTTTCGAGAGAAGGTCTTCCAGATGCGCAAGGAGAAGGAAAGGATCCTTCAATCCAAGCAGGAAGACCTGAACCGGATGCGGCAGGACTACCAGGGCAAGGCCCTGACCTTGAGCGACCGGGCGCGCCTGGACAAGGAGCAGGAGTTGCGTCAGAAGGAGATGGAGTTCCAGAACCTGTCCGAGTCCTATCGCCAGGAAGTGCTCATGGAGGGGAGGAAGCTTCAGACCCTCATGTTCAAGGATCTGAGCGATGTGGTGCGGCAGATCGGGCAGCAGGAGAAGTTCACCCTCATCGTCGATAAGGACGCGACCCTGTTCGTTTCCGACTCCATCGACATCACGGACCGCGTTATCCAGCAGTACAACGCCAGCAGCCCCGGCACCTCTTCCGCGCCGCCGCGCAAGTCCTCATCCAAGGAGAAGAAGTGACGGTCTCCCTGAGGGATCTGGCGGACCTCGTCGGGGGCGAGGTGCTGGGAGACCCCGCCGTGGAGATCACGGGGATCTCGTCCCTGGAACTGGCTGAGCCCGGCCAGATCACCTTCATCGCCCATGTTCGCCACCAGGAGCGGCTCAAGGCCTCCCGGGCGTCGGCGGTCATCGTCTCCAGGCCGGAGATCGGCGGGCAACTCCCCAAGATTGTCGTCGGGAATCCCTACCTGGCATACGCCAAGGTGGCCGCCTTTTTTCATCCCGGGCCCTGCGCATTTCCGGGAGTCTCCCCGTCGGCGGTGGTGCATCCCGATGCCCGACTGGGCGTGGACGTGAGCATCGGCCCTCTGGTGTGGGTGGATCGAGATGCGCAGATCGGGGACCGGGTGACCCTGTTCCCCGGCGTATGCGTGGGGGAAGGGTGTGTCATCGGGGAGGATACTGTCCTCTATCCCCGGGCGGTGCTCTACCCGCACTGCCGGCTTGGCAGGCGGGTCATCGTGCACGCGGGAGCGGTCATCGGCAGCGACGGGTTCGGCTTCGCGCGCGAGGGGGCGCGGTCGGTGAAGATCCCCCAACTGGGGACGGTTCTCATCGACGACGATGTGGAGATCGGGGCCAACGCCGCCATCGACAGGGCCTCGTTCGGGACGACGTGGATCCAGCGGGGGGTGAAGATCGACAACCTCGTCCAGATCGGCCACAATGTCCGTGTGGGCGAGGATTCGATTTTGGCGGGACAGGTCGGCCTTGCGGGGAGCGTGGAGGTGGGGCGGGGGGTGACACTTGCCGGACAGGTAGGCGTCGCCAACCACCTCCGACTGGGCGACGGGGTCCTCGTGGCTTCCAAGTCGGGTGTGGCTCAGGACATCCCGCCGGGGTCGGTGATGAGCGGCATACCGGCCATACCCCATCGCATCTGGCTGCGCAGCGCCCAGGTCTTTTCCCGGTTGCCCCAATTGCTCAGGCGACTGCGGGCCGTGGAGAGCGCATTGAAATCGCTGGAGCGGGAGATCCATGGAAGCAAAACCCCATGAGGCGTATTCCATCGAGAGGATCATGCAGACCCTTCCCCACGCGTATCCGTTCCTTTTCGTGGATCGGGTGCTGGAGCTGGAGCCCGAGCAACGGATCGTCTGTTTGAAGAACGTGAGCGTCAACGAGCCGCAGTTCCAGGGCCACTTCCCCCAGCGCCCTGTCATGCCCGGGGTGCTCCTGGTGGAGGCCATGGGGCAGGCCGCCGGGGTCCTGGTGTTCCATTCCCACGGGGAGGAATACAGGGGCATGAACGTCTATTTCCTGGGGTTCGACAAGGTTCGATTCCGAAAGGTCGTGAGACCGGGAGATCAGGTTCGGATGGAGGCGCGGGTGCTGCGCCGGCGGGGCACGGTGTGGAAGTTCTCGTGCCAGTGCCGTGTGGAGGGTGAACTGGTCGCCGAGGCCGAACTGATGGCCATGGTGGAGTGAGAGGGCTGTCGATGCGCCCTGAGGAGTGACGGACCCATGATTCATGCCACGGCCATGGTGCACCCAAACGCCCGACTGGAGCCCGATGTGGAGGTGGGGGCGTATGCCATCATCGGCGACGGGGTGCGCATCGGGCGGGGGACTCGTGTGGGGGACCACGCCCGCATCGAGGGACCGGCGACGCTGGGCGAGGAGAACCGGATCCATCCCTTTGCGGTGCTTGGCGCTGCGCCCCAGGATCTGAAGTACAAGGGAGAGCGCAGCGAGCTGGTAATCGGGGCGAGGAACGTCTTCCGGGAGTTCGTGACCGTTCATCGGGGGACCGCCGAGGGGGGAGGCCGCACCGTCATCGGCTCGGACAGCTTTCTGATGCACTACAGCCATGTGGCCCACGATTGCGTGATCGGCAACCATGTGATCATGGCCAACGGATCCACCTTGGCCGGACACATCGAGATCCAGGACCACGCCATCATCGGCGGGCTGGTGGCGATCCATCAGTTCGTCCGCATCGGCGCCTATGCCATGGTGGGTGGAATGACCGGCATCGCGAGGGATATCCCTCCATACACCCTGGCTTCGGGGGCGCGGGCGCGTCTCTACGGGCTCAACATAGTAGGTCTGCGCCGTCACGGGTTTGCACCCGCCTCCATCCAGGCCTTGAAGAAGGCCTACCGCATCCTCTTTGGATCCAGAACCAACCTTCAGAAGGCCGTGGAGCAGGTGCGCCAGGAGGTCCCGGCGTGCGCGGAAGTGGAAAACCTGCTTCGATTCATCGGGGAATCCCGGCGGGGCGTCTGCCGTTGATTGCCGACGGCACCTCTGACCTGCTGTGCCTCTCCTGCCGCGGGCACGGAGCCGCGCAACCAGGCCCAGCCCCGGGGGAGGACGTGGCGGATCGCTGACCGCCGGGGACCCGCAAGCCGCGGGGGCGTCAGAGCCATGCATGTCTCCATCTGGTCGTCGCTGATCGCCCGGGGGCTGCCTCTGGGCCTCATCGCAGGCAACGGCCCCCTGCCGGTGCTCGTGGCAACGGAGGCTCGGGCCAGGGGAGTGGCCGTGGTGGCCGTGGGCCATGTGGGGGAGACCCGACCGGAGCTGGAGGAGCTGGTGCAGCGAATGCACTGGGTGGGCGTGGGGGAGCTGGAGGCCCTCATCCATGGCCTGAGGCGGGGCAACGTGCAAGAGGTGGTCATGATCGGGGGTATCGACAAGCGGAGATCCCTCAAAGACCTGCGGCTCGACGGCCGGGCCCTCAAACTGCTGCAGCGCCTCTGGGGTCGCGGGGACGACAGCCTTCTGGGGGCGCTGGCGGCAGAGCTGGAGGCCGAGGGGATGCGGGTCCTGAGCTCCAGGGACCTGTTGGCGTCTCGGCTGGCACCCCGGGGGGTCCTGGCGGCGGCGGAGCCTACTTTGCAGCAGATGGCCGACGTGCGGCTGGGCATCGGGGTCCTCAATCAGGTGGGGCCGCTGGATATCGGGCAGACGGTGGTGGTCAAGGAGGGGGTCATCCTGGCGGTGGAGGCCGTGGAGGGGACGGATGAGGCCATCGTCCGCGGGGGAGAGCTGGGGGGCGGAGGGGCTGTGGTCGTCAAAGGGAGCAAGCCTCGCCAGGACCTGCGGTTCGATGTTCCCGCGGTGGGATCGGGGACCCTCCGGAGCATGGAGAGGGTGGGGGCCAAGGTGCTGGCCCTGGAGGCGGGCAACACGCTCCTGCTTGATGGCCACGAGATGATCGAGACGGCCGCCCGGATGGAGATATGCCTCCTCGGATGGGGGCGGGAGGCTCCTCATGTCTAGGACCAGGGCCGCCGTGGTGGGGGTGGGGCATCTGGGGCGCTTTCACGCCCTGAAGTACCGGGAGATCCCGGAGGTGGATCTCATGGGGGTCGTGGATATCCGGCCCGAGAGGGCCCGGGAAGTGGCCCGAGAGGTGGGCGTCGAGCCTCTGGATCGGTTGGAGGACCTGTTCGGGCGCGTGGATGCGGTCACCGTCGCCGTCCCCACAACCGAGCACGCAGCCGTGGTCACGAAGCTGCTGAGGCAGGGGATCCATGTCCTGGTGGAGAAACCCATCGCGGCCCGTATGGAGGAGGCCGAGGCCATGGTGAAGACGGCCAGGGGCTGCGGGGTCGTCCTGCAGGTGGGGCACGTGGAACGCTTCAACCCCACCATCACGGCCCTGCGAACGCGGCTTCGCGCCCCGCTGTTTTTGGAGATCCATCGCATCAGCCCGTTCCCAGGGCGAGGTGCGGACGTGGATGTGGTGCTGGATCTGATGATCCACGACATCGACCTCCTGCTGGAATT
Source organism: uncultured Desulfarculaceae bacterium (assembly GCA_964514105.1). Lineage (GTDB taxonomy): Bacteria > Desulfobacterota > Desulfocorpusculales > Desulfocorpusculum > Desulfocorpusculum > CAZEPJ01. The sequence continues at coordinate 23,480 of CAZEPJ010000006.1, read as the reverse complement.
CCACAAGGGGGAGATCATCCAGGTCGACGCCGTGGGCGTGCCGGTGCTCACCCCCACATACGACATCGTCAACGCCCGATTCCGCTTCGACGATGGCTGCGTGGCCAATGTCACCGCAAGCCGGGTTTCGGCCAAGAGCCTCCGAAAGATCCGCGTATTTCAGCCCGACTCGTACCTGTCGGTGGACTGCGGCAAGCGGGAGGTCGTGGAGTACCGACGGCTGCCGGCCGAGCCGGGTCGAGACATGCCGCGGATCGTTGGCGGGCGCCTCGAGGTGGAGGAGCGGGACACCCTCCTGGACGAGGTGCGATCCTTCATCCACGCCGCCAGAGGGGAGGGGAGGCCGGTGGTGGACGGAGAGATGGGGCTCCGATGCCTGCAGGTGGCCTTGCGGGTCATCGCCAGCATCGAGGAGACCCTTCCCGAAGGCCTTCGGGATCTGCTCGGGGGCAGGGGTGGCCATGGGTGAGGAGGGAGGAGGATCCGCTCGGGCCATCCTGATGGTGGCGGGGGAGCCCTCGGGCGATCGCCACGGCGCGGATCTGGCCGATGCCGTGAAGGCGGCCCTGCCAGGGGTCCGGCTCTGGGGGATGGGCGGGGATCATATGGCCCGCGCAGGCGTGGAACTCCTAGTGGACATGCGGCGGGTGGCCGTGGTCGGGATCGTCGAGGTCCTGTCCCACATGGCGGCCATCCTCCAGGCCCGCCGCACGCTGCTGCGGGCCATAACCCAGGCCCCCCCGGCCCTCTGCATCCTCATCGATTTTCCGGACTTCAACCTCTGGCTGGCCCGTGCGGTGCGCCGGCGCGGGATTCCCATCCTGTACTACATCTCGCCCCAGGTCTGGGCCTGGCGAAGGGGGAGGCTTCGCCTCATGGCCAGGCTGCTCGACCGGATGGCCGTGATCCTCCCCTTCGAGGAGCCATTGCTGCGGCGGGCGGGGATCCGCGCCAGGTATGTGGGCCATCCGCTCCTGGAGCAGGTGGACACCGGGACATCTGCCCCCATTGCCCTGGCATCCCTGGGACTGCCCGCAGGGGCCGGCGTCCTGGGGCTGCTCCCCGGGAGCCGGCCTCGGGAAGTGGAGAGCATCCTGCCGGTCATGTTGGAGGGGGCCAGACGAGCCATGGCCGTGATCCCGGAGATCCAGCCCGTGGTCGCCCTTTCCTCGCTGGTGTCCAAGGAAGAGGCGGCGGCGGCCGTACGGGCCTCGGGGATCCCTGTCCGGGTGGTGGAAGGGCAGGCCCACCGCGTCATCGGGGCTTCCAGGGTGGTGGTGGTGGCGTCGGGCACGGCGACCTTGGAGACCGCTCTGCTGGAGGTCCCCATGGTGGTGGTGTATCGGGCCTCCTGGATCAGTTATCTTTTGGGGCGGCTCCTCGTGAAGGTGCCGCATATCGCCCTGGTGAACATCCTGGCCGGGGAGGAGGTCGTCCCCGAGCTACTTCAGGGGGCGCTGACCCCCGAGGCCATCTGCGGGGAGATCGTTCGCCTCTGGCGGGACGAGGGGGACCGGCGACGCATGATCCGGGGCCTGCGCGGCGTCAAGGCGCGACTGGGCCACCAGAGGGCGAGCCAGGGCGCGGCGGCCATGGTGTTGGAGATGATCGGCCCGGCGCACGGCGGGGTCGACGTGACGGGGAGATGACCAACTACCTGAGACTCCTGGGGTTTGTCAGGCCTTATATCAACCGGCTGGCCGCAGCCATGGCCTGCATGGTGGCCTATTCGGCCCTGTCCGGAGCGCTGGCATGGCTGGTCAAGCCCGTGGTGGACCGCATCTTCGTGGGGCAGGACATGGCCATGCTCCAGATCCTTCCCGTGGCTATCCTGCTGGTCAGCTTGGGTAAAGGCCTGGCCGATTACGGCCAGTCCTATCTGATGGCGTACGTGGGGCAGCGGGTCATCACCGACCTGCGGGATCGGGTCTACCATCATCTCCAGGACCTCTCCCTCTCCTTCTTCCACCGGCACCCTACAGGCATCCTGATCTCCCGAATCACCAACGACATCGCCCTCCTGCATGGCACCGTGAGCGACGGGGTGACGGGCCTCCTCAAGGACGTGTTCACCATCGTGGCCCTGGTGGCCGTCGTGTTTTACAACGACTGGCTCCTGGCCGTCATTGCCCTGTTCATCTTCCCCTGGGCCGTTCTCCCCCTGGCCCGTTTCGGAAGGCGGATCCGGCGCTTCAGCCGCAAGTCTCAGGTCCAAATGGGTTCTCTGACCACGATCCTCCACGAGACCCTCGCGGGCCAGGCGATCGTGAAGTCCTTCTGCCAGGAGGAGCACGAGAAGGCCCGGTTCTCGAGGGAAAACCATGGGCTCTTTCGGACGCTCATGAAGCGGTACCGCGTCCGCGCCCTCTCCTCCCCCATGATGGAGGCGCTCGGAGGCGTCGGGGCCGCCGCTGCCATCTACGTGGGAGGCTACCGCGTGCTTCACGACCAGATGACCGCGGGGGCGTTCTTCTCTTTCATCGCCGCACTGGGGATGCTCTACGAACCCATCAAACGGCTCAACAAGCTGAACCTCCTGGTTCAGGAGGGGATGGCCGCGGCCGAGCGGGTCTTCCAGGTGCTGGACGAGGAGCCGGAGATCCGGGATCGGCCAGGGGCACGGGCGCTGGGAACCATCCAGCAGGGCATTGTGTTCCGCGGCGTTGGATTTCGGTACGAGCAGACCCCGGTGCTCAAGCAGATCGATCTGGAGATTCGCAAGGGAGAGGTAGTGGCCCTGGTGGGGGAAAGCGGTGGAGGCAAGACGACCCTTGCTCACCTCATACCCCGCTTCTTCGACGTCACGGAAGGGGCCATCCTGCTCGATGGCGTGGATGTGCGGGACGCCACCGTGGGTTCCCTGCGGGGCCAGATCGCGCTGGTCACCCAGCAAAGCTTGCTCTTCAACGAGTCCGCGCGGGACAACATCGCGTACGGCCGACCCGGGGCCACCCAGGAGGAGATCGAACGGGCGGCTCGGGCGGCCTTCGCCGACGGATTCATCCGGGCCATGCCCCAGGGGTACGACACGGTGGTCGGCGAGGGCGGGGTGAAGCTCTCGGGCGGCCAGCGGCAACGGCTCTGCATCGCCCGGGCCCTGCTCAAAGATGCGCCCATCCTCATTCTGGATGAGGCCACCTCATCCCTGGACTCGGAGTCCGAGGACGAGGTGCAGAGGGCCCTGGAGGTCCTCATGGCGGGGCGGACCGTGCTGGTCATCGCCCATCGGCTTTCCACGGTCCGCCAGGCCGATCGCATCGTGGTCCTGCGGCGGGGGGAACTGGTGGAGATGGGCTCTCACGAAGAACTCATGTCCCGACGGGGGGAATACTACCGACTGTACCAGCTTCAGGCCGTCGGAGACGCTTGACGCGGTTTGGTCGCTCCAGACGCCCCGGCCCGCCGCGCGAACATGCGGGGAGAGGTGCCGGAGCAAAGGCCCACAACAGCCATGCGCCCATGGATACTCCGAAGTGCCCCCCCGGTCATTTACGGCTTCATGCGGCTGCTGGAGTCGACCATCCGGTGGGTGGAATTGAACCCCCAGCCGGCCCGATCCCTGTGGGCTGGCGGTGGGCGGGTCATTCTCGTCTTCTGGCACAACCGCATGCTCATGGCCCCCTTCTTCTACCGGGGACGGGGCCTGAAGATCCTCATCAGCCGCCACGCGGACGGGGAACTCATCGCCCGGGTGATGGCGCGGTTCGACTTCGGGACCGTGCGGGGCTCCACCCGGCGCCGGGGTGTGGAGGCCTTTCGGGACCTGCTCAGAAGCGTCGAACAGGGGTGGGATATCGTGATCACTCCGGACGGCCCCCGCGGGCCCCGCTACCAGGTGCAGGCCGGGGTGATTGAATTGGCCCGGCGAACGGGACTTGCCGTGTTGCCCGTCACCTACAGCACCGCGCACCGATTCGAGTGCCCCAGCTGGGACGGGTTCGTCATCCCCCGCCCGTTCACGAGGGGGGTCTTCATCTGGGGCTCCCCGCAGTTCATCTCGGGGGGTGCCGGGGGGCCCGAAAGGGAGGCGGCCCGCGTGCGGCTTGAGGCCACATTGCGCCGCATGACCGACTGGGCCGATGGGTTCTTCACCCCTCCGCATGCCGGAGGAAGCCGGTGAATGCCCTGACCCACGTGTACAATACCCTGCTCGTTCTCGGGTTGCTGAGCACGGTGCCGATCTGGTCGGCCTTGCTCGCGTCCAAACCCAAGCATCGGGCGGGCTTCCTCCAGAAAGCGTCCGGCCGGCTGGATGCCGTCAGAGGGAACAGATCATCTCCCGTCTGGTATCACGCGGTCTCGGTCGGGGAGGTCATGGCCTCCCTTCCGCTGGTGCGGGCCCTGGCGGGGGCGTTCCCCCAGCGGCCGCTCTGGATCTCCACGGTGACAGGGACAGGCCAGGCCACGGCGCGGGCCAAGGTGCCCGAAGCAACGGGGGTCTTCTATTTCCCGTACGATCTCCCATGGCTCATGGATCGCGTGATCCGCGCGCTGCGCCCCGGTCTGTTCGTCACCACAGAGACGGAGATCTGGCCCAACTGCATCTGGCGCCTGCACCGACACGGCGTTCCCATCGCACTGGTCAACGGCCGGATCTCGGACGGTTCCTTCGCCTGGTACCGTCGGTTTCGGTTTGTGTTCCGGCCCGTCCTTTCGTGCTTCGACATGCTGTGCGTGCAGTCCCCGGAGATGGCCCGCCGGCTGCGAGCCATGGGTGCCGCAGAGGACCGGATCCGGGTCACGGGCAACCTCAAGTTCGACCAGCGGCTTCCCCAGGCGGTCGATGGGAGTGAATGGCGGGAAAGGCTGGGCCTGCCTGCCAATGGGCGAATGTGGGTCGCCGGGAGCACCCATCCCGGGGAAGAGGAAATCGTCCTGGCGGCCCATGGCCGGCTGCGGGGGCGATTCGGGGATCTGCAGCTGGTCCTGGCCCCCCGGGCTCCGGAACGGTTCGATGAGGTGGCGCATCTGGTGCACCGTTGGGGGATGACGGCCGTGAGGCGAAGCGTCGCGGGCACGGGTGCGCCTCCGTCACCGCTTCCCGAGGTTATCCTCCTGGACACCGTCGGGGAACTGGCAGAGGTATACGGCGTGGGGCAGGCCGCCTTTGTGGGCGGGAGCCTGGTCCCCCGGGGGGGCCACAACCCCCTGGAGCCGGCGGCCCACGGCCGTCCGGTGCTTTTCGGCCCGCATATGGAGAACTTCCGAGAGATCGCATCGTCGCTCGTGGAGGAGGGAGGTGCGTGGGTGGTCTCCGGGGAGACCCTGGCTGACCGAATGGCGGATTTGTTGGGTTCACCCGACTTGGGCGAGGCCATGGGAGAGAGGGCCAAGGTCTGTTTGCTCCGCCATCGGGGGGCGGCGGATTGCACCGCGGACCTGCTCGGCTCTCTGTTGGGGCGCTCTCCATGGGGCTGAGGAACGCCGTGGAGGCCCGCATGGTCGGGCATGCGGCACCCGCCGATGTGTGGGGCGTCGGGCTGAGGGCCGCCTCGCTGTTGTTCGAGGCGGGCGTCCGCCTGAGGGGCTGGTGTCTCGGCAAGGGCCTTCTGTCCGTTCGCCGCCTGCCCGCCCCGGTGATCTCGGTGGGGAATATCACCGTGGGGGGGACAGGGAAGACCCCGACCGTCATGCTCCTGGCCGGTCTCCTGCGAGACCGGGGACACACGGTGGCCGTGCTCTCCCGGGGTTATGCCCGCCGGCGAGGGGCTCCGGTTCAACTGGTATCCGATGGGCGCCGTATCCTGGCGGGCGTGGAGGAGGCGGGCGATGAGCCGATCATGATGGCCCATCGACTGCCCGGGGTCTGGATCTGGGTCGGGGTCGACCGGTTCCAGGCCGGTGAGGCGGCGTGGACGGCGGCCCGCCCCACCGCATTTCTTCTGGACGACGGTTTTCAGCATCGACGCCTCCATCGAGATCTGGACGTGGTGACCGTCAAAGCGGAGCGACCCCTGGGCAACGGCCGTCTGATCCCGGCCGGACCGCTTCGAGAACCCCCCGACGCGCTGGGCAGGGCCGGTCTCATCCTGGCCACCGGCCAGGGGGATCCCGGTGCAGGACAAAGGGACCTTGCCCGTCTGGGGTCGAGGTGGGGGGGCATCCCCATGCTTGCCGCTCGATACGGCCCTTGTGGGGTGTGGCGCCTGACCGACGGAGAGGAGCTGCCGGCACGCTGTCTTGGTGGCCGGCGTGTGGCCCTGGTGAGTGGAATCGCCGACCCCGCCGCCTTTGAGAGCATGGTCTCGGGGATGGGGGCGAAGGTGGAGGCCTCCCTTTTTTTCCGGGATCATTATTGGTATACTTCCGAGGATATAGAGGAATTCCGGGCCGTGGGCCGTCGTCTGGATTGGCTGGTGACCACGGAGAAGGACGCCTGGAAGCTGCGGCAGGCCGGCGTGGACGACGACCGGTGGGTGGTCCTGCGGGTAGAGCTTCGGGTGGAGCCGCCCGAGGCCCTCTGGGCACGGCTGGAGCCCGTGTTCCGCCGGCGGGCACCCCTGGAAGGGCCTGGGGCATCCCCCGGTCCCGAGCGGCCCTGAGCAAAGCGGGTCCCTGACCTGCGCGGGCGATACCGGGGGACCATGGAGATCCTCGTGGTGAAGATGAGCGCCCTGGGGGATGTGATCCAGGCCTTGCCAGTGATTCCCGCCCTCCAGGACGGTTTTCCGGGCGCCCGGATCCACTGGCTGGTGGAGGAAGGGGCGGCGCCGGTGGTCCGCTCGCATCCGGGCGTCCATAGGGTCATCGTGTCCCGCCGGGGACGGTGGGGACGGGAGTGGCGGGCTCCCCGGCGCTGGCCCGGGACACTCCGGGAGATCGGGGCGCTCATGGGCGAGCTGCGAACGCCCCACTTCGACATGGCCTTGGATCTCCAGGGGTTGATCAAGAGCGGCATCTGGATCCGCTGCGCACGGGCGGAGCGCAAAGTGGGATACGACGGCGCCCGGGAGTGGAGCCACCTTTCGCTCAATGAACGGGTCCCGCGGGTGAGCCCGGACCTGCATGCCGTGGAGCGGTACCTCATGCTGGCGGAGGCCGCGGGAGGCCGTGCCCGGGAGGCGCGATTCGGCCTCGAGGTACGCGGGAAGGCCAGGGAAGATCTCTGGGCGTTGCTGGAAGGGGAGGGCTGGCGGCGGGACCAGCCGTACGCTGTGCTCGTGCCGGCGGCACGCTGGCAAAGCAAGCAGGCGGACCCAGGGACCTTCTCGGCCGTTGGGGATTGGCTGGCTCGCACGCGGGATCTGCCCGTGGCCCTTGTGGGCGTCCCGGAGGAGCGAAGCCTGGCTCAGGCCATTTCAAGGAGGATGCGGACTCCTGCCCTGGATCTGTGCGGGAGGACGGATCTGGAGCTGCTCATGGCCCTCCTGGAGGGCGCCCGGGTGGTGGTTTCCACGGACTCGGGTCCCATGCATCTGGCCGCGGCTTTGGGAACACCGGTGGTGGCATGTTTCGGGCCCACGGCCCCGTGGCGAACCGGGCCGTACGGGCGGGGTCACCGCATCGTGAGAGCTGGCGTGTCGTGCAGCCCATGCTTTCGGAGGTCTTGCCGCGGGAGACAGTGCATGACACAGATCCGCCCCGAGGCGATCCGGGACGCAGTGGCCCATGTTCTCCGAGCCGGCAATGGGGACCCGGAGACGGGTTCGGCGGGCCGGCCGGGGGGGGGCATCCAGGGTGGCGGGGCAGGGGGGTGGCGCCAACCGGATCCGGCCCCATGTGAAGCCGGGCATGAATCGCGGTGAGCGGCTGTCATGAGATGCTTGATCACAGGGGTTGCCGGTTTCATCGGTTCCCACCTGGCGGATCGGTTGCTGGGAGAGGGGCACGAGGTGGTGGGCGTGGATGCCTTCACCGATGCCTACGATCCGGCGGCCAAAGAGGCCAACGTAGGGGGAATGGTGGGAAAAGAGAAGTTCCGCCTCATCCGGGGGGACGTGGCGGAGATGGACCTGCAAGAGGCCCTGGACGGCGTGGAACGGGTGTTCCACATGGCCGCCCAGGCCGGGGTGAGGGGGAGTTGGGGATCGCATTTCCACCTGTATCTCTGGCGCAACGTCCTGGCCACTCAGCGCCTCCTGGAGGCTTGCAAGGGGAAAGAGCTGTCGCGGTTTATCTACGCATCTTCCTCTTCGGTATACGGGGACGAGGCACCCCACCCCACCCGGGAGGACGCCCTGCCCCGCCCAACGTCCCCATATGGCGTGACCAAACTGGCGGCCGAGAACCTCTGCCGGCTGTACTTCCGGAACCACGGCGTTCCCACCGTGAGCCTGCGCTTTTTCACGGTGTACGGTCCCAGGCAGCGGCCTGACATGGCCTTTCACAGGTTCCTGCGGGCGCTGTGGCGCAACGAGCCCCTCACCGTGTACGGAGACGGGGGGCAGAGTCGGGATTTCACCTACGTGGACGATATCGTCGAGGCCTCCTTGAGTGCCGCGGCCTCGGGCCTCGCCGGAGAGGTGTACAACGTGGGGGGTGGGACCAGGGCCACATTGCGGGAGGTCCTGGACATCATGGCCGCGGTGACGGATCGCACGCCCCGGGTGGCCTGGGGGGATGACCAGAAAGGCGATGTGAGGCATACCTGGGCCGACCTGGGGCGCGCCAGGCGGGACCTCGGCTATGAGCCCCGGGTTTCTCTGAGGGAAGGGATCTCCCGGGAGTGGGACTGGGTGCGCGAGGAGCAGGAGGCTGGATCCGGCAGGTCCGAAGGGGCAACGCGGGCGAGGTCCGGGGCGTGAGTCCCCGGAAGCCGGCGGTGCACGGCCGGTTCGCACCCGGGGCCGGAGGGCGGCAACACGGCAGGAGGGAGGAGATGGCGCTTCCAAGGGATCTCTTGGAGATCTTGGCGTGTCCCAAGTGTGTTCGCGACCCCGGCTGCACCGGGGAACTGGAGTACCGCGAGGGCGACAACCAGTTGATCTGCCACCACTGTCGGTTGATCTACCGCATCGAGGACGACATCCCGGTGATGCTCATCGACGAGGCGACTCCTCTGGAGGCGTGAGGTTCCTGGGGATGCCTGGTCCTGGGGAGCAAAGGTGCCGCCCGCGCACCCTGATCGTGGGGGTCAACTGGCTGGGCGACACCCTCATGTCCCTGCCCGCCCTTCAGGCCTTGCGCGACAATGGGCGCGGGGAAGAGCTGCACGTCGTGGCCCCGGGGCCTCTGGTGCCTCTGATCCGCATGGCGGAGCTCGCCGATACGGTCTGGGGCTGGCCGCCCGACCGCTCCACCTGGGGGCGCATCCGGGAGGTGCGGACGCGGCAGTACCGAAGGGCGATCCTCTTTCCCAACGCATTCAGGCCCGCGTGGATCGTCCGATGCGCCGGCGTCCGGGAGCGGTGGGGCTATGGCGGCCAATGGAGGCGGTGGCTGCTCAACCGGCCCATTGCCCGCCCCCGTCGACCTGGCAGGGCGCATCAGTCCCAATGGTACCTGGACATCGCCCGGGCGCTGGGGTGGACCGGATCGCAGATGCCCAAGGTGCGGCTCCTTATCCCGGAGGCCGGCCGGCGATGGGTGGAGGCGTGTGTAGGGCACCCCTGGCACGGGTTCCTGGTGGGGCTTTGCCCCGGGGCCGCGTACGGGCCCGCCAAGCGATGGCCTCTGGAGCGGTTTGCCCATGTGGCCCGGGCCCTGCGGGATGGCAAGGGGGCGAGGATTCTCGTCCTGGGCAGTTCCGCGGAGTCGAAGGACGCCAGGGCCCTGGCCGCCATGATCGGATGGGGGGTGCTGGATCTGAGCGGACGAACCGACCTGGTGCAGTTGGCCGCCGCCCTGGCCGCCTGTGACTTGGTGGTCTCCAACGACTCGGGCCCCATGCATCTGGCTGCGGCAGTGGGCACCCGTGTGGTGGCGCTATTCGGGTCCACCGATCCAGATGCGACCTCGCCGCTGGGGCCGCACCGCGTCGTCCGGATCCCCATGGACTGCTCGCCCTGTCTGGAACGGCGGTGTCGAGACGGGTCCTACCGGTGTCTGGCGGCCATCAGCCCGGAGCGGGTGTTGGCCGAGGCCGAAGGACTGCTCGGCGAGCACAAAGACATGGCAAGGGAGTTGTCTTGAGCCGGCCCACGGTCTCCGCCACGGTCCTGACGTACAACAACGCCGCGACCCTGGATCGATGTCTCGAGAGCATCGACTGGGTGGACGAGACCATCGTGGTGGACTCGCTCAGCACCGATGAATCTGTCGAGATCGCCAGGCGGCGCGGGGCACGGGTGGTGCAAAGGCCATGGCCTGGGTTCATCGCCCAGAGGAACTTCTCCAAGGAGCAGGCCCGGGGAGAGTGGATCCTCTGGATCGATGCCGATGAGCAGGTCCCGTTGGCCCTGCGGCAGGAGATGATCCAGGCATTGGAGACATGGGACGGGCGAATCCAGGGGTACTGGGTGCCCCGCTGCTCCTTCTATCTGGGTCGGTGGATCCGTCACGGGGCGTGGTACCCGGATCTTTCCATCCGGCTCTTTCGGAGCGCCGGGCACGTATGGGGTGGGGAGGAGCCGCATGCCGCAGTGCAGATTCAGGGGCCCGTGGGGCGGCTCCGCAACGACCTGCTCCACTACAACTACCCCTCTCTGGCACATCAGATCCGGACCGTGGACCATTACTCGGGGCTCTCGGCCCAGGAGCTCTTCGCACGGGGGGAACGTTTCCGACTCCACAAGATGCTGCTGCACCCCCTGGGCCGATTCGTCAAGGAGTACTTGCTTCGACAGGGATTTCGGGACGGGCTGCCCGGGTTGATCATCGTTGCCGCCACCATGTTCTACGTCTTCTCCAAGTACGCCAAGCTGTGGGAGCTGGAAGGCGGCGGGTCCGGGGGAAAGCGGTGAGGGTCGCGCTGGTCATCGATCGGCTCGACGGGGGCAAGGGTGGCGCCGAAGCGTATGCGGTCTCGTTGACGCGGGGCCTGCTGGCCAGGGGGCACACGGTTCACGTCTTCGCCCAGGGTTGGGGTGAGCCCATCGAGGGCGCCAACTATCATCGTTTGCCCGGGGTGTCCTTTCCCCGATGGGCCAGGGGGCTCTCTTTGGCCGTCGCGGCGCGGCGGGCTGTGCCCTCGGGCGGCTTCGATGTGATTCAGGGGTTCGGTGGGGTGCCTGCGGCCACGGTCCATCGCCCCGGGGGGGGGGCGGAGTGGGCCTGGCTGCGCCAGGAGATCCGATGTAGGGAAGGGATTTGGCGACGGACGGCAACGGCCCTCAAGCGCACCTTGAGCCTCAAGCTGGCCGTGAACCTCCTGCTGGAGCGGGCCATTTACCGCGGCTCGGCGGGATCCCTGGTGGTGGCCAATTCCAGGAAGGTGGAGCGGGATATCCTCGGGGCCTGGCCGGAAATGGACGCCAGGAGGCTGCGGGTGGTCCACAACGGCGTGGACGTCCAGCGTTTCCATCCCGACAACCGGTGCACCGTGGGTGAGTCGCTTCGCCGCGAGCTGGGTCTCGCCCGGGACACCACGGTCATCCTGTTCATGGCCCACAATTTCCGCCTCAAGGGTCTGGCCCCCCTGCTCTGCGCCCTGGGATCGCATACCATGGCCGGCCACCGTTGGGTCCTGCTGGTGGGCGGGCGCGGGCGCAGGGCTCCCTTTGAAGGGCTCGCCCGGGATCTGGGGATCGGCCAGAGGGTTCTATTCCTCGGCCAGGTGACTCGGACGGAGGCGGTCATGGCGGCCTCCGATGTGCTGGCTTACCCCACCTTCTACGATCCGTTCGCCAACGTCTGTCTCGAAGCCATGGCGGCGGGGCTGCCCGTGATCACCACCGAGAGCAACGGGGCGGCGGAACTCGTTGGAGACGGACAGTCCGGGTACGTCCTGCGGGACCCCCGGGATGTGGGAGAGCTGGCGCGTCGCCTCGCCCACCTCCTGGACTCGTCGGCACGGGAGTCCATGGGGGCTCGGGCCAGGGAAGCGGCCGAGGCGCATCCGTGGGCCTGGCACCTGGAGCGCATGGAGTCGGTGTACGAAGAGGCGCGGGGGAAGGGATGCGGGTCCTGTTCCTGATCCTCGATCACCAGGGGCCCAGCAGCCGCTATCGCGTCCTGCAGTACCTGCCGTTTCTGCGGGGGGCGGGTGTGGAGACCGAAGTGCGCCAGTGGCCCAAGGGGGTGGTCTCCCGGATGGCCCTCCTGAGACAGGCGCGGCGTTTCGACAGGGTGTTGGTGCAGAAACGACTGGCCCGCGGGTGGGAGTGGAGATGGCTGCGGGCCAATGCGCCGTGGGTGGCCTTTGACTTCGACGACGCCATCGTATACCGGGACTCCCCGCGAGGGGCCACATGGTCTCGCGGGCGGTTCAGGCGTTTCCGACGGATTGCGGGTTCGTGCGACCTGGTGATTCCGGGAAACGCGTTTCTCCAGGCCCTGGCCCACGAGCACTCGGCCCGCACCGAGGTCATCCCCACCCCCATCGATATGACCCGCTACGGACCCAAGCCGCTTGCCACGGCAGACACGGTGACCATCGGATGGATCGGAGGCGCCGGGACCCTGTTCTACCTGGAGCGCCTCCACCCGATTCTGCGCAAACTGTGTCGGGAGAATCGGGCCCTGCGGGTCCGGGTCGTCTCCAATGCGTTTCCCGGCTGGGACGACCTGCCTCTGGAGCGGGTCCCGTGGTCGTACGAGGATGAGCTGCGGGATCTGCACGCCTTCGACATCGGGATCATGCCCCTGACGGACGATCCCTGGGCCCGGGGCAAGTGCGGCTTCAAGCTCCTGCAGTACATGGCGGCAGGCCTCCCCGTGGTCTGCTCCCCGGTCGGGGTCAACCGGGAGATGGTGACCCACGGCGTCAACGGGCTGCTGGCGCCCGACGGCGGGGCGTGGGAGCAATGCCTCCGACGCCTGGCCGGAGACCGGGAGGAACGCAGGCGCATGGGCTCCGCCGGGCGGCGGCTCGTGGAGGAATCCTACAGCCTGGCCAAATGGGCCCCGCGGCTGCTGCGCGCCCTTGGAGGTTCGATCCCATGAGGCCAGGGAGGTCTCCCCGTGCGCGCCGCGCCTGAGTTCAATGCGGGGGCGACCCTGGGCCCCGGGATTCCCGGCAGTGGGCGATGGCGATGGACCTTGCGGCCGCAGTACTCCCGGTCCCTGCAGGGGGTCCTGGGTCGAATCGACGACCTGGAGTCGCTGGAGGGATACGAGCCCATGGCAGCCTCCATGGTACGGCGCGTGGGTCGGCTCCGGGCAGAAGGCGGCCTGGATGTGGTGATCAAGAGATTCGAGCCCTGCGGCCTGGCCCGGGCCCTGGTCATGTCCCTCCGGGGGAGCCAGTGGGAGAGGGAGTGGCGCGCGGCCCATCACCTACTCGGGCGCGGGCTGGAGACCCCTGTGCCTTTGGCCCTCGGCTGCTGGAGGCGAAGGGGGTTGGCCCGCCGCGGGGCGCTGATCACCGAGACGGTGGCCGACGGCGTGTCTCTGGGGGAGGCCCTGGGCTCCCGGGGCCTGCGGGGAGACAGCGGATGGCGGCTGGGCGTGCTGCAGCGCGCGGCGCAGTTCATCGCCAGGGTGCACGGGGAAGGGGTGTTTCACGGGGACCTGCATGCGGGCAACCTCCTGGTCGCGGGGACGAAGGGGGATCGGCTGTATCTCCTCGATCTCCACCGCGTGCGTTGGGGGCGCCGGCTGACGTGGGGACAGCGGTTGTGGAATCTGGCGCAGCTCCTGGGCTCTTTGGGGGATCTGGATCCGGGGGAAGAAACGGGTTTTGTGCGGGCATACCTGGCCCGGGAGGGAGGGGGGAGGGAGCCGGGATCGGTTCTGGGCACCCTGAAAGGGCTGCGGGAAGGGATGGCGCGCCGCCACCAGCGCAGCCGTACCCGGCGGTGTCTGGTGGAGAGCAGCGGCTTCGTCGCGAGGCGCTCCGGGCAGTGGCGCTTCTTCGCCCGGAGGGGCTTTCCCCTTGGCGCCTTCCCACGCATCCTGCAGGATGCTCGATCGGTGATCTGCCCCACCGATGGCCGATCTCTCAAGTTGGCCCGGGAGAGCCGGGTCACGGCCCACCTTACTCATGTGGGGGGGCGGCCCCTGGATCTCTGCGTAAAGGAGTATCCCTATCGGGGGCTCCTCCACGCGGTGCGCTGCAGCATCAAACCGTCGCGGGCCAGGGCCTTCTGGAAGGGATGCTGGGGTCTGAGGGTGAGGGGGTTCGGGGTGCCCGATCCGCATCTCATGTGGGAGCGCCGCCGCTTGGGCGTCCTGCTGGGATGCGGCGTGATCACGGAAATGGTCCGCCTGGGGCGGGGAATGGATCGATATGTGCGGGAGACTCCTCCGAGCGTGTGGCGCCCTCTGATCCCGTTTTTGGCCGAGACCCTGGCGCGGATGCACGCCACCGGGGTCTTCCACCGAGACCTGAAGGCGGGCAACGTCCTCATCGAGGCCGGCGGCCAGGGTAGGCGGGTCGTCTTTCTCGACCTGGAAGCCGTTCGGTTTCCGCGTCGGGTGTCCTGGGGGGCGCGGGTCCTCAATCTGGCCCAGCTGGATGCGTCCTTGCCGTCGGAGGTGGGCCTGCGGGACCGTCTTCGGTTCCTCTCGGCCTACGGGGGCAAGAGGTGGCATCGAGATCAGCTCAGGGCTCTGGCCCGGGAGACCGCCAGGATGAGCGGCATCCGGAGAAAGGACTGCGGGTGAAGGTCCTTCACCTGTTCAGCGACTGGCGATGGACCGGTCCTGCCGAGCCCACGGTAAACCTCTGCCGGACCCTTTCCGAACAGGGCGTCCAGGTGACCCTCGCCTGCAGGCGGCCGGTGGAAGGATACCCGCAGTCCATCCGGAGCAAGGCCGAGGAGCGGGGGGTGGCCGTCACCAGCCGCTTTTACCTCAACCGATATCTGCACCCGCGGGAGACCCTTTGGGACTTGACTCATCTGGGGGGGGTCCTCGCGGAGGAGGGATATGACCTCATTCACTGCCATCTCTCCCACGACCACTTCCTGGGTGGGTGGGCAGCCAGGGCCTCGTCGGCGTGCATCCCCATCGTCCGGACCAACCACAAGGCGCGACCCCTCAAGGCCTCCCTGGGGAACCGCTGGCTCCTGAGGCGTTGGACCGATGGTCTGGTGGAGTTCTCGGAGCGGGCCGCGGAGGCAGATATCCGGGGCTTCGGCTTGATGCGGGAGAGGGTCCTTCGCGTGGAGGGGGCCGTGGATCTGGAGCGCTTCCACCCGGACCGGGCAAGTCGGGGCGTCCGGTCGGCCCTGGGCGTGGCCGAAGATGAGATCCTGGTCGGCATCGTGGCGCGCATGCAGAGACATCGGCGCTTCGAAACCCTCCTGAAAGCCATGGCCCTTCTCAAGGGGAGGCGTCCGGCCGTGAGACTCATGGTGCTGGGGCGGGGGACGCACATGCAGTCCGTGGCCGTGGAGCCCGCCAGGCGGATGGGGCTGGGGGAGATGATCCTGTTTCCGGGGTACCGGGGGGAAGACTATGTGGAGCACCTGGGAGCCATGGATGTCAAGGTCTTCCTGGTTCCAGGCTCGGACGGCACCTGCCGGGCGGTCCGGGAAGCCATGGCGATGGCGAAACCGGTCGTGGCCTCGAGGCGGGGGATCCTCCCGGAGCTGGTGGAAGACGGACGCACGGGGCTGCTGGTGGATGAAGAGCCCTCCGCCCTCGCCGAAGCCATTCATCGGTTGGCCGCCCACAAGGACATGCGGGAGGCCATGGGGCGGGCCGGACGACAAAAGGCCCTGGCGTCGTTTTCCATGGCGCGGCAGGCTCGGCAGGTGGCGGGCCTGTATGTTCGGCTCGTCAGCGGGAAGGGGCCCTAGGGGTTGCGTCCCGCGGGCATTCCCGGTAAAAAAGAACGGAACCATAAGACGCGGCGCCGACAGGGGAAGGGGGTGAGCGGTTCTGTGTCCTGCCCTGCGGCTCTGGAGCGCGAGACGTGAGGTGGCCATGAGCGAGAAGGAATTCGTGGTCTTCGGGAGCCCGATGATCGAGGAGGCGGAGATCGCGGAGGTCGTCGACTCCCTGAGATCTGGATGGTTGTCCACGGGGCCCAAGACGCAGCGATTCGAGGCCATGTTCCGCCAATACGTGGGATGCCGACACGCCATCGGGCTCAACTCCTGCACGGCGGGCCTGCACCTGCTGCTGGCAGCCGCCGGCGTGGGGCCGGGGGACGAAGTCATCACGTCTCCCATGACCTTCGCCGCCTCGGCCAACGTGGTGGTTCACGTGGGGGCAAGGCCCGTGTTCGTGGACGTGGACGGGGCCACCATGAACATGGACCCTGACGCGGTGAGGGCCGCCCTGGAGGCCCGCGGCGGGCGGGTGAAGGCGTTGATGGTGGTTCACCTGGCTGGCAGGCCTTGTGCCATGGAGCCACTGTGGGAGTTGGCTGGGAAGTGGAATCTCCTTATCATCGAGGATGCCGCCCATGCCACAGAGGCCTGGTACCGGGGTCGCAAGGTGGGCGTCCTGGGGGACGGGGCGGCCTTCAGCTTCTATGTGACCAAGAATCTGGTCACGGGAGAGGGGGGCATGGTCACCACGGATCGGGACGACTGGGCGGAGCGGATCCGTATCCTGAGCCTCCATGGCATGAGCAAGGGGGCTTGGAGCCGTTACTCCTCCACGGGATACAAGCACTATCAGATCCTCGAGGCGGGTTTCAAGTACAACATGATGGATCTCCAGGCGGCCATGGGCATTCACCAGCTTCCTCGCATGGGGGAATATCTCCGTCGCCGCGAAGCCATATGGAGCCGGTACGACGAGGCCTTCGCTGACCTCCCCGTGAGCTTGCCGCCTCCGGCCGAGCCCGACACCGTCCATGCGCGCCACCTCTACACTCCGCTCCTCGACCTTTCCCGACTGACCGTGGAACGCGATACGATCCTGGAGGAGCTGCGCAACGAGGGCGTCGGGACGGGGGTTCACTTCATTTCCCTGCATCTTCAGCCCTTCTATCGAGATCGATTCGGATACCGGAGCGGGGAGTTTCCCAGGGCTGAGGAGATCTCCCGGAGGACCCTGTCTCTCCCGCTGTCGGCCAAACTCACCGAGGATGTGGTGGAGCGGGTTGTCGCCACGTTTCGGGACATCTTGCTCCGCCACGTCAAGGCGTGATCGGCCCCGGGGGCCTCTCTCCCCGGGGGCGCACTGGGGTTGATCCTGGAGGGCCCCCAAGGACCTGCCAGCCTGAACCCGCGGCGGGTCGCGGCCCGGCCCGATCATATGCAGAGAGGGGAGACGCGGGCGCGCTACATGGACCTCTCCGTGGTCATCGTGAACTGGAATACCCGGGAACTGCTACTGCAGTGCCTGCGGCATCTGGATGGGCTCCTTCTGGGTCTGGACACCGAGGTCTGGGTGGTGGACAACGGGTCGGCAGACGGCAGCCCGCGGGCCGTACGCAGCGCGTTTCCCGGGGTTCGCCTCATCGAGAACGCCCGAAATCTGGGGTTCGCCGCGGCCAACAATCAAGCCCTCCGCGCCTGTGGCGGGCGCTATGCCCTTCTCCTCAACAGCGATTGTTTTCCCCGGCCGGGCGCCATTGAGGGATTGGTCTCGGCCGTGCAGCGGGATTCGCGGGTGGGGATTGCAGGAGGGGCCCTGTCGGATCCGGACGGACGTCCCCAGAACGCCTTTGGAGCGGCCCCCACGCTGGCGACGGAGCTGCTCCCCAGGGGGATCCTCCAGACTCTCTTCCCCAGGCGGTACCCGAGCAAGCGGCACCCCCCCCGGGACGTGATGGAGGTGGAGTCCGTGCTGGGGGCGTTTCTGTTGGCGCGGCGGGAGGCGTGGCAGGAAGTGGGTGGACTGGACGAGGGGTATTTCCTGTTCATGGAGGAGACGGACTGGTGTGTGCGAATGAGGCGCCGGGGCTGGAAGGTGGTGCACGTTCCGTGGGCCGTTGCGACCCACCTCCAGGGGCAGTCGGCCCGGAACGATTTGGCAGGGGCGCGGGTGGAGTACCATCGATCTCGATATCGGTTCTTCAGCCTCCATCGGAGCCAGATCGCCCTGGCGTTCCTTCGTGGGGGGATCCTGGTCAAGTGCCTGAGCAACTGGACGTCCTCGGGCCTCATGATGCGCATGTCCCGCTCCGCCGAGGCGCGCTGGTCGAGGCGCCACGAGGTGGACAGACACATCCTTCGGTGGCACCTCCAGGGTTGCCCGGGGCATTGGGGCATGTCGAGGGGACCGGAGTCTGAGCAGGGGGGAGGATGATCGGATCCAAGGATGGCCACGAGAAGGCGGTCAGGACGACGGTGCGACGCCTCCGGCAGTGGCCCAGCAAGTTCAGGGACAAGACTGTCCTGGTGATGGGCGATCTCATTGTGGACGAGTTCGTGTGGGGGAGTGTGACCCGGATCTCCCCCGAGGCCCCGGTCCCAGTGGTGAAGGTGACCGACCGGAGCCTCCGCATGGGGGGCGCTGCCAATGTGGTCAACAACCTCCGAGCCCTGGGGGCCAGGGTCCTGGTCGCGGGGTTGGTGGGGACGGACGAGCCGGGAAGGTGGCTGCTGGGCGAGCTCAAACGAAAGGGGGTCCCGACCGGAGGGATCCTCAGGGACCCGCGCCGCCCCACGAGCCTCAAGACGCGGATCATCGCACACAGCCAGCAGATCGTCCGCATCGACCAGGAAGAGCCGATCCCCCTGTCGGAGGATCAGACGACCAGTCTTTGCGAATACGTGCGCCGCAGTTGGGGGGGGATCGACGGCATCGTAGTGTCGGATTACGGCAAGGGGGTGGTGGGTGATCGGCTCATGGGGGTGGCCCGGGAGGCGGTCCGGGAACGTGGCCTATTGGTCTCGGTGGACCCCAAGAACAGCCGCTTCGCTCTGTACCGCGGGGTGACGGCCGTGACCCCCAATCAGCACGAGGCCGCTTTGGCGGCGGGCATGACGGTCTCCTCGGAAGCGATCCTCATGGAAGTGGGCCGCAAGCTGTTGGGAGAGCTGGCGTGCGAGATCCTCCTCGTCACGAGGGGGGAAGAGGGAATGAGCCTTTTTCTGCGCAACGGTGGGCATCTCCACATCCCCACCGTGGCCAGAGATGTCTACGATGTCACGGGCGCGGGGGACACGGTGATCAGCACCTTCACCCTGGGCCTGGCCGCGGGTGCCCCTCCGGCAGAGGCGGCCTTGCTTGCCAACTTGGCGGCGGGGATCGTCGTGGGGGAGGTGGGAACCGCGGCGGTCACCAACCAGCGTCTTCGCCGGATCCTGGGAAGTGCTGGGCGGAGCTCGCCGGGGGCTTGAGGAACGGGCGTCGCTGACGTATTCTCTGGTCTGGGTGATCCCTGGCGCATCGCGAGGGCGGGAATACGTTGCAGCGGTTCGGCCTGTTGACGCGGGGGGCACCAGGCGGCTCGTCGGTGACGGGGGTCTCCTGTGTGCGGTGACGGGCAGCGGCTCGGAGCCGGGCGACCTCACGGGAGTGGAGACGGTCATGGGGCCGGGAGGGGAGGCACCGCTGATCGACGCGCGCCTGGTTGTGAGCGCCCTTTTCGCCGATGTGCTGCAGGAACCCCACGTCATCAGGCTCTTGGAAGGGGCCTTCGGGCCTGTCCTCGCCGTGAGCGAGCGGCTGTCGTTTGAGCAGACGGACTACTATGAGGCGGAAATGGGGGCCGATCTGCGGCGGAGAATGCTGGCCTTCGGCGACCCTTTCCCACCGGATCACCTGGTGCGGGCCAAGCTGGCGGCACAGGTCCTGGAGGATCGGCTTCGCGATTCGAAGGGGCGGCGCACGGTGAACCTGGACCCCGGGATCCTCGGTTTGAACAACCTGGTGCTCGCCACCCACAAGGGGTACACGCATCGCATCTACCTCGGCCAGGGGGTGTTCGCGGATCTGGCCCTGCTGTTCTCCCAGGGTAGATTCCGCCCGCTGCCGTGGACCTATCCCGACTATGCGTCGCCTGCGCTTCTCGGGTTCTTCGCTCGAGTGCGGGAGGCCCACCTCTGGCAAAGGAGACGGTGTGACGGGAGGGGGAGATGATCCGGAGCATGACCGGGTTCGGGCGGGCGGAGGCCGACGGGCTGCGCCATCGCATCGTGGTGGAGGCCCGGGCGGTGAACAGCCGTTTCCTGGACATCCAGCTGAGGCTCCCGCCTGGGGGCTGGGCGTTGGAGCCGGCCATGCGAAAGCAGCTTCAGGACCGCCTCCGCAGGGGACGGATCGAGATCCATGTACGGTGGGAGGCCTTGCGTCCGGAGGATGAACCCGCCGTGGACCTGCAAACGGGCAAGGCGCGGGCGGTCCATCGGGCCTTGGAAGCGATGAGGCACGAGCTGGGCCTGCCGGGTGTCGTCGATCTGGCCATGATGGCCTCGTTTCGAGATCTCATCGGGGTGCGGGAAGCTTCGCTGGAAGAAGAGCGGGATGCGCTGGAAAAGGCCCTGACCCAAGCCATCGACGCCTTGGAGGAGATGCGCTCGGCTGAAGGCGGGGCCATCCGGAAGGATCTGGAGCAACGGGCTCGCTGGATGCGCTCCCAGGTGGAAGAGATCCAATCCATGTCACCTCGGCTGCTGGAGCACCATCTGGGCCGGTGGCGGGACCGTCTGGAAGCCATGATGGCAGAGCCCGGCCTCGATCCGGGCAGACTGGAGCAGGAGGCCGCCATCTGGGTGGACCGGCTGGATGTGGCCGAGGAACTGGTCCGCCTGGGGAGCCACATCGATCAGTTTCTCGGCCTTCTCAACGGCGGCCAAGAGGTGGGGAAGCGGCTCGAGTTCCTGCTCCAGGAGATGCATCGAGAGGTCAACACCCTGGGTTCCAAGTCATCGGACACGCAGGTGTCTCACCGCGTCGTCGAGATGAAAGCCCAGTTGGAGCGGATGCGCGAACAGGTCCAGAACGTGGAGTGACGGACCGCAGGGGCTGGACCGTGCCCTCCCCGCGGCGTCGGCCGAGACGGATGGAGGTCCAAGGTGGGGGAGCGCCTTCTCAACATCGGGTATGGAAACATCGTGGCCGCCTCCCGCGTGGTGGCCGTGCTGAGCCCGGGATCCGCACCCATGAAGCGGTTGCGGGATGAGGCGAAACGGAGTTCCCGCCTGATCGACGCCACGCAGGGAAAGAGGACCCGTTCGATTATCGTGACCGACAGCAACCACGTCATCCTGTCGGCCTTCATGGCGGACACCATCGCCCAGCGGTTGGCCGCGTCGGAGAGCCCGAGGGGGGGGCGGGGTGGGGAGATGTGAGATGCAATCCGGGATCCCGAGAGGTGAGATCTTCGTCATATCCGCTCCTTCTGGGACGGGCAAGACGACACTTTGCCGCAGGGTTTGCGGCGAGGTGGACGGCTTGGTCTACTCGGTGTCTCACACGACGCGCGTGCGGCGATCCGGGGAGGTGGAGGGACGAGACTACTTCTTCGTGTCGGAGCCGGTCTTTCGGTCCATGTCGGAGCGCGGCGAGTTCCTGGAATGGGCGCAGGTCTACGGGCATTGCTACGGGACGTCTCGGAAATGGGTGGAGTCGCAGCTGGAGAGGGGCTTGGATGTGATCATGGACGTGGATGCGCAGGGGGCCCAGCTGTTGCGGTCCGCCCATGTGAGGACGCATCAGATCTTCGTGCTTCCGCCGTCGTGGGAGGCCTTGACGGAGCGTTTGTCCGGGAGGGGCACGGACTCTCTGCGGGAGATGCGGATTCGGCTCCAGTGGGCAAAGGAAGAGCTCAAGGCGTGGGAGAAGTTCGACTACGTGGTCTTCAACGGGGATCTAGATGTCGCCGTTCGGGATCTGGCGTCCATCATTCTGTCCCAACGCTGCCGAATGGAGAGAGTCAAGCCGTGGATCGACGGACAATCCGGGAGATGGGTTCGATCCGAAGGGTGATTGCGGCCCTGGACACGGATCGACTGAGCGAGGCATGCCGGTGGGTGGAAGGATTGCAAGGAACCCTGGAGTTTTTCAAGGTAGGGAGCCAGCTGTTCACGCGAGAGGGGCCGCATGCCGTGACCGCTATCCGGGAGCGGGGAGGTAAGGTGTTCCTGGATCTCAAGTTCCACGACATCCCCAACACGGTTCGGAGGGCCGTGCGGGCGGCAGCCGCCCTGGGGGTCACATTCGTCAATGTCCACGCGTCTGGCGGGCGGGATATGCTGCGTGCGGCGCTGGAGGGGGCGCAGGAGGGGGCTGTGTCCAGCGGTGCGGCCGCCCCGGACGTGCTGGCGGTGACCCTGCTGACCAGCCTCGACACCCCCGATTTGGAGACGGTCGGGCTGCGCGGGACCGCGGAGGATTGCGTATTGCGCCTTGCCGAACTCGCCGTGGAGGCGGGGGTCAGGGGATTGGTGGCCTCTCCCAGAGAGGTCGCGGCCCTGCGAAGGGCCCTGGGCGAGGAGATCCTGCTCATCACCCCCGGCATCCGAACGGGGAGGATTGCGGGGGATGATCAGCAACGCGTCATGGGACCTCGATACGCCTTGGATGCCGGCGCGGATTTCCTGGTGATGGGAAGAAGCCTCCTGGATGCATCGGATCCCGTGGTCGCGCTGAAGGTTATGCTGGCATGACTGGACCCGAAAATGGGCGAGGCACGGGTTTTTACTGCATGCACCAGGTGGGGGACGGCCTTTCTTGCCGGTGCATGGACCCGAGATACATCGGATGTCCTTGAAGCGCAAGAGTCAGGACTCAACCGAGTGGATATACGGGATTATCCCGGTGGCCGAGGCGTTGAGGGCGAGGCGGCGCAAAGTCCTGGAAGTCTGGATCGTCCGTGGGGGGCGAAGCGCCAGGATGGACGGCTTATGGGAGACGACCGGAGAGGCGGTGGTCCACGAGACGAGCCGTGCCGAGTTGGATCGTCGGTACCCGGGGGGGCGCCATCAGGGGGTCGTGGCCCGGGTGGAGGCCTTGCCTTGGGTAAGCCTGGAGACGATCTTGAGCCGGGAGGGTCCGCTGCTGCTGCTGGACGGGGTTCAGGACCCCCACAACCTGGGGGCCATCGTTCGCTCGGCCGTTGCACTGGGGGCTGCAGGGGTCGTTGTGGAGAAGCGGAGGACGGCGCCCATCACGCCCGTGGTCGCCAAGGCGGCCAGCGGGGCTCTCGAGCATGTGCAACTTTGTCAGGTCTCGAATCTGCCCAGGACCATGCGGGAACTGAAACGACGGGGTCTTTGGATGGTGGGAACGACGGACCGGGGCGGGATCCCTCTGTGGGAGATGGATTGGCCCGGGCGAGTGGCTCTGGTGTTCGGGAACGAGGGAACGGGGCTGCGGCCCCTGGTCCGGGCTTTCAGCGATATGTGGGTGTCGATCCCCACCCGAGGGGCCGTGGGGACGCTGAACGCATCGGTGGCTGCGGCGGTGGTGTTGTACGAGGTGATGAGGCAGAAAGGGGAAGGTGAAAAAAACCGGTTGACAGGATAGGGGTGGTTCCATAAAATAAAAATTTCTAAACCTTTTCTTGAGAGGTAACCACCAAAATGATGGCCCCAGGGGCTGGCGTAGCTCAACGGTAGAGCAGCTGATTTGTAATCAGCAGGTTGCGGGTT
>CAZEPJ010000005.1:0-108237 GCA_964514105.1 uncultured Desulfarculaceae bacterium | reverse complement strand
GGACATCTGGGCCAGCAAGGTCCTGCTCTTCTGTTACCAGCGCCTGTACTACCGAGACCCGGACGGCGAGAACTTGGTGCCCTGGCTCGCCCAGGATGAGCCGGTCTGGGACGAGACCGCCAAGACGGTCACCTTCCATGTGCGCGAGGCCAAGTGGGACGACGGCTCGCCTTTCACGGCCTACGACGTGGTCTTCACGGCCGATATGATCCGCCGATTCCGCATCCCGGCGTACTGGAACAACTGGAACTTCGTGGACAAGGTGGAGGCCCCCGATGCCCGAACCGTGGTGCTGACCCTGGCCAGGCCCTCGGCCATCCTGTGGGAGCGGACCCTCACCAGCGTCGTCATCCAGAAGGCCCGGTGGGCCTCCCTGGCGGGGCAGGCCCAGAAGCTCCTGGAAGACGGCCTCAAGGCCCAGGAGGCGGCGGGCAAGTCGGGCCAGGAGGGCCTGGCGGCGGCTCTGGTCAAGCCCGTGGAGCTCCTGACCACCCACCCGGTGAACAAACCCGAGAGCGTGGGGCCTTTCTCCTTTCACGAGTGGCAGAAAGGGGCCTACATCCATCTCAAGCGCAACGAGCGTTTCTTCGGGCGCAACGCCACCTTGGCGAACCGCACCCTGGGTCCCCATGTGGAGGGGATCGTCTTCAAGGTCTTCGGCAATACGGATACGGCCATCCTGGCCCTCAAGAAGGGGGAGATCGACTATTTCTGGTGGGGGATCGAATCCGGTTACCTGGAGGACCTCAGGAAGAGCGCGAACATCCGGGTCTTCTCCGAGCCCAAGAGCGGCTTCCGGTACCTGGGATTCAACCTGCGCCGCCCCCCCATGGCCCACCCCGCCTTTCGGCATGCGGTGGCGTATCTGGTGGACAAGGACTTCATCGTTCAGCGCATCCTGCACAACGAGGGGGTGCGCCTGGACACCCTGGTGCCCCCGGAGATCGGCAAGTTCACCCTCAAGAACCCGCCCAGGTGGGGCGAGGGGCTGACCTGGAAGGAGCGGGTCTCCAAGGCCGTGGCCCTGCTCAAGGAGGCGGGGTATCGTTGGGACGTGGAGCCGGAGGGCGGGCAGATGCCGGGTCAGTTCTCCACGCCAGGCGGCGGGCTCAAGCTGCCGGACGGGCAGCCCATTGCGCCCATCAATCTCCTGAGTCCGCCGGCCGACTACGATGCCCAGCGGGCCCAGACGGCCAATCTGGTGCAACAGTGGCTCAAGGAGTTCGGCGTCCCCGTCAACTGGAAGCCCATGGCCTTCTCGGCCATGAACAAGAAGATCGGGGCGGAGCGGGACTTCGATATGTTCGTGTCGGGCTGGGGGGCCTTGGGGCAGGATCCCGACTTCCTGCGGTCCTTCTTCCACTCCCGGGAGGACAAGCCCGAGGGGAAGAACACGGTGGGGTATCGCAACCCCCAGTTCGACGAGCTGGCCGACCGCCAGGCCCTGGCCATGGACGTGGCCGAGCGGCAAAAGATGGTCCATCGCCTCCAGGAGATGCTCAATCAGGATCTGCCGTACCTCCCCCTGTACGTCCCCATGAACTTGGAGGGCGTCCGGACGGACAAGTTTGAAGGCTGGGAGGAGATGTCGGGCGGCATCGGAAACCTCTGGACCTTCCTGCAGGTGAAGCCTGTGAAGAAGTGATCCGCGCAGGACGCGGACCTGATGTTCGAGAGCGGCGTCTCATGAACCTACGAAAGTTCCTGGCCGTGCGGTCCGCCCAGATCGTCGTCACCTTCTTCATCATCCTGACCCTCCTGTTCATCCTCTTCCGCATGGCGCCCAACGACCCCGTGGCCATGATGACCGACCCCATGATGACCGACGAGGAGGTGGCCCTGATCAAGAGCCAGCTGGGCCTGGACCAGCCCCTCCTCCGCCAGTACCTGATGTACCTGTGGAACTTTGTCCGGGGCGAGTTCGGCATCTCCTTCCATTACCGGCAGCCCGTGGTGGAGATCCTGGGGGACCGGTTGCCCAAGACCGCCATCCTGTTCACCACGGTGACGGTCCTGTACGCCTTTGCCGGCATCTCCTGGGGCAAGGTCCTGGCCTGGAAGCGGGGTAGCCTCCTGGACACCTCGGTGAGCTTCTTCGGACTCCTGACCCACACCTTCTTCCTTCCCTGGCTGGCCTTGATCGTGATCTGGATCTTCGCCTACCATCTGGGCTGGTTTCCCCTCAACGGCATGATCAGCCCGGAGGTTTGGCTGGACCCGGAATCCGGTTGGCTGCGCAAGGGACTGGACGTGCTTCACCATATGGCATTGCCCATGGGGGTCCTCTTCCTGACCCACTTCGGCGGGTACACCCTCGTGATGCGAAGCACCATGCTCGAGACCCTGCGGGAGGACTACATCCTCACGGCCCGGGCCAAGGGGCTCCCCGAGAACGTCATCCGCAACCGCCACGCGGCGCCCAACGCGTCCCTGCCCGTGGTGACGAGCTTGGGCCTGAGCCTGGCCTTCTCCATCAACGGGGGCGCCATCACCGAGACCATCTTCTCCTGGCCGGGGCTGGGGCGGGAGCTGGTCTTCTCGGTGAGCAGCGGAGACTACCCCCTGGCTCAGGCGGCCTTTCTGCTCATCGCCGCATTCGTGCTGGTGGCCAATTTGGTGGTGGACGTCATTTACGCGTACCTAGATCCCAGGATCCGATACTGATGAGAGAGGACACGGCACGGCATCCATCCCATCGCCAAGGGGCAGACGGCGACGATCTCCATCGCCGGTTCCACAAGCCGGGCATCCACTGGCTGAGGCACCTGGGAGAAAACTGGGCCATCTATCGCAGGAATCCCATGGGCCTTCTGGGCCTCGGGCTCCTGGTTTTGTTCGCCCTCATGGCCGCGGGGAGCTTCGTCCCCCCCCTGGTGGATCCCATGTACCACCCCATGAGCGGCGTGGACCCCCACATCGCATCGTCCGTTGGCCCGTCCAGGAGCCATTGGTTGGGGACCGATTTCATGGGTCGGGATATCCTCTCCCAGGTGCTCACGGGCACTCGCGTGGCCTTTGCCATCGGCATCTCCGCCGCCTTCATGGCCGTGGCCATCGGGACCCTGGTGGGGATGATCGCCGGCTTCTTCGGCCGGACCATGGACACCTTTCTCATGCGGCTGGCCGACATCGTCATGGTCCTCCCCGGGCTCCTGGTCATCCTGATCCTCTCCTCGGTGGTGGGCCAGCTTTCCATCTGGAACCTGGTGATCATCATCTCGCTGCTCAAGTGGGCGGGGGTCTCCCGCGTCATTCGCTCCCAGACCCTCTCTCTCAAGGTGAGGCCGTACATCGAGGCGGCCCGGGTGGCCGGAGCCTCCCGCATGCGCATCCTCATGCGCCACATCCTGCCCAACGTGCTGCCCCTGTCATTCCTGTACATGACCTTCGGGGTCACCTCGGCCATCCTCATCGAGGCCGCCCTGTCGTTCCTCGGTTTCGGAGACCCGTCCACGGTCTCGTGGGGGATGATGCTCCAGTGGGTCTGGAAAACGGGCCACATGTTCCGGGCCCCGTACTGGCTCCTGCCCCCCGGCATCTGCATTTCCCTGATCACCCTGTCCTTTTACCTGGTGGGAAGGGCCATGGATGAGGTCCTCAACCCCAGGCTCCGGAAGGAGGTCCTGGAGCAGTGAACCTCCTGCGGGTGGACGGGTTGACGGTGCAGTACCACACGACCCGAGGCGTGGTCCATGCCCTCGACGGCGTGACCTTCGAGGTGGGTCAGGGCGATGCCCTGGGGCTCGTGGGCGAATCCGGGTGCGGAAAGACCACGGTGGCCATGGCCGTGCTGCAGCTCCTGGCCCAGAATGCCCGGGTCGTGGAGGGGCGCATCCTGTTCCAGGGAGAAGACCTCCTGACCAAGGATCCGGAGGCCATGCGGCGTTTTCGATGGCGGCGGATCTCCATGGTCTTTCAGGCCGCCATGAACGCCCTGAACCCCGTCCACCGGGTGGGAGATCAGGTCGTCGAGGCCATCCTGACCCACGACAACGGGATCACCCGCGAGCAGGCCCAGGAAAAGGTGTCGGAACTGTACGCCATGGTGGGGTTGGACCCGGCGAGGATGCGCGACTATCCCCACCAGTACAGCGGCGGCATGCGCCAGAGGGCCGTCATCGCCATGGCTTTGTCGTGCAACCCCTCCCTCATCATCGCCGATGAGCCCACCACGGCCCTGGACGTCATGGTGGCGGACCAGATCCTGGGGGAGATGAGGCGGCTCCAGAAGGAGATGGGCCTCTCTCTCATCTACATCTCCCACGACATTTCGGTCATCGCGCGCTCCTGCGATCACATGGGGGTCATGTACGCGGGGCAGCTCATCGAATTCGGCCCCACCGACGCGGTGCTGGAGGCGCCCCTCCATCCGTACACCCAGGGGCTCATGCGCTCGTATCCCCAGATCACGGGAGAGAGAAAGCGGCTCGAACCCATACCCGGCGAGCCGCCAAACCTCCTGGATCCGCCGGGGGGCTGCCGCTTCTGCCCGCGCTGTCCCGGCGACCACGCGAGCTGCCCCACAGGGCGGCCCCGGTGGCGGGAGCACCGCCCCGGACACTTCGCCCTGTGCCACCGCATCGCATCGTAGGGGAAAGGGCATGCACGACGCGCTCTCAAACCACCCCATGCTGACCTTCGAGGAGGTCTCCAAGGTCTTTCACCGCCGCCAGACCCTTCTGTCCCGCCACAAGGGCGGGGACGTGAAGGCCCTGGACCGGGTCTCGTTCCTGATCCAACCCGGGGAGATCTTCTCCCTGGTGGGGGAAAGCGGAAGCGGAAAGACCACCTGCGGCCGGCTCATCGTGGGGCTGGAGGAGATCACATCGGGCCGGATCCGTTTCGACGGCAAGGACATCAGCGCCGAGGGCGCCAGAGACAGCCAAGCCTTCCGCCGGCGCGTGCAGATGATCTTCCAGGATCCCTATCAGTCCTTGAATCCCCAGCTGACCATCTTCCAGACCGTGGTGGAGCCGCTGCTGGTGCAGGGCATCGGGACCCACCGGGAGCGGGAGGAGCGGGTTCAGGACGTCCTGGAAGAGGTGGGGCTCCGTCCGGCCCGGGATTTCGTCTTTCGGTATCCGCATCAATTGAGCGGCGGGCAGCGCCAGCGCGTGGCCGTGGCCAGGGCCATGAGCCTGGACCCCCAGTTCGTGGTGGCCGACGAGCCCGTATCCATGCTGGACGCATCCATCCAGGCCCAGCTCCTGAACATGCTCCTCGACCTCAAGGAGCGCCACTCCCTGACCATGCTCTTCATCACCCATGATCTGGCCACGGCCCGCTATCTGTCGGACCGCATCGGGGTCATCTATCGGGGCAGGATCATGGAGCACGGCCCGGCCGAGGCCGTGATCCGGAATCCTGTTCACCCGTACACCCAGGCCCTGATCCGGGCCGTTCCCACTGTCAAACGCCGGAGCGAGGACCTCCCGCCTCCCGCCTGCCCGGTGGATTTCTTCGTGATCCCCTCCGAGAGAGGATGCCCTTTCTCCAGCCGATGCCCCAATTGCAGCGCCCGTTGCCAGGAGGAGGAGGCGGCCCTCCGGGAGGTGGAGAAGGACCACCACGCAGCCTGCTTTCTCCACTATGGCTGAACCGACCATGGCCTCCTGGTCCCTGGATCGAGCCCGGGCCATGGTCCGGGCGGCCGCGGGCGCGCGGACCCCGGTCATCGGGGTGGGCGAACGTGCCTTCCCGAGGATGGGCCCTGCCCTCCTTCTCGAGGACTACCGGGTCCTGTGCGCCATGCCCACCCTGGACCTGGGGGAATTCCGGGCCCTGGCCGGGGTGGACTGCCTTCACGAGGGGTCGGCCGCCCCGGAGCCGGCGTGCCGGGACACCCTGTCCATCCTCTCCCACCCGGCCCTGAGTGCCCGGGGATGCGCCCCGCCCGCCGGCTCCAGGCTGGTCATCTACCGCCAGAGCCCGGCCCTCCACGGCCTGGCGCGATCCATGGGCTGGGAGCTCCTGGCGGCTCCGGCCGCCGTCCGCGCCCGTTGGGAGGACAAGGCCTGGTTCCGGAGCCGTCTTGCCGGCAGTCCGTTCCCGGCCCTGGAGGGGGAACTCGTGCCCGCCGACGGGCTGGATCCCGCCGCATACCGCCGCTGGCGCCGGCGCTGGGGCCCCGCCCTGGTGGTCCAGATCCCAGATTTCCCGCGGGGGGGAGGGCGATCGACCTTCTTCGTCAACAGCGCGGAGGAACTGGCGCGCTTGGCGGTCCGCTTGGGAGCGGGGAGGCACCGGGGGCACGCGGTGGGTAGCCTGCTCGTCTCCCCGTTGGTGACCGGCCCATCCCTGAGCATGGTGGGATGCGTGGGACCCTGGGGGGTGCTCCTCTCTCCCCTGCAGACCCAGCTTCTGGACCTGCCGGAGCTTCTCGCGCCGGGCCGCGAGGGGCGTTTCTGCGGGCACCAGTGGGGGGCGCCCACGTATCCCGACCATGTGGAGCGCGCGGCCGGGGATCTCTGCCGCTGGGTGGGGGGTGCCCTGGCGGACGAGGGGTACGGGGGGATCTTCGGCGTCGATTTCGCCCTGGATGAAGACACCCAGCAGCTCTACGCCCTGGAATGCAATCCCCGGTACACGGGGGCGTTGCCCACGCTGACCCTCCTGCAGGCAGCCGCAGGCCACCCCCCCCTGGAGGCCTTCCACCTCCTGGCCCTGCTGGGCAGCCCGGACGCCGTGGCGGCCGAGGCCGTGGAGCGGTCCACACGGCAGTTCCCGGCGGCAGCCCAGCTTCTCCTGTTCCACCGTGGTCCGGAGCCCGGGCGTGTGCGGGGCACCCTGGCGCCGGGCCGTTACGTGTGGCCCCGGGGTGAGGCGGCCCCGCGGCGCACGGGCCCCCTGTTCCCCCTGCCCCCGCCCCCCTGGGACGACGGCGAGTTCATGGTCCTCGACGGTCCCCCTCCGCCCGGCGCCGCCCTGCTGCCCGGCGAGGCCCTGGACCGCGTGGTGCGCCTGCTCTTCTTCCGGCATGTGATGAATGAGGGGGGGGCGCTGGACCCCGAGGTCGCCGCTGTGGTGCGATGGGCTTACGCGAGCCTCGGCCTGGACGAGGAGCAAGCGCGCCGATCATGAGCCAGCTCGCCCCCATCGTCCTGTTCACCGGGGTCCAGCGCCTCGCCCGGCAGCTGCGGGGATCGGGCCTGCAGACCGCCTGCCTTCGGGAGGGGGGTGAGCAGGTCGCGTTCCCCGAGGACGTGGATATCTGGGTGCCGTACAGCCCCCTTGACCTGGAGGCCCTGGGCGCTTGGGCCCGGGCCTGGCCTCTGGGGCCGCGGGTGGCCGCGGTGCTCAACCGCCGGGAGCGCAGGGTCATGGAACACGCGGTGCTCAACGAGGCCCTGGGTCTGCCGGGCATCCGATTGGCTCAGGCCCGCATCCTGAGGGACAAGCTCCTGTTGAGGCAGGCCCTGTCCCGGGCCCCCATGCCCCTCAACCCGGCCTTCGACCAAGCCGACCTCGCATCCTCGAGGCTCCCGGCCATCCCCTTCCCCTTTCTCCTCAAACCCCGAAACCTGTTCAAGAGCCAGCTCATCACCCTGTGTCGGGACCCCGAGACATGGCACAGGGCCAGGCGTGAACTCACCCGGTCGCGTGACGCCGCAGGGGCCCGCCACGGCGTGCCGGTGGCAGAGACCTTCGTGGCCGAGGCGTTTGTGGACGGCCGGGAGGTCTCACTGGACGCGTTCGTGGGTCCCGACGGGGAGATGATCTTCACCCCGGCCGTGGCCCTCACCCCGGCGCGGCGCTGGGGCATGGAGGACTTCCACGTGGCCGTGAGGCAGGTCCCATCGGGCCTGGCGGTCGAGCAAGAGGCCCTCGCCCGCCGGGCCGTGGCCGAGGCGGCAGGGATCCTGGGGCTGCGCTCCACGCCCATGCACGTGGACCTGGTCCTTGGAGACGGCCGCGCATTCATTCTCGATGCAGCCCCCCGCATCGGGGGCTATCGATCGGAGATGATGCAGCTGGCCTTTGGCGCGCCCCTGGACCCCATGGGCCTGGAGCTGGCCATGGGGAGGTCCGTTCAGTGGCGTCCCCAGCGGGAGGACGCCGCGGCCGTGGTGGAGATCTTCCCACCCGGGCCGGGCAGGCTCGCGGCCATCGGCGGCCTGGAGGCCGTCCGGGGGGTTGCGTCGTTGCGACGCATTGGCCAGCGCATGGCCCCAGGCGAGGTTGTGGGATGGGCCAAGGACGGGTTTCGCTGCCCGCTTTTCGCAGTGCTGGCGCACCGGGACCCCCAGCGGGTGGCGGACGACGTCCAGCGGCTCCGAACCATGATTCGCGTGGAGGTGTCGCCGTCCTGAAGCCGGCCTTTTTCCCGGGGGTCGGTCCGCCTCCGGCGCGGCTTGCGCCACTTGGAGTTGGTTCCCATGACCACCCTGCCCACCGACCTCGGCCAGCTGGCCGCCTTGCTCCCGGCCATGCGCGGTTTCCTGGTCCAGTGCCGCCACTTCCGCTTTCTGGACAGCCCCGAGGAGGAGATCTACTCCTTCGCCACCCCGCTTTTTCTGAAACCTCCGGAGCATGACGCCCTGACCCTCTGGACCCGCCGCATCGCCCTGGCCCTGGAGGAGGTCGGCGCCTGGCTCCGGGGGAACCCCCGGGAGGCCGAAGCCCATCTACTGTTGGAAGGTCCCCTGGACCGGGAGTTCCTCGCCCTGGACCCGGGCCCGGCCGCCCTGCTTCCCATCCACCGGCTGGACATGGTGTTGCCCCCCGACAAGCCCCCCCAGTGCCTCGAGGTCAACTGCGGGTGCCCCGGGGGAGAACTGGACCCGGCCCTGGTGGCTCAGGCGTTCCTCGCTGCCGCGGCTGTCCCCGCGGACCGGGCCCCCCCGGGGCGATCCCCCTCCACCCCCGGGGTCGAATTCCAGGATCCCAGAGATGAATCATTGACAATCATCCTCGGCGCTTATGAGAGGTTTTCTCAGGGCCGTCCCCACCTTCCGTTTCCCCCGACCATCGCCCTCATCACGTCCTCGGCCCAGGCCCGGTTCATGGTCCCCGAGTGCCGGGGGATCGCCTCGAGGTATGGGGAGCGGGGATATCGGACCCTCACGGGCGACCTGCTGGACCTGGACGTGTCCGTGGACGGCGTGGTGTTGGGCGGCGAGCCCGTGCACCTCATCGTTCGCAAGTTCTCCACCCTCAGTTTCCGCAGGCGCATGACGGACCGGGCGGTCTTTGGCCGGGCGGTCTGCCGGCGGACGCAGCGGGTCTGGGAGGCGCTGGCCCAGGGCCGCGCCTGCCTGGTCAACCCCCTGGGCTCCACGTTCTTCCAGGACAAGGGGCTCTTGGAACTCCTCCGGGGCCGGCATCCCGAGCTGGCGTCGGCCATCCCCCTGACCCGGGTCCTGGGCCCCGGCCTCATGGACGAGGAGCCGGCCCTTCTGGAGGAGATCTCCCGCAGCGGGTCCTTCGTCCTCAAGAGGCGCCGTTCCTTCGGCGGCCGCCACGTGATCCTGGAGCCCGACGAGGTCCGGATCAGGGCCCCGCTGCTCACGGCCCGGGAGCCTGGACGCTGGGTGGCTCAGGAGAAGGTGCCCCTTCCCACTGCCCCCTTCGCGGCCTGGGACAGAGGGGAGACGCGCCGGGGCAGGTTCCCCTTCATCGTCAGCCCCTTCGGAAGGTCGGCCTTTGTCCGGGCCGGGCTTGGTTCCCCGGACCTCCCCCTCAACGCCCACCAGGGCGGGGCCGCGACCTGCGCCCTGATCCTCCGGGACCCGGACGCCTGGACCGTTGCGGGGGCGCGCGATTGAGGGTCCGGCGACCAATGGCAAGACGGTGTCTGAGCTCATCCCTCCAACGGCCCCCATTCCGCTTGTTCGGCGAGCGCCTCGAACCCCATGACCCGGATCCAACGGCCACACGAGGACGGGGCAACCGGGCATAGGGGGGGCGTTTCCGGGAACGACGCGGGCCCAGCCGTGACGCGGCAATTGGCGCCCGCGGTGAACCAGCAAGGCCGCTGGCTTCCGGGTCGTTTCCTCGATTGGCTGCGGCCGATTCCCCATTGCCTGCGCTCAACCGCGCAGCGCAGACGCGACGGCCAGGGGACATGGCATACCCCTGAGATGGCATACAGGAGGGGGGCCGGCCGCTGGAAGGAAAAGGATGGTCGGGGCGGGGCCGTCAGCCTGGGTCCGGATGTGCGGGTATTGCTGCCCGGCAAGGGCCGCACGCCGGCAGATGCGTGGATGGCGGGATGAAAAACAGCGGGCGAGGCCGCCCCCCCCGGCCGGCCTCGCCCGTGCGCGTTACACGACCCTCACATCCTTGGCCTGCAGCCCCTTGGGGCCTTTTTCCACTTCAAAGTCCACCCTCTGGCCTTCCATCAGGGTGCGGAAGCCGCTGCCGCTGATGGCGCTGAAGTGCACGAACACGTCTCCGCCCTCATCCTTCTCGATGAACCCATAGCCTTTCTTCTCGTTGAACCACTTGACTTTTCCTTGCATGTTGCCCTTTACCTTTCTTGTCTAAGAGTGACTTGGGAGGCTTCTTGGAGCGGGCCTTTCCAAAGGGGGGGGACCTGCCAGTGGAGAAAGGAACCTGTGGCCAAATCTGCTTCCCATAACTCGCTATTATATCTCCTCTTTCCGTGAAATCAAAGAAAAAAAGCGCACGTGACCCCCTGGCGGCCTACCCCCCCGCGAGGCCCCGCCCCTTGGCAAAGCGCGCTCAGGCCCCTGCGCGGCCCAGGCCATACGCCCGCTTCCCGTCCTGGGACAGTGCGCACACCTTGCCCTGCCCTTCCAGGTACCTCAGGTGGGAGATGGCCTCCCCGGTGGCAAACCATTTCTGAGCGACGGGAAATCGCTCCCAGGAGTCAATGGCGATGTCCCAGGTCATGCGGGAGGCCACCTCGAACGCGTTTCGGGGGCCGGTCTCGAGTATGGCGAGGACCTCTGCGGCCCTCGCCGCATGGTGGCGCTGGAGCTCGTCGATTCTCTTGACGTGGTCCTTGAAGAGCCTCCGGTGCCCCGGCAACACCCGATCCACCTCCAGAGGGCGCACCTTCTCCAGACTCTCGAGATAACGCTTCAGCGGGTCCTCTCCATCCGACCAGCACTGGATATTGGGCGTGATGTCGATGAGAATGTGATCGCCCGACAGGAGGGTCCGGGTCTCGGGCTCGTACAGGCAGGTGTGCCCCCGGGTATGGCCGGGGGTCTCCACGCACTGAAACAGCCGCTCGCCCACCCGCACGCCCTCCCCGTCCCTGAGGATGTTCAGCTTGGGGACCCATGAAGACGCGTACCGGTAGCCCGGATGCTGCTCCAGGGCCTGGCGGAGCTGGTCCTGGGGGAACCCGTTGAGGCCGGCGTACTGGACCATGAATTCCCACCCGCCCCACGCCTCGATGAGCTCGGAGTCGGGCCGGTTGAAGAAGACCCGGCTCCCCTCGTGGGCCAATCGCGCGATGAGGCCGAAATGGTCGGCGTGCAGATGGGTGATGAAAAAATCGGCCCGCCGCAGATCCACGCCCAGCTCCTCCAGTCCCCCCCGCATGGCCGACAGACACTCGTCCCGATTCAACCCGGTGTCCACGATGAGATCCTGCCCCTGCCCCCGGATGACGTAGGCGTTGAGGTACTTGAGGGGGCTCCCGGGCAGCGGGATCTTGATGCGGAAGATGCGCGGGGCCACCTCCTCGGCGGCCGGCTCGCGCCTGGAGGCCGTGGATCGGGCGTCGCCCATGGGCCACCTCCGGCGTTGATCGCAGAATCAGTTTGAGGATTATGCCACAGGTCGGCCCGCTTGACCACGGCCCCACGAGGCATCGAAACCCCGCGCGCGGCGCGGCCATGGTCGGGCCTGGCTCAGACCGTGCGGGCCGGGACTGCCGGCTCCCAACGGACGCGGCGAGGCCGGTGGCCGGGGATGGGGAAGGATCACTGTTTCCCTTTTCCGTACTCGATGCGGTACACGGAATTGACGGTCTTGAACATGACGGCGTTGTGGATCTCCTTGATCTCCTTGATGGGGGTGGTCTTGAGGAACCTGCCCTCGCCCAGATAGACCACGTACGACGCCCCGCGGGTGGGAACCCCCCATTCCAGCCCCATGACGCGTTCTTTGGTGAGTTCCCCCTTCTCCGAGACCTTGACCAGGCACACCTTCTTGACCCGAAGCTCGCTCGTGCGACTGAGATCCATGGCCGAACTCCCCTGAGAAACACTAGATCACGGGCTCTGGATAGCAATCCCCATGCCCGCCCCAGCCATCCAAGTCCATTGCCGGCGCCATGGCAAGAAGGGGCGATCCCCGTGAATCCGGGATCGGAGTCGGGACAGACACAGGGGCCCGGGCGCCTGGGAACTTCTTGACGTAACAGGGTGGAAGCTTGCGACGGAACGACCCGAGATGGATATCCTTCGCCTTGCGCCAGGACGGCTTCGCGGCCCTGCCAAGAGACCACCCACGGCGCCTCTCGGCGAACCGATTACAAACTCGTACCGAAAAAGACAGAATTGGCAGCCATGGGAATGGACGGACGCCTGGGCCCGGGCGATTCTGGCGTCAACGCAGACCCCACAGGACGCCCCCGTGAGTCATGGGGCCTCTTCCATCTTCACCTCGACCCTTGGGACCCTTGCCGCATCACGGTCGTAGTGGGTGGCCCCGGCCAGGAAGAGCAGCGAGGCCCCCAGGGTGAAGACGGGCAGGGCGGTCAGGGCCGCCTCCAGGCCAAACGCATCGGACAGGGCCCCGATCACGGGAGGTCCCAGGGCGCTCCCCAGGAGGTGCTGCACGATGACGTTCAGGCTGAGGGATACCGCCCTCAGACCGGGGTGGACCACGTCCTGGGTGACCGCCACCGCCGCCGGGACAAAGGCCACGACGGTGGCCCCGCACAGCAGCAGCAGCCCATACTGGAGGGGCCCGCGCGCCATGGTCAATGCCGCGGCCAGGACCACGGTGGCCGCCAGGGACGAGGCGCAAGGGAAGAGCATTCGGGCGTTGCTCCGCCTTGCGAACCAGCGGTCGGCCAGGCTTCCCCCCAATGGCGCGCCCACCACGGCCAGGAGCATCACCAGAGCCGCCCGGGTGCCGGCGGCGTCCATGGGGATGCCGTCCACGCGATGGAAGTACGTGGGCAGCCAGGTGAGCAGCGACGTGGTGACGAAGACGTTGGCGGCGAACCCCAGGTTGTTGTAAAGGAGCGTGCGGTTGCCCAGGAACTGGCTCACCACGTCCCCCAGGGCCAGAAAGGCGGCCGGGGCATCCCCCCCCGCGCCCGTTTCCCGCACCAGCCGCACGGTCCGGTAGTCCCGCACGAAGAAGAACATCAGGGCCAGCAGGATCCCGGGGGCCGCCACGATGCCGAAGGCGTGCCGCCAGCCGTAGTGCTGGGCGATGATGCCCCCCAGGGCGACTCCCAGGGCGCTCCCCAGGGGGATGGATGCGTTCCAGATGCCCAGCATGCGGGCCCGCTTTCCCCGGGGAAAGATCGCCGAGATCATGGCCGTTCCGCCGGGGGCGTATCCCGCCTCCCCGATCCCGATGGCGGTCCTGGCGGCCAGCAGCTGGGGGAAGCTCCGCACCAGGGCGCAGCTGAACGCCGCCGCACCCCACAGCAGGGCCATGATGCCGATGCATCGTTTTCGGCTCCAGCGATCGATGAGCACCGATACCGGCAGCGTGAAAAGCAGGATGGACCAGTAGACCACCGATACGAGGAGGCCGCACTGGGCGTCGGTCAATCCCCAGTCCCGCCTGA
Source organism: uncultured Desulfarculaceae bacterium (assembly GCA_964514105.1). Taxonomy (GTDB): domain Bacteria; phylum Desulfobacterota; class Desulfocorpusculales; order Desulfocorpusculum; family Desulfocorpusculum; genus CAZEPJ01. Next base: position 94,511 of record CAZEPJ010000005.1, on the reverse strand, counting down.
GAAACGGGAACAGGGACACCACCACCATTCGGTCGATGTAATCGAACATGTACAGGAGGAAGAGCAGGCTGAAGGTGAACCAGGCGGACGCCCGGGAGATGGCCGGGGCCTGGGGATCGCCGCGGTTCATGGGGTTGGACCGCAGGTCCGGGGCGCCTGGGGCCGCAGACCCGAGGCATCGTATCGCCCGTACTGCTTGGTGGCCTCGAACATGGCGATGCAGTTCTCCGGGTTGACCCCCGGGTGAAGGGAGTTGGACTCGCTCAGGATGTACCGGCCGCCCGGGGCCGCGGTCTCGATGGCCTGCCGCACAGCCTCCCGGACCTGCCCCCGGGTTCCGGTGCACAAGAGCGACATGCAGTCGATGTTCCCGATGAGGCACAGGCGGTCCCCGCAGTGGGCCTTGACCTTGCCCAGATCCATGCCCGCCTGGGGTTCCAGGGGGTTTAGCCCGTCGTACCCGCTCTGGAGGATGGACTCCAGGATGCCCCAGAGGTTTCCGTCGCTGTGCCGGACCACCTTGAGCCCCAGCTCGTGGGCCCGCAGGACCAGCCGCGCGTTGTACGGCTCGACGAATTCCTCGAAGTGGCCGGGGGAGATCAGGGTGGTTTGGGTCGAAGCGATGTCGTCCTCCACCACCAGCACATCCAGCCCGGCGGCAGCAAGCAGCTCCAGCTGCTCGAGGTTGTACGCCAGGGTGAGGGAGGCGATGCCGTGGACGAAGGCCGGATCAATGATCATGCGAAACATGAGGTTCTGCATCCCGGCCAGGCGCCAGCTCCTCACGAATGTGCCCCGCATCAGCCAGAAGAGGGCGACCCGCCCCTGGAATCGCTCCCGGGCCAGGTCGAGCAGCAGCAGGTGCTCCCGCCTGGGCGCCGGCGGGCGAAAACCCGTCAGGTCCGAGGGCTCCTGGACGGGGTGCCCCTTGGCCACCGGAATGCCGTGCGGGCTGCGCAGGGACACGACGCCCCAGTCGTCCACGACGCGGCTCTGGTCCATGGGGCGCTCGTGGCCGATCTCGAAGGACGTGAAGCCGTCCACGCCGAACTGCTCGTGGATCAGAAACAGGGTGTCCAGGAGTTTCAGCTTCTCCGGGTCCGTCATGTCGCCGAACGGCCTGGGCTCGGGGAGGCCTTGGGTCAGGTGCCGGCCGATGCCGATGATGGGCGCCTCATTGATCCCGTGGATGTAGAGCGGGACGCGATCCAGGGGTCTGCCCTCGAGGGCCGCCAGGATGCGGCCCTTTCCCGTCATGGCGGAGGTCTCCACGTTCATCCTCTCACGGGCCCTGCCCCTCTGCCCGCGTCAGAGGGGATATCTCCTTTTCCAGCCGCTCCCTGAGCCCCGTGTGGCGGTGCCGGATCTGGTCGTTTTTCACCGCGATGGCCAGAGCCCTGGGCATCCCCACCAGGACCACCAGCTTCCGGGCCCGGGTAATGGCCGTGTACAGGAGGTTTCGCTGGAGCATGAGGTAGTGCTGCGTCACGATGGGGATGACGACGGCCGGGTACTCGCTCCCCTGGGACTTGTGCACGGAGATGGCGTAGGCCAGGACCAGTTCATCGAGCTCCCCGGCCACATAGCAGACCTCTCCCTCCTCGTAGCGCACCCACAGCCGTCCCTCCACCCGGTCGATCCGGCTCACGATGCCGATGTCGCCGTTGAAGACCTCCTTGTCGTAGTTGTTGCGGATCTGCATGACCTTGTCGCCCTCGGCCAAGCTGCGGGCCCCCCGCACCAGGCTCCTGCCCCCCGGGTTGAGCCGCTCCTGGAGGAGCCGGTTCAGCTCTTCGGTGCCCAGGGGGCCCCGGTGCATGGGGGTCAGGACCTGAACCTCGCCCTTGGGGTCCAGGCCGAACCGCTCGGGGATTCGCTCGGCGCACAGGGTCAGGATGGTCTCCTGGATCTGGGCGGCGTCGGCCTGCGCGATGAAGTAGAAGTCCGACAGGAGATCGCCCCGCTCCGTGGGCCAAACCGGCAGGTCTCCCCGGTTGATCCGCTGCGCATTGAGCGCGATGCCGCTGCGGGCCGACTGGCGGAACACCTCGGTGAGCACCACCACATCGGCCACCCCCGAGGCGATTACGTCCTTGAGGACATTGCCCGGCCCCACCGAGGGGAGCTGGTCCACGTCCCCCACCAGGATGAGGGACGCCCGGGGGGAGACGGCCTCCGTGAGCCGGTGCATCAGGGGAAGGTCGATCATGGACGCCTCGTCCACGAGGATTACGTCCGCAGGCAGCGGACGCTGCCGGTTCCGCAGGAAGGCGCGACGCTGGGGCTGGAACTCCAAGAGTCGGTGAATGGTCTTGGCCGGCCTCCCGGCGGCCTCGGACAGCCTCTTGGCGGCCCGTCCCGTGGGGGCCGCCAGGACCACCCGCCTCTGGGCGCAGTCCATAACGTGGAGCAACGCCCGCATGGCCGTGGTCTTGCCCGTTCCCGGTCCCCCGGTGACCACCAGGATCTCCGCGCTGAGGGCCTTGGTCAGGATCTCCCGCTGCCCCTGATTGAGCCGCACCCCCAGGGCCTCCGTGGCATCCTCGAAGCTCGGGAGGCATTGCCCTGCCGTGGGGGAGGCCGTCCGGAAGATGCGCCCCAGGCTGGCCGCGGTCTCCCTCTCGGCGTCGTGCAGCCGTCGGACGTACACGCGCGCCCCGGGCCCGGCCTCCTCCAAGACCACGTCCCCGGCTGCCGCCGCCCGGATCAGGGCCTCCTCCAGGAGCAGGGGCTCCACCTCCAGGATGTCCCCGGCCAACACCAGGAGTTCGTCCCGGGGGACGAACACGTGCCCCTCCTCGGCCTGGGTCTGAAGGACATGGAGGATCCCGGCGCGGCACCGGGCCATGCTCGTGGGGGCGAGCCCCAGCCGCTTGGCGATGGCGTCTGCCTTCTTGAAGCCGATGCCGAAAACGTCCCGGGTCAGGCGGTACGGGTCCTCCATGACCCGAGCGATGGTCTGGTTCCCGTAGACTCGATAGATGCGATGGGCGAATGCCGGGCTCACCCCGTGACCCTGGAGGAAGACCATGACCTCCCGGATTCCTCGGTGGGCCTCCCACGCCTTCTGGATGCTCCCGATGCGGGCCGGGCCAATGCCTGGGACCTCTCCCAGGCGACCGGGCTCGGCGTCGATCACCTGCAGGGTCTCCTCCCCGAACTGATCCACCAGGCGCTTGGCCATGACCGGCCCGATGCCGGGGATCATCCCCGAGGCGAGGTATTGGACCAGCCCTTCCCGGGTGGCGGGGAGGCGGATCTCGGCCGACGCGACCTGGAACTGAAGCCCGTACTTGGGACTCTTCCCCCACTGCCCGCGAAGGAGGATTCGCGTCCCCGGGATGGCGGCGAAGTGGCCCACGGCCGTGACCTCCTGCCCCTGGAGGTCCAGGCTCACCCGGGCGACCACGTACCCGTTCTCCTCGTCCTCGAAGACCACCCGCTCCACGGTGCCCTCGAGGGCCTTGAGATCTGCTTCGGCCATGGGGTCCACGGACTCCCCCTGTCCCTCCCGACCCCACGCCGCCGCAGGGGCCCATGGGGACCTCAGCGCCAGAAGCGCAGCTGCTCTCCACCCCAACCGAGGCCGGAAGAGCGCCTCCCGCGGGGACGACTGCCCCTGCCGCGCTGGCTCCCGCGCGCGTCGTGCGACCGAGCCGTCCCCAGGTCCGGGAACAGGGGAAGCTGCAGGCATGCCAGGCAGCGCCCCACGCCCCTGCGGGAGGCGTTGTGCCGGCAGATCTCCACGTGCACCCAGCAATCCTTCTGGGCGCACCAGCGATGGACAGGGTCTGGGGGGGGCGGTCGGTTCACGCCCGGCCGGGCTCCCCGAAGAGGGCCTCCACGAAGGCCTCGGCCTCGAAAGCCTGAAGGTCCTCCACCCCCTCCCCCACGCCGATATATCGAACCGGGATCTCCATCTCCGAGGCCAGGGCCACCAGGATGCCCCCCTTGGCCGTGCCGTCCAACTTGGTCAGGACCATCCCCGTGACGCCCACGGCCTCGTGGAACATGCGCGCCTGGGACAGGGCGTTCTGGCCCGTAGTGGCGTCGATGACCAGCAGGACCTCGTGGGGGGCGCCCTCCAGTACCTTGCCGGAGACCCGCTGGATCTTCTTCAGCTCGTCCATGAGGTTCACCTTGGTGTGCAGCCGGCCCGCCGTATCCACGATGACCAGGTCCACCTGCCGGGCCCTGGCCGCCTGCAGCGCATCGTAGACCACGGCCGATGGGTCGGCTCCGTGCTGCTGCCGCAGCACCTCCACCCCCACCCGCTCGCCCCAAATCTGGAGCTGCTCGATGGCCGCGGCTCGAAACGTGTCTCCCGCCACCATCACGACCTTCAGCCCGCGATCCTTCCACTGGCTGGCCAACTTGGCGATGGTCGTGGTCTTGCCCACCCCGTTGACCCCGATAGCCATGACCACGAAGGGGCGCGCCGGGCCGATGACGAAGGGGGCCTCCCGGCGCTTGAGGATCTCCAGGATCCCCTCCCGAACGTACTGCCGGAGCACGTCCGGCTCGTCCTTCTGCGCGCGCCGGATCCGTCTCTCCACGCCCTCGATGAGCTGGGTCGTGGTCTGGACGCCCAGGTCTGCGGTGAGCAGGAGTTCCTCGAAGGCCTCCAGCGTGGCGCCTTCCAGGCGCACCTTGCCCCTCAGAAGCCGATCCAGTCGACGAACGAATCCGTCGCGGGTCTTCTTGAGCCCGTCCCGAAGGCCCCGGAAGAAGCCCTTGTTTGCTCCCTCCTCCACCCCCCCCCCGATCCCCCTTCCCCCTTGCCTGTTGCCTTCACTGCAGCTTCACGGACATCATCTTGGAGACCCCGGGGCGCTCCATGGTGACCCCGTACAGGGCATCGGCCATCTCCATGGTCCGCTTGCTGTGGGTCACCAGGATGAACTGCGACCGTTTGGACAGCTCTCTGACCATGGCCGTGAAGCGATCGATGTTGGCGTCGTCCAGGGGCGCATCCACCTCGTCGAACAGGCAGAAGGGCGCCGGTTTGATCATGATCATGGCGAAGATCAGGGCCACGGCCGTCAGCGCCTTCTCGCCGCCCGAGAGCAGGGAGATGCTCTGAAGCCGCTTGCCCGGCGGCCTGGCCACGATCTCCAGGCCGGCCTCCAGCACGTCGGGGGCCTCGGTGAGGATGAGCTGCGCCTCCCCGCCCCCGAACAGGACGGGGAAGACCTGGCGGAACTGGGCATCCAGCGCCTCGAAGGCCTCCCGGAATCGCTTGCGCGACGTGCGGTTGATCTTCTGGATGGCCTTGTGCAAGTCGCGGATGGACTCCTCCAGGTCCTCCTGTTGGGCCGTGAGGAACTCGTGGCGCACCCTCAGTTCCTCGTACTGCTCGGTGGCGGCCAGGTTCACTTCCCCCAGGCCCTCCAGGGACGCCTGGAGCGCCGCCACCTCCGCCTCCTCCTGGACGGCGTCCCCCGCCGGGAGCTCCTCGGCGGCCCGCGGGATCTCATCGGCCTCCATGGCCAGCCGACCCCTGAGCTCTCCTTCGTGATGCTCCATGCGCAGGGCCAGCTCCTGCTGCCGCAGGAGGTGACCCTGCAGGGCCTGCTCCAGCTCCCGGGCCTCCTTTCGCTCCTCCTGGCTGGCCCGCTCCAGGTCCAGAAGGCGCGCCCGCGCGGCGTCCAGCTCCAGCCGGATGGCATGGGCCTGCTCCTGGAAGCGCCCGTGCCCCTCCAGCGCGCCCTGCAATTCGCCTTTCAAACACCCGGCCTGCTCCTGCAGCTCCGCCGCCCGGACGCGCCCCTCTTCCCGCTGGTGCTCCTTGCGCTGGCGCTCCTCGGCCAGTTCCTGCTCCCTGGCCCGGAGCCGCTCCACCTCGCGGTCCAGGCTCTCGCATCGCTCGGTGACGGCGGCCAGCCGGACCTGGGCCTCGGTCACCTCCCCCCGGAGATCCTCCAGGGCCTGCTGCCGGCCCCTGCGTCCCGCCTCCTTCTCCTGAATGGCCCGCTCGGCCGCCTCGATCTGGGACGCCACCTCCTGCAGGCGCGACGAATCCCGCCCCAGGGCTTCTCCCAGCCGCACCAGCTCCTCGGAGCGCTCCGTCGCCTCCCACCCCAGGACCTCCAGCCGCTGTTCGCCCGTGCGCAGGGCCTCCCGGGCCACGCTGAGATCCCTCTGCGCCTCGCTCACCAGGGCCTCCGTCTGGCGCATGTCGGACTGGATCCGATCCCCCTCCTGGGCCAGCGCTCCCATGGCGTCGTCCAGCGCGCGGCGCCCCCGGAGCCCCTCTTCCTCCGAGGCCGCCAGCGCCTCCACCCGGCGCTCCAGCTCCCGGATCTCCCGCTTTCGCTTGAGATATCCCTGGGACGCATCCCTGCGGGCCCCGCCCTCCACGATGCCCGGTGGATGGAACACATCGCCCTCGGACGTCACCACCAGGTGGCGGCCGTTGCGGCGCCACACGTCCATGGCCTGTCGGGCATCGTCCACCCACTCCACCCCCCCCAGCAGCGTGGCGCCCAGGGACTCGTACCCGGCCTCCCAATGCACCATCTGCCCGCCGCCGGCCCCAGCGTCTCCCTCTATCCCGGGGGGCGGCTGGGGACCGCCCGCCCCCCCACCGGGACCCAGGGCCACGAACCCCACCCTCCCCAGCGCCTTCTCGCGGATCTGCGGGAGGGCCTCCACCGCGTCTCCCAGTTCGTCCACGACAAAGTATTGCAGCCGGTCCCCCAGCGCCCCGGCAACCATGGGCTCGGCCTCCTCGACCACCTCCATGACCTCGGCCAGCAGCCGGATGGGCTTTCCCCGAAGCACCTCCCCCCGGGCGTGGGCCGCGCGGAACCGTCTGACGCCATCGGCGAACCCCTCCAGGGAGTCCTGCAGTTCCTGGAGGCTGGAGAGGCGGGATCGAGCCCCGTGGAGCTCCTCCCGAACCGCCTCCAGGGCCGAGGCCGATCCGTCCCGGCGTTGGGACAACCGAGCCAGCTCATCCAGAACAAAGGCGCGCCGCGCGCCCAGTTCCTCCAACCGGCCCGCGGATTCCTGCATCCGGGCCTCGATGGACCCGATCTCCCGGCGGAGGGCCTCCAGACGGGCCCCCAGCTCGGCCCGTTCCCCCGTGTGGCGTTCCAGGAAGCGCTGGATCTCCTCCACCTGGCGCTGGCGGTGGTGGACGGAGTTCCGCAGGGCCGCCCGCTCGCTGAGCAGCTCCACCAGGAGCCCCCGGTCTTCCTCCAGCGACGCCGCCAGGCGATCCCGCTCGCCCACCAGGCCGTCCAGGGCCGACCGGATCTCCCGGAGCCGCGCCTCGGCCCCCCATCGGGCCTCGTCCAGGGACTGTCTCTCCCCCGTCATCCGCGCCGCCTCGTCCCGGGCCGCCGCCGTCCGCTGCCCAAGCAAGGCGGATTCCCTCTCCAGCAGCCCCTCGAGCGTCTCGAGCCTCTGTAGCTCCTGGGCGTGGCTTTGGAGCCGGGTTTCCAACGCCTTGACTTGGGCCTCCTGGCGGTAGAGCGCCTCCTGGGCCTCGCTCAGGCGCCGCTCCTGCTCCACCATGGCCAGCCGCTCACGGGCCAGCGAGGCCTCCTGGGTCTGAAGGGCCGTCAGGCTTCGGTCCCGCCGACCCTCCAAATCCCCGCCGACCCGGGCCATGCCCTCCCGCTCCCCGTTGAGGTCCTTCCACCTGCGCAGCACGATGCGCCTTTCGAGATCCAGGATCTCGCTGCGAAGCCTGCGGTACCGCTCGGCCTTCTTGGCCTGACGCTCCAGGCTCTGGATCTGCTGCCCCACCTCCCGTCGGATGTCCTGAAGCCGCAGGAGGTTCTGCTGGGTGGCCTCCATCTTCCGCTGGGCGGCCTCGCGGCGGCTCTTGTACTTGCTGATGCCGGCCACCTCCTCGATGACCACCCGCCGCTCCTCGGGCTTGGCGTTGATGATCCGGGAGACCCGCTCCTGCTCCACGATGCCGTACGAGCGGTTTCCCAGGCCCGTGTCCATGAACAGCTCCCAGACGTCCCGCCGCCGACATGGCACTCTGTTGATGGCGTACTCACTCTCGCCGGAGCGGAAGAGCCTGCGGCTCACCTCGATCTCGCTGCAGTCCGCAAGGTGGGGCGGGGCATGACCGTTGTTGTTCTCGAAGGTGAGGATGACCTCGGCCATGCCCAGGGGGTGGTGCACGTCGCTGCCGTTGAAGATCACGTCCTCCATCTCCCGGCCACGAAGTGCCTTGGCGCTCTGCTCCCCCATGGCCCACCGCACGGCGTCAACGATGTTGCTCTTGCCGCACCCGTTGGGCCCCACCACGGCCGTGACCCCCGGCTCGAAGGTGAGGCAGGTGCGCTCCATGAAGGACTTGAAACCCGCGATCTCCAGTCTCTTCAGTTGCATGCAGTCCCCCAGGAGAGGTGAGGCGTCCAGCGGCCGGGCCCACCACGGCTCAGCCGGCACCATTATACCAGAGGTCTCCCCTGTGTAAAGCGGATTTCTCCACAGGATGTGGTCCAAGCTAACAAAGACACAATATATTGTGATGAAAGGGGGCGCGGGGGGGCCGGACCGCCCCCCCCGGCTGGGACTTGCCAGGGCCTATGCCTTGTATTTCACAGCCGCGTGGGCCGCGGCGAGCCTGGCGATGGGGACCCGGTATGGGGAACAGCTCACGTAGTTCAAACCCAGCCGATGACAAAACTCCACCGAGGAGGGGTCGCCTCCGTGCTCGCCGCAGATCCCCACCTTGAGGTCGGGGCGGGAGGAGCGGCCTTTTTGCACGCCCATGGCCATGAGCTGGCCCACCCCCTCCTGATCGATGCTCTGGAAGGGGTCCCCGGCAAGCATCTTCTTGTCCAGATAGATGGGGAGAAAAGAACCCACGTCGTCCCGGGAGAAGCCGAAGGTGGTCTGGGTCAGGTCGTTGGTCCCGAAGGAGAAGAACTGGGCCCGCCGGGCGATCTGATCCGCCACCATGCACGCCCGGGGGATCTCGATCATGGTGCCCACCAGGTAGGGAAAGGCCACCCCGGTCTCCTCTTTCACCTGGCGCGCCACCCGCTCCACGATCTCCGCCTGGTCCTCAAGCTCCTGGATGGTGCCCACCAGGGGGATCATGACCTCGGGATAGACCTTCTTGCCCGCTCGGGTCAACTGGGCCGCGGCTTCGAAGATGGCCCGGGCCTGCATCTCGGTGATCTCGGGATAGGTGATGCCCAGGCGGCAGCCCCGATGCCCCAGCATGGGATTGAGCTCGTGGAGCTGATCGATGCGGGCCTGGATCCGCTCCACGGGGATGCCCATCTGCTTGGCCAGCTCCCCGGCCTGCTCCGCCGTGAGATTCACGAACTCGTGCAGGGGGGGATCCAGGGTCCGGATGGTCACCGGCAGGCCCTCCATGGCCTCGAAGATCCCCAGGAAGTCCGCCCGCTGGAACGGCAGGAGCTTCATGACCGCCCTGCGTCGGTCGGCCTCGTTCTCGGCCACGATCATCTCCCGCATGGCCACGATGCGCTGGGGGTCGAAGAACATGTGCTCGGTCCGCGTCAGGCCGATCCCCTCGGCCCCGAAGGTCCGGGCCAGGCGGGCGTCGCCCGGGGTGTCCGCATTGGTTCGGATCCCCAGCTTGCGGATCCCGTCGGCCCAGGCCATGAGCTCCTTGTACCAGGGGTTTCCCTCGGGATCTGCGGGGAGCACGGGCACCTGGCCCCTGTAGACCATCCCCTTTGTCCCGTTGAGGGTGATCCAGTCGCCCTCCTGGAGGGTCTCGCCGCCCACCCGAATGCGCTTGGCCTCGGCATCGATGTCCAGGGCACCGCACCCCACAATGCAGCATTTGCCCCACCCCCGGGCCACCAGGGCCGCATGGCTCGTCATCCCCCCCTTGGAGGTGAGGATGGCCACGGCGGCGTGCATGCCGTGGACGTCTTCGGGGGAGGTTTCGGCGCGCACCAGGACCACCTTCTTGCCCTGTTTGGCCCACGTCTCGGCGTCGTCGGCGGTGAACACCACCTGCCCCACTCCGCCCCCCGGCCCGGCGGGAAGCCCCTTGGCCAGGGCCTTGGCCTTCTTCTCCGCGGCGGGGTCCAGCATGGGGTGCAAGAGCTCGTCGAGCTGGTTGGGCTGCACGCGCAGGATGGCCTCCTCCTGGGAGATCAGCCCCTCTTGGCACATCTCCACGGCCATGCGGATGGCTGCCGTGCCGTTTCGTTTGCCCGTCCGGGTCTGGAGCATCCACAGCACGCCGTCCTGGATGGTGAACTCGATGTCCTGCATGTCCCGGAAGTAGGTCTCCAGTTTCCGCTGGATGCCGTCCAGTTGCCCGTAGAGCTGGGGCATGGCCTCTTCCAGGGACGGCAGATCCACCCCTTCGGCCTTGGTGTGCTTGTTGACCGGGTACGGGGTCCGGATCCCCGCCACCACGTCCTCGCCCTGGGCGTTGGGGAGCCACTCCCCGTAGAAAAGGTTCTCGCCCGTGGCCGGGTTGCGGGTGAAGGCCACGCCGGTGGCCGAGCGATCGCCCGTGTTCCCGAAGACCATGGCCTGCACGTTGACGGCCGTCCCCCAGTCGTCGGGGATCCCCTCGATGCGCCGGTACGACACGGCGCGCTTGCCGTTCCATGAGGCGAACACGGCGCCGATGCCTCCCCAGAGCTGTTCCGAGGGGTCGTCGGGGAAGGGCTTGCCCAGGACCTCCTCTACCCGCTTCAGGAAGACCTGGACCAGCTCTTTGAGGTCCTCGGCGGACAGATCGGTGTCCAGGCGGACGCCCCGCCTGTGCTTCATCTCCTCCATGTCCCGTTCCAGGATCTGCCGGATTCCGTGCCCGTCCGGGGGCTCGATGCCGGCGGCCTTCTCCATCACCACGTCCGAATACATCATGATGAGGCGCCGGTACGCGTCGTACACGAAGCGCTCGTTGCGCGTCCTGGCTGCCAGTCCGGGGATCGTCCGGCTCGTCAGGCCGACGTTCAACACGGTCTCCATCATGCCGGGCATGGACCTGCGGGCGCCGGAGCGCACGGACATGAGCAGGGGGTTTTGGGGGTCGCCGAACCCGGCGCCCATGATCCGCTCCACGTGCTTCATGGCCTCGTCCACCTGGGCCTTGAGCTCCGCCGGGTAGTTTCGGTTGTGGTCGTAGTAATAGGTGCAGACCTCGGTGGTGAGGGTGAAGCCCGGTGGCACCGGGATCCCCAGGTTGGTCATCTCGGCCAGGCCGGCCCCCTTGCCGCCGAGGCTGTTGCGCATGGATTCGCCGCCCTCGGAACGATCGCCCCCGAATGTGTATACATACCGCTCAGTCATCAAGCCTCCTCCTCGTGTTTCTTCGCTTCCGCGTGGAGTGGGAGTCCTGTCAGGCGGACTCCTTTTTCTGCTTCTCCGTCTCCTTGATCAGCTCGTCCAGCTTGGTCTTCATCATGCGCTCCAGCTCCCGGTACCCCTTTTGCACCACGATCCGGTTGAACTGGTTCCGGTAGTTGTTCACCAGGCTGACCCCCTCGATGACCACATCGTAGATGACCCAGCTGGAGGACTTCTGCAGCAGCCGATACTCCACGGGGATCTCGGTCCCCTTGCTCACGACCTTGGTCTTCACCTCGGCCCTGGCCCCGTCCACGGCCTCCCCCAGGTAGTCCACCTTCTCGTCGCTGTACGACGCCACCCTCCCCGCGTACGACTTGTGAATGAGGCGTCCGAACAGCTCCACGAACTCCTTCTGTTCCTGGGCGCTCCGCTCCCGCCAATGGATCCCCAGGCTCCGCCTCCCCATCTCCTCGAAGTCAAAGCAGCGCAGGACTACCTGCCAGATCTTCTCATCGCGCACGTCGGGTCTGTCCTTGAGCACGGGATCTTTCAGGATCTCGATGACCTGGTCCGTGGACTTGCGCACCAGCTCCGTGGCTTCACCCGCCCGGGCCCCCTCGCTCCACACAAGGCCTGCCAGGAGAAGCACCCCCACAGCGATCCCCGCCCTCACCCGGTTCATCATCGATGGTCTCCTTTCCTCATCAGACGCCCATACGGCGAAATCCCTCTCAGATCTTCCCGAAAACGAAATTGGCGATGAGCTCCTCCAGGTTGATGGCGCTCTCGGTCTCGAAGAGCTCACCTCCGGGTTTGAGATAGGCATCGGAGCCCCCGGGGCTCAACCGCACGTACTTCTCCCCGATCAACCCCTTGGTGCGGATGGAGACGATGCTGTCCTCGGCGATCTTGACGTCCCGCCGGATGGCCAGTGTCACCCGCGCCCGGTAGTCCTGCAGGTCGATGGCCTTGACACGGCCGATCTCCACCCCGGCGATCTCGACTACGGAGCCCGTTTTCAGACCGTCCACGGAGGAGAACCGGGCGAACAGCGTGTATCCGCCGGGCCCCACCTCCATGCGGGCCAGCTGGACGGAGAGGTACCCCAGAGCGAGAAACCCGGCGATCAGAAAGATCCCGGTGACGAACTCCACATCCCAGAACCTCCTCATGCCATCCCTCCCTCCGGCGATCCTGCCTCAATCCACACTGTGCGCCAGAAACGCCTTCACCACAGGATGATCGTTGGCCGCGAACTCCCCCGGGGTCCCCGACACCGCGATCTTGCCATCGTGGATCAGCGCCACCCGATCCACGATGGGGAGCACCCGGTTCACCTCGTGGGTCACCAGCATGGCCGTGAACTGGAGGCGGCGGTGCGTGGCCGCGATGAGCTCGTGGATGGCCTGGGACGTGATGGGGTCCAGGCCCGTGGTCGGCTCATCGAAAAAGACGATCTGCGGGTTGTGCACGATGGCGCGCGCCAGGGCCACCCGCTTCTTCATTCCCCCGCTGATCTCGGCCGGATACTTGTGTTCCGCACCCAGCAAGTCCACCTGCTGCAGCTCGGCGATCACCCGCTCCCGGATCTCTCTCTCGGGAAACCCCTTGCTCTTCTCCCTCAGGGGAAAGGCCACGTTGTCGAAGACCGTCAGGGAGTCGAACAGCGCCCCCCCCTGGAAGAGCACCCCGAACTTCTCCTTGATGGCGCTCCGCCGCCTCCCCGAAGCGCGGTGAATGTCCATGCCGTCGATGAGGACCCGCCCCCGGTCGGGCATCATGAGCCCCATCATGTGCCGCATGAGCACGGACTTCCCCCCTCCGCTGCGGCCGATGAGGGCCAGCATCTCCCCCCGGCGCACGTGGAGATCCACGCCCTGCAGCACCGCCTGATCGTCGAACGACCTGTGCAGATCCTCCGTGCGAATCATGGCCCCGCAATTAGAACAGAAAGGCCCCCATGAGGTAGTCCCACACGAGGATGGCCACCGAGGACATGACCACGGCCTCGGTGGTGGCCCGACTGACCCCCTCGGCGCCGTAGCCCGAATAGTACCCCTTGAAGGCGCAGATCCAGATGACCAACACCCCGAAGCACAACGACTTGTACAGGCCGTCGAGGACGTCCTGAACGGCGAGGAACGAGTGGATCTCCCCGAAATAGGTGCCGTGGGCCAACCCCAGGAGCTTCACGGCCACCAGATATCCCCCGAAGATCCCCACCACGTCGAAGAACCAGGACAGTACGGGAAACACGAGGATGCCGGCCAGCAGATTGGGCACGACGAGGAACTTCATGGGATGGATGGCCATCATGTCCAGGGCGTCGATCTGCTCCGAGATCCGCATGACCCCCAGTTCCGCCGTCAAGGCCGATCCCGCCCGGCCCGTGATCATCAGGGCCGAGATGACCGGTCCCAGCTCCCGCACCAGGGAGAGGGCCACGGCCGCGCCCAGGATCGCCTCCGCACCCACCTTGCGAAGGGTGTAGAAACCCTGAAGGGCCAGGACCATCCCCGTGAACGCCCCGGTCAGCAGGATCACGAAAACGGTCTTGACCCCTAGGAAATGGATCCGTTCCACCAGCCGCCGCCAGCGATAGGGCGGCACCGCGCACAGAAACAGGGTCTCGGCCAAGAACAGCCCCATCTGCCCTGCCACGCGCACCATGTCGAGAAAGCCCCGTCCCAGCCACCGAACGGGTTGCCGTGCTGAGGTGGCGGATCGTTCCATGACCTCGTTGATTCCAGCTTGTGAACGGTGACCCTGGGAGGGTCTCGCCCGAGCCATCCCGGCCGCTCAAATTCGAGACATTATACAGCAACGACCCGCTCCGTCAAGATAAGCCATTGAGTGAACGGGGAAAAGCGCCCGACCGGTCCCGCCCATGGAGACACCCGCCACACGGCTCACCCATCCCTTCCACCGTCTCCTCCCAGCGACAGGCAGCGGGGCAGCAGGGCGCCCCCCACCATGATCGCGCCCAGCGCCATGACGGCCGCGGAAAACGAGCCGACCTCGCCCAGGTAGCCGATGCCGGCCGGGACCAACCCTCCCCCCGCCAGAAATGCCAGGGGGATGGTCAGGGCCACGGCCAGACCCCGAAGCTCCGCGGACCCGACCCGGGACAGGGCCGAGAAGGCCGCCGGGAAGAAGCAGACCGCCAGCATGGGCTGCAGAAAGACCAGGGGGGCCAGAAACCCATCGGGGCTGGCCCCCAGGAGGATGGTGAGGCCCCCGGTGAACAGGAACACCCCCCCCATGGTCGTCCTGGCCCCCAGGCGGTCGGCCGCCCACCCGGCCACGAAGGTCATGCCCACGGCCGACACCCTGGAAAGGGCCACGGCCGAGTTGGCCCAGGCCAGGCTCCACCCGCGCTCGGTCACCAGGTACAGGGGGAGCATCATGTAGACCCCCAGGCTGCAACCGATGCCCAGGCTGAAGACCGCCACCATGATCCAGAAGTCCCCCTCCGAGGCCAAGGCCCGAACAGCCCGGACGGTCGGGGCGACCCCGGCAAAGGCCCCCGCCTTCCCGAAGCGGGCGAAGGCCCAGCCGCCCGCCAGGGACGCCCCGGCCAGGACCGCGAGCACGCCTCGCCAGCCCAGGGGGCCCACCAGGGCCTGAGCCAGGAAGGGCGCCACGATGAACCCCAGGTTGGGGGCCAGCTCGTGGATGGCGATGGCCTTTCCCCAGTCGCCTGCATGGACCAGCCGCGTGAGCGCAGCCATTCCCGAGGCCAGGTAAAGCCCCGCGGACATGCCCACCAGGACGAGACCCAGGCGAATCCCCCACAGGCTGTGGCTGGCGCAGACCACCAGAAGCGAGACGGCCACGGCCAGGGTGGACAGCACGATGGTGCGCCGGTGGGTCAGTCTCGATGCCACGAAACCGGAGCAGGAGATGGCGGGGCAGTACCCGAGGGTGACCAAGAGGATCAGGGACCCGGCCTCCCCGTGCGTCAGGCCCAGGTCCGCCTCCATGACGGGGAGCAGGGGGCCCAGGACGATGCGGCCCAGGAAGTTGACGAAAAAGATGCCCGTGAGGATCAGGACCGGGGCGAGCTTGGCACGAAGGGGCGCCCCGCCATGGACCGGAGGCGGCTCTGCACGTGAAGTGGCCTGGGGGTCGCTCAAGGGTCGGGGGGCCTCTCCATGTCTCTCCCGCGGGGGATGCTCAACTGCGCACAATCATCTTCCCACGCCCCCTCCCCCGCCGCAAGCCCGCCATGCAACTTGCTTCGCCCCCGGGCCTACCCTGTCTCAGTAGTCGATTCCGGGCTGGGGCTCGATCCCCCCGCGGTGGGCGTGCTTGATCTCCCGCACCTCGCTGGCCGTGTGGGCCGCCGCGATCACCTCGGGGTGGGCGTCCCGCCCTGTCAGGACCATGTGCATGGACTGCGGCCTCCGGCGCAGGATCTCCATGACCTGCTCCAGCTCCACGAGACGGAGGTGCACGGCGTTGTTCACCTCGTCGAGGATCAGCATATCCCACTGCCCGGAGCGCATCTTCTCGTGGACCAGCACGACGGCCTCCTGGGCGTTCCGGCGGTGCTCGGAAAAGGGATAGGGATTCCCCTGGATCCCGCAGAACCCCTTGCCCGTGGCGGTGATCTCGATACGGCAGTCCAACCGTTTGACGCCGTCCCACTCCCCGGCGTAGATATCCCCCTTCATGAACTGGACAATGCAGACCCTCAAGCCGTGGCCGCACGCCCGCAACGCCATGCCCAGGGCCGAGGTGGTCTTTCCCTTGCCATGCCCCGTCAGCACCACCACCAGCCCCTTGGGCTCCCTGGGTTTGAGGTGAGTGATCTCCATGGTGTTCTCCGCCGCCCCCTGTCCCGTATCAACCCGGCGGGCTACACCCCCTTGCCCTCGGCCCAGACCACGAAGTTCTGGGTGCCGTGCTCGTTGGGCACCGCCTCCACGCCGGGCAATTCCTCCACCCAGCGACCGTCGGCCACGAACTTGTACTCGTGTCTCCCGGCGGGAAGCTCCACCTTGGCCTTCCATCGGCCGTCCTTGTGGCGCTTGAGCGGCTGGAGCCCCGGGACCCAGCCGTTGAAGCTCCCGGCCAGGCACACGTCCCCGGCGTGGGGCGCGAAAAGGACGAACTCCACCTTCACCCCCTTGGCCCCTTTCCGCTTCTGCTTCTTCTCCGACTTGGGCTTCCCTCTCGAGCCCCGCCCCGCTTCCACCCGGCAGCGGGGCTCCCCCTTTCCCTTCCCCTTCCCCGGCTCGCCATCCCTGTCCTTCATGACGCCGTTCCTCCTCTCTCCGGTGAGGGAGTTGCCTGGCCTGTGCGCGCAAGGCTGCCCAACCGCCCCCATGGCCGCTGGGACCTCTGGTACCCAGTATTGCATGGCCCGAGGGGTCTCTTGTCAAGGAAAAAGTCAAGGGAATGTTGACAATTCCTGGCCCTTTGGATAGAAAGGATCATCCATCGCGGATATGGCGGAAAGGAGGTGAAGGGGAGCCCCGGGGAGCGGCAGGGGAGGCGGCGCCCAGGGGGAGCGCAGCAGTGAGATCGAAGGGATCGATCCGTCAAAGTACCCGTCAAGAGACAACTGGATTGCGGCTGCGAAAGGAGGGAAACCAACATGAAAAGGAGATGGCTTGTAGGACTGGCAGTGCTGGCCCTGGCGGTGGCCTTTCTTCCCCTTCAGCCGGCCCATTCGGCCAAGAAGTTCGTGACCATCGCCTCGGGTTGGGTGGCGGGCGTGTACTACCCGTTGGCCGGGGCCCTTTCAAGGATCGCCCACGAGAAGCTCCCGGACGTGAAGATCACGGTGGAGTCCTCGGGGGCATCGGTGGCCAACGCCAAACTCATCGGGAGCGGCGATGCCGATCTGGCCATCCTGCAGAACGACATCGCCTTTTACGCCCTCAAGGGCGTCAAGCCCATGTTTGACAAGCCCGTGGAGAACATCCGGGGCGTCTGTTCGCTCTATCCCGAGCACGTCCAGATCCAGGCCCTCAAGAAGGCCAACATCCACTCCGTCGCCGACCTCAAGGGCAAGCGGGTGGCCGTCGGTCCCCTGGGAAGCGGCACCGAGCAGAACGCCCTGCAGATCCTGGAGGTCTTCGGGCTCAAGTTCGAGGACCTGGGGAAGGTCGAGCGCCTCACGGCCACCGAGTCCTCGGACTATCTGAAGGATGGGCGCATCGACGCGGCCTTCTACACGGTGGGGGTGGGGGCTTCGGCCATCGTGGACACGGCCATGATGACCGAGACCACCATTGTGCCGGTGGACGGTCCCCAGGTCGACGCCCTGATCAAGAAGTATCCCTACTACTCCAAGGACACGGTGCCGGCGGGCCTGTACAAGGGCGTCGACAAGGCGGTCCCCACCGTCGCGGTGCTGGCCATTCTGGTGGCCAGGGCCGAGATGGAGGCGGACATGCTCTACCGCATCACCAAGGCCATGTTCGAGAATCTCAAGACCATCGAGACGGCCCACGCCAAGGGCAAAGAGGTGAAGCTGGAGAAGGCCCTGGTGGGCATGCCCATCCCCGTCCATCCGGGGGCGGAGAAGTACTACGTCGAGAAGGGCATCAAGAAGTGATCACCCGGGGAGGGGGTGTTTCATGCTCACAAGGGCCTGGAAATACCTCCTCCCCCTCCTGCTCGTCCCCCCGGCTCTGTATCCCGTGGACGTCCTGGAAGTGCGGGCCGTGAGGTCGGACCAAATCCTTCTGGCCAGGCGGGTTCGGGGGGGCGAGTCGTTCCGGTTCAGCTATGTCCACTCGGTGGAGAAGATCCCGGTCCAGGGATCCTTTGTGGTCACCGAACGCGGGGGCCTCAGGCCCCTGGAGACCCGCTTCCCCTCCTTTGGCCCGGGCCTGCCCTTCGCCGCGGGAGAGGTCCTGCGGGAAGGGAGGGAGATGACGGCGTCCGATCTCGGCCCCGAGCTGGACCGCCTCTCGTTTCTGGTCTCCCCTTCCACCTCCCAGACGTTGAGCTTCAAGGACTCCCGCGTCTCGTTCGCGGGCTTGACAGAGGGCGAGCGCGTCACGGTCCAGGTCGCCCCCTATCCCCTCTGGAGGATCCTCGTTCGCCATGAAAGCTGACGGAGAAACGCCGGAAAAGGATGCCCTGGAGCGATCCAGGGAGATCGCCGAAGGGGCCGACTACGGCGCCCGTCGGCTCTCTGGCGCCCTGGCCACCATCTGCGGGTCCATCGCCCTGGCCATGTCCTGCTTCCAGCTCTACACCGCCCTTTTCGGGACCCTGACGGCCACCCTTCAGCGATCCGTCCACCTCGCCTTCGCCATCACCCTGTGCTTCCTCTTCTATCCCATGCGCAAGCGCTCCGCCGCCCGGAGCATCCCGCTTTACGATCTGATCCTGGCCGCCCTGGCGGGATGCGCGGCCATCTATGTCACGGTCTTCTACGCGGATCTCGTCCAGCGGATCGGCAATCCCACGCCCGTGGATCTGGCCATGGGGGTCTGTGCGGTGGCCCTCATCCTCGAGGCCGCCAGGCGGGCGGTGGGGCTCCCGCTGCCCCTCATCTCGGCCATCTTTGTCGCGTACGCCCTGCTGGGACCGTACCTCCCGGACCTCCTCGCCCACAGGGGATACACGGTTCGAAGGGTCATCGACCATCTGTACCTGACCATGGAAGGGATCTTCGGGGTCCCCTTGTGGGTCTCCTCCACGTTCGTGTTCGCCTTCGTGCTCTTCGGCGCCATCCTGGAGAAGACCGGCGCCATGGACTATTTCATGAAGCTGGCCTTCTCCCTGGTGGGAAACACCCGGGGGGGCCCCGCCAAGGTCTCCGTGGTCTCCAGCGCCTTCATGGGGACCATCTCCGGCAGCGGCGTGGCCAATGTGATGACCACGGGGTCCGTCACCATCCCCCTGATGAAGCGTCTGGGATTCAAGCCCGAGATCGCCGGTGCCATCGAGACGGCGGCCAGCGGCAACGGCCAGCTCATGCCGCCCGTCATGGGGGCGGCGGCCTTCATCATGGCCGAGTTCCTGGGGATCCCGTATCTCCACGTGATCACGGCCGCCGCCCTCCCGGCGGTCATCGATCAGCTCGCCCTGCTGGGGGCCGTCCACCTCCTGTCCCTCAAGTTCGGCCTCAAGGGGATCCCCCGAAGCGAGCTGCCCAGGTTCCTCCCCATCCTGGTTCGGGGGCTTCACTTCCTGTTCCCCATCGCCGTGCTCTTTTACTATCTCATCGTGCGCCATGCGACCCCGCTGACGTCGGCGGCCATGGCCATGGTGGCGGCCATCGGCGTCTTCCTGATCCAGACCCTGTTTCTCCGCCGCCTGGAGACGGGCGGACCCGAGACGGCGCCCCGGGAGGGGCGCGCCCCCACCTCCCCCAGCCCCATGATCTTCTTCGCCGTCCAGCTGGGCGACGCCATGATCAAGGCCGCCCGGATGATGGCCGGCATCGGGGTCACGTGCGCCTGCGCGGGCATCGTGGTGGGCGTCATCACCCTGACGGGGGCCGGACTCAACATGACCAACATCGTGGTGGGGCTCTCGGGGGGGAACGTGTGGATCGGTCTCGTCCTGACCATGGCGACCTGCCTCGTCCTGGGCATGGGGGTTCCCACCACGGCCAACTACGTCATCATGGCCAGCATCATGGCCCCGGCGGTGGCCGCCATGGTCCCGGATGTGCCCATCATCGCCATCCACCTCTTCGTCTTTTACTTCGGCATCCTCGCCGACGGGACGCCGCCTGTGTGTGTGGCGGCGTACGCGGCGGCCGGCGTGGCTGGGGCGGACCCCCTCAAGACCGGCATCAACGCCTTCAAGCTGGACATGCGGACCTTTCTGCTCCCCTTCATGTTCATCACCGCCCCCCAGATGCTCCTCATCAACACGACCTTCGTCGAGGCCTCCTGGATCTTCGTCACAGCGTCCATCGGCATGTACGCCCTCGCGGGTTCCATGCAGGGGTTTCTGCTTCGGGACCTCCATTGGTGGGAGCGCATCGTCCTGTTCGTCTCGGCGGTGGCCCTGGTCAAGCCAGGGCTCTACACGGACGTGGGGGGCCTCATCGGCTTCGGGCTTGTGTACCTGCTTCAGCGCAGGGAGATCAAGGGGGCCGAGGCCTGAAGGCGCCCGCCCGGGATGTTGACAAGCCGAGCGGCCAGGTGCTACAAGATTTGGCAGCGTCTTCCTTCCAACCCACTGACAGGAAAGGAGAAAGGAGAATGAAAAGGTCAATGCGAAACGCCGGCATCGCCGCCGCCGTCCTGGCCCTCGTCTTTCCGGCCTTCAAGGCCCTGGGGGCGGACTACAAGGCCGAGTACAAGCTCTCCACCGTGGTGGGAAAGCCCTTTCCCTGGGGCAACGCCGGCGAGCGCTGGTGCGAGTTGGTCAAGGAGAAGACCCAGGGGCGCATCGTGATGAAGATGTACCCCGGGGCGAGCCTGGTGGGCGGAGACCAGACCAAGGAGTTCACCGCCATCCGCCAGGGGGCCATCGATATGGCCATCGGCTCCACCATCAACTGGTCGCCCCAGGTCAAGGAGCTGAACCTCTTCTCCATGCCGTTCCTCATGCCCGACTACAAGGCCATCGACGCCCTGACCCACGGTCCCGTGGGCAAGAAGCTCTTCGAGATCCTGTCCGGCAAGGACGTGGTCCCCCTGGCGTGGGGCGAGAACGGCTTCCGGGAGGTCACCAACTCCAAGACCCCCATCAAGACCCCGGCCGACCTCAAGGGCCTCAAGATCCGGGTGGTGGGCTCCCCCCTCTTCCTGGACACCTTTACGGCCTTGGGGGCCAACCCCACCCAGATGAGCTGGGCCGACGCGGTGCCCGCCCTGTCAAGCGGCGCGGTGGACGGCCAGGAGAATCCCCTCACCATCTTCACCGTGGCCAAGCTCCACACGGCGGCCAACCAGAAGAACGTCACCCTGTGGGGGTATGTGGCCGATCCGCTGATCTTCGTGGTCAACAAGGCGGTCTGGACGAGCTGGAAGCCCGAGGACCAGAAGGCCGTGGCCGATGCGGCCGCCCAGGCGGCCAAAGAGAACATCGCCGAGGCCCGCAAAGGGTTGATCCCGCCCGATGATTCGGTGGTCAAGGAGATCCAGGGCCTGGGGGTCAATGTGGTGCGGCTGACGGACGCCGAGAAGGGGGCCTTCAAGGCGGCCACCAAGGCCGTGTACGACAAGTGGGCCGCCCAGATCGGGGCCGACCTGGTGAAGATGGCCGAGGAGTCCGTGGCCAAGCGCTAGCGGGCCGCACTTTCCAACTGCCAGCACCTTGAAACGGCGGTCACGTTGAGCAGGCAAATCCCCCCTCGCCCCCCTTTGTCAAAGGGGGGGGCGGGGGGATTTTGGTTCGAGCAAGGGAAGGTGACATGCCCGCTGAACAAGAGCTCTTCGAAGGACCATCGCGACCCAAGGTCCGTGTCCCTCTGAAGATCGAGGAGGTGGTGGCAGCTGTCTCCATCGGCCTCCTGGCCCTCATCACCTTCGTCAATGTGGTGGTTCGGTACGCGACCAGTTTCTCCTTCGCCTTCACCGAGGAGTTCTCCGTCTTCCTCATGGTCTTCATGGCCCTGGTCGGGGGCTCCAGCGTCATGGCCAAGGGCGGCCACCTCAACATCACCTACTTCGTGGACAAATTCCCCCCCGCGGCGCGGCGCAAGATCCGCCTGGGCGCCACGGTCCTGGTTGCCCTCACGTTCCTCATCCTGACCGTGTTGGGCGGCCGCATGGCCTACGACGAGTATCGCTACGAGGTCACCTCGCCGGGCCTGGGCCTGCCCACGTGGATCTACACCGTCTGGCTGCCCATCCTCTCCCTGGCCATTCTGGGCCGCACCCTGGGGGTGATGATCCGCATCTGGAAGGAAAGGGCGTGATGCACCCCGCCTTCATCCTCTTCGGCGCTTTCTTCCTTCTCATGTTCGCGGGGGTCCCCATCGCCGCATCCCTGGGGTTGGCCGGCACCCTGGTCATCAGCATCGCCAAACTTGGGATCATGGCGGTCCCCACGAATGTTTACACCGGCATGGCCAAGTACCCACTGCTGGCCATCCCCATGTTCGTCCTGGCCGGGGCCATCTTCGACCGTTCGGGCGTGGCAGAGCGCCTCCTGCGCTTCACCACGGCCATCATCGGACGGGGCCGCGGGAGCCTGGCCGTCATCACCGTGGTGGTGGCCATGATCATCGGGGGCATCTCGGGCTCGGGCCCGGCCTGCACCGCGGCCGTGGGAGGCGTCATGCTGGCCGCCATGTTGAGGGCGGGTTATCCGTCCGGCTTCGCCTCCAGCATCACGGCAGCGGCCGGCTCCACGGACATCCTCATCCCCCCGTCCGTGGCATTCATCATCTACAGCGTCCTGGTCCCGTCGGCCACCGTGCCCGCCCTGTTCGCGGCAGGGATCGTCCCCGGCGTCCTGGCCTGCGTGGCCCTGGCCATCCCGGCCCTCCTGCTGAGCCTTCATCACAATTTCGGCGCCGAACAGGCCAGAGAGGCCAAGCCGCCCTTCTGGAAGAGTTTGAAAGAGGCCAGTTGGGCCCTCATGGCCCCGGTCCTGATCCTGGGGGGGTTGCGAACCGGTTGGTTCACCCCCACAGAGGCGGCGGTGATGGCCGTGGTATACGGGCTCATCGTGGGTTTCTTCGTGTACCGGACCCTGACGCTGAGGGACCTCTACGAACTGCTGGTGGAATCCGCGGAGACCTCGGCGGTGATCCTCGTGGTGGTGGGGCTGGCCAGCGTCTTTGCATGGGCGTCGAGCACCCTGGGGATCGTGGACCCCCTCGCCAGGTTCCTGGTGACTTTCGGCGGCGGTGAGCTCGGCGTGATGTTGCTCATGATGCTCTTTCTCATCGTGGTCGGGATGTTTCTCGACGGCATCTCCATCTTCCTCATCTTTCTCCCCCTGTTCGTGCCAGTCGCCCAGACCTTCCAGTGGGACCTGGTCTGGTTCGGAGTCCTCCTGACCATGAACATCGCCATGGGCCAGTTCACCCCGCCCATGGCCGTGAACCTCATGGTGAGCTGCCGGCTGAGCGGGGCATCCATGGAATCCACGGTGCGTTGGATCATCTGGCTGCTGCTGTCGTACTTCGCCGTCCTGCTCCTGGTGGTCTTCTTCCCCGCCCTGGCCCTGTGGGTGCCCAGAACGCTGGGGTTCATGTGATCCCATGCCCAGTCCATCCCCCAGCCATCCCCTCCCGTATGCCCCGGGCGCGGTCCCAGATCCCGTCGCACCGGGGTACCGGCGCGGGGGAACTGTCGACCCGCGCGGCACTGCGCCGACGTCCGCAAGGAGCGAGAAATGCCGGTTGAATTGACCATACCCAAGCTCGGCATGACCATGAAGGAGGCGACCATCGCCCGGTGGATCAAGGGCGACGGGGACCCGGTGAAGGCCGGGGAGGTCGTCCTGGTCATCGAGACCGAGAAGATCACGTACGAGGTGGAGGCCCCGGCAGAGGGATTCCTCCAGATCCTGGAGCCCGCAGGGGCGGTGCTGCCCGTGGGCGCCAGGGTGGGGGTCCTCTTGGCCGAGAGGACAGCGGCTTCCGCCGCACCCCCGGCTCCAGAAGCAGAGCCTTCACAGCCCGTGCCCCCTGTCTCCTCCCCTGCCCATGGAGGTTCCGGCGTGGTCCCGCCGGCCCCCGCTGCGAGTGGAAGGCCCAAGGCCTCGCCCCTGGCCCGCCGGATCGCCAGGGATCGCGGGGTGGATCTGGCCCGCGTTTCGGGCACGGGACCGGGCGGGAGGATCGTCCAGGAGGATGTGCTGAGATACATCGAAAGAGGACCTCTGCCAACTCCGGCCGAGGCCGGATCCGCACTCGGGGCCATGGCGGGAAAATCGGTCCGCGCTATGCACCCCGTGTCCGGGATGCGCAGGCAGATCTTCAAGCATATGCACCTGAGCCTGCAGGAGACAGCGCAGATCACGCTCACCTCCGAGGTGGATGCCACGGAGCTCCAGCGGCTGCGCCGGAGCCTCATCCGGCGCCACGAAAAGGACGACGTCCGGATCTCGTACAACGCCATCCTGGTCCGGGTGGTGGCCCAGGTCCTGACCGAGCAGCCCTGGGTCAACGCCAGCGTGGACGGAGATCGCGTGATCCACTGGGCCGACGTGCACGTGGGCGTGGCCATGGAGCTGGATGAAGGACTCATCGTGCCCGTGGTGCGAAACGCCGATCGACGAACCGTACTCGACATCGAGCGAACCCTCCAGGAGCTATTCCAGCGGGCGCGAGGGCGCAAGCTTCTGCCCGACGATATCCAGGGGGGAACATTCACCATCAGCAATCTGGGGCACCTGGGCATCGACGCCTTCACGCCCATCCTGAACCGGCCGGAGAGCGGCATCCTGGGCGTGGGTCGAATGACCGAGAGGCCCGTGGCGGTCCGCAGGGACGGAAGGCCCGAGGTGGAGATCCGCCAGCGCATGGTCCTGAGCCTCACCGTGGACCATCGGGTCGTCGACGGGGCCCCGGGGGCGCGGTTCCTGAGGCGGATCGCCGAGTTCATCGAGGACCCGTATCTGATGATCAGCTGAAGCAGGAACCATCCCCACCCTGACCCGCTCCTGGAAGGGGAGCAAGACGGGGATGAAGGACCTGGCTCCTTCCCGTTGGATCAGGTAAAGGCGCAAACTCCCCCCTTGCGAGGCGGAGATGGGGCGGAGGATGGGGGTGAAGGGCGGCCCCCAGGCAAGCGCGCAAGAACGACGAAGGAAGAGCAAATGAGCACACAAACATGGGATCTGGTGGTGATCGGCGGCGGCGCTGGCGGGGTGGCCGCCGCCGTGCGGGCCAGACAACTGGGGGCCCGGGTGGCGGTGATCGAGAAGGAGCACCTGGGGGGGGTCTGCATGAATCGAGGCTGCATCCCCACCAAGTCCCTCATGGAGACCGCCAGACTGCGACGGGCCATTCAGCGAGCGGCCGACTTCGGTCTGAAGACAACCGGCCTGGAGATGGACTGGGACGCGATCATGGCCAAGAAGGACGACTTGGTGAAGTACCTGCGCATGGGCACCGAGGCCATCCTCAAGTCCAACGGGGTGGAGATCCTGCGGGGGGAGGCCGTCTTTGCGACCCCTCAGCGCATCCGGGTGACAGATCGCGAACTGGTTTTCCCAAGGGCCATCGTGGCCACCGGGTCCGTGTGGGCCCCTCCGGCTGTCTCCGGGATGGACCAGGAGGGAGTCATCACCACGGATGCCCTCCTGACCATGCGGGAGGTGCCCGCCTCCGCGGCCGTCCTGGGCAGCGGCCCGGTGGAGCTGGAGGCCGCCCAGTATCTGCTCTTCATGGGCGCCCGGGTGACCCTCGTCGAGGCCCAGGGGCGAATCCTCCCCCAGGAGGACCGGGAAATCGCCCGCCGCCTGGCCGGCGCCCTCAAGGGGCAGGGGATGGAGATCCTGACCCAGGCCCGGGTCACAGAGGTCAGGAGGGCGCCCCGGGGGCTTGCCGTCGGCGTGGAAATGAAGCAGGGTGCCAAGACCGTCTCCGTCGACCTGGTGCTGCACGCCCGCAGGGCGCCGTGCATCGAGGGGATGGGGCTGGCGGCCGCGGGAGTGGCCGTATCCTCGGGATGCATCTCCGTGGACGAATGTCTGCGCACCAGTGCGCCCCATGTCCTGGCCGTCGGGGACGCCACGGGCGGACCCATGTACTCCCATCGGGCCTCGGCCATGGGCATCCTCGCCGCGGAGAACGCCCTGGGAGAGCCCCGGCCCCTGGCTAGTGACCGGATCCCGCGGGCCTATTACACCCATCCGGAGGTGGCGGCTGTGGGCCTGACCGAGCAGGAGGCCAAGGCCCGCGGCCTGGATGTGCAGGTAGCCACCATCCCCCTGGGCATCAGCGCGCGGGCCATGATGATGCTGGAGACCGACGGCGCGGTCAAGGTGGTGGCGGACGCCCGGTACGGGGAGATCCTGGGGGTCCACGTGATGGGGCCCCACGCCACGGAGCTCATCGGCGAGGGGGCCCTGGCCATGGAGACCGAGGCCACGGTGGAGGATCTGGCCCGTGCCGTGCGGCTCCACCCGAGCCTGTCCGAGTCCCAGGTGGATGCGGCCCGGGAGTGCCTGGGCCGGGGGATCTACGTGTTGAGGTAGCCGAGCTTGAGAGGGACTGAATCCGCGGTCCCTAGCATTCAGTCCCGTGGCGACAAGGAGGACGTTCATGGCAGCGGCAGTTTCTACGAAGGACATGGTCGGTCTTTACCGCACCATGTGCCGCATCCGGGCCTTCGAGGGAAGCGTTCAGGAGCTCTTTGCGGCCAACAAGATCCCGGGCTTTGTTCACCTCTCGCTGGGAGAGGAGGCCGTAGCGGCCGGGATCAGCTCCCTGCTTCGACCCGACGACTTCATCACCAGCACCCACCGGGGCCACGGACACGTCCTGGCCAAGGGGGCGGACCCCAGGCGCATGATGGCCGAGCTGTTCGGCAAGGCCACGGGCTACTGCCGGGGCAAGGGCGGCTCCATGCACATCGCCGACTTCTCGGTGGGGGTACTGGGGGCCAACGGGGTGGTGGCCGGCGGTTTTCCCATCGCCGTGGGGGCGGGACTGTCGTGCAAGCTCCGGGGGACGGATCAGGTGGTCGTCTGCTACTTCGGGGACGGCGCCTCCAACCGGGGGCCGTTTCATGAGGGGCTCAACATGGCCGCCATCTGGCAGCTTCCCGTCCTGTTCGTCTGCGAGAACAACCGGTACGCCTCGACCACGTCCCTGGCGTACTCCACGGCGGTGGAGAGCATCGCGGTGAGGGCCGCAGGGTACGCCATGCCGGGGGTATCCGTGGACGGCAACGATGTGCTGGCCGTGCGGGAGGCCGCCCGCGTGGCGCTGGGGCGCGCCCGCAAGGGAAAGGGGCCCACCCTCCTGGAGTGCAACACGTACCGGTACCGGGGCCACTTCGAGGGCGACCCCCAGCGCTATCGGACCAAGGAGGAGGTGGCCAAGGCCGCCGAGAACGACCCCATCGAGCGGTTCCGGGCCCTGCTGCTCCGCAAGAGGCTCCTCAGCCGAGGCGCGGACGAGGAGATTCGGGCCGAGGCGGCCCGGGAGATGGAGGAAGCCATCCGATTTGCACAGGAGAGCCCGCTGCCGGCCCCCGAGGACGCCCTGGACGACCTGTATGCCGGCGACGTGGCCCAGGCGGCCCAAGGAGGATTGCGATGAGCGTTCGGGAGCTGACCAACACCGAGGCCATGGCCGAGGCCCTTCGGGAGGAGATGACCCGGGATCCCTCGGTCTTCATCGTGGGCGAGGATCTGGTGGCCCACGGCGGGATCTTCGGGCAGTTCACGGGGCTTCCCCAGGCGTTTCCCGGGCGGGTCATCGACACGCCCATTTCCGAGACCTGCGTCATGGGGGCGGGGCTGGGCGCCGCCCTGACGGGCATGCGGCCTTTCGTGGACCTCCATTTCGCGGACTTCGTCACCACGGCCATGGACGAGATCGCCAACCAGGCCGCCAAGATCCGATACATGTTCGGCGGCCAGGTAAAGGTCCCCCTGGTGGTATGGGCACCCGACGGGGCCGGGCTCTCGGCCGCCGCCCACCACTCCCAGTCGTTGGAGGCCTGGTTCGTCCACACACCCGGCCTCAAGGTGGTCTCCCCGTGCCTCCCCGCCGATGTCAAGGGGCTCATCAAGACCGCCATCCGGGACGACGACCCTGTCGTCTTCTTCATGCACAAGAAGATCTTCGGCCGCAAAGGCCCGGTCCCCGAGCAGGAGTATGTCATCCCCCTGGGGCTGGCGGACTGCAAGCGGCAGGGCTCCGACGCGACGGTCATCACGTACTCCATCATGCTCCTGCATGCACTGGAGGCGGCGGAGACGCTGGCCCGGGAGGGGATCGAGGTGGAGGTCCTGGACCTGCGGACCCTGTGGCCCCTGGACTGGGACGCGGTGTCCCGAAGCGTCCGCAAGACCCACCGCGTGGTGGTGGCTCACGAGGCGTGCATCACGGCCGGGCTGGGCGCGGAACTGGCAGCCCGCATTCAGGAGGAACTCTTCGACGAGCTGGACGCCCCCATCGTCCGAGTGGGGGCCGTGCGCGTGCCCCATCCCTTCAGCCCCCCCATGGAGCGATTCGTCGTCCCGGGGCCAACCCAGATCGTGGAAGCCGTGCGGGCAGTGTGCCCAGGGGGCGGGTCGTGAACGTGGCCGTGGTGGGGTTGGGTGGAGTCGGGGGGTTTTTGGGAGTCAAACTGGCCGCAGCCTACGGCAAGGGCCATGAGGCCAGGATCCACTTCCTGGTGCGGGGGGCTCATCTGACAGCCATCCTCCGAGAGGGGCTGACTCTCGTATCGGGCGAGGAGCGCGTCAGCGCGGCCCCCCACGCCGCGGCGGCATCGGCCGAGGCATGGCCGACCCTGGACCTGGTGCTCCTGTGCGTCAAGGGATACGACCTGGACGAGGCCGCCGCGGCCATCGCGCCCGTGGTGGGGGATCGCACCTGGGTCTTCCCCCTGCAGAACGGTATCGGCAAGCGCCGGCGGGTGGAGGAGATCCTGGGACGGGGCCGCATCGGCGACGGAACGATCTACGTGTCGGCGTTCCTCGATAGACCGGGGGTCGTGGTGCACGCTGGCGGCCCCGGCAGGGTCGTCTTGGGCCGGAACCCCGAGGACGTGGATGCCCTCTCGCCCCACAGGGACCTCTTGGCGGGGGCGGGAATCGGCGTGGAACTGGTCGCCGACGTGGAGCCGGAGCTCTGGGCCAAGTATTCTTTTCTCTGCGCCCTGGCCGGGGCCACGGCCCTGCACGGAGAGCCGCTGGGCCCCATCCTGGCCAACGAGGGAAAGAGGCGCCTCGTGGAGGCCCTCATCCAGGAGGTTGGGGCGCTGGCCCGGGCCAGGGGCGTCACCATGCCCCAGGATGTGGTGGCCAGAAACCTCGCCATCTGCAGGGCGTTCCCCCCCGAGACCAAGAGCTCCCTTCTCCATGACCTGGAGAACGGCCGGCGGCACGAGCTGGATTGGCTGCTGGGAACCGCCGTCGAGCTCGCAGGTCGCCTGGGCGTGCCCCTCCCCATCACGAGGCAAACGTACCAGGGGATCCGGGCCAGATGGCGTCTGGCCGGGTGATTCCCACCGTCGGGCCGGCACCGTGAGCCGGCCTTGAACGCCCACCGGAGCGATCCATGAGCCGAGAGACCCGCGTCAGATCCCCCTTGCCCCTGTTGCTGGCCGCCCTGGGCGGCGCGGCCCTGGCGGGCATGTTCTGGGCGGCCCTGCCCGTCCTCGCCCAGAAGGGAAACCAGCCGGCGGTCAAACCTCAGCCCCTGCAGCAGACCCCTCCCTCCCAGGCTGCCTCCAACGTCCTGGTGGGGCAGGAATTCAGGCTGGTGGACCCCAACGGGAGGATCCGGGCTCGGCTCACTCCCGCGCCCGAGGAAGGAGTCAACCTGGCCATCTACCACAGGGACGGCAAGTACATGACGGTTTACAGGCTGGACTCCCGGGCGCTGCCCGGCATGACTCAGATGCCCATCCCCAAGACCGAGTGACGGCCTTCGGGGCCCGGCCCGAGAAGACCAAGGGGCAGCCCCCCCGAGAGGGCCGCCCCCGCCCGGTGCCGTCAGCTCCGCATCCCGCCGCGACCGCCGCCGCCACCGCCCCTGCCCCCACCCTGGGGGCCTGACCCGGGACCCGGGCCGCCTCCGCCGCGGGGTCCCCCTCCAAGGCTCGCTCCCCCGCGGGGTGAAGGCGCGCCCATGGAGCCGCCGCCTCCGCGCGGCATCCCCGAGAACCCCGCGGCCCCGCCACTGCGCGGCGACCTGTGAAATCCCATGCCTGCATCTCCGGCCCGGCCCGATCGCCCCTGGAACGGCCCCATGTCTCGGCCGGGTCGGGCCGTGGCGAAACCGCCAGTGCCGGAGTCCACCGCGGGCCTGACCCGCTCCGGCCTCTGGGCTCGGCCCATGGCCTGTCCCGGAACCACCCCGGCGGGTCGCGCGAACCCCGAAGTCCGCGGATCGCCGGCTCTCCCGGGAGACTCGCCGGTCATGCCCTGGGGACGCCCGGGCGACGCCGACGGCCCTCCGGTCCTGTTGTTCCCCAAGCTGGGCACCCGATCCCGGGAGCTGCCCGGGGTCGCCCCCCGGACTCGGACATTGTCCACGCCCCCTGCGGGACCCCCCTGTCCCTCCACCGTCGTTCCCGGGCGGTTCCCGGCCCCCTGAGACGCCAACCGGGGGGTCACCCGGCCCGACGGCGAGTACCGGGGCACATCACTCCTGGAAACCCCGGTCTCGGTGCTCCTTCTCAGGATGGACTGTGCCCCCTCCCGGGCCCCTGGCGCCTCCAGCGTCCCACGGGAAGCAACCCCGCGGGTCCCCATCCCTTCCGTGGCCCGCCTGGCCGGATCGATGCGTCGCACCGTGTTGGTGCCGCGATCCACCGTGCGGTTGCTCACCACGCGGCGCACATCCCCGGGGCGCGGGTCGCCATCGCCCCGGCCGTGATGCCCGCGATGGTGATGGTGTCCGTGATGATGGTGGTGGTGATCGCCCACGTAGACGTGGAAGTCATGGAGCACGAAGAACCCCGGGAGCCACCAACCAGCCCACCAGAAGGGAGAGGGCACCCAGGAATAAAGGTAGTAGTAATCCCAGGGCGGCGGGTAGTAGGTAACCACCGGCGGCCCTGAGGCGTGGTAGTACTCCTCCACCGACGCGGGGGGCATCATCTCCCCGTACTCGGGATACCCACCGTAGTCTGGAGGCGCCGATTCCGCGCTGTAGTCAGCCTGCGCCCGGGTGGCAACCGGCAAGCCGTCCTCCTGCGACATGGAAGTCACGGCCCGGTGGGCCTCCTCCCGGCTCATGGCCAGCCTTCCGGCATCGGCCGCAGCCCCCACGCTGTCCCAGATCTCTCCGAACACGTCCGGCGTCACCGGGTAGTCAGAGATCCATCCGTTGCGCGGGGCGATGCCCAGGGACGCCAGCGCGCTCTCTGCGTGGGCCTCGCTCTGCGCCGGACCCAGGCCCAGGACGGCCATCAGGTCCATGGCCAGATCGCCCTCGCGCACCAGGGGCTGGGCAATGGGCGGGGGCTGACCCCGTCCCGCCTGCCCCGACTGGTTCCCTGTCTCCCCCTGGGCCTGAGCCCATCCAGTCCAGGGCATCACCATCATGAACGCCGTCATCGCGGCGATGATTCCTCGGTTCATAATTCACGCTCCTTGTGCGGGTTGCTGCCGTTTGCCTCTGTCCATTAGACGGGCACCGCCGGAAAAAGGTTTGCATCCGCCCGGGGGCAATCCCCGTGGCGCGGCACCGCCCTCCTTCCATGGAGAGCTCTTTGCGTGTATCTTACCTGGAAACAGAGGGTCCCGGCGAGACCCGGCGCTCGTTGGACGGAACGGTCGATCCCCCAGGAGGCAGGCCGCATATGGAAGCTGTTTCAGGCAAGGCCCACGTTCATCACGTTGAGGAGCTTCACCGGGGGCGCGTGTTCCGATTGTCCCGCGAGCGTGTCACCCTCCCCAACGGCCACACCACCGACCTCGAGGTCGTCCGCCACCCCGGCGCAGCGGCCGTGGTGCCCATGCTGGACGAGAAGCGCGTGGTCCTGATCCGCCAGTATCGCCACGCGGTGGGCGGCGTCATCTGGGAGATCCCGGCGGGAACCCTTTCTCCGGGCGAGACCCCCCTGGCCTGCGCCGGGCGGGAGATCCAGGAGGAGACGGGCTTTGTGGCGGGGGTCTTCGACGCCCTGGGGGTGCTGGTCCCGGTCCCGGGCTATTCCGATGAACGCATCCACCTCTTCCTGGCCACCGACTTGCGCCAGGCGAGCCGCCATCTGGACCAGGACGAGGTGCTCGATGTGGCCGTCCTGCCCATGACCCAGGCCCTGGAGATGATCCGCACCGGCGAGATCGTGGACGCCAAGAGCATCGTTGGACTGCTCAAGGCGGAGGCCCGCATCCGGAAAGGCGACCCTGACGCGCCGGGCCGGCTCGTCAAGGGGGAAGGCGCCGGGCGCGGGGGGACCTGATTTCTCGGCGCTCTTCGGTTGGTGCGGCATGCATCCCCACCTGGGACCTTGGGACGTGGGCATGACCGGCCCAATGGGGAAAGGAGACTCCATGCACAGCGCCCATCAGACCCTGCGCCAGCTCGTCCGCAGGTCCAAGCTCTTCGTGCCGGTCAACCGGGAGCGCTTCGTGGCCAGGGCCTGGACCCGCGGGGCGGACTGCATCATCCTCGATCTGGAGGATGCCGTGGCCCCCGCCGAGAAGGAGGCCGCCCGGCGCCTGGTGGCCCGGGCGGCGTCCGAGGTCGCCCGCGGCGGCGCCGACGTCCAGGTGCGGATCAACCGGGGCATGGAGGACGAGGACCTGGACGCCGTGGTCATCCCGGGCGTGGCCTCGGTCATGATCCCCAAGTGCGAGTCCCCGGAGGAGATCCAGGACATGGACGATGCGGTGGCCCAGTGGGAGGGACGCCGCGGCCTGCCCCAAGGGGCCATCCAGTTCGACCTCCTCATCGAGACCGCCCGGGGGGTGGTCAACGTCGAGCGCATCGCCCAGGCCAGCCAGCGCATCGTCCAGGTGAACATGGGACAGGCGGATCTCTCTGTGGACATGGGCTTTCCCCGCTTCCCGGACATGAACTTCCAGCAATACGCCTATGCCGAGGACCGGCTGCGTTTCGCAGCCCACGCCGCCAGGGTCCAACCGTGCGGACTGGGCGCCCAGAACCGCGTGGACTTCACCAGCATCTCCATGGGCAGCGAGGCCATGGTCCAGGCCTGCCGGCAAGCATACTGGCTGGGGTACATGGGCGCCCTGCTCATCCACCCGGGGTGGGTGGAGGCGGCCAACGAGGGCTTCAGCCCGCCCGAGTCGGACCTGGCCCTGGCCCGCAGGGTCAAGGCGGCCATGGAGGAGGCCTGCGCCAGGGGCGAGGGCTCGGTGCAGGTGGAGGGGCGCATGTACGACATGGCCAATGTGAAGTATGTGGAGTTCATCCTCGAGCGGGCGGAGGCCGTCTCCCGCCGGGAGGCGCAGAAGGCCAGAGCCCTGGCCCAGGCCGGGCAGGGGGGGTGAAATGGTCACCCACCCAGGCCGAACTCCCCGGCCAGGTCGCGCCATGCGGGCAGGGACCGCTCGATGGTCTCCATGGTCACGCTGTACGCGATGCGGAAGAAGCCCGGCCAGCCGAAGCCCGTGCCCGGGGCCACCAGGATGCGCCTGCCCTGGGCGGCCTGGATGAAGGCCACGTCGTCGGGGATGGGGCTCCGGGGGAAGAGGTAGAACGCCCCCTGGGGTTTGACGCACTGGAATCCCAGCCCCGTGAGGGCGTCCAGGAGCGCGTCCCGGCGCCTCTGGTAGGACGCCACGTCGATGGTCACCCCCTGGAGCCTGGCCACTGCCAGCTGCATCAGTGCCGGCGCGTTGACGAACCCCAGGGTGCGGTTGGCGAAGACCATGGCCTCCATGAGCCGCCCCAGATCCGCGCAGCGGGGGCTGGCCACCAGATACCCGATGCGCTCCCCGGCCAGGGCCAGGTCCTTGGAGTGGGAGGTGGCGATGACGACGTTCTCCACGTACCGGAAGATGTGGGGGAACGACACCCCGTCGTACAGGAGCCTCCGGTAGGGCTCGTCAGACAGCAGGTAGATGTCCCTGCCCAGGGCCCTCTCTTTCTCCTTGAGCAGGGCGCCCAGGTCCCGGATCTGGTTCTCGGGGTACACCACCCCCGTGGGGTTGTTGGGGGAGTTGAGGATCACGGCCTTGGTGCGGGGCGTGATGGCCCGCCCCAGGGCGTCCAGGTCCAGGAGGAAGTCCTCCCGGCAGTTCACCACCACGCTCTTGCCCCCGTGGTTGTCCACGTAGAACCGGTACTCGACGAAGAAGGGCGCCAGCACGATCACCTCATCCTCCGGGTCCAGGAGCGCCTTGAGGGCCACATTGAGGCCGCCCCCGGCGCCGGTGGTCATGACCACGTGGCCCCCCTCCACCGGGAGACCCGACTCCCGGGCTACGGACCGCGCCACGGCGTCGCGCACTTCCTGGAAGCCCGCGTTGGGCATGTAGCGGTGGACCCCCGGCAGCCCCAGGATCCTCGCCGCCTCCTGGCGAAACGCCCCGGGAGGCTCCTCGGGCGGATTCCCCAGGGAGAAGTCATAGACCTGTTCTTCCCCGAACTGGGCCTTGAGCCTGGCCCCCTCCTCGAACATCTTTCGGATCCACGAGCCTTTCTCCAAGACCGCGGCGATCTTCTGTGAGATGGGCACCGACCCTACTCCTTTCACCTGGATGGATTGGCCAGAGCGGCCATGACACGATGGCGGGACGGCCCGCCGCGGGCCACAGCGCCGGGATTTCTCCCTACGCGGGCCAAGGAGGTCACGCCTTGCCGCAGCACGTCTTGAACTTCTTGCCGCTCCCGCACGGGCAGGGCTCGTTTCGTCCCGTCTTCTTTCCCACGACCTTGGGCTGGGGGGGGTAAAGCAGGCGATCCAGATCCAGCGTGTCCTCGGGCTGGTCGGGCTCCACATCGATGGTGCACGTCCAGCCGTGGGCGTCGCACGTCTTTTGGACCTCCTTGGCCCGCTTCTGGCTCTGCACCCGGATCGAGGCCGGATTCAGCGCCGTGCCCAGCTTTCCGCGCTTCCTGCCGTCGAACGCGGCCGCCCGTTTGTCGTCATCGGACGGCCTCCCCATCTTGCCGGTCACGACGATCCGTCTTCCCATCTCGTCTCCCTGCCCGATGTTTGATCAATACTATACCGCATCGCATGGGCCCGTGCACCCGTTATCGCTATCCAGAGGGGCACGCACGGGGGCTTGCTCGACCAGGATCCAACACCGGCAGGAATCCAGCGAGGGGAGCCCCCGGGGTGCAAGGCCTGCCACCGATCAAGGCCATCCCCTGTGATCCCATCCCCGGATCTCCCCATTGCCGCGGACGGATTCCGTCACGGGTGCAGGATGCTGGGGATGAGGCAGGTGAACGTGGCCCCCTCCCCTGCCCGGCTCCGGACCTGGATGGTCCCCTTGAGGCGATCCAGGACCTCCTTGACGATGACGAGCCCCAGCCCCGTCCCTTTCTCCTCCCAGGCCTTGGCGTTTTCCGCCCGGAAGAACTCGGTGAAGAGCCGGGAGATGTCTTGCTCGGGGATGCCGATGCCGGTGTCCGAGACCTCGAAGCGGATGGCGTGCCGCCCCTCCTTGGCCAGGACAACCTTCACCCGCCCCCCCGCGGGGGTGTAGCGCACGGCGTTGGAGATGAGATTGGTGAACAGCTCGTCCACCATCTCCTCGTCCCCGAGGACGTCCGGGAGAGGCTCCTGGATCTCGAATGCGATCTCCACCCCCTTGTCCTCGGCGCGGCTCTGATACAGGGGCATCACCTGGGCCATCACCGCGCGGAGGTCCACTGGATGAAGGGCGACCCGGGCAGAATGGGCCCGTCCCTGTCCCAGCTTGAGCAAATCGCCGATGAGCTCGCCCAGCATCTCGATGCGCTTCTCGCACCGGGCCAGGGTCTCCGCCTGTCGGTCCGCCACCGGCCCCAGATGCCCATCGCGCACGATCCTCACCATGCTGTGCACCGCATTGAGCGGGGAGCGGAGCTGATGGGCCGCCTTGTTCATGAACCAGGACTTGGTGATCTCGGCCTTGAGCTTCTCCAGGGAGGCGGCCGTCAGGTCCGTCATCAGGGAGAAGAACTCCACGTCGGGGTCGCCGAAATGGTAGGTCTCGTCGCTGTACACGCAGAACACCCCGAGGATCATCTTCTCCACCTTCAGGGGGAGGCAGAGCATGGAGGCGATCCCCTCCTTGGCGATCTCCTCGGGGTACTGGAAGTAGTCCTTCTCGTCGATGCTCCCGATGGCGTACAGGGAGCCCTGTACGATCTTCTGGTTGATGGGGCTCTTGTCGATGTCCACCGCTCCCTTGGACACGTAGTCCTGGCTCAATCCGTAGGTGGATGCGAAGCGCAGTTGCCTGCCCGACTCGTCCAGGAGCTTGATGGAGCATGCCTTGACGCCCATGATCAACGCGGCTTGTCCCGTGGCCAAATCCATGAGCGCCTTGAGCTCCGTGCACCGACCCATCTCCCTGACCATGCGGTAGAGGGCCGTCAGCTTGGTGTTGCTGGAGTCCAGCTGGGCCGAGACCGCCAGGAGCTCCCGGCCCTTGATCCGCAGCG
Source organism: uncultured Desulfarculaceae bacterium (assembly GCA_964514105.1). Taxonomy (GTDB): domain Bacteria; phylum Desulfobacterota; class Desulfocorpusculales; order Desulfocorpusculum; family Desulfocorpusculum; genus CAZEPJ01. Next base: position 58,102 of record CAZEPJ010000005.1, on the reverse strand, counting down.
AAGCCGCCACCGTGGCGATGAGAAACGCGGACGCCAGCACGGCTGCCGCCAGGGCGAAGAACGGGACCCACGGGTCGCCGCTGCCGGCTTCGGGCCCCGGCCGGCCCCCCGGGACTGGGTGGGCCGGAAGGAGCCTCGAGCCCTCAAGAAGGATGAGCGCGGCCAGGGCCGCGATGACCGACAGGCCGTATGCGTAGCAGCTGGTCTCCGACAGCAAGATCCCCGCCAGCACGATGTGCAGGACGACCAGCAGGGCCAGGGGGCTGTGAATCCCCCCCGTCAGGTACACGACCACGAACAGGGCCAGGAGGTCCAGGGCGATCTGCACGTGGGCGAACAGGAAAAAAGGCCCCGGACGCTGGGGAATCGCTGACTCCAGCCGCTTGCCCACGAAGAAGAACACGACGTTGTACAGGGCAATGAAGGCCAGGACGCTGTTCAGGGGCACGAACGGAAGCGGTTGATCCAGCACACAGGCGGCCCAGTTCCCCCCGAAGGCCGCCGCGATGGCCAACCACCTGAGCTTGATGAACCAGAAGACCCGTTCTCTGAGCTCCCTGCGGAAGAGGATCTGCTCTCGCACCAGCTCATAGCCCAGTTGCATGGAGGGGCTCCCCGCCTCTCGAACCGGTCCGGCCCCCAATGTCCCCCGGCGGGACCACCGATGCTGGGGTGAACAGATTTGGATGGACAAGGTCGGAAGTCAAGGCCCTGTCCCCACCCCGATGCCGGGCGGCCTGCCCCGGAGTCCGGACATGGGGGCTCGATCCAATGACCGCTCACGCCTTTCCGGAGTCCTGGAGAAAGGCCTCAATCGACTCCAGGAACTCTTCGGGATCCAAGGGCTTCTCCAGGAAGCGAGACACGGGCCACTCCTCTCCCAGGATGTGCTGGAACTTGTCCGGCCCCTCCTCCACCATCTTCTTGGGAAAACCCGTGGTCATGACGATGGGGATCTCGCGGTAGAGCGGGCTGCCGCGCAGCTTGTACGCGAAGTCGAACCCCTCGGTATCCGTGGTCATCATCACGTCCAGGACGATGAGGTCGGGGAGCTTCTCCTCGATCCTCTCCAAGCCCTCCTTGCCGTTGTACGCCGAACGAACCGTATAACCCCGACTCTCGAGGATGATGCGCATGGAGTTCACCAGGTCTCGATCATCGTCGATGATGAGAATGTCGGCTCCCGTGCCCATTGGGTCCTCCGTATCCCGTATGTGGGTTATTTTTATACCACGCCCGGCCCCGGGCGCAAGTGAGGATGCCATGCCGCACCGGAGTTGAGGCCGGCCTCGACGAACCCCACGATCTCCCGGGCCGCCCCGCCCCCCCGCCTGCGCGCCTCCCGGGTGAGCCTGCGCCCCATCCCGAAGGCCTCCCCCTGGACAGCGACCATCCACGTGGTGGGGCTTCGGCCCCATGCCGCCTGAAGGAGCCCCAGGAGGTAAGCCGGTTCCAGGTGATGGGTCAACAGGGGGGCGTGGTTCAAGTCCGGGGCCACCGGCTCCCACGCCCACCCCCCCGCCACCTCGCCAACCGAGGCGTCCACCAGGATGAGCCAGGGGACATCCCGCAACTCCTCCACCAGATCGGGCTCCAACTGCTGGAGGGCCGCAAGCCGAACGCCCGCATCGGGGCGCAGGGCTTGCCGAACCCGCTTCACCACGTAGGGGCCGAGCCCGTCGTCCTGGCGCTGCGGATTTCCGTACCCCACGATCCACAGCCAGGGAGGGGCCGGCTCGTCTCGCCTCGGGCGTTCAATCCCGCTGCAGCTCATGGGCCACGACCCCATCGGCGTCGAGAAGCTGCACCTTCAGGGGCATCTGCCCCAGGGCGTGGGTGGCGCAGGAAAGACATGGGTCATAGCAGCGGATGGCACCCTCCACCCGGTTGAGGATCCCCTCCTCCACCTTCCCCTTGTGGATGTACTCCCGGGCGACGGCGGCCACCGACCGGTTGATGGCGATATTGTTGTGCCCCGTGGCCACGATGAGGTTGGCCTTGCGGATCGCCCCATGGGAGTCCACCCAGTAGTGGTGGATCAGGGTTCCGCGGGGGGCCTCGATGACCCCCACGCCCTCTTCCCCGCCGGGGGGCCCGCTCACCCGGATGTCCGTGTGGCAGATCCGCTCGTGCCCGAGCAGTTCCTCGGCCCGCTCCAGGGCGTAGAGGAGTTCCACCAGCCGGGCGTAGTGGTAGAGGAGCGTTCCATGGAGCAACCCTTGGGGCGCCATCCTGCGCAGGGCCTTGAGCTCCTCCCCGGCCCTGGCAGTGGCCATGCCGTCGGCGGCGTTGACCCGCCCCAGGGGGCCCACACGGTAGCAGCCGTCCGGGTAGCCCAGCGGCCGGTAGTACGGGAACTTCATGTACGACCAGGGCTCCACCCGCTCGGCGATGTGGTCCAGGTACTGGGCTGGGGGAAACTCCACCAGGGTTCCCCCGGTCTCGTCCTTGACCCGCATGCGGCCGTCGTACAAGGTCAGATTTCCGTCTCGGTCCACCAGACCGGCATGAAGGGAGGGGAACGCGGCGAAGCGCAGGACCTCCTCCAGGTTCTTCTCCAGCCACCCCCGAAACAGGTCCATGGCCAGTTGATACGTGCCATACGCCTCCTCGAATCCGTGGAGCAACCGGTCCCGATCCGACTCGGCCAGGGCGTCGGTGACGCCTCCCGGAACGGCGAACACCGGGTGGATCTTCTTGCCTCCCAGCGCCTTGATGATCTCCTGCCCGAACTTGCGGAGGCGAACCCCCCTGACGGCCACCTCGGGAAACCGCTGCACCACCCCCACCACGTTGCGCACGGCCGGGTCCGCGTCCCAACCCAGCAGGAGGTCCGCACTGGCCAGATGAAAAAAGTGCAGGGCGTGGGACTGGATGAATTGCCCCATGTGCAGGAGTTCCCGCAGGAGCTTGGCGGTCTGCGGGATCTCTTGACCGAGCACGGCGTCGCACGCCTTGGCCGAGGCGAGCTGATGGCTCACGGGGCAGATGCCGCAGATGCGCTGGGTGATGACGGGCATCTCCTCGTATGGCCTCCCCTCGCAGAAGCGCTCGTACCCGCGGAACTGGGTCACGTGGAATCGGGCCTCCGCCACTTCCCCCTTCCGGTCCAGATATATGGTGACCTTGCCGTGCCCCTCCAGCCTGCTGATGGGATTGATGGTGATCTTCCGGGCCATGGCCATGGCGCTCCTCCTCAGTCGAAGTGCATCATCTGGGTCGGAAGAACGGGCGTCCGTCCCTGCAGGATCTCCTGGAGGGCGTACGCGATCCCCTCCGGAGAAGGGGGGCAGCCCGGCACGTATACGTCCACCGGGACCAGTTCGTTCACGGGCAGCACCTTGTCGAGCAGGGCCGGCAGTTCCTCGTGGATGGGGAGCACGCCGTCCACGGTGCTCTCGGTCTCCATGTATCCGCGGCGCAGGACCTCCTCGGTGGGGATCCAGTTGCGCATGGTGTTCACGCCGCCGAAGACCGCGCAATCCCCCCAGGCCACCAGGACCCGGCAGCTTTCCCGCAGCTTGCGGACGATCTCCTCCTGTTCCGTGTTTCCCACGCCCCCTTCGATGATCCCGACGGTCACCTCGCCGAACTCGTAGTTCTTGAAATCGGTGATGGGGGACACGGTGAGATCCACCGCCGCGAGGACGTCCATCAGGGCCTCGTCCAAGTCCAGGAACGACATGTGGCAGCCTGCACACCCCTCGAGCCATACCGTCGCCACCTTGGGCTTTCCCATGCATCCGCCTCCGTTTCTCATCCCATGAGGTTCATCTCCGCCGCCGTCCTGTCGCGCAGCCCCTCGAGGGTCCAGACATCCGGTCGAAGGCCCGCGCGCGCCGCCAGTGCGGCCAGGGTCTCCCACGCCCCCTTGACCCCTGCAGGGGGGCTCAGGACCCGCCTGGTCCGCCCCACCTCGCGGCCGTCCAGAGAGGTGTAGCTCCCTTCATCCTCCAGCCACAGCGGCTTGGGGATCAGCACGTGGGCCCTGTCCGCCAGGCCGGCCGGGATCTGGGGTGCGATCACGGCGAGGAATTCCAGCCTCTCCATGGGCTTGAGGACATCCGGCGGCACCTCCTCCCTCCCCCCAAGAAGCACGATCCCGCCGCGCCATCCGACCGCGGACGGCCCGTCGCCGTTGGCCGCGTATCCCAGCTTGGCGGCCCCGGCGCTGTTTCCCCGCGGTTTCAGGATGACGAGCCTCAGGGTATCGGCCGGCAGGAGCCCCTTGAGCAGGGCCAGGTACATGAGGCACTTGAGCCCCTCGGGGTCCCGCAGCCCGCTCACCGCCGTGCCCGCAACGATCATGGGGGCCCTGGCCTGGGCCTGGGCCGCGGCCATGGCGTGGAATGCCTCCACGGACTTCGGCTCGAGAGCCGCGGATCCCGGAAAATCGGCCACGGGCTCCTGCCCCACCTCGTCGGCGATCTTCCTCCAGCGCACCAGGGGGTTACCCATTTGGCCGGAGCCGATCACCCGCCCCAGAAGAGCCCGGATCAGGCAGGCCAGGTCGCTGGGCTTCGCCGCGACGAAGTGGCGCGTCCATGGCTGCATCACATCCGCGCCCCCCAGCACCTCCACCGGCACCCTGTGCTCCAGGGCGGCCCGTCGCACCAGGGACAGGACCAGGGGTTGGGTATCCCCGGACTGCACCCCCACCAGCAGGAGGAGGTCCGCCTCGGGCAGGCGCGTCCACGGCGCTTCCTTCAGCCCCAGGAACGTGCCGGCCAAATCTCCCCACGCCTGGCTGACGGTGGACAAATGGCCTCCGTCCAGCGTGCCCAGATGGCTTCCCGCAAAGGCCTTGGACACGACCTCCCGGAACAGCAGGAGCTCCTCGTTGGAGCAGTCCTCCGAGGCCAGGCCGAATAGGGCGTGGCCTCCTCCTGCCGCCTTGATGGCCTGAAGCCGCCCGGCCACAGTGTCCAGGGCCTCCTCCCAGCCGGCCTTCTCCCAGGCGCCCCCCCTCCCCCGGACCATGGGAGTGAGGAGGCGCTCCCCTGTGGTCACCAGCGGTTCGAACCGACCCCTGCGGCACAGCTGCCCCCGATCCGCCCGTTGGGTGGAGAGCAGGCCGTCCACCTTGATCAGGTTGTTGTCCCGGACGTGATAGACCGCCGGGCACAGCGCGCCGCATTGGGGGCAGACGGACGTCACGGTCTGGGGCCGCGACTTTCCCTTGACCGCATAGTGGGTCCGCTGGCGGCTGAAGATGGCCCCGGTGGGACACACCTGGAGGCACACCCCGGAGCCATCGCAGGCGGAATCGGCTGTGGACTGGTTCAGGTCCTTGCAGATGAGGGCCCTGGCCCCCCGGTTCTGATAGTTCAGGACGAAACTCCCGGCCAGCTCTCGGCAGGCCCGCACGCATCGGCCGCACAGGATGCATCGGTTGTGGTCCAGGACCATGTGCTCATCGGTGACGTCCACCGGGAACTTGTTGAAGGAGAAGGCCACCGTGAGGTGGTCCATCTGGAGCTCATAGGCCAGGCTCTGCAGTTCGCAGTCACCGCTCTGGGCGCAGAACATGCAGTAGTGATTTCGCTCGGCGAAGAGGAACTCCAGGACGGTCCTGCGCGCCTCCAGGATCCGGGGGCTCTGGGTGACCACCTGCATCCCCCCGCGCACGGGCATGACGCAGCTCGCCACCAGCCTGGGGGCGCCGTCCACCTCCACCACGCAGATCCGACAGCCGCCCCAGCTGGAGAGGGCCGGATGGTGGCACAGGGTGGGGATGTGGATGCCGTTTTGCCGGGCGGCATCGAGGATGGTCGTCCCCTCCTCCACCTGCACCTCTTTCCCATCCATGGTGAGTCTGACCTTGGGCTTCTCGTCCATCGGCTCTCCTCCCTACCCGACCTTGATATCGCAGCGCAGGCAGCGGGCGGCCTCCACCAGGGCGACTTCCGGGGGAAACCCCTTCTCCACCTCGCTGAAACCCTTCACCCGATCCGCCAGGGGGATGTGGGGCATGGGCGCCCGCTGGACCATGGGCGTCTCCCCCTGGATCTCCACGGGGATCTGGATCTCCTCCTCGGGGGGCCGGACGTACGCGGGCTCCCCGTTGCGCTCCCGGATGGCCGCATCGATCTCCTGCGCCGCCCGCCGGCCCGCGGCGATGGCGCCGATGACCGTGTCCGGCCCCGTGACCGCGTCTCCCCCGGCGAAGATCAAGGCCTCGCTGGCGCGGCTCTTGGTCCCCTTGCGGATCTCGATGAGCCCTGCCCTGGAGACCTGGAGCTCCCCGTTCTGGCCCGGGAAGGGCAGGTCGGGCATCTGACCGATGGCCGCCAGGACCAGATCCACAGCCAGAGAGAACTCGTCCCCCGCCACGGGAATGGGCCTCCGGCGGCCGCTGGCGTCGAAGTCACCCAGCTTCATGCGCTGGCAGACCACGGATCCCACCCGGCCGTTGTTGCTGGTGAAGCGCAACGGGGCCACCAGGTACTCGATTCTTACCCCTTCCTCTTCCGCCGCACGGATCTCCTCCTCCTGGGCCGGCATGTCGGGGCGGAGCCTGCGGTACAGGAGCGTCACCTCACCGGCCCCCAGCCGCCGGGCGGAGCGGGCCGCATCGATGGCGGAATTTCCCCCCCCCACCACGGCCACGCGGTGGCCTACGGCCGGCCTCTGGCCCAGGTTGACGTCCCGCAGGAACTCGATCGCCCCGCGGACCCCGGGCAACTCCTCTCCCTCCACCCCCAGGCGCATGCTCCTGTGGGCCCCGATGGCGAGGTACACCGCGTCGTACTGGCCTTTGATCTCGTCCCAGGCCACATCCCTTCCCACCCGCGTGTTGCACCGCAGGTCCACCCCCAGGGCCTCGATGGCGCGGATCTCGGCCTTGAGGATGTCCCGGGGAAGGCGGTATTCGGGGATGCCGTACCAGAGCATGCCCCCGCCCTCGGGAAGCTCCTCGAACACGGTGACCGCGTACCCGCGAAGGGCCAGCTCCTTGGCCGCGGTGAGGCCCGAGGGGCCGCCGCCCACCACGGCGATGCGCTCCCTGCGGGTGACGGGGGCCTTGTCCACCTTGGGCCGTCTGGCGTGGTCCGTGATGTACCGTTTGAGGGCCTTGATGTTCACGGGCTGGTCCAGGGTGGACCGCCGGCACTTGAACTCGCACTTGTGGTCGCACACCCTCCCGCAGACGCTGGGAAAGGGGTTGGTCTTGAGCAGCACACTGTACGCGTCGTCCAGGCGGCCCGCCTTGACCAGCGCCACATAGCTGGGGATATCCATCTCCACCGGGCAGGTATGGATGCACGGCGCCTTGAACAGGGCCGAGCAAACCACGGCGGGGCAGCGCTTCTCGAAGATATGGGCCTCGTATTCATGGCGGAAGTAGCGCAGCGTGGAGAGGACCGGATTGGGCGCGGTCTGCCCCAGGCCGCACAGGGCCGTGTTCTGGATGATGGCCGCCCAACGCTCCAGGGTCTCCATGTCGCCGGCCTTCCCCGTGCCCTCGCAGATTCGGGTGAGGATCTCCAGCATCTTCTGGGTGCCCACCCGGCAGGGCGTGCACTTGCCGCACGACTCCTCCGCGCAGAACTCCATGAAGAAGCGGGCGACGTCCACCATGCACTTGTCCTCGTCCATGACGATCATCCCGCCCGAGCCCATGATGGCCCCCAGCTGGGTGATGGACTCGTAGTCCACAGAGGCATTGAGGTGCTGGGACGGGATGCAGCCGCCCGACGGCCCGCCCAACTGGGCGGCCTTGAACTTCTTGCCCTTGGGGATCCCCCCCACGATGTCGTGGATGATCGTCCCCAGCGGCATGCCCATGGGGGCCTCCACCAGGCCCACGTTTCGGATGTCTCCCGTCAGGGCGAAGATCTTGGTCCCCTTGCTCCGCAGGGTCCCCACGCTGCTGTAATGCCTGGCCCCTTTGAGGATGATCTGGGGGACGCTGGCCAGGGTCTCCACGTTGTTGAGCACCGTGGGGCTCGCCCAGAGACCCTGGATGGCGGGAAAGGGCGGCCGGGGCCGGGGCATGCCCCGCTTGCCCTCGATGGAGGTCATGAGGGCCGTCTCCTCCCCGCACACGAAGGCCCCGGCCCCGCGGTAGACCTCCAGGTCGAAGTCGAACCCCGAGCCCAGGATGTCCTTCCCCAGCAGGCCGTAGTTGTGGGCCTGGTCGATGGCCAGGTTGAGGCGCTTGACGGCCAGGGGGTACTCGGCGCGGCAGTAGATGTATCCCTGGTGGGCTCCGATGGCCTTGGCCGCGATGACCATCCCCTCCAGCACGGCGTGGGGGTCGGCCTCCAGGACGCTGCGGTCCATGAACGCGCCGGGGTCTCCCTCGTCCGCGTTGCACAGCACGAACTTGACATCCCCCCTGGACTTGGCCGCGAACTCCCACTTCATGCCCGTGGGGAAGCCCGCCCCGCCCCGCCCCCGCAGCCCCGCGTCCTTGATCTCCTTGACGATCTGTTCGGGCGTCATCTCGCACAGCGCCTTGCAGGCCCCCTGATACCCCTCCCTTCCGATGTACTCCTCGATGCGCTCGGCGGCGATGAGCCCGCGGTTGCGCAGGACCCGCGTCTCCTGGAGGGCAAAAAACGGGATGTCGTGCATCCTGGGGATGGGCTCTCCGGTCTCCGGGTCGTGGTACATGAGCCGGTTGACCGGCCGCCCCTTGAGCACGTGCTCCTCGATGATCTCCCGGGCGTCATCGGCCTTGAGATACTGGTAGAAGACGCCCCCCGGATACACGACCATCACCGGCCCCTGGGCGCAGAACCCGTTGCACCCGGTCTCGATGACGATGGCCTTCTCCTGGAGCCCCCGCCTCTCGATCTCCCCTCGGAGCCGCACCATGACCTCGATGCTCTTGGTGGCGTGGCATCCAGTCCCGCCGCAGACCAGGAGATGGTAGGGGTATACGGGCACCCCCGGCGTGTACTCCTTCTGAAGTCGGATTTCCAGAAAGGGAGCCATCTCCTGGCAGAGCTCATGGAGTCTCTCTGGATTCATTCGGCTCATTGCGATTCCCTCTCCCCTCTGTGAATGGTCGCCATCGCAGACGTCCCAAACCCTGCCGACCCTCACTCGAAGCCCCCGATGATCTCCGAAAGGGCTGTGGGTTTGACCTGCGGGAAGGTCTCCTCCCCGATCACCATGGCGGGAGCAAGCCCGCACGCCCCGAGGCAGCGGACCGTCTCCAGGGAAAAACGCCGGTCCCCGGTGGTGCCCCCGGGCTCCACGCTGAGAGTGCGGCACAGCTCATCCAGCGTCTTTTTGCTGCCCCGCACGTAGCACGCCGTCCCCAGGCACACCCGGATGGTGTGTCGTCCCCTCGGAACCATGGTGAAGAAGGAGTAGAAGGTCACCACCCCGTAGACCTCGCTGAATGGGACGCCCAACCCTCCGGCCACCCTCGCCTGAACGCTCTTGGGGAGATAGCCGAGGATCTCCTGGATCTCCTCCAGAACCGGGATGAGCGCCCCCGGCTTGGTCTTGTATCGCCCGATGATGGCGTCCACCGCCGCCCATTGCTCGGCCGTGAACTCCTGCTCCCCCTGCGGCGTCCTGGCTGCCTCTGCTAGCACGGGATCTGCCTCCTTTTGCGGGTGTGTCCTGCGCCTGTCGTCCCCCTTCACGCCCTTGGCCGCCGCCCTTGTGTCTGGCGGCGCCGCATGGGCTTCGCCCCTGTCCCCGCCCGGGGGTTGTGCAACCGCCATGCCAGGGTCGGGGCGAGCCGGTCCGCTGGAAAACAGGCGGAAATCCAACGTGTTGGACGGAACGGGAGGGGCCAGCGCCGGCAGAGGGCCTTCCTGCCTTGTGCCAGCATTCTTTACAGGCTGTAAAGCAGGCCGCTTGCCCGGCTCCGGCGCTGCGTGGCCCCCCCTGTCCCTTGACCTTGGCGTGCCATGGGCGTACGGTAACCCTGCCCCGGGAGGTGACGGCACATGGCCCTTCTCATCATGGCCCCCGGCGAGGACGCAACGCCGTGGGTGAAGCGGTTTCTGGAGCTGGCGCCCGATCTGGACGTCCGGGTCTGGCCCTGGGCGGGCGACCCCGACGAGGTCGAGATGGCCCTGGTCTGGCACCACCCCCACGGCGAGCTGGCCCGGTTCGAGAAGCTCCGGTGCATCGCCTCCATGGGGGCCGGCGTGGACGCCATCCTGGCAGACCCCGACCTGCCCCGGGACGTTCCGGTCACGCGGGTCGTGGATCCGTCTCTGGCGGCGGGCATGACCGAGTACGTGGTCTGGGCCGTCCTCCACCACTGCAGGGACATGGAGAAGTACCGGGCCGATCAGTCGGCCATGGCATGGCTCCCCGTGTTTCCCCGTCCGCGGGGCGAGACGTCCGTTGGCATCATGGGCCTGGGGCAGCTCGGCAGCCATGCCGCGGCCACCCTGAGGGACCTGGGCTTCCCGGTGCTGGGGTGGAGCCGGACCCCCAAGGGCATTGCGGGCGTGGCCACCCACTGGGGGAAGGAGGGCCTGGGGGGGTTTCTCACCCGCACATGGATCCTGGTCTGCCTGCTCCCGTTGACGCCCGAGACCCGCGGGATCCTCAACCGGCGAACGTTCGCCGCCCTTCCCCGGGGCGCCTACCTGATCAACGTGGCCCGGGGGGCGCATCTGGCGAAGGAGGATCTGTTGGAGGCGCTGGGCAGCGGGCAGCTCTCCGGGGCCTGCCTGGATGTGTTCGAGACAGAACCTCTCCCCGCGGGCCATCCCTTCTGGTCCCATCCCAGGATCATGGTCACACCCCACGTCTCCAGCCTCACGGACCCCCAGGCCGTGGCCGTGCAGATCCTGGAGAACTACTGCCGGCTTCGCCGGGGCGAGCCCCTCGTGCATGTGGTGGATCGGCAGCGGGGGTACTGACCGCGGGGGCGCCCCCTCCGGGGCCTTTTCCCTTGACAGCGTCTCGGCGGATGGACTATCTCAGAGGTCAAGCTCGCAGCCCCAGGAGGAGCGCATGTCCCTCGCCCGTTGGCTCGCCCTCATCCCCCTTTCCGCTGTGGCCCTCCTTGCCGCCGCACCCCTCATGGCCCAGAAGCCCGCCCCCCCGAATGAGGCCGCCCAGTCCGCCGCATGCTACGCGTGCCACGAACAGATCAAGGGCTTTCACGAGCCGGGCAAGCACGCCAAGGTGGCCTGCGCCAACTGCCATGATGCCCTGGACAAACACATGGAGAACCCGACGGCCAAACCCTCGACCCGCCTGGATCACGCCACCTGCGGCAAGTGCCACAAGGAGCAGTACGAGTCCTTCGTGAGCCCGAATCTCCAATCCAGGGCCAAGGTGGAGAAGGCCGGCTTCCGGAGCCGCTCGCCCCTGTTCGACAGACTCTCCATGCCCCACGCATTCACCAAGGAGCATGCGGAGCCCCGGAGCCACGTCTTCATGCTGGTGGATTTCCTCATCGTGGATCGGGCCTTCGGAGGTCGATTCCAGCTCAGGGACTGGACCCGGATCTCGGACGCCAAGGGGGCCGAGCGAAATGCGTGGGACATCCTGACCGACCGGGAATCGAGCAGTTCGGATCAGAAGCTCTTCTTCCCCCAGACGGCCACGGCCGCCAACCCCGTGTGCCTGAGCTGCAAGAGCCAGGATCACATCCTCAAATGGAAGTATATGGGGGACAAGGACGCCACCGCCAAGTGGGACCGCACATCCAAGGTCGTGGAGCTCGTTCGGGACCTGCGCCAACCCATGAACTGCTTCGTGTGCCACGATCCCCACTCCGCACTCCCCCGCGTGGTTCGCGACGCCCTCATCGAGGCCGTGGTGGACCGGGGCGAAGGGACCTATCCCTACGACAAGGAGAAGAGCCGCAAGACCGCCATGCACAAGGCGGTGTTTCGGGATTTCCGGGCCATCGGCGTCCTGAGCCGGCCCGACTCCAACCTCATGTGCGCCCAGTGCCACGTGGAGTACAACTGCAACCCGGGGCACGACCCCGAGACAGGCGAGGCCGTGGGCATGGGGGACCGGCGGGCCAATCTCTTCCCCTGGGTCAACGTCTTCGACTACAACAAGCGAATGGCATCGTACAAGTTCAAGGACTTCAGGCACGCGGTGACCGGGGCTTCTTTGTCCAAGCTGCAGCACCCGGAGACCGAAACGCACTGGAACAGCAAGCACGAGCGGGCCGGCGTGGAGTGCAAGGACTGCCACATGCCCAAGACCAAGAAGGGGCACAAGACCTATACCTGGCACGGGCAGCGGAGCGCCCGGTCAATGCTCAAGGGGACCTGCGTCCGGTGCCACGGGTCCTGGAGCGAGGAGGAGGCCGAGTACCAGGTGGACGCCATCCAGAACTACATCCGGGGAAAGATGACCAAGGCCGAATTCTGGCTGGGGCAGTTCATCGACGCGTATGCAAACGCCCGGGCGGCCGGCGTGCCCGCGGACGTCCTCAAGGAAGCCCGGCGCTTTCACGACCAGGCCCACACATCCTGGGAGTGGTGGACGGCGGAGAACTCCGACGGTTTCCACAACCCCGGCATGGCCCGCCAGGCCCTGGCGGAATCCATCGACACGTCCCAGGAGGGGATCAAGCTCCTCAACGACGCCGTGGCGGCCCTGTCCAAGAAATAGGCGGTCCCGGTCAAGGCGCCAGCCGCCAGCCGCCCGACGGATCCGCCTCCACGCCGTACCCCATGGCCCTGACGGCCTCCAGGTCCCCCGGTAGGCCGCGGTCCAGGAGGTGCCGGGCGAGGTCGCGTCGCTCGCCGTCGTGGGGCTTGTTCTGGGCCAGGTCCGCCTTCCCCGTCATCCGCTCCGGACGGATCTCCACCACCAGGCACTTCTCGTAGGCCGCGGACGCCGGGGTGATGGGGGTGAAATCCCGGCTCCCCTCGTGCTTGGCCACCAGGGCGTTGAGGACCTCGGCCTTGAGATCTCCCCCGGGAAGCACGGCCGCCCGCCCGCGGATGATCACGCACCGGTAGAGCTGATGGGTCCGGCAGGGGTTCCGCTCCGGGTTGAATGACACGGCCACATAGCTCAACGGCACATCCACCTCGAAGCAGACCCTGGGGTCCCGGCGGATGTTATCCAGCTTCTCGCCCTGGGGCGCACAATGGAAATAGATGGCCCCCTTGTAATACACGAAGTTCACGGGCGTGACGTACGGGTACCCCTGGGCGTCCAAGGTGGCCATCCTCCCGACGGTTGCAGCATCGAGTATCCTCTCCATCTCCTGTGGATCCTTGATCTCGCAATGGGCGCGTCGCATCGGTCCTCCCCCTCTTCCTCGTTCCACCGCCGTTTACCGGCGGGCAGCTCGGGATGCCCGGGCGGTTGGCCCAGAGTATAGAGGAAGATCATCGAGGGGGCAAACCCAAGGGCCGCCCATTTCCCCGGTTGCGCATGTCCCATGGGTGGCCGGGCAAGCACGGACCCCTGCGGGGCCTTGAGTTGCCCGCCTGGGGACAGGATGCCCGGATCCCCATCAGACGCCAGATGTGCCCGGCGGTGCGAGATCTCGTCGGCTCGCTCCTCGGTGCGCCTTGGGGGGTCCCCCGCCGCCCGCGGCGCCTTGCAGCTGCGCCCGTTTGATGATCGGGCCCTTTTTTCCGTCCGAGCGATCTCGCAGCATCCGCCTCGACCGGGCCATGGATCGGCGCAAGCAGGAGGTGTTGACCTTCTGCGCTGTTTGGCTATGATAGGAGGAAAGAAAAACCCCCTGAAGCGGGAGAAGGGATCATGGGCCCGGGCGGCATCGGCGGGAGCGCCTTTGAGCTGTTCGGATTCGGGTTCGCCGGATGGCGAATCGATGCGCCCCACGCCACAGCCGGCCCTGCGGCCGCGCGCAGGGGACGAGTGGTCGAGCTCACCCTTCGCGATGGGATCTGGTCGGATCCGCAGGCACCTCGGCCCTCGGCCCCTGCCCGGACCTCGGCTACGGCTCGCGGGATCCCGTCGAACCCGTTCACGTACGACGCCCGGGGGATGGAGACCCGCGTTTTTCGCCCCAACGGGACGTTGATAGATCTTCGTGCATGAGCCCAACCAGACCTCGTGCCAGGTGCAGGCCCCCCGGGGCGGTTGCGCCCCCGGGCCTCGGCGGAAACGAGCGCTGTGTTGCCGGGCCCGGTCGCAAGAAACCGACGGCGGGCGTGGTGCTTGCGGCCGGCATGTCCGTGCGCATGGGGCGCCCCAAGCAGGTCCTGGCGTTTCGGGGCAAACCCCTCCTGCTCTGGGTCCTGGAGGCCGCTCTGGCCGCCGGCCTGGACCGGGTGGTCCTGGTCCTGGGCCACGAGGCCCCGGGCATCGCACGGACCCTGGGGGGGATCCTGAACCACCCCCGGCTGGATACCACGCTCAACCCCGAGTACCCGGAGGGCATGGCGTCCTCCCTGAGGGTGGGGCTCCTGAGGGTCATGGATCGCTTTGCGTCGGTCATGTTTCTCCTCGGGGACCAGCCCCTGCTGGACCCGCAGACCATCGATCTGCTCCTGCGACGCTTCTGGTCCTCGTCCAGAAACATCTGCGTGCCCATGCACCAGGGCGTCCGGGGTAACCCGGTCCTCTTGGCCAGCCCCTACTACCCTCGCATCCTGGCCCTCCGGGGTGACGCCGGCGCCCGGAGGATCATCGAGGAGAACCCCCAGGACGTCCTGCGCGTGGAAGTCCGGGACGGGAGCGTGTTTTACGACATCGACCGGGAAGAGGATCTACGACTGGGGCCGTGACCTTCACGGGGAAGGGCCATTGGGCCCCGGGCGGCCGCGCGCGAGGAGGAACCCATGGGAGAGATGGCGCGAAGGAGGATCCACGAGGCGTTCGTGGCCGAGGCCAAGGCCCACTTCCGGCTCAAGGCATTCGCCAGGCGGGCCGACGAGGAGGGCTACCCCGTCATCGCCCGGTTGTTCCGCGCGGTGGCCGAGGCCGAGGGGATCCATGCGGCCAACCACTTCGCGTTGCTCGACCGGGTGGGAGACACCGAGGAGAACTTGAAGCTCTCCTTCGAGAAGGAGACGTTCGTCAACGAGGTGGCGTACCCGCAGTTCCTCAAGGACGCCTGGGCGGAGCAGGACAAGGCCGCCATCTGGCTGCTGACCCAGGCCCGAAACGCGGAGGAGCGCCACGCGGCCTTGTATCGATCGGCCCTTTCCAGGATGGTGGCGGAGATCCTCCCCGACTACTTCGTCTGCGGCCGCTGCGGATGGGTGGAGGAAGGGCATCCGCCCCCGTCGTGTCCCAATTGCCAGGCGCCGCCCGAGGCCTTTCGAAGGGTGGATTGAGTAGAAGCGGCGCCTACCTCCCGCCGTCCCCTTCCTTTCTCTTCAGCGCCGCCAGGACCCGCTCAGGGGTCATGGGCAGGTCGCGGATCCTGACGCCCACTGCATCGTACACGGCGTTGGCAATGGCGGGAGCCGTGGGCACGCAGCCCGGTTCGCCGATCCCCTTGGCCCCGAAGGGACCGGCCGCGTCATCGGTCTCCACGATGACCGCCTCGATGGGCACCACGTCCTTGGCCGTCAAGAGCTTGTAGTCCCGGAAACTGGGATTCATGACCTCGCCCTTCTCCAAGACCAGCTGCTCGGTCAGGGCGTAGCCGATGCCCATGAGGGCCCCGCCGTAGACCTGCCCCTCCAGGAGCATGGGGTTGATGGCCCGCCCCACATCGTGGGCGGCCACGTACTGGAGGACCCGGATCTTGCCGGTCTCCGCGTCCACCCGCACCCGGACGCCGTGGACCCCGAAACTGTACGCAACGGACAGGTTGCCCCGAAAGGTCTTGTCCAGGTTCTCGTTGGGCGGATCGTAGAAGTGCTCGGCCATGAGCATCTGGCCCGACTGGCTGAAATGGGCCTTTCGCAGGAGGCGGCCCAGCTCCACACGCCGCTCCGGATCCGCCGAGGAGGCCACGACCTTGTCGTGGACGGTGAGGTCCTCGGGCCGCTCCGAGAGCTGCTCCGCGGCCAGCTCCAGGATGCGCGCCTTGATCTTTCGGGCCGCGCCCAGGGCCGAGTTGCACGCCACAAACGTGGTGCGGCTGGCGTGGGCCCCCACGTCCCATGGGCACACGTCCGTGTCCGTGTGGATGACGTGGACATCGGGCACGCCGATGCCCAGTTCCTCGGCCACCACCTGAGCGATGACCGTGTCGGCCCCCTGACCCATGTCGGTGGCGCCGCTGTACACGGTGACCCTGCCCTGGTCGTCCATGCGCAGGATGGTGCCGCAGCCGTCGGACTTGTAGACCCGAGCCCCCCCGCCCACGTGGATGAGGGATGCCAGCCCGACTCCCTCCCCCGGTGCCTTGGGCCGCCCCCATCCCAGTCGCTGGGTGACCTCCCGGATGCACTCCCGCAGGCCGCAGCTCGTGATGCGGAAGTTCTGAGGGGTGACCTCCCCGGGCTCGTTGGCGTTGAGGAGGCGGAAGGCCGCTGGGTCCATGCCCGCCTGCTCCGCCAGGCGATCCATGGAGCTCTCGATGGCGAAGGTGGCCTGGGGGTTTCCATAGCCCCGCATGGCCTGGGAGTAAGTATTGTTGGTGTACACGCAGCGGGCATGGAACCGCACGTTGGGCACGCGGTACAGGGACGATATGGGCATCATCATCACCGACGGGGTGGTGGCCCCCCAGGAGGTGTAGGCCCCGTTGTCCAGGATCATGGAGACGTCGCGAAACAGCAGCTTTCCGTCAGCGTCGCACCCCTGGGCGATGTCGATGATGGCCGGCTGCCTCCCCGATGTGGCGAAGAACTCCTCCCGGCGGTCGAATAGGATGCGCACGGGCTTGCGGGTGCAATGGGCCAGGAGGATGGCGATGTACTCGTAGGCGTACGTGTCCAGCTTGCTCCCGAAGGCCCCCCCGATGCAGGCCTTGACCACGCGCACCCGTCGATCCTTGAGCCCCATGGCCTCCAGGGCGTCCAGATAGTCCCGCTGGGCCAGGGACGGGATCTGCGTGTTGCTGTGCATGGTCAGGTTGTCGGCCGCATCGAACTCGGCGATGCAGCCGCTGGTCCCCATGCAGCAGTGGGTGACCCAGGTCACCCGGAAGCGATCCTCGACCACCCAGCGGGATTGCCGGCGCGCGGCCTCCACATCGCCCAGGTCGAGCTTCCACGGCATGCGCAGCACGTTGCCCTTGTGCTCTTCGTGGACCAGGGGGGCGTCCTCCCCCATGGCCTCCTCCGGATCGAAGACGGCTGGGAGCGATTCGTACTGCACCTCGATGAGGGACAGGGCCTCTTCAGCGATCTCCGGGTCCGTGGCCGCCACGGCCGCCACCTCATCCCGGTACGACCGCACCTTGCCCGCCTTGAGGGGGCGATTGTCCTTGTAAAAGCCGAAGCGCACCTCGGGGACCTTGTCCCCGGTGAGCACGGCCCGGACCCCGGGCAGGCGGCGCGCCCGGGAGACGTCGATCCGGGCGATCCTCGCGTGGGGATACCTGCTGTACAGGATCTTGCCGTGGAGCATGCCCGGGCGTTTGACGTCGTGGATGTAAAGGGCCCGTCCCGTGGCCTTCTCCACGGCGTCCAGCTTGGGAACCCGCTTGCCCACCGTCTTCAACTGCCGCATCTGCGCTTCTCCTGGCACGGTCTTCCCGGCCGCCCCCCCCTTGCGCGGGGCCCCTAGTTTGCCTCCCTCGGCATGACGCGGATCTCCTCCCGCCCGAGCCCGGCCACCGACCGGATCGCCTCGATCACCTGGACGTATCCCGTGCACCGGCACAGGTTGCCGGCCAGGGCCTGGCGGATCTCCTCCTCCGTGGGATCGGGGTTCTCGGCCAGCAACGCCTTGGCCGACAGTATCATCCCCGGCGAGCAGAAGCCGCACTGGATGGCCCCGTGCTCCACGAAGGCCCGCTGCAGGGGATGGAGGGTCCCATCGGGCGCGGCCAGCCCCTCGATGCTCATGACCTCCCTGCCTTGGAGCTCCGCAGCCAAGTAGAGGCACGCATTGACGGCAACCCCGTCGACCAGCACGGTGCATGCCCCGCATTCCCCGCTCCCGCATCCCTCCTTGGTCCCGGTCAGGCCCAACTCCTCCCGCAGCAGATGCAGGAGGGTCCAGTGGTCCTCCACGTTCATCTCCACGGCATCCCCGTTGAGCAGAAACGAGATCCTCCGCGTCATCCCCCCATCACCTCCCTTTGGCCCCCATCCCGGCGTTGCGCGGCCCCGAGCACAGCCCTTACATGCTCTGGGATGCGCGCTCCACGCAGCGCAGCCCCATGCGCCGGACCAGCACCCGCACCATCTCCCGGCGGTACCAGGCCACCCCCCGGATGCTGTCCCGCACCCGGGTTTCCTCCGATGCGATGCGCCCGGCCTCCTCCAGTGCGGCCTCGTCCACCACCTTCCCCTCCAGAAAGCATTCGGCCTGGGGGGCCCGGATGGGCGTGGGCGCCGCCACGCCGAGGCCGATCCTCGCCCCGGTGCATCGACGCAGATCCTCGTCCAGGCTGATGCACACACCCACTCCCAGCAACGGCAGCTCCATGGCCTCGCGCCGGCCGTACTTGATGTACGCCCCGCCCGTCCGGGGCGGATGGGGCGGCACCACGATCTCGGCGAGGATCTCCCCCCGCTCCAGCACGGTCTGTCCGGGTCCCACGAAGAAGTGGAGGAGCTCCACCTCGCGCTTTCCCTTGGGCCCCAGGAGCACCACGCGCGCATCCAAAGTCACCAGGGGGATGGCCCCGTCGGCGGAGGGCACGGCGTTGACCAGGTTCCCGCCCAGAGTCGCCACGTTGCGGATCTGCACCGAGCCGATGTGGCTCACGGCGTCGTGAACGATGGGGAAGTGCCACCGGATGGGGGCGGAGCGCTCCAGCATCCGATGGGTCACCAGGGCCCCGATGCGCAGTTCCCCCCCGGTTTCCGCAAGGGCGATCCGATCCAGGTCGGGGATGTGCTTGAGCGAGATGAGGTACTCGGGAGAAATCCGCTTCTCCTTGACCTTGACCAGCACATCCGTGCCGCCGGCCACGTACCAAGCCGCTTCCCCGTACGATTCCAGCAGCGAGATCGCCTCGTCCACACTGGACGGTGTCAGGTACCGAAACCGCTTCATGGCCCTCCCCCCCCCGGTCCTGCGCGCAGTGCGGCAACGCCGTGGTCAGTCCCTCTGGTCGAATACCCGCCTGCTCTTCCTCTCGGAGCGCGGCAGGGCCCCGTGCTCCACCAAATGCACCTCCGCGCTCACCATGATCTGCCGGCGGATCTCGTCGGCGACCCGCCGGGCCACCTCGCCGTCCCGGCCGGGATCCCCGTCCCTCGACCGCTCCACCTCGACGGTCATGTATTCCCTGCCGTCTGCCCTGCGCTCCAGGACAATGCGGTATTCGCTCCCGATCTCCGGGACCTGAGACAACACGTGATCGATCTGCCCCGGATAGATGTTCACGGCCCGAAAGATGATCATATCGTCGGACCGCCCCAGGATGCGATCGTGCATGGGGAGCACGCTGCCGCACGGGCAGGGCTCGGGGATGGCCCGGGTGAGGTCGCGTGTGCGGTATCGGATGAGGGGCGCAGCCTCCTTGCACAGCGTGGTCACCACCATCTCCCCGACCTCCCCCGGGGCGACGGGCCCCAGGGTCACGGGGTCGAGGATCTCCAGGATGTAGTAGTCCGCCCAGTAGTGGATGCCACGGTGATGGGCGCACTCCAGGCCCGTGCCCGGGCCATAGAGCTCGGTCATTCCCGGGATGTCGAACATCTCCTCAAGGCCCATGAGCTCGCGGATCCGCTTTCGCATGGCCAGGCTGCTGCGTTCCGACCCGTAGATAAGCTTGCGCAGGGCGATCCGCCCTCGGAGCCCCCTGCGGTCGATCTCCTCTGCCATGAGCAACGCCATGGATGCGGTGCAGCACATGACCGTGGACTGGAGGTCTTCCAGGAACTCGCACTGCAGATCGATGTTGCCCGGACCCACGGGGATGGCCATGGCCCCGAACCGCTCGCAGCCCAGCTGAAAACCGGCTCCGGCCGTCCATATCCCGTATCCGACGGCGATCTGGACCCGATCCTCCCGCGTGAGGCCCGCCATCTCGTAGCAGCGGGCGAAAAAGTGGATCCAGTCGTCGAGGTCCTTGCGGGTGTAGGCGAGGACCTTGCGCTTGCCCGTGGTCCCCGACGAGGCATGAACCCGGACGACCTGGGAAAGGGGCACGGACAGCAGGGGGTACGGGTACCCTTCCTGAAGGTCCCGGGCCGTGGTGAAGGGAAGCCTGGGAAGATCCTCCAGGGAGCGCACGTCCTCGGGCCCCACGCCGGCCTCTTCCATGCGTCGACGGTAGAACGCAGAGCCATCGAAGGCGTGCCGAACCGTCCATCGGAGCCCCCTGGTCTGAAGGTCCCGGAGGGCCTCGGGTGTGGCCGCCGTGGGCATGAACCCGCTGCCGGTCATGGCCTCACCGTCCTCGTCTTGGTGTTCATATCCAAAGCCTCCGCCGATCCCCCAGTCCTCTCACCTGACCAGATTGGAGAAGACCAGGACCGTCCAGTACGGCGACAGCATGAGCAGCACGATGGAGATCAGATACGCCGGGATATAATACAGACTTCCCATGAACACGGTGCGCAGGGGGATGTAGTCCGACATCCCGGCCACCACGTAACAGCAGATACCGATGGGCGGCATGATGGAACCCATGGTGGTCACGATGCAGACCACCTGCCCGAACCAGATGGGGTCGTACCCCATCTGCATGACCAGGGGGAAGAAGATGGGCAGGGAGATCAGGAGGAACGCCAGTGCGTCCATCACGCATCCCCCCACGATGTAGCACAGCATGACCAGCCAGAAGAGGACCCACTTGGGCAGGGCCAGGGAGCTGATCAGGGCCGCCGCCTCGAAGGGGAGCCGGGTCAGGGCCAGGAACCGACCGAAGACCGTGGCCCCGGCCACGATCATGAAGACCAGACAGGAGATGCGCAGGGTCTCTGCGAGGGAGCAGAGGAACTTCTCCCAGGTCAGCTTGCGGCGGACCAGGCAGATGACAAGGGCCAGGGCGCAGCTGGCGGCCGCGGCCTCCGTGGCCGTCACGACACCGGTGAACAGTGCGTACATGATCACCGCGAACAGGATGAGGATGTCCACAATATCCGGCAGGGCTCGAAGCCGCTCGACCCACGTGCTCTTCTGGGCCTTGGGGCCCCAGTCCGGATGTCGATGGCAGATGAACAGGACCGTGGCCGCGATGAGCAGCGTGAGGATGACGCTGGGAACGATGTTGCCGAAGAAGAGCTTGCCGATGGACTGGCCGGTGTAGAGCCCGTACACCACCAGCACGATGCTGGGCGGGATCAGAACCCCCAGGGTGGCCCCGGCGGCCACGGAGCCGGCGTTGAGCATGGGATGGTAGCGATACTTCTTCATCTCGGGGATGGCCACGCTGCTCATGGTAGCGGCAGTGGCCGTGTTGGACCCGCTGATGGCCGAAAAGACCGCGCAGGCCATGACGGTGGTGATGGCCAGACCCCCCCGGTAGTGTCCGAACCAGCGGTACGTGGCGTGGTATAGCCCGTTGTTATACCCCCCGTAGTGGACGAACTCGCCCACCAGGATGAACATGGGGATCACGGTGAGTCCGTAGCTGGAGAAGATGTTCCAGAGGTCGGGGCCGATCATCCCCAGGGCAGCGTCCAGGGATGTGACATGGGCCACCCCGAGGAACCCGACGATCATCATGGTGAAGGCCGCGGGGATCCGGAACAAGAAGAGCACGGCGAACATGATCCCGATCCCCAGAACGCCCACCATCGGACCGCTCATCCCCGAAGCTGTCCTCCCTTCCTCTGGAACGTCCCCACGAACTGCAGCAGCAGGGTGAGGGCCAGGACCGCGAATCCCACGGCCACGCACAGAATGAACGGATAATGGATGATCTTCAGGGTCTCCGAGACCTCCCCGGAGCGGGCGATCCGCACGCCCCACTGGACGATCACCCAGGCGATGACACCGAAGAAGGCGGCCGAGGCCGCCAACCCCACGGCGTCCATGACCCGTTTGATCGGAACCGGATACGTGTCCGACAGGATGTCCACCACGATGTGGCTTCGCCGGCGCTGGGTGTACCCCAGCGCCAGGGCGATGACCACGGCCCCCAGGAACGAGACGATCTCGTACGCCCCCCGATAGGGCATGTGGAAGATCCGCAGGCAGACGTTGAGCGTGGCCACGGCCATCAGGCCCAGCGCGGCCGTGCCGGCCAGAACCAGCAGGCACCGGTCCAGAAATGCCAGGGCCTTCTCCAGCGACGCCATCGTCTCCCCCCCAGGGGGAGGGCCAACCCGGCGCCCCCCAATGAAAGGGCGTCGGGCTCCGTCCCCCTGAATCCGCGGCCGGCCCGGGGGCCTACTTCTTGGGCGGGTCGTGCTTGTCCCGGAGGGCCATCACGTCCTTGAGGATCTGCTCGCCCGACAGCCCCTGTTCGTTCACGCGCTTCACGTAGGCATCGATGACCGGTCTGAGCAGTTTGGGGATCTCGACCCGCTCGGCCTCGGGCAGCTCGAAGATCTGAAGCTTGTACTTCTCCTTGGACCACGCCAGCGCCTCGTTGACGTGCTTGTCCACATATTCCCCGGTCCACGCGGCCTGCTCCCGCCGCAGGTCATCCATGACCTTCTTGACCTCATCGGGCAGGGAGGCCCACTTGGCCTTGTTCATCACCACGGCGAAGCTCACCACCCAGAGGTTGGTGATGGTGGCGTTGGGGGTGTATGCGGCATAGTTGAAATCCTTGAGGACCTCCATGGACGACACGTGTCCCTTGACCACGCCCTTTTGCAGGGCCTCGGGCGTGTCGGACTGGGGCATGGCCACCGGGATGCCCCCGAGCAGCTTGATTATCTCGGCCGCCGTCCCGGGCACCCGCAGCTCCAACCCCTTGAGGTCCTTGAGGGACTTGACGGGGACTGCGGTCATGACATTGGCGGGTGGGCACGTGAACAGGGTGAGGAGCTTGACCGCTTCGAACTCCTTGGGTTGATACTTCTCGATGAGGTCGTAGAGCACCAGGCTCGCGGCCTTGGCGCTGGTGAACCCCAGGGGCAGGTCCACGGCCTCGGAGACGGGGAAGCGCCCGGGCTGATAGCTCATGGCCAGGTTGCCGATGTCCGCCACCCCGTTGACCACGCCGTCGAAGATGTTCTTGGCCGGCAGGAGGGTTCCGCCGGGAAAGGTCTGGACCTGCACCTTGCCCTGGGTCCGCGCGTTGACCTCCTTGGCCCATCGCTCCATCTGGACGCACGGGAACGTCGCCGCGGGCGGGAAGTTGGCGTACGTCAGCTTGATGGGGTCCGCGGCCTGGGCCGGCGGCGCCGCACAGAGCAATCCTGTGCACAGCACAACGGTTGCCACGACAATCCCGGTCCTTCGTCTCATGTCGCACCTCCTGGGTGGTGGAGAAATGGGAATGAAAGGCCTTGGAGCTTCCGGAAATGTTTTGCTACTATAGTCAAACCCTTTGGATCAGGTCAAGCGGCTTGTTCTTGCGCGGAGGTGGTCCTTGAAACAGGGCTCCTACCGACTGGGTTGCGACATCGGAGGCACCTTCACCGACTTCGTCCTGCTCGACGAGACCAGCGGGACCTTGCGAATCCACAAGTGCCTGACCACGCCCTCCGACCCGTCAGAGGCCGTGGAGCAGGGCATCCGGGGGCTCGAGGCCCAGGCCCCGGGCTTTGTGGCGGAGCTCGAGGAGATCATCCACGGCACCACCTTGGTCATCAACGCCATCATCGAGCGCAAGGGCGCCCGCACCGGCCTCATCACCACCCGCGGATTTCGGGACGTCCTGGAGCTGGGCCGGGAGATCCGTTACGACGCATACGACATCTTCGCCCAGTACCCAGAACCGCTCGTCCCGCGGCCCCTGCGCATGGAGGTGGACGAGCGGGTGGCCTCGGACGGCCGCGTCCTGAGGCCCCTGCGGGACGGCGAGGTCCGGGACATCCTGGGCAGGCTCCGGCAAGAGGGGATCGAATCGCTGGCCGTCTGCCTCCTCAACGCCTTCGAGAACCCCGTTCACGAGCGCCGGATCAAGGAGATCGTCTCGGCCCTGGAGCCGGATCTGTCTCTGGCCGTCTCGTGCGAAGTCCTGCCCCAGATCCGAGAGTACGAACGCACCAGCACCACGGTCATCAACGCCTACGTGAAGCCCATCACGGCCCGCTACCTGAGCCGCCTCAACCAACGGCTCGCGGCCCTGGGTTTCTCGGGCCGCCTGTTCATCATGCTGTCGAGCGGCGGGATCACATCCGCGGAGATCGCCCGGGAGTTCCCCGTCCGGATCATCGAGTCGGGACCCACCGCCGCCGTCATCGCTTCCCAGCACTACGGACGCATGTACGGCATCGAGGAGCTCTTCTGTTTCGACATGGGGGGGACCACGGCCAAGTCCTGCCTGATCCAGAAGGGAAACGCGGGACTGGTGTCGACCTTCGAGGTGGGCCGCGTGCAGCGCTTCAAGAGGGGGAGTGGTCTCCCCATCCAGGTGCCGGTGGTGGATCTCATGGAGATCGGGGCCGGGGGGGGGAGCATCGCCCGCGTCAACCGCATGGGCCTGCTTCAGGTGGGACCCGATAGCGCCGGGGCCGAGCCGGGCCCGGCCTGCTACGGGCGGGGCGGGGTCGAGCCCACCGTGACCGACGCGGACCTGGCCCTGGGGTACCTGGATCCGGGTTACTTCCTGGGGGGCTCCATGCCCCTGAGCCGGGACGCGGCCATGGAGGCCATCGAAGCACGCGTGGCCCGGCCCCTGGGGACCGATGCCGTGGCGGCGGCCGTGGGCATCCATGAGTTGATCAATGAGGTGATGGCCGCAGCGGCCAAGACCCACATCGCCGAGAAGGGAGGCAACCCCAAGCTGGTCACGGTGGTGGCCTTCGGCGGGGCAGGGCCTCTCCACGCGTACGGTCTGGCCGCCAAGATCGGGGCGCCTTGCATCCTGGTGCCCCCCATGGCCGGGGTGGGATCCGCCCTGGGCTTCTTCACGGCCCCCATCGCCTTTGACCTGGCCCGGAGCCACAAGGTGGCTCTGGCCGAGGCGTCCCTCGAGGAGATCGAGGGGATCTTCGGTGCCCTGGAGCGGGAAGGGGCGGCCGCCCTGTCGGGCGCAGGGCGCCCGGAACAGATCCGGTTCGAGCGCTCCCTGGACATGCGCTTCGTGGGCCAGGGGGCCGAGACCACCCTCCCCATCGATGCAAGGCCCTTCGGCCGATGGACCCGGCAGGAGATCCGGAGCCGGTTCGACGAGGCCTATGAGGCCCTGTACGGGCGGACGTACCCCGAGACGCCCGTGGAGTTCGTGACATTCAAGGTGCGGGCCCGCCTCCCGGACAGGCCTTTCGGGATCCCGCCTCTGGGCACACCCCCCGGAGACGCGGGCCCGGCGAGAAAGGGGCAGCGGCCCGCGTATTCCATGGGGCGGCGGGGCTTCATCCCCTTTGACGTGTACGACCGGTATCGGCTGGGCCCAGGGGCCGTGATCCACGGCCCGGCGCTTATCGAGGAGGGGGAGTCCACGATCCTCGTGGGAGAGCACGCCCGGGCGCGGGTGGACGAGTTGGGGTTCGTGTGGATCGAGCTTTCGTGACCCGGCAGCACGGCCCACCGCCCGCGGGCACAGCCGCGACGGCGCCGATCCCGCAGCCGGCGGTTCGACCCATGGGGGAGCCGCATCGACCGATGGCCGGAGGTGAGCCATGACAGAGCGCTTCGACCCCATTCGTCTGGAGATCCTGTGGCGCCGGCTCATCTCCATCGTGGACGAGGCCGACGCCTCCGTGGCCCGCACGGCCTTCTCCAGCCTGCTGCGCGACGCCCACGACTATACGTGCATGTTCACCGACAGCCGCGGCCGCGAGCTGGCCCAGGGGACCTTCTGCACGCCGGGCCAGGCGGGCGCCATGGCCCTGGGCGTCAAGGGCATCATCGAGACCTTCGGCCGGGAGCGGTTCGCGCCGGGAGATGCCCTCATCGTCAACGATCCCTGGATGCTGGCCGGCCATCTCAACGACATCTGCGTCCTGAGCCCCATTTTCCATCGGGAGAAACTGGTGGCGTTCACGGCCTGCGTCTTCCACCACGCGGACATCGGGGGCCGCATCGCGTCGGACAATCGGCAGGTCTACGAGGAGGGGCTCTTCATCCCGCCGCTCAAGCTCTATGACGGCGGCAGGCTCAACGAGGCCGTCCTCCAGATGATCCGCTGGAACGTTCGGACCCCCGACGAGGTCACGGGGGACATCCGCTCCCAGGTGGCGGCCAACCACGTCTGCGCCCGAAAGATCCTGGAGATGATGGACGCCGAGGGCCTGGACAGTCTGGACGACCTGGCCGAGGAGATCATCGGGCGCACCGAGGCGAGCATGCGCGGGGCCATCGAGCGGATCCCCGACGGGATCTACCCCTATGAGGGGGTCATCGAAGGGCCGGGCTCCCGGGGGGACATTCGCGTCCGGCTCTCGGTGGAGGTCGCTGGGAGCGACATCCTGGTGGACTTCTCTGGCAGTTCACCCCAGGTGGACTGGGGGGGCAACGTGGTCTACAACTTCACGTACGCGTACGTCTTCATGGCGATCAAGAGCGCCTTCGATCCCGAGATCCCCATCAACGACGGGGCCATCCGACCCATCCGCATGACCGCCCCCGAGGGATGTGTGGTCAACTGCCGCTTCCCCGCGGCCGTGGCCGCCCGCATGCAGGTGGGTCACTTCATGACCGAGATGGTCTACCGGGCCCTGAGCGACGCCATCCCCGAGCGCATCCTGGCCGGCAGCGGCGGGACCCCGGCCCAGACCAACATCTTTCACGGCCAGCGGCACGACGGCAGCCCATTCCACGCCATGATCATCCGGGGGGGCGGCCTGGGGGCGAGCAGCAGCCGGGATGGACACCACTGCGCCATCTTCCCGGCCAACGGGGCCAACACCCCGGTGGAGATCTTCGAGAGCGACACCCCCCTTCTGGTGGAGGCCCGGGAGATCCTGTGCGACTCCGGGGGGCCCGGGCGCATGCGGGGGGGGCTGGGAAGGCGCATGGCCGTCCGGGTGCCGGACGACGCCAAGGCCCCGAGGCCGCCGGTGACCATCGCCGTCCAGGCAGGCCGATTCCGGCACCCGCCCCAAGGGATCTTCGGGGGCAAGGCGGGCGCCAGGGCCCAGTTCCGGGTCAACGGCGCCCCGGCAGACCCCAGCGGCCTGACCCACTGCGCCCCGGGAGACCTGGTGACCTTCGACAGCGCGGGGGGCGGAGGCTGCGGCGATCCCCTGGAGCGGGATCCGGAAGCCGTCCGGAGAGACGTCGCCAACGGCTATGTGAGCTTGGAGAGGGCTAGGGAAGACTACGGCGTGGTCATGGAGCCGGGCGGTCTGTCCGTCGACATGGAGGCCACATGGGCCCTTCGCGCCGCCCGTAAGGGCTGAACCCGCCGCGGCGGCCTCCTGCCAGCCGCCCCGGCGCGGATGCCCCACGTGCCGCCGACAACGGGCGCCGGCGGTCACTGGCCCCGGGACGGTCCCCGGCAAATCGCTTGGGAGGCGCTTGCGAGTCCGGGGGGCAGGAGCCCGGCAGCAAAGAGGCAGCGGCCTCAGGACCCGAGGCCCGGAGGCCGCTCTCGCGTGGCAGGGAGACCTGGGGCCCGTTCGCCGCAGCGGCCAGGCGCCTACCAGCGGCGCCCCCCCCCTCCGCCGCCCGGCCTGCCGCCGACCCCCCCGCGCCGGGTGTCCGAGCGCTGGCGGGCCTCGTTGACGTTCAGCTTTCGCCCCTTGAGGTCCTTCTCGTTCAACCCGGCGATGGCCGCCTCGGCCTCGGCCTTGTTGGGCATCTCCACGAAACCGAACCCCTTTGACATGCCACTGAAGCGGTCCTTGATCACGTTGACCGTATCCACCTGACCGAAGGCCTCGAACGCGGCCCTCAGGTCCTCCTCACTGACCTCGTACGACAGATTCCCCACGTAGATATTCACTGAAACTCCTTTCGCCTGACGGATTTGAAAGCGTGTTTTAAGACTATGCATGAATCCGGGCGTCGGGTCAATAGGACGAATCTCGGCCGTCGTGTCCCTCCAGTCGCGGGTGCCAGCTGTGCACCGCAGCCCCATGTCCCTGCGCTTGAAGCCCTGGCCATCTTCCTCGGGCAGCCCGCATGCGGGGATGCTTGCCGTCCCGCACCACGCGGGATCGCCCCCGCAGGGGGCCCTGGGCGCAGGGGCCTTCCCCCTTGCTGCTCGGCTGCCGTGGACGTCCGATTGCTCTGGGCCACGTCGGGCCCCTGGACAGAGGGCCGCCCCCCATGACGGACGGGTTGCCGGCCGTCATCCGGTGGAAGGTGGCGGCTGCGAGCCGTCCGTCCGGGAGATCATGGTCACCTCCCGCCGGGGGAACGGGATCCGGATCCCCGCACGGGTCAGGGCCTTGAACACGGCGAGGTTGACGCCGAACGAGATCTGAAAGTATCGGGTGCTGGGGACCCAGTAGCGATACGCCAGTTTCACGGCCGAGTCCTCGAAGGCCTCGATGCCCACCTGGGGCGCCGGTTCCCGGACCACGCCCTCCGCCCCGTCCAGCACCTGACGCACCACCCCGATGGCCCCCTCCAGATCCGAGTCGTAGGAGACCCCGACGGCCGCCTCCACGATGCGGTTGGCCGCGGAGTTCTGCAGGATCTGGCCGACGACGTGGCGATTGGGAATGGTGATCTTCACCCCGTCCTCGTTGGTCAGGACGGTGCAGGCGAGCTTGACCTCCTCCACCACGCCGTCGACCCCGGCCACCGAGATGGTGTTGCCCACGACAAACGGGCGGGTGAGGATGATGGTCAGGCCCGCGCCGTAGTTGGCCAGGATCCCCTGGAAGGCCAGGGTGGCGCCCAGGGCCACCGCTCCGATGGCGGCCAGAAAGGGCGAGATGGTGATGCCGAACTTCCCCAGGGCGATGATCACGGCAAAGGCCAGGACCAGGAGCCTCAGCACGCTCACCACGAACTTGGAAAGCGTGACATCCAGCTTGCGCTCCTGCATGGCTTTGAACACGAGGTTGCCCAACCAATTGGCCGCGAGAAACCCCAGGATGACCACGAGGACGGCGCCCAGCACCTGGAAGCTGTAATTGACGATGAACTCCGTGACCGTATCCACCAGCTTCTGGATGGTCTTGATCTCCTCGGTCATGCCTTCTCCTCCCCTCCCCCAACCGGCCGGGGCCGCCCCTATCCCTCCGACGTGCGGGTGAGGATCCAGTACAGGACCCGCAAGGCCGCCTCCTTGGACCTGGGCTCCAGCATGAAATCGTGCCCTGCATCCCGGATGAGCATCCGATCGCACTGGTAGAAGTCCGCCACTCGCTGATACCCGTGCACCGCGGTCCGGTCATGTTCGGCGCCGATCACCAGGACCGGGCAGGTGATCTTCCAGCGATCCACGCGGACCGCCCCCGAGCTGTACTCGTTCATGACCGAGGGAGACTCGGGGACCAGCTTGTCGTACACCGCCTGGAAATCCTCCTCCGCCACGCGATAAAACCAAGCGGACCGCGCCTCTTCGGGGGTGAACATGAGTCCCCTGTCCGCGGGCAGGGGCTCGCGGATCTTCCCCAGCTGCCCGGGACCAACCGAGGCCAGGAGCACCAGGCCGTGAAGCGGATGTCGCTCGGCCGCCTTCTGGGCCACGATGCCCCCCATGCTGTGTCCGATGAGCACGGGTGGGACCTCAAGCCAGCTGAGGACCTCCGAGACGTCGGCCACGTAGTCCTCCACGGTCAAGCGGACGTACTGATCTTCCGGGACCTTGCGCGAGCCGCTGTGGTTGCGCAGGGACAACGCGCAGCTTCGCCAGCCGCACAGAGCGAACAGGCTCAGCCATTGCTCGTACGCCCACCAGCCGTGGGATGCCCCGTGCACCATGAGGATGGGCGTCCGGAAGGCCGGCCCCTCGGCCGGCCGGGTCTCCTTCACGAAGACGCCCCGGATCGTTCGGCTGGACTCGATGAAAACCACGGACCGCCGCTTCTCGTGAGGACTCATGGGATCCCGCCCCTGCCAAGGCGCATGGGGAGCTCATGCCGGCTGCCAAACCGCCAGGCGCAGTACGCGGCCAGGAGCCCGGCCACGCCGAAGCTGGCGAACGGCACCCCCCAGTGGGTATACCCCCCCGCGTCGGCGGCCCACGGGTTGGCTCGATCGAGCAGGACGCCGAACACCAGCGGGGAGACCGCCCCCAGTCCGAATCCCAGCAGCGACCGCAGCCCCAGGGCGGCGCCCAGATAGGCCGGCTGCATCACCTCGGTGAGCGCCGCCGACATGACGGGGGAGTCCCCCAGGGAGGTGAAGGCGTACACGAGCCCCAGGGCGATGACCAAGAACATGGGCCATTGGATGGCCCACCCGAAGACAAAGGAGCAGGCGGCGCTCATGCCGGCCAGGGCCACCATCACGCGGGAGCGGCCGAGGCGGTCGGAGAGCGTCCCCATGCTGAAGGAGGCCAAGACCCCCGTGAGGTGGAAGCTGGCGGTGATGTAAGCGCCGATTCCGGCGGCCTTCGCCCCCTCTTGCCCGGCCGCGGCCAGGCAGGCCGTCACAAAGGCCGGCGACCAGGACCACATGCCCAGCAGTTCCCAGCTGTGAAACGCGTACGCGCCGATGAGCAGTACGGCCGCACGGTTGCCCAGGACCTCCCGGGCAAAGGCCTGGTTTCGCTCCCGGGCGGGCACCCGGACCTCCGTGTGGCGCAGGGTGTGCCACGCCAGGAGCGACGCCACCAGGGGGCCCGCGCAGGTGAGCACGAAGGCAAGCCGGTATCCCCCCAGGGGCAAGGTGAGACCGCTCAGGGCCAGGGAGGCCGCGTACCCCGCCGAGGTGCTCGCGATGAAGTACCCGACGGCCATGCCCCTGGTTTGGACCGCGTACTGCTCCGCGATGATCATGATCCCCGTCGTGTACGTCCCCCCCAGGGAGATCCCCATGAGGGTATGCAGGACCAGGCCAGAGGCGAAATCCCTGGCCAGCAGGGCGAAGGCCATGGCGCACAGCGCCCCTGCGAAAAGGGAGCCCAGGTAGAGCCGCTTGGGGCTGTATCGATCGGCCAGGCTGGAGAAGGCAACCAGCGACAGGGCGTAGCCCAGTTGAAACCCCCCGGCCACAGCCCCGGCGGCGGCCCCAGACATCTCCCACTCCCGCTGGAGCACGGGCAGGGCCGCGGCGTAGGTCATGAACACCAATCCGTTGAACAGGCGCGACGCGCACAGGCCGCCCAGCCACCAGTCGAACCGGGTCCGTTTGGCGGATGATGCCTCCCGAGCCGTTGCCATGCCCCCCTTCCCCCCCCCGATCGCACCCTGGGCAAACCTCAAAAGATGCTCGGCTCCCGCCACTCCCCGAAGACCTCTCGAAAGACCCCGGCCATCTCTCCCACCGTGGCGTACTCCCTGCAGCATGCCACCAGCACCGGCATGACGTTGGCTCCCTCCCGGGCCGCCCGTCTTAGCTCCGCGAGGAGGCGGGCCACCGCTCGGCCGTCCCGCTCCCGGCGAACGGCTTGGAGGCCCTGGATCTGCTTGTCCGCCCACGCCTCGCTGTACTGGTGGAGCTCCACCTCGGGGTGTTCCCCCTCGGTATACTTGTTCACCCCGACCTTGACGAGCTCTCCGGTCTGGATCCCTTTCTCGAATTCATAGGCCTGGCGCGCCACCTCCCGCTGAATGTATCCGGAGGAGACGGCTTGGACCATACCGCCCAGGTCGTCCACGCGCGCCATTTCCTCCCGGATCCGCCCCTCCATCTGTTTGGTGATGGTCTCGATGAAATAGGATCCGGCCAACGGGTCCACGGTGTCCCGTAACCCCACCTCCTCCATGAGGATCTCCAGGGTCCGCAGGGACAGGAGAGCGGCCCGGGGCGTGGGAATGGTGTAGGCCTCGTCATACGAGCACAGGGCCGTTGTCTGGGCGCCGGACAGGGCGGCGGCCAGGGCGTAGTATGCCCCCCGGATGATATTGTTCTCGGGCTGGTCCTTGGTCAGCCCCGATCCGCCCCCGCCGAACAGTCCTCGAAGGAACAGGTTCTTCTTCTCCCGCACCCCGTAGCGCTCTCGGAGGTTCGCGGCCCAGAGCTTGCGGGCAGCTCGGAACTTGGCCACCTGCTCCCACAGGTTTCCGAACACGTTGAGGTTGAAGCTGAAACGTCCCACGAAGGCATCGGGCTCCAATCCCCGGGCCACCAGCTCGTCGATGTAGGCGTTGGCGATCTGGAACGCGTAGGCGATCTCCTGCGCCGGCGTCGCCCCGGACTCCCGGATGTGGTACCCGCAGATGCTCACGGGGTTGCAGTTGGGGAGCTCCTGAGCCGCGTACGCGATGCAGTCCCCCACCAGCCGCACGGCGGGCTCCACCGGGAAGATCCACGCCCCGCGACCCACCATCTCCTTGAGGATGTCGTTCTGGGGCGTGGCGCTGATGCGCTCCTTGGCGTACCCGAACTTCTCGGCCACGGCCTGATACATGGCGAGCATGATCGTGGCGATGGCGTTGATGGTCAGCCCTGTGCCGATGCGGTCGAGTCGGATGTCCCGGAAGGCGACCTCCAGGTCCCGCAGGGAGTCCACGGCCATGCCCACCCGGCCCACTTCTCCCTCGGCCCGGGGGTCGTCGGAGTCCAATCCCATCTGGGTGGGAAGGTCGAACGCCACGTTGAGCCCCGTCTGCCCGTGGGAGATCATCCACTTGAATCGCTCGTTGGTCTGCTCCGGCGTCCCGAATCCCGTGTACTGACGGGTCGTCCACGCGCGGCTCCGATACCCCTGGGGATGGATCCCCCGGGTGAAGGGGTACTCCCCGGGCTCGGCCAGGTCCCGCGCATAGTCGAAGCCCACGGCCTCCAGATCCGCCGGCCCGTATGACGCCTTGACCCGGATCCCCGATTGATAGATGACCTCCTGGATGGCATCGCGCTCGTCTCGGATGTACTTGGCCACGCCCATGACAATGCCTCCGCCCGCGGCACGCGCCCGGGAACGCAATCAGGACAGGGGAAAGAGCGCCCGGATCCCCCCGGCGATCTCCTCGAACGGAGTGCCTCCGGGAAAGACCGCGCCGACGCCCATCTCGTGCAGGCGGGGGATGTCCCCCTTGGGGATCACCCCCCCCACCACCACGCGGACATCGTCGAGCCCCTCCTCCCCGAGCCGCTCGAAGAGCCGCCTGCAGATGGGCAGATGGGCCCCCGACATGATGCTCAACCCGATGACGTCCACCGATTCCTGCAGGGCCGTCCGCAGGATCTGCTCCACGCTCTGGTGGAGGCCCGTGTAGATGACCTCCATGCCCGCATCGCGAAGGGCCAACGCCACCACCTTGGCCCCCCGATCGTGGCCGTCCAGTCCGGGTTTGGCTATGAGGACCTTGAGTCTGTTCCCTTTCACGGCACCGCTCCCTGGTCGTTCATGGTCGACGGCGGACCGACCCGCGCCCCGCCGCAATCCCCCCTCAGGGCCGCAGCCTCCCCTCCCGGATCTCCTGCGACACCAGGGACATGCCCCGCATCACGTGTTCCCGCACCAGTGCCTCCACCCGCCCCTCGTCCCCCTCCGTCATGGCCTTCATCATCATCTCGTGATCCCTCAGGGAGGTCTCGGGCATGCCTGGATGCAGGAGGATCACCCGTCGGTACCGGTAGAAGTGGTCTCGAAGTTGGTGGATCATGGCACACAGCCGCTCGCTCTCGCTGGCCCGGTACAGGACGTCGTGGAACTCCGTGTTCTGGAGGATGAACCGCTCGATCAGTCCCGCGGCCAGGGTCTCCTTGGAAGCGGCGATGACGCCCTCGAGCTCGGCCATGACCTCCCGCCGGATGCGCCGGGTGGCCAGGACCGCCGCATGGCTCTCCAGGACGCTCCGGATGCCGAAGATCTCCTCGATCTCGGACAGGGTGACCGCATTGACCTCGTACCCCCCGTATGGGAGCTTGCGGATGAGCTTTTCCTGCTCCAGGCGCTGGAGGGCCTCCCGGACCGGCGTCCGGCTCGCCCCGATCCCCCTGGCGAGTCGCTCCTCCACCAGCCGGCTTCCCGCCCGGATCTCCCCGCGGGTGATCCCCTTTCTCAAGTTCTCGTGAATCAGCTGCCCCAGGGAGCGCTTGGCCAAGGGCCTCTCCGCAGCCAGGTCCCTCAGGATCGCCAGATCATCCGTATCGATACTGGACCCCATGGCCGCCTCTCGGGTAGCTCCATTCCAATGCCCCGTGACGGCATCCCATGCGGCACGTGCCGCACTCCAAACATCCGGCATGCTCCACATGGATCTCGTCCAGGGCCTCCTCGTACCGGTACAGCTTCCCCGGACAGATGCGAAGGCAGTGCCGGGTCCTGCACCGGGCGCGGCAGATGTCATGCCGGATGCTGATATGGCTCTCGGAATCCGTCTTGAAGGCATCCAGGGCCAGCTTCTCCTCAACCTCCATGCAAGCCACCTCGTCAGATCTTCCGCATCCCCCACAGATCCCGCAGGAGGGACGCCACCCCGACGCCGCCCCTCAGCCCCTGGAGGATCGTCCTGGAGAGCCTTGCCTTGGGCGAATCCCCCACGGCGAACAGGGACTGCACCATCCCGTTGACCCATGCGGGATAGGCGCCATAGAGGCGCCGGTTGGCGAGGACCCTGGGGGCGTCCTTGAAGGTCCGCATGTCCCGCATGACGAAGCTCTCCCCCAGGAGCCCCTCGTACCCGCATAGCGTGGCCTGGGAGAAATCCCCCTTGTGCCGGGCCCGGATCACGGTGCGGGCCGCCAGGAGTCCCGAGGCCAGGGCCATGTCCATGCCCCGAACCGTGACGCCCAGGTTGAGGGCCAGGCCCGCGGCATCCCCCGTCACGAGAAACCCGTCCCCATAGGGACGCACCAACCCCGAGAACCCCCCTTCGGGGACGAGATGGGCCGAGTACTCCACCACCTTTCCCCCGTCCAGGTACGGGGCTACCTCGGGCCGCCCCTTGAACGTCTCGGTGAGTTCGTGGAGGGCCAGGTCCGAGGCCCCTCCCAGGAGGTCCTCCAAGCCCACCACCACGCCCAACGACACCGACTCCCGGTTGGTGTACAGGAACCCCCCCCCCACATGCCCCCGGGTCACCGCCCCCAGAAACAGGTGGGCCGCCCCCTCCCCCGGCAGCAGGCCGAAGCGGGCCTCAACAACCTCCGGCGGCAGCTCGATGACCTCCTTGACCGCCACGGCCGCATGGGCCGCAGGCAGCCGGGCCCTGAGTCCGAGCTGCTCGGTGAGCAAACCCAGGACCCCCTCGGCCACCACCACGACGTGGGCCCCGATCTCCTCGCCCTCCGAGCGGATGCCGGCCACTGCACCGCCTTCATAGATAAAACCGTCCACCCGCTTCTGGGGGATGACCATGGCCCCCGCCCCCATGGCCCGGTCTGCGAGCCAGCGGTCCAGCCGGGCCCGCAGCACGGTCCAGCTTTCCAGAGGCGGTTCGCCCAGCGCCCGGCTTCGATGGATCAACCCCGTGGAGGCGTCCCGGCTCAGGATGGACAGCCGTTCCACCGACACCCGTCTCTCGAGAGGGGCCCCGTCCAGCAGCTCGGGGATCATCCGCCCCAGGGGCCCGAGGTACAGTCGTCCCCCCGTGACGTTCTTGCTCCCCGGCAGGTCCCCGCGCTCCAGGACGAGGACCCCAAGCCCGGCCTTGGCCATGTAGTAGGCGGCGCTCAGGCCCGAGAGGCCCGCACCGACCACCACGGCATCCAGTTTTTCCATGGTCCTTGGGCTCGCGATGCGTCTGTTGAGTTGATCTCCGCAATCCGCGGCGGCGGCTCGTGTATGGGACCCGGGCTCGTGGCCGTGGAATTCGACCATCGGCAACTCGGCATCCCCTATTCGGCCCCCTGGCTCTCCCCCCCGGTCTGCTGCCTGCCGATCTCCTCCACCAGCGCAGGGATCACCTGGAACAGGTCGTCCACGATGCCGTAGTCCGCATGATTGAAGATCAGGGCCTTGGGGTCGTTGTTCACCGCCACGATCACCCTGGCCGTGTCCATGCCCATGATGTGGTGTACGGCCCCGGAGATCCCAACGGCCAGGTAGAGCTCGGGCGAGACGGTCCTGCCGGACTTGCCCACCTGCTCCTCCGCGGGACGCCACTTGCCGTCCACCACGGCCCGGCTCGCCCCCACCGCCCCACCGAGAACCCGCGCCAGCTCCTCGATGAGCGAAAACTGCTCGGGGCCCCTCACCCCCCTGCCGCCCGAGACCACCACGGCGGCTTCCGTCAGATCCCGCGCGCCCCCCGGCCGTTCCCGCCTTCCCACGATGCGGGCCCTGGCTCCTTGCTGGGCCACGGCCGCCGACAGCTTCTCCCGCCGGGCCGTCCCGGCCCCGGGGGCGCGGGCGAAGGCCCTGGGGCGCACGGCCACGATGTATGGGGGCGGACCGTGGGGCTCCAGCTCCACGAAGAAGCGGCCACCGTGTATGGGCCGCCGCACGCGGATTCCCCCCCCCGCGGTCACCTCCAGCCCCGTCACCTCCGAGGCCATGCCCACTCCCAACCTCGCCGCCAGGGCGGGAAGGAAGTCCATCGCCGTGAAGGTGGCCCCCGCCGCGATGAGGGTGGGGCCCCGATCCAGGACGGCCCGGTGCAGGGCCGCCACGTATCCCTCGGCGCTGTACGGCGAGAGCCCGGGCCCTTCCAGACACAGGATGGCATGGGGATGTCCCTCCATCCGAGCCAACATCTCCTCCGGGGCGTGGCCCGGGACCACGGCCTGAAGCTCCACCCCCAGCCCCTCCGCCCACCTGCGCCCCTGGCTCAGGAGCTCATGGGTGACCCCCTTCTCCCGTCCATCCTCGTGTTCCACCAGCACCCAGACGGCCCCTTGATTCATGCCTGTCTCCCTCACACCCGGGATCCTCGCCTCAGATCACCCTGGCCTCCTCCCGCAGGAGCCTCACCAGCTCCCTGGCCTTGGCAGCCGCATCCGCGCCCTCGATGAACCGCACGGCCCGCCGCTGGGCTGTCTCCCCCACGGCGCATATCCGCCACCCGCCCGGGGTCGGACCCGTTGCCGGGAACCCCAGTCCCTCCAGGGTCATCCGCTTGGGGGTCAGCCGCATCCCCTTCATGACCCCCTGGATGGTCGGGACCCGGGGCTCGTTGAGCCCCTTTTGTGCCGTGAGCAGGGCGGGCAGGGGGCACAGCAGCTCATCGTGGCCGCCTTCCCGCTCCCGGGTGACCCGCAACCCCCCATCGACCGGTTCCACCTGGACCACGGCGCTCACGTGGGGGATTTGCAGCAGCTCGGCCACCATGGGCCCCACCTGGGCCGAACCGTCGTCGGTGGCCCTCCGCCCGCACCAGACCAGATCGAAGGGAACGGAGCGCACGCACGCCGCCAGGACCCTGGCCACGGCCAGGGAGTCCGGGAGCAGCTCCTCGGGCCCGTCGATGAGAACGGCCCCGTCCGCGCCCATGGCCGCCGCCTTTCGAGCAGCCTCCAGGGCCCGTTTGGGGCCGTACGAGACGGCCGTCACGGAGCGGGCCGCGCCCGCCTCCTTCATGCGTACCGCCGCCTCCACGGCCAGCTCGTCGAAATAGTTGAGCTCCCACTTCTCCTCCATCTGGAGGCCGCTCCCCCCGGCCTTCAGGGTGATCTTGGCCTCGCTGTCCGGCACGGCCTTGACCAGGACCACGATGTCCATCATGCCTCCCTCAGGCCTTTCCCACCAGCTGCCTCCCGATGAAATCCTTGAGGATCTCGTGGGTCCCCCCCCCGTACAACAGGAAGCGGGCATCCCGGAAGTGCCGCTGGGGGCTGTACTCCCGGGCGAACCCGTTGGCCCCGTATATGCGCGTGACCTCGTCCACCACCTTCTGGCAGACCTCCGTGGCGAACATCTTGGCCATGGCCGCCTCGGTGCGGCCGTCCAGGCCCTGATCCATCATCCAGGCGGCGTAGTGCACCAGGAGCCGAGCCGCCTGCATCTCCGTGGCCATCTCGGCCACCTTGGCCCGGATCAGCTGGTACGCGCCGATGGGGTTTCCGAAGGCCACCCGTTTGCGGCAGTACAGCAGCCCCTCGTCGAAGGCCGCCCGGGCGATGCCCAACGCCATGGCCCCGGTCATGGCCCGGACCTCGTTGAGGATCTCCCCCAGGTAGACCACCCCCTTGCCCAGTTCCCGGCCGAGGAAGTTCTCGGCCGGGATGCGCACGCCGTCCAGGACCAGCTCCCCGGTGACCGTGCCGCGGCACCCCAGCTTGTGGATGATCTGCCCCGGGGCAAATCCCGGTGTCCCTTTCTCCACCAGGAAGAAGTCCAGGGCCTTCATCCCCTTGGCCGGGTCCGTGGATGCCAGCACCGTGGCGAAATCGCACAAAGGGCCATTGGTGATCCACATCTTGGTCCCGTGGAGGATCCATCCGTCTCCGTCCCGGGTGGCCGTGGTCCGGGTGGCTGCCAGGTCCGAGCCGGACTGGTCCTCGGTGAAGCACATGGTGGCGATCTTCTCTCCCCGCATGGCCGGCAGGAGGCACCGCTGCCGGATGGCGTCATTGCCGAAGCGATGGATGAAGTGGGTCCCCATGAGGATGTTCATGACCACGCTCTGGGCGAACCCCACCGATCCCCGCGTGATCTCCTCGTAGAAGAGCATGCATGTCACCTTGTCGGCGTTCATGCCGCCCGCGGCCTCCGGGTATCGCAGCCCCAGGTAGCCCAGCTTGGCGAATTCCCGCCAGAGGTCCCAGGGGAATTCGTCCTTTTCATCGATGGCCTGGGCCATGGGGACGATCATGCGATCCACGGTCTCGGCGATCATCTTCTGAAAGAACGACTGTTCCTCGCTCAGCCTGAAGTCCATCTCCCCTCCTCCCTGGGGGCGGGCCGTCGAGCAGGCTTGTCCCGCCTGCCCGGTCCCGGACGGCCCGGGCACGGCTGCCGGCGGCCCGTCCCGCAGGCCTCAGATCAATCCCTGGGCCTTGAGCTCCCGGCACTGATCCCCGGACAGGCCCAATCGCCCGCAGTAGATCTCCTCGTTGTGCTCTCCGAATCGCGGCGGGAAATCGAGCCAGCCCCCCCGGGCGCGCACAAACGGCGTCTGGTAGGGCGGCGGCGCCAGGGTGATCTCCAGGCCCGTTCGCCCATCCCGCGACCGCAGAAGCCTGCCGCGCACCAGCGGATCGGCCGTCACCTCCTCCACGGTGTGGATCTTGGAGATGGGCACCGTGATGCGCTGGAACATGGCCAGGGTCTCGGCCGTGCTCAGATTGCGGGTGACGGCGCCGATGCGGCGGTTGAGGTTGGCCACATCGGCGATGCGGCCGGCGTTTTTCTCGTATTGGGGGCTCCTCAACCCCTGAAACGGGGGCAGCTCCACGATGGAGGCCCATTGCCGGTCGTTCCCCACAGCCAGGTACACGAACCCGTCGCGGGTGGGATACACCGACACGGGGGCGAAGAACTCATGGGTGTTGCCCCGCCGGGTGACCCTGCGGCCGAAGGAGCTGCTCAAGGTGATGGGGACGGTGAGCCAGGAGACCGTGCTTTCGAACATGGACAGGTCGATGCGGCTCCCCTCGCCCGTGGCCGCCCGTCGGTACAGCGCCTTCATGACCAGTCCGTACCCGTGCTCGCTGGCCCCCATGTCGGGAAGGGGGATGCCCAGGACCTGGGGGTCTCCGTCGGGCTCCCCCGTGAGCTCCATGAGGCCGCCCCGGGCCTGGAGGATGGGGTCGTACGCGGCCTCGTTGGAGTCGGGCCCGAAGCCCGTGACCCCCAGCCAGATGAGGTCCTTCTTCGCCGTCCGCAGCCGCTCGTAGTCCACCCCCAGTTTCTCGTAGTTGCGGGGGAGCTGGTTGGTGGCGAACACGTCGATGTCCAGCTCCCGGATCAGCCGCTCCAGGAGCCGCTGGCCCCCTTCCTTGGAAAGATCCAGGGTGAGGGCCTTTTTCTGGGCATTGATGCAGAGGAAATAGGTGTTCATCCGTTCCTCGCCCAGGCGGTTTTCGCCGATGAGGCGGTTGGGGTCGCCGTGCACGGGATGCTCCAGCCGGATCACCTCCATGCCGTCCAACGCCAGGCGGTACGTCAGATAGGGCAGGACCGTCGCCTGCTCCAAGGAAAGGACCTTGATCTGTCCGAATATGTCCATGGCCATCCCCCTCCGCGCGCCACCGCCCTGCGGTGCGCCGACCGCTTCCCTCCAACCCGGTTGATTCCCCAGTGGTTTTGGTCTATCGTTCCCTGAGCCGGATAGCGCGAAGGTCCGATCGAGCAGCCGCGAAGAACCCTGGACAACGCCATTTGTATACAGTATACAACAACGGCGGATTATAAAGAGCCGGGCGGGGCCTGTCAAGGACCTGCAGCGCGGCTCGGGACAAGACCGCGAGATCAAGGGGGCAGAGGGTGAAGCTGCCGAGATTCGAGTACGTGGAGCCAGCCGACCTGGACGAGGCCCTGCGTCTTCGGGCCGAGCTGGGGGCGCAGTGCGCCGTCCTGGCAGGGGGCACGGACCTGCTCGTCCGCATGAAGCAGGGACTGACCCGCCCCAGGCGGGTGATGAGCCTGCGGCGCCTCCATGACCTGGACGCCGTCCACGAGGAGGAGGGCGCCCTTGGCGTGGGCGCCAGGACGTCCCTTTCCACCCTGTGCGCCTCTGCCGTGGTGCAGCGCGCGTTTCCGGCTCTGGCGGAGGCCATGCGGGCGGTGGGGGCCCCCTCCATCCAGCATTCGCGCGGCACCCTGGGGGGCAACCTCTGCCAGGACACCCGTTGCCTCTTCTACAATCAGTCGGCCTTCTGGCGATCGGGAAGGCAGCCCTGCCACAAGGCCGGGGGAAAGATCTGCTATGCACGGGAGGGCTCCGACCGCTGCCGCTCCACGTATCAGTCGGACGGCGGCCCGGCCCTGGTGGCCCTGGGAGCCGAGGTCCTCCTGGAACGAGCCGGCGGCCAGCGCACCATCCCCGTGGAGGACCTGTTCACGTTAAGGGGGGAAGACCCTCTGGGTGTGGCCCCTGAGGAGATCCTCACCCGGGTGCGCATCCCGTGGCCGCCCCCGGGGACCGGCAGCGCGTACCAGCGGCTCGCCTATCGCTCGGCCGTGGACTATCCCGTCGCCTGCGCCGCGGCGACAGTGCAGCTCCATGGATCCACCGTGCGAAAGGCGCGGGTGGTGGTGGGGGCCGTGGCCAACGCCCCCTTGCTCATGCTCCAGGCTGCGGAGGCCCTGGAGGGCCGGGACGCCCGTGACGAGGGCGCCCTGAAGCGGGCGGCGGCCATAGCCATGGATCATGCCTCCGCCTTCGCCGTGGACAATGTAGGGTCCACTGTGGAATACCGGGTGCAGATGGTCGCGGTGCTGGTGGGGCGCGCCCTGAAAGCGGCAATTGCCCGGGCCGGGTGCAGCGAGGAGGCACGGCCATGAAGACATATCCCCTGACCCTGGTGGTGAACGGGGAAACCCACGAGATGCAGGTGCCGCCCAACCGCACCCTCCTGGAACTCCTGAGGGAGGATCTGGACCTCACCGGGGCCAAGGAGGGCTGCGGCGAGGGAGTCTGTGGTGCGTGCACCGTGCTCATGGACGGGCGGCCCGTGCGGGCCTGTCTCACACTGGCCCTGGAGGCCCAAGGGAGCCGGATCACCACCGTGGAGGGACTGGCGGGAAAGGGGGGACTCGACCCGTTGCAGACCGCCTTCGTGGAGCGCGGGGCCGTGCAGTGCGGGTTCTGCACCCCGGGGATGCTCATGGCCGCCAAGGGGCTCTTGCTGGAGGTTCCCCGCCCCGACGAGGCGGCAATCCGCAGGGCCATCGCCGGCCACGTGTGCCGGTGCACTGGATACGCCAAGATCGTGGAGGCCATTGCCGCGGCGAGCGGTGCGGCGCCTCCCCGGACGCAAACGTGATGGACCATGACGAGCGGCCCATGCCGTGGGGATTCCTCCCAGCCGATGGATCACCCCGCGGTGCGCTTCCCCCGGACATGGGGGGTCGGGAGCCAGACCCATGAGCGAATACGCCATCATCGGAAAGAGCCTGCCTCGGGTGGACGCCTGGTCCAAGGTCACGGGCGAGGCCAAGTACACAGCCGATCTCACGCTCCCCAGGATGCTGGTGGGCAAGATCCTGAGAAGCCCTTTGCCCCACGCCAGGATCCTTCACATCGACGCCGAGCGGGCGCGCCAGGCCCCGGGGGTCAAGGCCGTGGTCACGGGGATGGACACCTTCGGGGAAAAATGGGGTGTGTTCCGCTACACCCAGGACCAGCAGTTCCTCACCACGGACAAGGTCCGGTACATCGGCGAGGAAGTGGCGGCCGTGGCCGCAGTGGATGAAGACGCCGCCCTGGAGGCCCTGGAGCTGATCAAGGTGGAGTACGAGGAGCTGCCGGCCGTGTTTGATCCCATGGAGGCCATGGCCCCCGGCGCCCCCCTCATTCACGACGACCGTCCCCAGAACATCAACATCCACGTCTGCATCGACGTGGGGGACGTGGCGGACGGCTTCCGGCGATCGCACTACGTGCGGGAGGACACGTTCACCGCGGCCGAGGAGTCGTACTTCCAGGGAGAGCCGTACGCGGTCCTGGCCCGATTCGACAGCGACGGCAACCTGGAGATCTGGATGCCCAACGCGGGCCCCCACATGAAGGCCAAGCCGCTGTCCAACGCCCTGCGGATTCCCCTCAACAAGGTCCGGGTCCGGAAAGTTACCATCGGCGGGGCCTTCGGGGGTCGATCCGAGATCGCCCCGGCCGACCTCATCTGCGCCCTCTTGGCCCGGCATGCCCGGCGTCCCGTACAGATCGTGTACAGCCGGGAGGAGAACACGGTGTGCACCCGTCAGGGGCACGCCATGGTCACAACCATCCGGACGGGCGTGGACCGCCAAGGGCGGGTCATGGCCCGGGACGTTACCTGCATCATGGACGGCGGGGCGTACAGCAGCACCGGCCCCATCGCCACCAGCGTCCCCTTCCTGTGCATGGAGCAGGCCTACAGGATGGACAACGTCCGGTACAACGGATATCGGGTCTACACCAACAAACCCATCCGGGGGATGATCCGGGTCCACGGCCGAGGGTTCGCCTGCGGGGTGGACCTCCAGCTGGACATGATCGCCCGGGAATTGGGCCTGGACCCGGTGGAGATCCGCCTGCGAAACGCCCGGGAGGCCGGGGAGCACACTCCCACGCGCTCCTACGTGGCGAGCTGCGCCATGAAGGAGACCATCCTTCGTGCCGCCGAGCGTGCGGGGTGGCGGGAGAAGTGGGGCAAGCTGCCGCCGTACCGGGGCATCGGCATCGGCTGCAACTCCGTCCAGACGGGCTTCCCCATGGGAATCCGGGGAGGCTCCCAGGCCATGGTCAAGTTCAACGAGGACGGCGGAGCAACGGTCATCTCCGGGGTGGTGGACAACGGCCAGGGCAACGACAACATGCTGGTCCAGATCGCCGCCGAGGAACTGGGTCTTGGGCCCGATGACATCCAGCTGGTCACCGCCGACACCGAGGTGACGCCCTCGGACCCGGGGGCCTATTCCCAGGTCTCCACCTTCATCGGCGGGCAGGCCGTGAGAAACGCTGCGCGGGACGCCCGGGACAAGCTCTTCGAGATCGCCGCCCGGGCCCTGGAAGCCCACGTCGAGGACCTCGTGGCCCGGGATCGAAAGATCCACGTCAAGGGCAGCCCCGAGAAGGCCATCCCCATCCCCAAGGTCATCCGCATGGGCCTGGCCCAGGGTCGGAACGTCAGCGGAGAGGGGTCGTACTGGCCCAAGGTGGACCCCAAGCGGGAGTGGGTCTCCAACCCCTTCGGCCAGATGTGCGAGGCCTTCTCCTTCGGGACCACCATCGCCGAAGTGGAGGTGGACCCCGAGACGGGCAAGGTCAAGGTCCTGGAGGTCACGGCCGCCCAGGACGTGGGCTACCCCCTCAACCCTCGGGTGCTGGAGGGGCAGTTCGAGGGCTCCGTGGCCATGGGCGGACAGGGGGGCATGCTCACCGAGTACCACTTCTGGGACAAGGGGCGGGTCATGAACCCCACCATGCTGGAGTACAAGCTCCCCTTGGCCGTGGACATGCCCAGGATCAACCCCATCATCGTGGAGTCCATGGACCCGGGGGGGCCGTACGGGGCCAAGGAGGCGGGCATGTCCATCGCCATGTCCGCGGCCCAGGCGTACTGCGCCGCGGTCTGCGACGCCATCGGCGTGCCCCTCAGGGACTATCCCCTCACGCCCGACCGGATCCTCAAAGCGATCCGCGAGAAGGCCGAGATGGCGTGACAAGGGGCGGGGCGGGCGGCGCAGCGCGCCACAGGAGACCCGTACAGCAGACGGTCAGCCAAGCCAGGGGGTGCAGGTAGCGCACCACCTGGGTCACCCCCAGCCCGCACACAGCGGCCAGGGACAGGCCCACCGCCCCGAGCAGCAGCAGGGCCGAAGATCGCCGATCGCCCCACCGTCGAAGGGCTCCGGCTGCGGCCAGGAGGGGCGACAGGAGGATGGCCCAGTACCACGGCACCATGGAGCCATACCAGCGTTTGGTCGTTGTCATGGGCTGGACGCCCTCGCCTGGGAGCCGAAAGAACTCCCTGAAGACCCCGTAGAACTCCTCGTATTGCCCCGGCTGGTCCATGGCGAGGTCGTTGCTGATCCGCGCCGCAAGGAGTTCCCTGTCGAAGTAGTCCAGACAGGTCATGCAGGACAGGCGAAGAACGCCCAGAGGGTCCCGCCTCACCGCGTTGAGGGCCACGGTCCAGGCGAACCGATCCCCGGCTGACCAGGGGAGCGACGCCTGGACGGCGTTGCTGAGCCCGCCCCGCGAGAAGAGGTGATCCTCCCGGGTCCGCCGGTCCTGGAGGTCGTACGCCAGCCTTCGGAAGACCCGATCCCGGGTCCTGGGATCCGGGAAATCCTCCGGCGCCACCACGGGGGCCCATGCCGCCAGCAG
This sequence comes from uncultured Desulfarculaceae bacterium, assembly GCA_964514105.1. Taxonomy (GTDB): domain Bacteria; phylum Desulfobacterota; class Desulfocorpusculales; order Desulfocorpusculum; family Desulfocorpusculum; genus CAZEPJ01. The sequence continues at coordinate 13,214 of CAZEPJ010000005.1, read as the reverse complement.
GAAATAGCCTCCGGCGGCATGGTATCCCGGGGGATGGCCTGACAGGGCCCCGAAGAGCTGCTTGTACCCTGCGTGCAGGACCCACGTCACGGTCAGGGACACGGCCAGATGCCCTGCCAGAGCAAGGGCACGCCACCTCCGGGGCCCGGGGGATGCCGGAGCCGTAGATGCCGGGAAGCCCCCGGGGTTCAGATGCCCCAGGATGGGGGGCAGGACGCTGGCGGCCAGCACCCACGGAAGGTAGCTGCTCCTCAGGCTGATGATGCCCACCCCCGCCAGCTGTATCAAGGCGAGGGTCACCAGGGAGCGGGTCTCCATGTAGCGCAGGGATGCGGCCAGTTGCAGCACGAAGAGAAAGAGGCTCAGCGTCTCGGCCATGACGTAACGCTCGTACAGGAGCTGGATGGGCTCCACGGCGCACAGCAGGCCGAGGCCGCAGGAGGCCCACGGGGGGACCTGGAAGCTCTGGACCAGCATCCATGCCAGGAGGATGGCGCACGCCCCGCTGGCCACGACCTGCAGAACCACAAGGGGCAGCAGAGATCCGGCGGGCAGGGCCACGGCCCGGATCACAAAGCCGTACGCGAACGAGCGATCCGGCGGGATCCAGCCGTCCACGGCCGTGTGCATGTAGCACGAGGAGTCCCCGAAGAAGAACTTGGGCACGGGATCCAGGACGAGCAAGAGGGCCTTCAGGCCCAGGATCAGGGCGCCGAACAGGACCCATGATCGGTCAGACAAAGGCGTCCTCCCGTTTCCTCCCCTGCAACCAGCGGCCTCCCGTCGTCAATCTTCCCCGCCTGCTGCCCCTCGCCTGTCGCCTGTGGCCTCTTCACTTCCATCTGAGCCGCAGGACCCCCAGCAGCAAGCTGGAGAAGATGATCTGCACCCCCAGGATGATCAGGGTGATGCTGGGGATGGTGAGCCGGAGGCTCTCGGGGTACGACAGGTGACCCAGGTCCCGCTCCACCCAGTAGAGCACGGCGCAGACAAGCAGGCCCAGCCCCGCCGCAAGGGTGCCGAGTCCAACCACCAGACCGGCCTCGAGGCTCACCGCGCCGAGGAAGCGATCCATGCGCGGGTCCGGTGGAAGCAGTCCCTCCCGGATTGCGAAGGTCTTGGCGAACACGGCGAAGGCCATCAGCTCAAACCCCACCAGGAGCGTCATGACGCACACCAGGAGGCTGTTGGTGTCGAACTCCACCCGGCCCACGTGCAGCGGGCCCACGGTGAGCAGGGCCCCCAAGAGCCCCCCCAGGAGGAACAGGGCCATGCCCGGCATCAGAAAGAGCCACCGGGGGCTGAACAGCAGGAGGAAGCGCAGGTGCCGCCACCCGTCACTCCAGGAACGGAGGTGGGGAGGGCGGCTTCGCCCGTCGGGCGAGAGGGTGGTGGGCACCTCGACCACCTTCATCCCCAGCAGGGAGGCCTTCACCACCATCTCGCTCGCGAACTCCATGCCCGAGGTGTGAAGGTCCATCCTGTCGTAAGCGGCCCTGGAGACGCCGCGGAGCCCGCAATGGAAGTCCCGGGACGGGCTCCTGAAGAGGACGCGGCCGATGGCGCTCAGGACAGGGTTTCCCAGGTATCGATGGAGGAAGGGCATGGCCCCGGGGGCGATCCCCCCCAGGAAGCGATTCCCCATGACCAGGTCGCACCCCTCCCGCAGCCGCTCCACGAAAGGCCCCAGGGACGAGAAGTCGTAGCTGTCGTCGGCATCGCCCATGACGACGAAGCGGCCCCGGGCCGCGGCGATGCCGCCTCGAAGGGCGTTGCCGTAGCCCTTCTCGGGGACGGCCACCACCCGGGCGCCGCACCGCTGAGCGATCTCCTGGGATCCGTCCGTGCTCCCGTTGTCGGCCACGACGACCTCCCCCGCGATCCCTTCCCGGGCGAGAAACGCCATGGCCTTGCCGACGCAGCGGCCCACGGTCTCGGCCTCGTTGAGGCAGGGCATGACGATGCTCAGCTCACATGCGCCTTCCAGGCCCTCCATGGCCCCCCTCCGCGCCCGGGACCGCCGATTCCCCGTTCACATAACATATCAAAATCACGAGATAAAATGCTCTCAGGCAGTCTATGCGGTCCCAAGTAGACTGTCAAGGCGCTTTCGGGGAAGCCCTGCCGTTCCGCCCCAGGTGGCCGACCCTTGTCCCGGAGTCCTGCCTCAGCCAAGGCGATGGGGCAGCCACCGCAAGCGGGCAGGCCCCCCCCACCGAAGGCGGGGATGCGCCCGAGGCCCTGCGCGACGGCGATCCTGCGTGCCGCAGGGGGGCAAGTATCCGCCGCGCGCGGCTGCCCCAGGCCCATGGCGCAGGCGTCGGGCGCGGGAGATGGGGCTGCCAAGGTCAGTCGCCATCCCTGACCGGGTGGATACCCTGAGGCCTCGGTCTTGTGCGACACGAGTCTCGTGTCACACGGGAGTGGTGACATGAAGAACGCGACCATGACCCTGGACACCGTGAGCCATCACCGAGTGTGTCCCGGGAGCTCCTCTGGGGGGCCCTCCACCGGGATACCGCCCGCGCGCCTCGCAACAGCCCGAAAGCGCACCCCGCCCGCCCGCCGTCGTGTCCCATGGGCCATGGGAGGTCTGCGGCCTTCCCAAGGCACCGTCGATCTGGTAACCTGTTAGGCGTTTTGGCGCCATCAGGGCGGCTGGAAGGACATGGGGGATACGCCTCCCCGGGGGAGACCATGGCCTGGATCGACAAGATCAAGAAGCGCCACGAGCCCCTCGCCGGCGGGAGCCGGGCGACCCCGGCGGCGGGAGCCCCCGCCGGTGCGGCCGGGGGCAGGGCGCAGATCGAGCGCTCCTTTCAGGAGGCCTTTGCGGGGGAGCGGTGGCAGGACGCCATGGCCCTGCTGCGGCAATGGATCGAGTTGGACCCCGAGAACGTGAGCCTCCACCGCAAGGAGGGGGACCTCCTCATCAAGATGAACCGCAAGAAGGAGGGCCTCCAGAAATACTGGGACGTGATCCAGGCCTTGTGCGCCGAGGGGCAGTATCGCCAGGCCCGCGCCCTCAACCAGGTGATCCTGCGCATGGCGCCCCAGCTGGAGCAGGCCCATAAGAAGGCCATGGAGATCGACGCCAAGCTCGGGTTCTTCAACCATCCCCTCTTTGCGGCCCTCTCCGAGGAGGAGTTCGGGGACCTGATCCGGAAGACCGAGTTCCGGCGTTTTCCCAAGGAGAGCATCGTGATCCGGGAGGGGGAGCCGGGGCGCTCCCTGTTCATGATCTGCAGGGGCACCGTGGACGTGTATGTGAAGAACGCGGACAAGGGAATCGCCCAGCAGGTGGCGCGGCTGGGCCAGAACAACTTCTTCGGCGAGGGGGGGTTCCTCACAGGCCTCCCGCGCAGCGCCACCATCCTCACCGGCGAGGACACGGTGCTCCTGGAGCTCTCCAAGGAGGATCTGGACGAAACCGTCAAGCGTTATCCCCGCATCGGGGATATCATCCAGCGTTACCACCACAAGCGGCAGAGCGCGCAGCCGGAGGCAGAATCAAGGAGAAACCCGTCATGAACGTTGGGGACAAGGTGGTCGTCCCATTCGGGACCGGGACCAAAGAGGGACAGGTGGTTCGCCTGAACGAGAAGGGCGTCTGGGTCAAGGTGGACTTCCCCAGGCACCCGGGCAAGCTGATCCGGCGAAAGGTCCACCAGCTCCAGGAGGCCGGCGCCAGGCCGGCCCGCAAGCGCAGGAAGGCGGAGAAGTGAGGCACCGACTGGTGCAAGCCGCGCCCGTCCGGAGGCGCAGTTCCTGTCACGGCCCCACGGGCCTCACTGCTCGTAGCTCTTGACGTCGATGAAGGGGACGGCCCCTGCGGTGACCCGCGGGAGGTGGCCGTCCCACTTCTCGATGGCCCGCATGGACGCCTCGATTTGCCGGAGCCTGACCAGCTCCGCGGTCACGTTCTCCTTCTGGAGCCGGAGCGCCTCGGCCTCCGCCTTGGCCTGGGCCACCTTCTGCTCGGCCTCGATCCGGATGCGGTCCAGGTCCCGCTGGGCCTTGAGGGCCAGCTGCTCGGCCGTCTGCTTGGCTTCGATGGCCTGGGTGAACTGCTTGGAGAAGGTGAAGTTGACGATGGAGAAGTCGTCCACGATGATGTTGTAGTTGTCCAGCCGGTCGGCCAGCAGCTCCTTGATTTCCCCCCGCACCCGCTCCCTCTGGGTGATGAGCTCCACGGCGGTGTACCGGGCCGTGATGGCCTTGACCACCTCCTGCACCGCCGGGTCGATGATCCGGTCCTTGTACTCCCGGCCCAGGTTCTGATACACCCAGTTGGCCTTGCCCGGCGAGACGTGGTAGTTCACCGCGATGGTGGAGTGGGTTTCCTGGAGGTCCTTGGAGACCGATTCCGCGCCGGTCTGGGACTTGTGCACCTTCACGTCCATGCGGATCACCTTCTGCATGATGGGGATCCGCAGATGAAGCCCCTCGTCCAACACAGCGGGCTGCACCGCACCGAAATTGAGCACCACCCCCCGTTCCCCGGCCCCGATCATCACGAACGGATTGAGCATGAGGACCACCACCCCCATGGCCACGAGCGCGACGATGACCCTCGCAGCCCTCGCCCCCCTGGCCTTGACGACTTCCACGTTCTGATCCGGTCTCATGGATCCTCCCTTTGGCCATCTGCCCGTCGGGCCCATCTCGCACCCCTGCTCGGCCCGATACCGCGGTGTGGCGCTAGCGGCCGCGCCCCGGGCGCGGCACCGCACCGTTTTGTCTTCCTTGCCTGGCCTGCGACGGCTCTGCTATTATTGACCGGCCAAGGGAATTGTCAACTGAATCCGGATGTTGATGGGCCGAACCCGGGGACAGCGCATGGCTGCCTCGGAGGGGCCGGAAAAGGAGTCGTCTTGAGATCGAGTCTGGAGAAATTCTTCGAGCCGCGCAGCGTGGCGGTCATCGGCGCATCATCCGCCCGGGGGAAACCGGGCAACGACGTGATCCGAAACATCCTGGCCAATGGGTACGGCGGCCATCTCCACTTGGTCAACCCCAAAGGGGAGGAGATCCTTGGCATCAGGGCCCTTCGGTCCATCGATGAATTGCCGGACGGCGTCGACCTGGCCGTCATCATCCTGCCGGCCGGAGCCAACCCCCAGGCCATCCGCCAGTGCGCAGCCAAGGGGATCCGGGCCATCGTCCTGGCCGCGGGCGGGTTCTCCGAGGTGGACGAGGGTGGTGAGGCCCTCCAGGGCGAGCTGATCCGGGCGATCTCCGATACCGGTGTGCGGGTCATCGGCCCCAACACCTCGGGCCACACCTCCACCCCCCATTGCTTCACATCCAGCTTCTTTCCCCTGGGGAAGATCCCCCGCGGCAGCGTGTCGTACCTCACCCAGACAGGCAACTTCGCCACCCACACCATGCGCTACATCATCACCGGCGAGCACTTCGGCATCGCCCGGTTCGTGGGCCTGGGCAACAAGGTGGACGTGGACGAGTGCGATGTGCTGGAGTATCTGGCTCGAGACCCGGAGACCCGCTCCATCTTCGTGTACCTGGAGAGCTTCAAGAGGCCGAGGCAGTTCCTGGAGATCGCCCGCAGCGCGTCGCGCACCAAGCCCATCGTCATGCTCAAGGGGGGTATGACCCGGGAGGGGGCCCACGCGGCCGTCGCCCACACGGCGGCCCTGGCCTCGGACGAGCGGATCACCGATGGCGCCCTTCGCCAGGCCGGCATCACCCGGGTGGAGGATTACTCCCACCTCTTCCTGGCGGCCAAAGCCCTGGCCGTCATGCCCGTCCCCCGGGGGAACCGGGTGAGCTTCATGGCGCCCTCTGGGGCCATGCTGGTCATCCTGACGGACCTGTGCAAACGGCGTTTCGGGCTGGAGGTGCCCCAGCCCGAGGAGGCCACCCGGGCGAGGCTCCAGGAGATCAGCCCGCCTTACATCCGCATGCGAAACCCCGTGGACATCTGGCCGGCGGCGTACCTCCACGGCATCGATTACGCGTACGGAGAGGCCATGGAGGCCGTCCTCAAGGATCCCAACATCGACGCCGTGGTCCCCATCCTCATGCTCACCAAGGACACGGGCTACCCCTCCCTGGATTTCATCGTGGAGCTGGCCCATAAGTACCCCCGCAAACCCATCTACGTGACCTTCAGCGCCGACAAGGAGTACATGGAGTCGGCCAAGGCCTTCCTGGAGCCCAGGGGGGTGCCCACCTTCCCCCTCATCGAGGAGCCGTTCGAAGTCCTATCCATCCTCAATCGCTGCCGGGAGGCCATGGAGAGAGCCGAGTGAGCGAGGTCTCCGCACTCGTCAGTAATGCAGGAACGGCACCTTCACCATCAGAAGGAACCCGTTGACGGTGAGCAGGGCGCCCAGGCTGGCCACCCCCATGGAAAAGAGGTAGATGGGCATGGAGGCGGCCAGGATGGAGACCGTGGCCATGACAATGGCGATCTGGAGCAAGACCTCTGCGTAGTCGAAATACGGATCCTTGTCCCGGTTCACATCCCGCTCGTGCTCCAGCCTCCGGGCCTCCTTCTCGATCTCCTTCTTCTCGGCGTTGTACCGCTTCTCCTCCTCCTCCATCTTCTTCCCAAGCGCCTCGTAGTGCTGGCGGACATCGGCGCTGACCCCATCGCCCCGCTCCAGGAGCCCGGCCTCCAGGCGCATCTTCTCGACGCGGTAGAGGTGCTCCCGGATGACCTTGGCCTGGTAGTAGGCCCACTGGTCCGAGGATTGCTGCTGAGCCAGGAGCATCTCTTTCATGGCATTGCTCCCTCCCAGGGAGCAGATGGCCAGGGCCACGGCGTAAAGTGCGGTGGTCATGGCCACCCGGCGGGTGAATGTCTTCTCCTTGATCTCCTCGATTTCTTCGCAGTTGGGAAGCTCGACCTCTGCCATGACTCTGGCTCGCCTCCTTGGGTCCTTCGATATGACACATCCTGGCCGTTGAGGATGCCCTCACGCCGGGCCGTAATTGTACGCAATCCATGGCCCCAAGACAACTTCCACGGGCGCCTTTGTCCCGTGCATGTCTCGCCGTTTCGGGGAAAGATCCCTGCGACGGGTGGGAAAGGCCTTCCTGGGCCGGATGAGGCAGACCGCCCGGTTGACGGTGGGATGCGGGACTCCCGAGGATCGAGCGGGCCTTCGAGGATCACGAATGCGTGGGAAGCAAGCGTCCGGGCAGCCGGCAATGGCGGCAACGAACCTCGACGAAGGGCCGGCGCCGGGAGCTACCGGACTTCGAACCGCCCATCATGGCGGACGGTCTTATCCGCGAATCGATCCGTCACCTCGAAACTGGCCACGTAGGCGCCCCGGGGCGCATCGGGCGGCAGGGTGACCCAAGAGGTGATCTCCTTGAAGAACGTGGGCGGATGGTAGAAAAAGGCGTCGCGAATCTCCACCAGATCGGCCTTCTCCAGCATGATGTCGCCTCCAGGACCCAGGACTCGCATGGCGACGCCCACATCCACGCCGTCTTCCCGAAACTGCATCCCCGCCACCTGGAAGGCCATGTACACCTTGCCGCCGCCCTCCAGGACCATGTGCGGTTCCGGGGCACCCCCCTCGGAGCGGGAGAACCGAAAGTCGCGGATCTCGAGCTGCGAGGCCGGCCTCCACCGAGGGGCCTCCACCGTGAACACCGGCGAGAGCGTCGATTCCCGCTCTTTCAACTCATCTCGCACCCTGATCGCCAGCGTGTAGCTCCCCGCGGGCGCGTACTGGGGCAGATCGAAGCTGAAAGACGTGGGCACCGCTCCCCTGGCATCCTTCAACGGTTCTTCGAACTCGGCCTTCCAGTTCTGGTACAGCTTCAACCCGCCGGGATCCAGCGGGACGACATCGAGCCGCAGGTGGGCCCTCCCCCCCTCGTCGGTCTTGAATCCAACCACTTCGAATCGGGCATGGACCTTCTCCCCCGGCCTGTACGGTCCCGTGGGACGCACGGAGCCCTCCTTCTCCTGCAGGAAGGCGAAGTTGACCACGGCCAGTTCCCCCTCGGCTCGACCACGGGGCTGCGATTCGGTTTCCCTTTGAGGGGGGCCTCCGGTGAGGGTCGGGGGGGCCTTCCCCACGGCCCTTTTTCCCCAACCGGTCCCGGCCGAGGCGCTCGCATCGGCGTGCATCCTGTAAGCCAGCCACCCGCCCCCGGCGACCAGGATGAGCCACAGCAGGATGACCAGCGCCCGCATGGGAGTCCCACTCGGTCTCTCCACCACCACCGTCCCCGCGAGATGATCGCCCAGCCGCTGCCGCATCCGCGAAAGAACGGCCACCAGGAATCCCACGAGGTACACCGCCAGACCGTCGAGGATCCTGAGCAAGTTGCGGATGAAGGAGGCCTTGAGACCGCACGCAGCGCCCGACTTGTCTCGAACCCGAAGCCCCACGATGGCCTTTCCGAGCGTGGCCCCGAACAGCCCCTCCGCGAGCCAGTAGTACAGAAACCCCACGATCAACGCCCCTGCCATACCCATGAGGGCGGGCCTTCCTTCCAGGGAAAAACCGCTCTGCGTCAATCCGCCCAGGCGAACAGCCGCGAACATCCCGATGAGCGCGAATGCGACCGCCCCGACGATGCTGTCCAGGACGAGTGCGATCAGACGATCTCCCAGGCGGGCGACGGGGAGGTCCCCCGGCGCGATCCCCTTGCCGATTTCCGTTTCCTTGCCCGTGGACGGCGTCGGGGAGGGAAGAGACAAGGACCCCCCGCACTTCTGGCACCTTGCCACACCGGCTGGATTCTCGTTCCCACAGGAAGGACACCGCATGGCTCACCTCCGTGAAAAATGCGGGATGAAGGAATGAGGATCTCTGCAAAGGGGAAGGCAGGGGCCCGGGGGTGTGCACAGACTCCTGCCGCAGAACAATGCCCGACGGGGGGAACTCGTGCAATAACCTTCCGGGCCACCTCGCTTCATGGCCCACCTGAAAAAGCAAAGGAAGGAGAAATGGCCTATCAGCTGTCTTTTCATGGCACCGTACCAAACAAGCCAATGAATGTCAACCCGGGCCAAAAGGCCCCCGTGGGACATCCCGCCTCCGGCTAGCCTTCCTGGGTGCGGCATCGACACCCCGAGGACCGAGTGGCAACCCAGCCCCTCCCTGGCCGCTGCGGCAACCAGCCTGCAGGGCTCTGGCCGGGGGTTCCCCCACGCGATGGGTAAGGACGGGGAGGCCTTTCATCCGGACGGGACGGGGTCCCGGCCGGCCGCCGCGATGGCGGCCCGGGCCAGCAGCAGGAGCGAATCGAACAGCGGGACCTCCAGATCTCCGGGTTTCAGCACGAGGGGGATCTCGGTGCATCCGGCCACGACCCCCTGGGCGCCCCGCGCCACCAGGCGGCCCGCCACGGCCCGCACCTCGGCCGCGATCTCCTCTCGCACCCTCCCATCCAGAGCCCCTTTGATGCCGTAGATGGCTGACATGACCCGCTGTTGATCCTCGGGGTCCGGGGTGATGCTCTCGATGCCGCTTCGGCCGAGCCGCTTCTGGAAAAGTCCCCCCTCGATGGTGCCTGAGGTGGCCAGGAGGCCCACCCGTCTCGCCTCGGGGTGCGCTGCCTCCATCCCCTCGGCCACTGCATCCAAGATGGAGAGGATGGGCAGACGGGTCCGCTGCCAAAGCTCGTCGAGGAAGAAATGGGCGGATACGCAGGGGATGACGATGAAGTCCGCGCCCGCCCGCTCCAGGGCCCGAGCGCCCTCGATCATCAGGGGCACCGGGGAGGCGCCTCCGTGGAGGATGGCGTGGGTGCGGTCGGGGACCTTGGGATTGGAGTCGATGACGACCCGCAGGTGCTCCTGGTCGGACCGGGCCGGGGTGTTTCGAATGATCTTGTGGAACAGATCCAGGGTGGCCTCGGGTCCCATGCCCCCCAGGATGCCGATGGTCTTCTCGGACAAGACAGGACCCTCCCCTGTCCCCGCTGCGGGCTTGGGGCCGCGGGTTTCTGCGACTTTCCTTGCTCGCCGGCCGCCCCTCCCCCGGTGCCTGATGCCTGTGGCCTCTGGCGTGCCGCCGATCACTTCAGGATCTGACTCAGGAAGTCCTTGGTCCTCTGGCTCTTGGGGTTGGTGAAAAACTCCTGGTCCGTTCCCCGCTCCACGATGCGCCCCTCGTCCATGAAGATGATCTCGTCGGCCACCTCCCGGGCGAAGCCCATCTCGTGGGTCACCACCAGCATGGTCATCCCATCTCTGGCCAGCTGGATCATGACCTCCAGGACCTCCTGGATCATCTCCGGGTCCAGGGCCGAGGTGGGCTCGTCGAACATCATGTACTGGGGCTCCATGGCCAACGCCCGGGCGATGGCCACCCGCTGCTGCTGACCGCCCGAGAGATTGGCCGGGTATTCCCGGGCCTTCTCGGGGATCCCCACCCGCTCCAGCAGGGACATGGCCTTCTTCTCCGCCTCGGGGCGCGACTTCCCCTTGACCTTCATGGGCGCCAGGGTGATGTTGCGCATCACCGTCATGTGGGGATAGAGCTCGAATCGCTGGAACACCATGCCGATCTTCTGCCGGAGCTTGTACAGACTGGTGCGGGGGTCGCTCAGGGAGGTCCCGTCCACCAGGATCTCCCCCTTCTGGTAGGGCTCGAGCCCGTTGATGCAGCGCAGCAGGGTGCTCTTGCCCGAACCGCTGGGGCCGCAGATGACCACGGTCTGCCCCCGCTGGATCGTCTCGTTGACGTCGGTCAGCACCCGAAAGTCCCCGAACCACTTGCTCACGTTGCGGATCTCGATCATAGGATGTTGGCCTTTCGACTCTTCTCCTCGTAATGCCGGCTGATGCGCGAGCCGACGAAGCACACGACGAAGAACAGCAGGGCCACGAAGCCGTACAGCTCGATGGAGCGGACCTCCATGCTGTCCACGATGGTGGTGCGGCGCACCATCTCCTGGTATCCGATGACGTAGGCCAGGCTGGTGTCCTGAAACACGATGATGCCCTGGGTGATCATGCTGGGCAGCATGCGCCTGAAGGCCATGGGCACCAGGATGTGTCGGGCGGTCTGCGCGTACGTGAGTCCCGTGGAGTATGCCGCGCTGACCAGGTCTCGGCTGATGGACTGAAAGCCCGCCCGGAAGATCTCACCGAAATAGGTGGCCTCGAAGATGATGAAGGAGATGGCCGCCGAGACAAAGGGATCCAGGGAGCGGCCCACCAGCAGGGGCATGACGAAGTAGAACCAGAAGATCACCAGGATGAGGGGGATGTTGCGCAGGAAGTTCACATAGACGGTGACGGGCTGGTAGATCCACGGGTTCTTGGAGATACGCGCCAGGCCCACCAGCACGCCCAGGAACATGCCCCCGCTCAGGGCGAAGCCCGCCAGCTTCACGTTGTTCAGGAAGCCCCCCAGGAGAAACGGGAGGTTCTTGGCCACGGCATCCAACATGGTCACCTGCTCAACAGGCCCGGGATGCGGAATCGGTTCTCGATGAACCCCATGAACTTGACCACTCCCATGCCCAAGACCAGATAGACCAGCATGGCCCCGGTGGTGGCCTCCAGGCCGTGGAACGTCTCGTTGTCGATCTTGTAGCTCATGAACGTGGTCTCGGCCACGCTGATGGTCATGGCCACCGACGAGTTCTTGAATATGGTGAGGAACTCCGTGGTGAGCGGGGGGATGATGATGCGCAGCGCGTACGGGATGATCACATGCCGATACATCTGCAGGTGGGTCATGCCCGTGGACAGAACGGCCTGGTACTGGCCCTGGCCGATGGAGGCGAACCCCGCGCGCACGTGCTCCGCCACCCGGGAGGCCGTGTACAGCCCCAGGCCGACGATGGCCGCGTAATAGTTGAGCCCCGAGATGGCGTTGATCTTGAACTGCAGCTCCTTGCCGAAGAGCATGGGGCCTGCGTAGAACCAGAAGAAGAGCTGCACCAGGAAGGGGACGTTTCGGAAGAGCTCCACGTAGGCCGTGGCGGCCCAAACGAGGGGCCGCCACGGAGAGGCCCGCAGGGTTCCCACGGCGATTCCCAGCAGCAGCGCCATCGCCCAGGCCAGGAGCCCCAGCTGGAGGGTGGTGAGGATGCCCCGGAGCATCCACTCCCCGTACGGTTCCCGCCACAGCACGCTCCAATCGAACTTGTACGCGAGCATGCACGCCTCCGCCCCCTCCTCTCCCGGATAAGGGGGGGCTTAAGTCCGGGTCACAGGGTCACTTCCTCTTCCACCAGTCATCGGCCATGGGGTACACGATGAGCTGGAGGTAGTCCCTGTAGGTCTGGGACATGGGGATGGGCGTGTGCCCCTTGGGGCCCATCCACTTCTCGTAGATCTCGTAGAACTTGCCGGACTTGATGGCGTCCAGGATGGTGTTGTTCACGAAATCGCGGAAGTCGGAGTTGCACTCCCGCATCATGTACCCATACGGCTCGTACGCGATGGCGAATTCCGTGGTGCGCCAGTTATCGGGCTTCTCGTCCTTGGACGCCAGGCCCATGAGGAGGCTGCGGTCCGTGCTGTACGCGTCGATCTTGCCCGTCTTGAGCCCCAGGAACCCCTGGGCGTGCCCCTCGAAGGTCACGATCTCCTTGGGCTTGATCGTTCCCTTCTTGGCCAGATCCTCCATGGCCTTGAGGTTGGTGGTCCCCTGGGCACCCCCCAGCCGCTTGCCGTTGAGGTCCTGGAGGGTCTTGATGGGGCTGTCTTTGGGCACCAGGAACGCGGTCTCGGAGTAGAAGAACGTGAGGCTGAAGTCCACCACCTCCTCCCGGTCCTGGGTATACGTGGTGGAGCCCATCTCCACGTCGATGGTCCCGTTGACCAGCAGCGGGATGCGGGTCTTGGTCGTGATGGTCACGGGCTCAATCTCGATCTTCTTGCCGAAATGCCTGGCGAGGTTCTCCACCAGCAGGCTGGTCATGTCCACGGAGAAGCCCACCTGCTTGCCCACCTTGGGGTCGATGAAGGCGAAGGGGATGGAGTCCTCGCGAAACCCCACCTTGATCTTTCCCGACTTCTCGATCCTGTCCATGGTCTCGTCGGCCAGGACCGGCACCCCCGCCGCCAGGGCCCAACAGGCCGCGACGATGGCCACAAAGACCGCCCGCTTCATGCTGCACCTCCTCTGTTTTCTCAGGATCGTTGGTGAAGCGCCCCCGTCCGAACCCGAGCACGCAGCGGTCCGGCCCGTCCGGGGGCGGTGCCCGGAATGCAGGGTGACGATAAACCATCGGGCCTGCGATGTCAACGCCGCCCCCAGGGC
>CAZEPJ010000004.1:0-127107 GCA_964514105.1 uncultured Desulfarculaceae bacterium | reverse complement strand
GTCTCGTCTGCCCCTCAACACGGCTCCCAATACCGGAACAGCGCAAATGGCTCGGCATGGACCCGCCTTGGCCTGGCAAGTTCTTTGATGCATAATGTCAATTTCTGACCAAACCCGCAAAGAGAGATACGCAGAGGCGCCATGAAGGCCAAACGCCCGGGAGTCCTGGGGCTCATCGGAAATACCCCACTGGTCGAGATCCAGAGGATGCACACCAATCGCAGGGTGCGGCTCCTGGCCAAGCTGGAGTCTCGCAACCCCGGCGGGTCCGTCAAGGATCGGATCGCGTTGAGCATGATCGAGGGGGCCGAGGCGCGGGGGGAACTGCGGCCCGGAGTCACCGTTCTGGAGGCCACAAGCGGCAACACGGGGATCGGCCTCGCCGTCGTGTGCGCGGTCAAGGGATACCGGCTCCTTCTGACCATGTCCGAGGGCGCCAGTTCGGAGCGCCGCAAGGTCCTCAGGGCGCTGGGGGCGGAGATCCTCCTGACGCCCGCCCAGCGGGGGACGGACGGGGCCATCGAGCTGGCCTACCAGATGGCCAGGGAAGATCCCGGGGCCTACTACGTCCCCGACCAGTTCAACAACCCGGACAACTGGCTGGCCCACTGCCGGGCAACGGCCGAGGAGATCTGGCGGGACACCCGGGGGCGGGTGACCCACGCCGTGGCGGCCCTGGGCACCACGGGCACCGTCATGGGGTTGTCCCGGGGGCTCAAGGCCCGCAGCCCCCAGGTGCAGGTGGTGGGCGTGGAGCCGCTGCCCGGGCACCGCATCCAGGGTCTCAAGAACCTCAAGGAGTCGTATGTTCCGGGCATCTTCGAGAAGGAGCGGCTGGATCTCAAGCTCGACGTGGAGGACGAGGAGGCCTTCGAGACGGTGCGCCGGCTGGCCCGGGAAGAGGGGATCTTCGCCGGCATGAGCTCGGGGGCCGCCGTGGCCGGTGCCCTCCGCTTGGCCCGAGGGCTCCGCGAGGGGCTGATCGTGGTCATCCTTCCCGATGGGGGAGATCGGTACCTGAGCACATCGCTGTTCGTGCCCCGGGAGATCCCAACCCTGTGCTTCTACAACACGCTGACCCGCAGGAGGGAGGGATTCGAGCCCACGGAAGCCGGTCGGGTGCGGATGTACTCCTGCGGCCCCACCGTGGACGATCGGGTGCATCTGGGCGTGTGCCGGCGCATGGTCGTTGCCGACCTGGTCAAACGCTACCTCAGCCACAAGGGATTCCAGGTGCGCCACGTCATGAACATCACGGACCTCGACGATCGGACCATCCGGGGTGCGGAGCGCTCAGGTGTCGATCTCCGGGCCTTCACGGATGAGCACCTGGCGGCCTTCTACCGGGATCTGGACGAACTGGGCGTCCGGCGGGCCGATGCATATCCCCGGGCCAGCGAGCACGTGGAGGCCATGCTTCGCATGACGGAGCGCCTTGAGGAGAAGGGCTATGCCTACGAACAGCATGGCTCGGTTTATTTCGACATCTCCAAGTTCCCGCGGTACGGCCAGCTTTCCCGGGTGGACCTGGGCAAGATCCGGGTGGGGAGCACGGTGGATCTGGACGACTACCAGAAGGACAACCCCCGGGACTTCACCCTGTTGAAGCGCTCGACTCTGGCGGAGCTCAAGCGGGGGCTCTTCTGGCAAAGCAAATGGGGCAACGTCCGGCCCGGCTGGCACGTGGAGTGCGCTGCGATCTCCTCCCAGTACCTGGGAGACACCGTGGACATCCACACCAGCGACACGCCCCTCGTCTTTCCCCATCACGAGAACGAGATCGCCATTTGCGAGGCCGCCTCTGGAAAGCCCTTCGTCCGGCACTGGCTCCACAGCGAGCCAGTGCTCATGGACGGCAAGAAGATGTCGCGGGAGCTGGGGAACTACGTGACCATGGGGGATCTCCAGGCCAAGGGATTCACGGGCCGGGAGATCCGCTTCTTTCTGCTGGGCACCCATTACCGCAAGCCCCTCCACTTCTCGTACAGCGCCCTCCACGCCTCGCGCCGCGTGCTGGATCGCCTGGACCGCGTCGTCTTCCGCCTGCGCTGCGCCCAGGGGGCGGGGGGCGTGGACGTGGGGGAGTGGGTGGCCGAGGCCAAGGCGACCCTGGAGCGGGCCCTGGACGAAGACCTCAACGTGTCCGGGGCGTTGGCCGCGGTCTTCGGCCTCTTGAAGCAGATCAATCCGCTGCTGGACGCCGGGGGACTGGCCCCCCCCCAGGCAGAGGCTGTGGCTGGGTTTCTGGCCGCCTTCAACGACGTCTTCGGGATCCTGGAGCTGGGGGAAGCCGCTGCCCTGGACCCCCGCGCGGCGCAGCTCATCTGTCGTCGGGATGAGGCCCGAAGGAGGAAAGACTGGGGCGAGGCAGACCGACTCCGGGGGGAACTGGCCGCCCTGGGGGTCGAGGTGGCGGATACGCCGGCGGGGACTCGCTGGCAGGTCAACAGGAAGGGGGCCGGACCTCCCCATGCGCGGGAGGGTTGAGTCCACCTGCCGGATCTCCCGTCCCATTGATGATATAGATCGAGCCATCTCCAAACAGGAGCGCGGACATTGCGGCGAGTCCTCAGCCCCGGGAAAGGGCTGATCTTCTTGTGGGTCCTGGCCGTGTTGCTCTGGTGGGTGCGTTACCACCCGCCGGGAGTGGATCTCCTGGTCGTGGAGGACGACGCCAGGCAGCACGTGTACTGGACGGCGCGGTTTCAGGACCCGGCCTTGTTCCGCGACGACCTGCAGACGGCCTTCATTTCCTCGCCCATGTTCGCCCCCCTGGGATACCGCGCCCTGTACAGCCTCGGGGTGCCTTTCATGGACCCGTTGCCGTTCAGCCAACTGGTGACCCTGGTGCTGCTCTTGACCTCCCTGGGACTGCTGGATGCCCTGGCCCGGGGGATCATCGCCGACCCCCGGGGCCGGTTCTTCCTTTGCGGGCTTTTCCTGTTCTTCAGCCTGTACGACGCCTCCGGGGGATTCCCCCGCAACTTCGCCTTTCCTCTCCTGCTGGGATTCCTCGTGCTCGTTGGCCGCGGGCGCTTCCGCTGGGGGGCCGGCGTGCTCGTGCTGGAGGCCCTTTTCTATCCGCCGATCCTACTCAATACCATGCTTCTGGCCGGCTGGGACCTCCTTCGGCGCTTCATCCAGGGGGCTCGAGACCGCCGCTGGTGGGGCGACAGCATCTGCCTGGCTGTGGCCGCCGCCGCGGCCCTGTCCATGTTGATCTGGGTGTACGCCCCCGGGGATCAGACCATGCCGGGCAAGCAGGTGACCCTGGAGCAGGCCAGAGAGATGCCCGAGTTCCACGAGGGTGGGCGAAGCAAGTTCTTCCGGAAAAGCGCCCTGGCGTACTGGCTCGTGGGCAGGAGCGGGGTGGGGGCCATCCACCTCATCGGGTTCGCCATCATCCTCTCGATCATGGCCGTGGGGATGAGGGGGCGCGGCCTGAGGCTGCCGCCCCTGGCCATCGATCTGTGCTGGACATCCCTGCTGCTGTTCGGGGCAGCCCACCTGCTGCTATTTCGCCTGCACCTTCCCTCGCGCTACACCCTCTACACCCTGCCCCTGGCCTTCATGCTGACCATCGGGGCCAACACGGGGCTGTTCGTCGACCGCATGAGGCCCTTGTGGGAGAGCGTACGGCGTCGCCTGATGGGGGGGCCCGCCCCCCGGGGGGCGGGGTGGCTGGCCTTCGGACTGCTCCTGGCCGTGTACGTGTACGTCCAGTCCCACCACATCGCCCGGGTGGACACCCAGATGGCCGCCCTGGACCCCCTCGACAGGGAGATGCTGGCCTTCGTGGGGACGCTACCCAAGGAGACCCTGGTGGCCGCCCATCCCGTGGATGCCGACAACATCCCGCTGCTTTCCCGCCGCAAGGTCCTCGTGAATCGGGAGCTTTCATTGCCATACTATGTGGGCTATTATGATCGGATTCGACGGCGGCTGTCGGACGTCCTGCAGGCATACTACGCCATGCGGTGGGAAGCCGTGGAGGCTCTTGTGGAGCGGTACGGGATCGGGGCCCTGGTGGTCAGGAAGGAGCGGTTCCAGCCCCCCGCCCTCCAGGGCGCGATCTACGACGAGCCTTTCAACAGACAGGTCAAGGCCAACTGGCGGGCAGGGGTGCCATTCGTCCTGGCGGACCCGCCGGCCGAAAGGCGGTGCTTCGAGAACCAACGCTATGTCGTGCTCTGTTGGGGAAAGGGAACGTAGCACATGGGGGCATCGAGCGGGCGGTGCCGGGTGAGCGTGGTCATCCCGGCGTACAACGAGGGGAGCGCTGTGGCAGGCGTGGTGCGGGAGGTCCGGGAGGCCATGGAACACAGCCCCCATGCCTTCGAGATCCTGGTGGTGGACGACTGCTCCACAGACAACACCGCGGCGCTGGCCGAGCAACAGGGGGCCCGGGTGATCCGACATCCCGAGAACCGGGGCTCCGGGGCTTCCCGCAAGACCGGCATCCGGGCGGCTGCCGGAGAGTGGATCGTCATGATCGACGCCGACGGCAGCTATCCGGCCCACGCCATCCCCCGCCTCCTGGAGCACATGCCCGCGTTCTCCCAGGTCATCGGGGCCCGCACCGAGGAGATGGGCACCCATCGCCTGCTCAGGACCCTGGCCAAAGAGGCGATCCGACGGCTGGCCGCGTTTCTGGTGGGACGCCCCATTCCCGACCTGAACACGGGGCTTCGGGCCTTTCACAAGGCCGACATGGTGCCGTTTCTCTACCTGGTTCCCGACGGGTTCTCCTGCGTCTCGTCCATGACGCTGGCCTTCATGACCAACAATCTGCCCGTCCGCTTCGTGCCCGTGCCGTATTACCGCCGCATCGGCAAATCCAAGTTCCACCCCATCAAGGACACCTACAAGTACCTCATCACGGTGATCCGCATCGTGTCCTATTTCGCTCCCCTCAACGTCTTCATGCCCCTGTGCCTCTTGCTGCTGGGATTGGGTTTTCTCAAGGGCGTGGTGGATCTCCTGTGGACCCGCACCCTTCAGGAGTCGGACATCATCCTCATGCTCGCGGGGGTCATGGTGGGGGCCCTGGGCGTCCTGGCCGATCTCATCGTGGTCCACGGCAAGCGAAACGGCGGGAGGGATGTCTAGGGAGCTCTATGCCCGGGTGGGGCTCTCCCAGGTCCCCCACATCCTTGGCCTGGTGGACCGCCACCGCCTGAGCCCCACGTACGGCTGTTTCGACCGCTCTTACTGGCACTACCGGACCGCGGCCTTTCCCAGCGGCATGTATCAGGAGTTCGTGCTCCCCCTGGCCCTGATCCATCGCCACCGCTTCCCCGGGGGCGAGGCGTATTGCGGACAGCCGCGCCTGATGGAGCTGGCCGTGGCCGGGATGCGGTACGCGGCGCGTTCCGCCCACAGGGACGGCTCATGTGACGATTACTTCCCGTACGAGCGGGCCTTGGGGGCGGTGGCCTTCTCCCTGTACGCCATGACCGAGTCTTACCTCCTCCTGGCCGTGGACGCCCCCGAGCTCAAGGCCTTTTTCGAGAAGCGCGGGCGCTGGCTCATGGGGCGGCAGGAGTCGGGCCGGCTCTCCAACCACCACGCCCTGACCGTCATGGCACTCCACAACGTCCATGTCATCACCGGCTTGCGGGGGATCGCCGAGGGGCTTGACGCCCGGCTGCAGGCCCTTCTGTCCTGGCAGCATGAGGAGGGGTGGTTCCCGGAGTACGAGGGGTGCGACCCGGGCTACCTCACGGCCACCATCGATTTTCTGGCCAAGTATCATCGGCGCTCGGGGGATGAGCGGGTCTGGGGCCCCCTCGCCAGGGCCGTGCGCTTCGCGGCCCAGTTCATGCATCCCGACGGGAGCTACGGCGGGGAGTACGGAAGCCGCAACAGTGCCCTTTTCTTCCCGCACGGTTTCGAGCTCGTTGCCGACCGGATCCCCGAGGCCCGCGCCGCCCTGGATCGATACCTCCGGGGAATCGACACGGGTCGGCGGGTCTTTCTGGACGACGATCGCATGTGCGCCCATCTGACGTACAATCACCTCCAGGCGTTTCTGGACTACCACCCCAGGGACCCCAACGCGGACCCCCCGCCCGCGCCCCCCTCGAGGCGATACTGGACGGGGGCCGGGCTCTTCGTGCAACGCGACGCGTCGCTGCATGCGGTGGTATCGGCGGCCAAGGGCGGGGTGCTTCGCGTGTATCGGGGGGGAGAGCTGGCGTATGGGGACAGCGGCCTGGCGGCGCTCCTGGAGGATGGGACCGTTCTGGTGTCCCACCTCGTGGGGCAGTACGAGACCGAGGTCCTGGAAAACGGGATTCGGGTGGCCGGTTCGTTCGCAGAGGCCCGCTTCCGACTCCCCAGCCCGCTGACCCAGGCGCTGTTCCACGTGGGGATGCTCGTCCTGGGGAGATGGGGGAGCGACCGGGTGCGGTCCATTCTCCAGAAGCTCCTCATCGTGGGGAAGAAAGCCCATGCCATGCGCTTCCAGCGGACGCTGCGCCTGGGCGACCAGGTGGTGCTGGTGGATGAGATCTGGCGGCCCCTGGGGCCCATCGGCCCGCCCCGGGTGGCGTCCCTGTACGCCGGGACCGACCACACCTCCGTGTATGTGGCCGTGAGTCGGAGCTACCAGGCGGCGTGCCTCCAGCCCTGGACCGACTACGGGCCTCACCTGGAGTCCCTCAACCGGGACGGATATGCCCGCATGGAGAGGGTCATCGCTTGAAAAGGCCCTGGATCCAAGCCCTGGTCCTGCTGATTACCGTCGCGATCCTGGTGGCCATTTACGCCCACATCGATCTGAGGGCGCTGGCGGAGCGGCTCATCGAGGTCCATCCGGGCTACTTCGCCCTGGCGCTGCTCCTGTTCATCCCCCAGATCCTGGTGACATCCGCGCGCTGGCACATCATGATGCGGGACATCCGTCCCATGACCTTCCTGGAGTCGCTTCGCATGGTCATGGCCGGCAAGGCCTTGAACGCCCTGGTTCCGTCCAAGCTGGGGGAGATGAGCAAGGCCTTCTTTCTCAAACAGGGGGCCTCGGTGGACACGGGGCGCTCGGTATCGGCGGTTGTCCTGGAAAAGGCGTTTGACCTGGGAGGGCTTTGCGCCATCCTCCTGCTGGGGGCCCTGCTCACCCCCTCGCGGACCGAATCGGTCTGGGCCGGTGCGCTGGTGGGGGCCGGAGTCCTGGCCGGCCTGGGGGCGGTTGTGCTGCTCCCGTTGGGATCTGCCGCAGGCGCCATGGCCCGCGCCGGAGGGAGGATGGGGAAGCTCTGGAGCCTCCTGGCGGGGTGGGAGGCGGTCCTCGAGGTCTGGAAGCGGGGCCGGGGCGGGAGATTGGCCGGCTTGGTTTTCCTGTCGCTCCTGCTGTGGACCCTTCATGTGGCCCAGATCTACCTCTTTTTTCCCTCGCTGAGGCAGATCGTGCCCTTGGTTCCGGCCATGACTTACATCCCCCTGGCGATCCTGGCAGGGCTCCTTCCAATTACCCTGGCGGGCATGGGGACGCGCGACACGGCCCTTATCTTCCTCTTTGCCCCCCACGCCGACCCGGCCGTGACGGCCGGCGTGGGGATCTTGTGCACCATGCGCTACTGGATGGACACCCTGCTGGGGGTCCCCTTCTTCCACCGCTACACGAGCCGCCTGGCCCGGGGCCGGGTGCCCGAGCCCAGGGAAGTGGAACCGCAGTAAGGGGTTGCCAAGGGGAAGGTTCTGCGGGGCCCCAAGCCATCCCGTGTGCGAAACTCGCACTGGCGCGCAGGACAGCGCCGCCCCCCGGTCCGGGCTCGGAGGGCGCCTCTCACTTCTCCCTCACGATACCAGGAAGGCCAGGGTGCCGTGCACGGCCCCGCTCAGGCAGAGCAGATAGGCCCCCCACCTGTGGAGCTTGAACGGGACGCGGATCCACCGCAGCCCCGTGCCGATCTGAAAGAGCACCAGGGCCATGTTGAGCATGCCGAGCAGCAGGATGGTCGAAATGCCGGCGACGGTCATGGCTTCCTCCTGGCCGGGCGGCCTACTTGACCGAGATCTTCAGAAGGCCCGGTCCCTTGCTGCCGTGGACGTTGCAGCTCGCCTCGGCCTTGACCTCCACGTCCCCGGTGGGCGTCAGCTTGACCTCCCTGGCGAAGGCCGCCCCCTCGGGCAGCTTCCCTCCGCCGAAGGCGAAATGGGCCGTCTCCTTGCCGTTGACCCACACCTTGAGCCACTGGGTGTGGTGGGCGGAGGTGTTGGCACTGTGTGTCACCGACACCTGTACGGTGATTTCCTGTCCCCTGGCCGCTGTTTGGGGACCGGACAGGGTCACGGCCGACTTGTCCGCATGGGCGGCACTCGACGCGGCCAGGACCCACGCCAGGCAAAGCCCCCCTGCCAGTTGCTTCGCACCCATCTCTCACCTCCTCAAAGGATCGACCCTCTCCCGGGCCAGTGGTGCCTATTTTACCACGCATGGCATCTTGGGGACGGGGAAATGGACCCAGGCGACGGGAGACGCCCGGGCGCAGGGCACACCGGGCCAGGAGACGGGAGATCCTATTCCTGCCAAGTCTCGAGCATGGTATCTTCAAAATAAGGAGCTCGGGCGGTTCCGAGCCACGTGATCCAACGCCGCAGGGGGGGGGGAAGCATGAAGGTCCTGCATCTGTATTATTCCTTGACCGGGAACACGGAGAAGGTGGCCGCGGTAATCGAAGAGACGTTGCGGGCGCTGGGACACGAGGTAAGCAGCGTCAAGGTGACCAACTCCGAGCTGGACGTCGACATCCTGGGCCATGACCGGGTCTTCGTGGGATCAGGGGTCTACGCCCAGTTGCCGGGCAAGCCCCTCATGGAGCTCTGGAGGGCGCTCATGAAGAAATACCGGGACGCCGGGGAGGTCAGGCCCGCCTCCCCCAGGCGCCCCTCGGCTCGTGCCGTGGTGTACTGCACGTACGGCGGGGTGCACACGGGGATCAACGAGGCCGTGCCGGCGGTCAAGTACATGGGGCAGCTCCTGGATCACCTGGGCTACACCATCGAGGCCGAATGGTATGTGGTGGGGGAGTACAAGGGGGATCTGAGCGACCACTCGGTGGGCGGGCGCCTGGGAGATATCCGGGGCCGTCCCCACGCCCAGGACCTGAGCGAGGTGGCCGAGCGGGTCAAGGGGATCATGTGCAGCTAGGACATCGCCGGGCATGGCGTCACGGGATCCCCCGCGCGGGTCAATCCGCCAGGGCCCTTTCCACGGCCGCCAGGGCATGGATGCGGGTGGTGTCGAACATGGGCACCGGCGCATCGCCGTCCCGGAGCAGGATCCCGAGCTCGGTGCATCCCAGGACGATGCCCTGGGCGCCCTCTTGGACCAGGTCCGCCATGATGCGCCGCAGGGACTCCCTCGATGCGTCCAAGGCCTTCCCCTGCACCAACTCGCCGTAGATGACGTCATGGACGTGCCTTCGCTGGACCTCGTCGGGAACCATGACATCCAGCCCGTGTCGTGCCGTCAGGCGTCCCTTGTAGAAGTCGTCCTCCATGGTGAAGCGGGTTCCCAGGAGCCCGACCCGCGAGAGGCCGCGGGCCATGAGGCTTCGGGCCGTGGCATCGGCGATATGCAGCAGGGGGAGCGAGACGGCATCCTGGATCTGATCCGCCACCTTGTGCATGGTGTTGGTGCAAAGGACAACGAAGTCCGCCCCGCCTTTCTCCAGGCTCCCCGCTGCAGCGGCCAGGATCTGAGCCGCCCGGGCCCAGTGGCCGGCGGCCTGCAGGGCCTCGATCTCGGCGAAATCCACCGAGTGCATGAGGCATCTGGCCGAATGGAACCCCCCAAGCCGCTGGCGAACCGCCTCGTTGATGATGCGGTAGTACAGGGCGGAGGACTCCCAGCTCATCCCCCCCACGAGACCGATGGTCTTCACGATCCCACCTCCTGGCGTCTTGGATGGAACAGAGGCGTCATTGTATCAGACCCGAGGGGCCTTGGGGCCCCGCCTCAGCCGGGAATGCGCGGATGGCCCTTCCGCGCCGCCGGGACCAAAGCGGCCGCGGGTCCACCCCGCCCGGACGAAGTCGCTTGACACGTGTTTTCCATTGATGGTAATAGGGGATCTTCACACCGTGAACCTTGTGAGCCGACGAGCAAGGAGACCGGCAAAGGCGCCATGGCGCGCGTCGGCGCCCGTTGCGCGGACTGGTCCCCGATGGCGCCCCGGAGGGCGAGGCCCATGGAGTTGACCCTATCCTCCCTGGTCATCCAGGCACTGCACGGACTCGTGTACGGCATGCTCCTGTTTCTGGTGGCGTCGGGGCTGACCCTCGTGTTCGGCATGATGGACGTGCTCAACATCGCCCATGCGGCCTTCTACATGCTTGGGGCCTACCTGGGTTCCACCATCCTGGTGGCCACCGGGAACTTCTGGCTGGCCCTCGTCGTGGCCCCCGTTGCGGTGGGGCTTCTCGGCGCCCTGGTGGAGCGTTTCTTCCTGCGCAAAGTCCACATCCACGGACACGCCTTCGAGCTGCTCATCACTTTCGGCGTCTTTTTCGTCATCGGCGAGGTGGTGAAATGGATCTGGGGGAACTTCCCCCGCACCATGGACGTGCCGGCATTCCTCGCCGGATCCGCCCAGTTCGCCGGCATCACGTATCCGTTCTATCGTTTCTTCATTCTCGTCATCTCGGGACTCGTGCTCTTGGCCCTGGGGTACGTCTTCCTGAAGACGAGGCTGGGGATCTCCGTTCGTGCGGCCGTGTCAGACCCTTCCATGGTCAATGCCCTGGGAATCAACGTGCCCAGGCTCTTTCTCGGGGTCTTTTCGGGCGGCGCCGCCCTGGCCGGGCTGGCCGGGGTGGTTGCCGGGCCGTTTCTCAGCACGTATCCGGGCATGGGCCTGGACATGATGGTCGACACGTTCGTGGTCGTGGTGGTGGGCGGGTTCGGGAGCCTTCTGGGGGCCTTCGTGGCATCCCTGATGATCGGGGAGCTCCAGTCCTTCGGCATCCTGTTCATCCCGCGGCTGGCCCTGGTATTCCAGTTCCTCCTCATGGCGGTAGTCCTCATCCTCCGGCCCGCGGGGTTGTTCGGAGAAAAGGTATGAAGGGATCTCTCCGGCGGCGGGTCGGCCTCCTGGCCGTGGTCATCGTGCTTCTGCTTGCGGCCCCACGCGTCCTCAGCCTCCTGCAGCTTCGCATGATGATGGAGATCGCGTACTTCT
This sequence comes from uncultured Desulfarculaceae bacterium, assembly GCA_964514105.1. Taxonomy (GTDB): domain Bacteria; phylum Desulfobacterota; class Desulfocorpusculales; order Desulfocorpusculum; family Desulfocorpusculum; genus CAZEPJ01. Next base: position 115,924 of record CAZEPJ010000004.1, on the reverse strand, counting down.
CCCTGTTCGCCGTGAGCTTCAACTTCCTCTTCCAGTATGCCGGGCTCCTTTCCTTCGGCCATGCGGCGTTCTTCGGCATGGGGGCATACGTCACCGCCATCACCCTCAAGCACGTGTCGGGAATGCCCTTGTTCCTCGCCATCCTCTCAGCGGGCCTGGCGGGGGCGTTGGGGGGGGGCGTCATCGGGTTCTTCTGCGTGCGGCGAAAGGGGTCCTACTTCGCCTTGCTGACCCTGGCCTTCAACCAGTTCCTGTGGGCCGTCGCATGGAAATGGCGGGAGGTGACCGGCGGGGACGACGGGATCGGTCGAATTGTCCCGCGAAAGCCGGTGGATCTGGGGTTCGTGTCCTTGGACTGGATGAACCTGGAGACCAAGTACTACCTCATCACGGCCATCGTGGTCCTGTGCATCGCGTTCGGCTGGTACCTGATCCGCACCCCCTTGGGCAACACGATCCAGGCCATCAAGGTGAACGAAGAGCGGGCCTCCTTCCTGGGATACAACGTCAACCGGGCCAAACTGCTCATCTTCAGCTTCGCGGCTTTCTATGCGGCCATCGCCGGGAGCCTGTTCGCCCTGTTCCAGGACTTCGTGGCCACCAGCTCCATCGATTTGGGGATGTCCACACAGGTCCTGTTCATGGCCTTTCTGGGTGGGACCGGCTCGTACTTCGGACCCATCCTGGGCGCGGCCATCTTCGTCTATTTCACCGACTGGATCAGCAGCCTGACGGAGCATTGGGAGTTCTTCCTGGGCGTCCTGTTCATCGTGCTCGTCCTGTACTTCCACAGAGGGTTCATCGGGTTGATCCCGATGAAGCTGCGGTCGCTCTTCGCGTCGGGGAAGGGGACATGACACACGATCGGGAGCCGGCCATCCTGGAGGTCAAAGGGCTGTACAAGGATTTCAGCGGGCTCGAGGTGCTCTTCGGCATCGACCTCAGCCTCCAGCGGGGGGATCGTCACGCCATCATCGGCCCCAACGGGGCGGGCAAATCCACGCTATTCAACGTCATAACGGGGAAACATTCTCCAAGCCGCGGGAGGATTCTTTTCAAGGGCCGCGACATCACCGGGCTGCCCCCCCACAGAATTGCCCGCATGGGCCTGGCCCGCTCCTTTCAGATCACCAACATCTTTCGGACCATGACGGTCTTCGAGAACGCCCGAAACGCCATCCTCTCGCGGCGGGGGGTAAGGTACAACATCCTGACCCCCGCGTCGGGCTTGAAAGCCGTCACCGAGGAAACCGACCGCGTCCTGTCCCTCATCGGACTCCAGGACAGGAGGGATGAACTTGCCGGCGAACTGGCCCACGGGCACCAGCGGGCGCTGGAGATCGGCCTGACCCTGGCCATGGACCCGGAACTGATCCTGCTGGATGAGCCCACTGCCGGCATGTCTGCCAACGAGACTCATGAGACCGTGGATCTCATCGAACGGCTTACCCAAGGCAAGACGTTGGTCATCGTGGAGCACGACATGGAGGTGGTCTTCCGCATGGCTCATCGAATCACGGTCATCTATTACGGTCAGGTCCTGGCCTCCGGAGCGCCCGAGGAGATCCGCCGGGACCAGCGCGTGAAGGATGCGTACCTGGGGGAGGAAAGGGAATAGGCATGCTCCTGGAGGTCAGAGATCTGAATACCTATTACGAGGAGAGCCACATCCTCCAGGGGATCTCCCTGTCCGTGGACAAGAGGGAGATCGTGGCGCTCCTGGGCAGGAACGGGGTGGGCAAGAGCACGACGCTGAAGTCCATCATCGGGCTGGCGATGCCCCGCTCGGGATCCGTCCTGTTCAAGGGTCAGGATCTGGCGGGCTTGCCGCCATACCGGATCGCCAATCTGGGTGTGGGGTACGTTCCCGAGGATCGGCGCATCTTTCCTCGTTTGACGGTGAGGGAGAACCTCATCATCGGTGTGAAATCGGCCCAAGGGGCGGGCGGGAACGGCTGGAGCGTGGACCGCATCTACGAGTATTTTCCCGGCCTGAAGGCCAGGGATAGACAGAAGGGGGCCTATCTGTCGGGAGGCGAGCAGCAGATGCTCACCATTGCCAGGACCCTCATGGGCAATCCGGAGGTGCTCCTCCTGGACGAACCCACGGAGGGGTTGGCACCCAAGATCGTGGAGGCCCTGGAGCAAGTGATCGTGGACATCAACACCCATGGCGTGGCCATCCTCCTGGTGGAACAGAACATGAGGGTGGTGCTCAGGCTGGCGGGGCGCATCTACGTGATCAGCAAGGGCAGGATCGTCTTCCATGGAACCGGAGATGAACTCAAGGACGCTCGGGAGGTCCGGGAGAAGTACCTGGAGGTCTGAAAGGGCGGTCGGATGGATTCGGCGCCGTCGCCGCTCCGTGGCTGAAACGCACGACATACAGAGAGGAGGGTCCAATGAACGGTCGGCGTGGGTTTTGCAAGTGGGGACTACCGGCGATCCTCTTGGCCCTGGGGTTTGCCCTGGGCGCCACCCCCTCGCAAGGGGCGGGAGACACCATTGTCCTGGGGGTCTGCGAGCCACTTTCCGGGCCCATGAAGGACGTGGGGGATCGGTATCTCAATGCGGTGAAATTCTCGGTGGAGAAGATCAATCAGAAGGGAGGGGTGCTGGGAAAGAAACTCGTGGTGGTCGCCGAGGACAGCCAGCTCAAGCCGGATGTGGCCACCCGGAAGGCGACCAAGCTGATCCTGGAGGACAAGGCGGACTTCATCATGACGGGCACCGGGAGCCACATCTCCCTGGCCATGATGAAGGTGGCCGAGCAATACAAGAAGATCTTTCTCACGTACGGCACCGAAGCGGCCAGCATCACCGGCAGTGAGTTCAACCCGTACATGTTCCGAGCTTGCCTCAACACCGACCAGCATTCCGCCGCGGTCATGGCATACTTCGCCAAACACACCCAGTTCAAGAAATACTACATACTTTGCCAGGATTACGCCTTCGGGCGGGAGGCGGCCGACGGATTCAAGAAGAAGCTCAAGGACATCCCTGGAGCGCAACTGCTCGGGGAGGAATTTCATCCCATCGGTCTGAAGGACTTCGCCCCGTATGTCAGCAAGATCATGGCGTCCGGGGCCGAGGTCGTCCTGACCGGGAACTTCGGGGTGGACCTGGACAACCTCTTCAAGACGGGGGCCTCCTTGGGCTGGAAGGTCATCACGGGGAACTACTTCCTGAATGATCCGGTGCGTATGCAGGTCATCAAGGAGGCGGGAATCGGCCATGTGACGGCGGACTCCTACATGATGACCATCGACAACCCCGAGAGCAAGGCATTCGTCAAGGAGTGGTACGAGAAGCACAAGGGACTGGAGCTGGGCTTCTGGTACCCCGACCTCTCCATGGGGCGCTGTTTCTATGCCATCCAGTGGTTGGCGGATGTGGTGCGGAAGGCGGGCAGCACGGACGCGGAAAAGGTCATCAAGGCATGGGAGGGAATGGAGTACAACATGCCCTGGGGGAAAGTGAGCATGCGCGCCTGCGACCATCAGATGATCACTCCGGGCGTGGCTGCGGTCATCGAGCCCAAGAGCGAGTTCTTCGATTTCCCCTACATCGGGAAGCCCTTCATCATTCCCGCCGAGGAGATCACCGTGGCCCCGGCGCAGACCGGAAACCCCCGCTGCAAGTAGGGCAAGGGGTAACGTCTGGACCTCATGGGCGAGGGGACGGGGGCTGGGACGCCCCGCCCCCTCGAGCTTTCCTGGAATTCTTACATTGCAACCAAAAAAACGTGTTGCTTTTTGTACCTTGATAAGATATTTTCTGCCAACTTGAAACCAACGCTCCGATTCAGAACTCCGAATCCGGGTCCCAAGAGGTTGGGCCGATGGCGAACGGAGATCCCTGCCTGAGGGTGGAGAAGGTGAGCCTGAGCTTCGGCGGCGTCACCGCCCTGGCTGAGGTGGACCTGACCGTCCGGAAGGGGGACCTCCTGGCCCTCATCGGCCCCAACGGGGCCGGGAAGACCTGCCTGCTCAACTGCATCAACGGCTTCTACCGGCCCGACAAGGGCCGGATCGTCTATGGAGACCGGGACATCACCGCCATGCCCCTGCACCGAAGGGCGCACCTCGGCATGGCCCGTGTTTTCCAGGGCATCCAGCTGTATGCGGGACTGACCACCCTCGACAACCTCATGGCCGGAAGGGAGCGGTATTTCCGGTACGGGCTTGCCGCCGCCTTCTGGTTCATGGGCCGGGCCAAGCGGGAGGAAATCGAGCAGCGGCGGATCGTCGAAGGGATCATCGACTTCCTGGAGATCGAGCACGTCAGGAAGAAGATGGTGGGAGAACTTCCCTACGGTCTGCGCAAGCGCATCGACCTGGGGAGGGCGCTGGCCATGGAGCCGGACCTCCTGCTCCTGGACGAGCCCATGGCCGGGATGAATCTCGAGGAGAAGGAGGACATGGCGAGGTTCATCCTGGACGTGCACGAGGAGCGCGGGATGACCATCGTGCTGGTGGAGCACGACATGGGCGTGGTGATGGACATCGCCCAGCGGGTGGTCGTCCTCGACTTCGGCAGGAAGATCGCCGAGGGGACCCCCGGGGATGTGGGGCGCAGCCCCGAGGTCATCGCCGCATATCTGGGTGAGGAGAGACTGGCATCCCATGGTTGACGGGCCGTTTCGAGACAGATCAACGGGAGCGGCCGACACGTTGCCCAAGCTGCTCTTGAGCAACTGCCGGGAGGATCCATCCCGGGTGGCCATGCGCAAGAAGGACCTGGGCATCTGGAATCCCCTGACCTGGGAAGAGTGCCTTGCCGCGGTCAAGTACTTCGCCCTGGGCCTCAAGGCCCTGGGGTTTGAGCGCGGGGACAAGCTGAGCATCGTGGGGGACAACGACCCGCAGTGGTACTGGGCCGAGCTGGCCGCCCAGGCCGCGGGCGGGGCGGCCGTGGGCCTGTATATCGACGTCATTCCCTCCGAGGTGCAGTACATCGTCGAGCATTCGGACAGTCGTTTCGCCGTGGCCAAGGATCAGGAGCAGTGCGACAAGTTCCTGGAGGTCCTGGACCGGACCGCCAAGCTCGTCAAGATCATCTACTGGGACCCCAAGGGCATGCGGGCATACCGGCAGGTGCCTCAGATCGTCTCGTTCGACGAGGTGATGGACCTGGGGCGGCTCTACGAGAACCAACATCCCGGAGCCTTTGAGGGCATGGTGGGGGAAGGAAGGGGAGGCGACGTCGCCATTCTGTGCTACACCTCGGGGACCACCGGGCTCCCCAAAGGGGCCCTGATCAGCCACGACTTCCTCATCAAGGGCGCCAGAAAGTTCGCTCAGGTCAACCCCTGGGCCCCCACGGACGAGTATCTCTCCTTCGTGCCCCTGGCATGGATCGCCGAGCAACTCTTCATGGTGGGGTGGCTCCTGTGGAAGATGCGGGTGAACTACCCGGAGTCCACGGAGACCATCCAGGAGAACATCCGCGAGATCGGCCCCCAGTTCCTGCTCTTGGGGCCCCGGCAGTGGCAGGGTCTGGTCTCCATGGTCCAGATGAAGATCAACGACGCATTCGTGCTCAAGCGCTGGATCTACCAGTGGAGCATGGCCGTCGGATACCGGGTCTCCGAGTACCGGTACAGCCGGCGCCAATCGCCTCCCACCTTCTGGAGGGCCCTGGGCCGGCTGGCGGACTGGATCTGCCTCATGCACGTGCGCGACCAACTGGGCCTGAGTCGGGCCCGCACCGGTCTGACCGGCGGCTCCTCCCTGGGGCCCGATGTGTTCCGATGGTTTCAGGCCATCGGCGTGAACATCGGGGAGGCCTACGGCCTGACCGAGGTCAATCCGGTGGCCATGCACGGGGACTGGCCCAAGGCGGGCACCGTGGGACCCCCTGTGCCGGGGGTGGAGGTGAAGATTTCCCCCGAGGGAGAGGTCTGGATCCGAAGCGATCCGATCTTCAGCGGGTATTACAAGCAGCCCGAAGAGACGGCCAAGATGGTTGAGGACGGTTGGGTCAAGACCGGGGACGCCGGGCTCTTCGACGCGGACGGACATCTGATCATCCTCGACCGCATGAAGGACATGCTCAGGCTCAAAGGGGGGGAGAAGTACTCCCCGACCTATATCGAAAACCGATTGAAGTTCAGCCCCTACGTCAAGGACGCCATGGTCGTGGGCGGCGAGGAGCGGGACTTCCTGTTCGCCATCGTCAACATCGACTTCGACAACGTGGGTCGCTGGGCCGAGAAGAACGGCATCCCGTACACGACGTTCGTGGATCTCTCCCAGAAAGGGGAGGTCTATGAGCTGATCCAGCGGGACGTGGACCGGGTGAACAGGGACCTGCCCGCCCACGCCCGCTTGAGAAGATTCTCCCTCTTGCACAAGGAGTTCGATCCGGACGAGGGGGAGTTGACCAAGACCCGCAAGCTGCGGCGCGCCTTCCTGGAGACGCGCTACGGGGCCATGATCGAGGCCGCGTATGCGGGCCGGGACGCGGTCGTCACCGAGGCGGATGTGAAATACCGGGACGGACGGACGGCCACCGTGCGAACGGAGATCCGAATCCGGAGCGTGGCGTGATGGAGATCTTCCTCCAGCTGGTCGCGAGCGGAATCCTGACCGGGACCGTATACGCCCTCATGTCCCTGGGTATCGTGGTCATCTACAAGGCGTCCAGCGTGTTCAACTTCGCCCACGGGAGCATCGTTGCGTTCACCGCGTACCTGGTCTGGGCGCTCCTGGTGCAGCTTCGACTCTCCCCCGTCCTGGTGGTGCTGCTCAGCGTCCTGGTGATCCTGGCCGTGGCCTTTCTCATCCAGCGGTTCATCCTTCGGCCGTTGACGGGGCAGCCCATCCTGGCAGCCATCGTGGCCACCCTGGCACTGGCCGAGGTGATCAACGGGGTCATCACCCTCATCTGGCCCGGCCCGGCCCGGGTGTATCCCAAGGTCATCCCATCGGGCATCATCCAGGCCGGTCCCGTGGTCTTCACCTGGGAGGCGGCCATCAACTTCGCCATCTGCGCGCTGGCCTTCTCCGGGTTCATGCTCTTCTTCCAGAGGACCAAGCTGGGCCTCACCATGCGGGGCACGGCCGAGGACCATCAGCTGGCTCGAAGCGAGGGGGTACGGGTCCAGCGGATCTTCGTGCTGGCTTGGTTCATCGCCATTCTCATGGCGGCCATCGGGGGAGTGCTCATGGCCAAGATGCACGGCGTGAACCAGGAACCGCTCATCGCCCTGGGCATGAAGTCCCTCTCGGTGGTCATTCTGGGCGGCATGGAGTCCATGCTGGGCGCGGTCATCGGCGGGCTCGCCATCGGTGTTCTGGAGGCCCTCGGGGCCGGGTATCTGGATCCCATCGTCGGGGGAGGGATCGAGGAAGTGTTCCCCTTCCTGATCCTGCTTCTGGCCCTGCTCGTCAAGCCCCACGGCCTGTTCGGGTACGAGAGGATCGAGAGGGTGTAGAGCGATGCTGAAGAGACCCTGCGGCACCTTCGATGAGACGTACGCCCAGGACATGGCGCCGGTTCGCACCGCGTACCGGAAGTTTCTGCTGCTGCTGTTATTCGTCTGTCTCTTCGGCCTGCTTCCCCTCGTGGCCAGCAACTACATCTTGAGCGTCATGAACATCATCGGCATCACCGTGGTGGCCATGATGGGCCTCAACATTCTAACGGGTTATGCCGGACTGATCAGCGTGGGGCACGCGGCCTTCATCGCGTTGGGGGCATACACGAGCGCCGTGCTGTCCCATCACCTGGGCTGGCCCTCTTGGGCCACACTGCCCTGCGCCATGGCGAGCAGCGGCCTGGTGGGGCTCATGGTGGGGCTGCCGGCCCTCCGGATCAAGGGGTTCTACATCGCCATCTCGACCCTGGCGGCCCACTACATCATCCTGTGGGCCCTCCTGCACGGCGGGGAGGTGACCAAGGGAGTCTGGGGCATCCCCTGCGACGCCCCGGCCATCTTGGGATTCTCATTCAACGGCGAGCGCAGGATGTACTTCCTCATCATTACGGTGGCGGTCCTGGCCACGATCCTGGCCCACAACCTGGTGCGCTCCAGGTACGGGCGGGCCTTCGTGGCGGTGCGGGACAACGATATCGCGGCGGAGTTCACGGGTCTCAACGTGTTCAGGGTCAAGGTCCTGGCCTTCACGATCAGCTCCATGTACGCCGGGGTGGCGGGGTGGCTCCAGGCCCATTATGTGGGTATGATCACCATCGAGCAGTTTCCCCTCATCGATTCCATCTGGTATCTGGGCATGCTCATCGTGGGAGGGATGGGGAGCATCACCGGCGCCATCCTGGGGGCGTTCACTTTCCGGCTGCTGTCTCAGGCCGTGATCTTCCTGTCGCCCGTGATGGGGCAACTGATTCCCGCCCTGTCGGGCTCCACCGTCTCGGGGTTCACCCAGATCTTCTTCGGTCTGGTGATCATCTTCTTCCTGGTGGTGGAACCCCGAGGATTGAACCACCGGTGGCAAGTCATGCTGGGGTCCTTTCGGCTCTGGCCGTTTCCGTATTGAGAGGCGTGCGCACACCCATGAACAGGAGAGGAGGTCTGAGATGAGAAGAAAGAGATCGGTCTCCGCAGCAATTCTGATGCTTTCTGTGGCGATGGGGCTCTCTTTGGTCCCCGGCGGGGCATGGGGTCAGGCCAAGCCGGTCATCGCCATCGGCCACCTTCCCCACTTCACGGGGGCGTACGCGGCCACCCAAGCCCCATTCGCGCCGGCCCAGGAGGACGCCATCGAGTGGGCCAACAGCGTGAACTATGTCCCGGGCGCCGAGTTGAAGCTGGTCTGGGGGGACGGCGGCACGGATACGGCCAAGTCCATCGCCGTGTTCAAGAAGATGATCTCGGAGACGCCCAGGCCCGTGGTCATCATTGGGGAGTCCACGGCCACGGGAACCGCCCTGGTGAAGATGCACGCCCAGGAAAAGGTGCCCGATGTGGAGGGCGGGATGAGTCTGGCCATGATCAACCCGCCGTCCTGGACATTCTGCCAGCCGCCCCCGTACCCCAGCCAGTTCGGGGCGTGGGTGGACTACTACCTGAAGAACATCTGGAAGAAGAAAGAGCCGCCCAAGTTTGCGTGGCTTACGTGGGACAATCCGTTCGGCAAGGCGCCCATGACCGAAGAGGCCGATGCCTACCTCAAGTCCAAGGGGATCAAGGTGGTGGCCTCTGAGTTCATCCCGGCCGTTCCCTCGGACACCACGGCCCACATCCTCCGCCTCAAGGCCTCCGGGGCGGATTTCACCTTCGGCGGCATGTATCCCTCGGCCCTGGGCGTGGTCATCAAGGACATGGACAAGCTGGGGATGACCGGCAAGATCACCATCGGCATGAGCTATGCCTGCAATCTCGGAGAACTGGTCAAGTACGTGGGGCCACTGGCCAATGGGGTCTATATCACCGGCATCAACACCCTGGTGGAGGAATGGCCCAAGAAATGCCCCATGGTGGACGAGATGTACAAGAAGAAGAAACGAGACGTGGACCTCTGGAGCTATGGGAACTGCTGGTCCAAGTTCGCCATCGCCGTGGAAGCGGTGAAGCGGGCGGCCAAGGAGGTGGGGCCGGCCAAGGTGGACGGGCAGGCGGTGTACAACGCCCTGGTCAACATGAAGGGGTTCGACGCGTGGGGCACCAGTCCGCCCATCAGCTACTCGGAAACTCGTCGGGTGGGCATGGACTCGGTGGAGATCCAGACCGTGGAGAATCAGTTGTTGGTCTCCAGGGGTTTCTTCCCCATTCCGGATCTCCTGCCCGGCGGAAAGGACGTGCCCAAGTGAGCCGGCGTCTCCCGAGCCTTCGCCGGCGATGAAGAGGGGCGAGATGGGGGGGCCATGCTCACCCTGAACAACGTCGAGGTGGTGTACAACAAGGTCATTCTGGTCCTGCGGGGCGTCTCCCTGGAGGTGGGGGCGGGTAACATCGTGGCCCTCCTGGGGGCCAACGGGGCCGGCAAGAGCACCACCCTCAAGGCCGTCTCGGGCCTCCTCAAGGAGGAGTTGGGGGAGATCTCCCGGGGCAACATCGTCCTGCGGGGAGAGAGGATCGACCGGAAGAGCCCCGAGGAGATCGCCAGGCTGGGCGTCCGTCAGGTCATCGAGGGGAGGCGCCTGTACGCGCACCTGAGCACCGAGGAGAATCTGCGCATGGGGGCGTACCTCAATACGGATCGCACCGATGCAAGGAGGAGGCTGGAGGAGATCTACGGCTATTTCCCGCGCCTCAAGACGCTTCACCGCAAGGTGAGCGGGTACCTTTCGGGCGGCGAGCAGCAGATGATGGTCATCGGGCGGAGCCTCATGGCCCGCCCGCGGTTGCTCATGCTGGATGAGCCGTCCCTGGGCCTCGCCCCGCTCATTGTCAGGGAGATCTTCGAGATCATCGGAAGGATCAACGCCGACGAGGGGATCAGCGTGCTCCTCGTGGAACAAAACGCCCGGGCGGCCCTGGCCCTGGCCCACTATGCGTTCGTCATGGAGGGAGGGCGGGTGGTCCTGGACGGCCCGGCCGAGCGGGTGCGGGAGAACGAGGACGTGCGGGAGTTTTACCTGGGATTGACCGGATTGGGCACCAAGAAGAGCTACCGCGAGGTGAAACATTACCGCCGCAGGAAGAGGTGGCTGGGGTGAGGGATGGAGAGAGCAGGGGGGAGGGGGTGCAAGCACTGAGGACCGAGGGCCGAAGCCCGATTCTGACTCCTGACTCGTGAATTCGGATCCGATGCCATGTCCATGCGTGATGACGTAGAGCAACTCTCTCGAAGGCGCGAGACCGCCCGCCGGATGGGCGGGCCCGAGAAGATCGCCCGTCAGCATGAACAAGGGAAGCTGACGGCCCGGGAGCGCATCGACCTCCTGCTGGACCCGGGGACCTTCGAGGAGTACGGCCTGCTGGCCACCCATCAGAGCCACCGGCCCCAGATGAAGAACCGCTCCACCCCAGCCGACGGCGTGATCACGGGGTTCGGCCGCATCGAGGGCCGGCCGGCTGGAGTAGTGGCGGAGGACTTCACGGTCCTGGGAGGCTCCGAAGGGCTGACCCATTTCAGCAAGAAGGTCCGGATGGTGGAGATCGCGACCCAGGAACGGGTGCCCCTGGTGTGGCTCCTGGACGGGTCCGGGGCGCGGGCCGAGGAATTCATCGGCGAGGGCCTTCCGGCGGTCTTCCATCACATCAAGATCGCCCGGATGTCCGGCATCGCCCCCCAGGTGGGGCTGGTCATGGGCCCCTGCGCCGGCGACTCGTCCCTGGTGGGAAGCCTCCTGGAGTTCATCATCATGGTCCGGGGAACGGGCATGATGGCCGCTGGCGGGCCTCCCGTGGTCATCCGGGCCACCAGCGAGGAGGTGACCAAGGAGCAACTCGGGGGCGTCGCGGTCCATTGCGTCGAGTCCGGGGTGGCCGACAACCCGGCCGAGGGCGATCGGGAGGCCATCGCGATGGCCAAGAGATATCTCTCCTACCTGCCGTCCAGCGCGTATGAATACCCCCCGTCCATTCCCTCGGACGACGATCCCGGGCGCCGGGACGAGGCGCTCCTGGATGTCCTCCCGGCCAACCCCAAACGGCCCTATGACATGAAGCGGATCATCGCGGCGGTGGTGGACCGCGGGAGCTTTTTCGAGATCAAGCCGTTGTACGCCCCCATGATGATCACCGGCATGGCCCGCCTCAACGGCCACCCCGTTGGGGTCGTGGCCAACCAGCCCGCGGTCCATGCAGGGGCCATCACGGCCAAGGCCGCCCAGAAGCAGCGTCACTTCATCGACCTTTGTGCGGCGTACCATGTGCCGCTTCTCTTCCTCGTCGATGTCCCGGGCGTGATGACCGGGCCCCAGTCCGAGCGCGAGGGGGCCTTGCGATACGGTCTGGCCGTAGCCCACTCCCTGGCGTGGGCCGACGTCCCCAAGATCACGGTGGTCATTCGCAAGGCATTCGGCTTCGGGGGGTGCGCCATGTGCGGATACGGCGCCAAGCAGACGCTCACCGTGGCGTGGCCCACTGCGGATTTCGGCTCCATCCCTGCGGACAGCGGCGTCCTGGCCGCGTACGGGTCGCAACTGGCCGGGGCAAAGGATCCGGAGGCCCTGCGAAAAGAACTGGAGGAGACCTATCGGGAGTTCTGCGGGGCCTACCCGGCAGCCGGAACTCTGAACGTGGATGACGTGATCGATCCCCGCGAAACCCGCCCCCGGGTGATCCGGGCCCTGGAGTTGGCCTTGCACCGCCGCTCCGCTCCACCCGGCCCAGTCATGCGACATGGGGTGATGCCTTAGTCTCGGCATAAAACTCGGAATCTAGCCTTTTTTTTAGAGATAATTTTGGGAATAAAACTTGATTTCCGAATGACACTAAGATATCGTGCGGATATGGCCCACCTTACCCCGGGATTCTTGGGGCCGCGCCCCGTCGCGATGGAGAAGATCCCATGGCAAACCCCAAGCGGTTAGAGGCACGCAAGGAGCAGATCCTCAAGGCCGCCGAGCGCGTGTTCGCCCAGAAAGGATTCGCCGAGGCCACCATCTCCGATGTGGCCCGGGAGGCCGGGCTCTCCGACGCCACCATCTACGAGTACTTCACGTCCAAGGAGGAGCTCCTCTTCTCCATCCCGGGGGAGACGACCCGCAGGGGAAAGGAGATCCTCGATTTCCACTTGAACTATGTCCGGGGCGCCGGAAACAAGATACGCAGCATCGTGTACCACTACCTGTGGTTCTACCAGAACAACCCGGACTATGCCTCCATCGCCATGCTGGTTCTCAAGCAGAACCGGAAATTTTTGGAGACTGAGGCCTATCAGGTGGTGCGCGAGGGCTCCCGGGTGATCCTGCGGGTGGTGGAGGAGGGGATCGCCACCGGGGAATTCCGGTCCGACGCCCAGCCCATCCTTGTCCGAGCGGTGATCCTGGGGGCCATCGAGAACCTGGTCATCCGCCGCCTCCTGTTGGGCAAGCCCAAGGATTTGCTGGCGTTCGTGGACCCGTTGACGGATCTGGTGATCCAGGGCATCCAGGCCCCGCCGCCGGGCAAGGGTTGGAACCTGAGGATCAGCGTGGAGCCGGATTCGCCCTCATCGGCGGGGGAGGCAGCATCGAGGGATCGCAAGAGCGGGGGGAGAACCCCGAGAAGCTCCAAGGGAAGGGGGTACGCGTCATGAGCAAGCATCTGGTCTCCATCGTGCGCTACGAGAAGCCGCTGGAGTCCGTGCGGCGGGCTGTGGATCTGTGCCGGGGGTTGGATCATCTGCCCTCGGGGGCGCGGGTCTTCATCAAGCCCAATATCGTGTTCTGGACTCGCGCGGTGAATTTCCCCAAGTGGGGGGTGATCACCACCTCCCGCGTGGTGCAGGACGTGGTGGCGCTCCTCAGGGAGCGGGGGATTGACGACATCACAATCGCGGAGGGGTCGGTGACCCGGGACCCCAAGGACGTGGAGACGGCGGCCCACTCCTTCGAGAGCCTGGGATACAACGTTCTCAAGAAGCGCTACGGGGTGAAGACCCTAAACGTCTTCGAGAGGCCGTTCGAGAAGGTGGACCTGGGCGCCGGGGTCGTGCTCGGGTACAACGCGGATATCCTGAATAGCGACTTCGTGGTCAACGTCCCTGTGCTCAAGACCCATGCCCAGGCCGTTGTGACGCTGGGGATCAAGAACCTCAAAGGCATGATCGACATCCCCTCCCGCAAGAAATGCCACGGCGCCCATGCGGTGAAGGACCTCAACTACATGATCGCCCGGCTGGCCAACAAGCTGCCACCGTCCCTCACCGTCCTCGACGGGATCTACACCAATGAGAGGGGTCCGAGTTTCGACGGAAGGGTGCACCGCAGCAACCTCTTGGTGGCCTCCCCGGACGTGCTCTCGGCAGATATGGTGGGGGCAAGGGTCCTCGGCTACGAACCCTCGGAGGTGCCGCACCTGGTGCATGCCGCTGGGGATCGGGGGAGGCCCCTGGACCTCTCGGATGTCACCGTCGTGGGCTCGACGATTGAAGACGTGGCGCGCAAACACGAGTGGGCGTTTCCGTACAACGAGGACGACTCCCTGCCCCTCCCCATGGCCAAGATGGGCATCCAGGGGATCTCTTATCGCAAGTATGACCTCACCATGTGCACCTACTGCTCGGGGCTAACGGGGGTGGCGTTGGTCGCCATCGCCCAGGCCTGGGCGGGGAAGCCATGGGACGATGTGGAGGTCCTGACCGGGAAGGTGATGGATCCGACGCCGGGCAAGAAGAAGACCATCCTCCTCGGGAAATGCATGTATCAGAAGCACAGGAACAACCCCGAGATCCGGGAGCTGCTGGCAGTCAAGGGCTGCCCGCCGTCGCCCAAGGAGATGGTCAAGGTGTTCCATCAGGCGGGGATCGAGATTAATCCGGCCATTTTCGAGCACATGGACAAGGCACCGGCCTTCTTCCTGCGGAAATACGAGGGAAGGCCGGAGTTCGACGAAGGGTTTTTTCGGGTCGTTTGAGATGGATCGTGAGGGCATTCCCCGGGGCTGAGCCTGGGCACGAAAGGAGAAGATCCATGAGGACATCCGAGCAGTACCGGGAAGGCATCCGCAAGATGCGCCGCAACGTGTACGTGGGCGGCCAGTTGGTGGATCGAGACGACGAGAGGATGATGGGGGCGGTGCGAACCCTCTCCACGACCTTCGATCTGGCCGAGAAGCCGGAGCACGAAGGGTTGATGACCGCCACCTCCCACATCACCGGGGATCGAATCAACCGATTCTGCCATGTGCATCAAAGCGTGGAGGACCTGCACAAGAAGCAGGACATGACGCGCTTCACTTGCCAGCAGACGGGGGGATGCATCCAGCGGTGCATGGGGATAGACGGCACCAACGCCATCTCGGTGATCGCGTACGAGGCCGACCAGAAATACGGAACCGAGTACTACAAGAACTTCCTCAAGTGGCTCGAGCGCTTCCAGCGGGAAGATCTGGTCGGCTGCTGCGCCCAGACCGACGTCAAGGGCGACCGGGCCAAGCGGCCCCACCAGCAGGCGGACCCGGACCTGTATCTCCATGTGGTGGAAAAGCGCAGCGACGGCATCGTGGTGCGGGGCGCCAAGGCCCACAACTCCGAGGCCGCCCAGGCCGACGAGATCGTGGTGGTGCCCACCCGCATGCTCACCCCGGAGGAGGGGGAATGGGCCGTGGCGTTTGCCGTCCCGGGGGACTGGGACGACGTGCATCTCGTGGTGCGCCCGGCATCGCCCAGGCCGCGCAAGCACCTGGACTCCCCGGGCTCCAAGCTGGGCATGACCGACTCCCTGACCATCTTCGACAACGCCTTCATCCCCTGGGACCGGGTCTTCCTCTGCGGTGAGCACGAGCTGGGGGGGCAACTGGCCCTGCTCTTCGCCCTGTACCACCGCCACAGCTACTCGGGATGCAAACCGGCCATCAACGAGCTGCTCCTGGGCCAGGTGGCCCTGGCCGCCGAGTACAACGGCATCGGTGGCGCCCACCACGTGCGGGACAAACTGGCCGATATCATCATGGTGGCCGAGCTCGGCTATGCCGCGGGCTATACGGCCTCGTCAAAGGGCATCCGCGCCCGCTCCGGGACCTACATCCCCGACGTGGTGTACTGCAACGTGGGCCGTTGCCTCTCCGGGGAGAACGTGTATCACGAGCTTCAGACCCTGGCGGACGTGGCCGGGGGGCTGCCTGCGACCCTCCCATACGAGGAGGATTTCTACAACGAGACAGTGGGGCCGCTCCTTCACAAGTACATCATGCGCAATCCCAAGATCACCGCCGAGAACCAGCATCGGCTCTTCCGGCACATCTCCGACACGCTTTGCTCCTCGTACGGCGGGGCCTCGGCCGTGGGCGGACTCCATGGCGGCGGGTCGCCCATCATGGAGAAGATCGCCATCACGGCCCAGTACGACATCGAGGCCAGAAAGCGCATGGTCAAACGACTGGCAGGTATCGAGGATTGAACGAATGACCAACAGGCAACAGGGAGCGGACGAGGGTCGGTCGTTCGGGGTCCCGGGGGCGAATCAGAGGGGCCGAGGGGAGGACGAGATGGCGAAGCAGGCAAGGCTGGAAGGGAAGGTGGCGGTGATCACCGGGGCATCCAGCGGCATCGGACGGGCCACGGCCCTTCTCTTCGCCCAGGAAGGCGCCAGGGTGGCCCTGGGGGCCCGGCGGGAGGACCTCCTCACGTCCTTGCAGGAGGAGATCACCCAACAGGGCGGGACGTCCATCTGCCGCAGGGTCGACGTGGGACGAGAAGAGGACGTGCGCGCTTTGATGGAGACCGCCCTGGAGGCGTTCGGGCAGATCGACATCCTGGTCAACAATGCGGGCTGGGCGGGTGGCCTTTCAGGGCTGGACGTCCAGGACGAGGCCGAGTGGCTTCAGGTGTACAGGACCAATGTCCTCGGCACGGTGTATGGAACCAAGCACGTGGCCAGACACATGATGGAACGCCGCCAGGGGGCCATCGTCAACGTCTCCTCGGTGGCGGGCATTCGATCGGGGGCGGGAGGCAACGCGTACAGCGCCAGCAAGGCGGCCCTCATCAACTTCACCATGACCTCGGCATGCGACCTGGGGGGATACAATGTCCGGGTCAATGCGGTGTGCCCGGGGCTCATCGAGACCGAAATGACCAAACCCGTATTCGACTATGCCAGGGCCAAGGGGAAGGAGGAGAAGCTGGGGAGCCGCTGTGAGCTCAGACGGTACGGCCTTCCCGTGGAAGTGGCCCGCGCCATTCTCTTTCTTGCAGGCGATGAGGCCAGCTATATCACGGGACAGGCATTGCCCGTGGACGGTGGAAACACGGCCTCGCTCAATCTGCCCGGCATGAAGGTGTGAGGGAAGCGCTGTGGCCTTCGAGAGGGAACTGGAGGAACTCGGGCGTCGTCGCCAATGGGCGCTGGAGATGGGCGGGCCGGAAAGGGTGGCCCGCCAGCATGCCCAGGGCCGGCTCACGGCCCGGGAACGGATCCGGAGGCTCCTGGACCCCGACTCCTTTCTCGAGGTGGGGATGCTGAACCACTCGGACATCCCCGGCATGGAGGAACGGACCCCGGCGGACAGCAAGGTGGCCGGCTTCGGAAAGATCGAGGGCCGACGGGTCATCGTGGTGGCCAACGATTTCACGGTCCTGGCCGCCACATCCAGCCGGGTGGCGGGCCGAAAGGAGGGGGAGCTGGAGATGGTCTCGGGCCGCCGGGGCCTCCCCTTGATCTACCTGGGGGAGGCCGGGGGTGCCCGCATGCCGGACATCATGGGTTCCCGGGGTCTGGCCTCATACGGCGGAGGAGGGTGGGACACCTACCTCAAGCTCATGAGCCGGGTGCGCAGGAGCCCCATGGTCACGGCGATCATGGGGGAGTGCTACGGCATGCCCACCTGGATGGCCTGTCTGTCGGACTTCGTCGTGCAGGTCAAAGGCGCCGCCATGGGGGTCTCGGGTCCGCGGGTGCTGGAACTGGCCATCAGCGAGAAGGTGACCGATGAGGAGTTGGGCGGGTGGAAGGTCCACGGGGAGATCACGGGCATGGCCGACCGGATTGCCGAAAACGAGGAGGACTGTCTCGAGATCATCCGCCGGTACCTGAGCTATATGCCGTCCCACTGCGACGAGGTTGCGCCACGGTCACCCGTCCCCGATGGCTCGGGCGCGGACATGCCCCGGATCCTCGACTTCCTTCCGGAAAAGCGCAATCGCGCCTATGACATGCATCGTCTTCTTCGATGCATCGTGGACCGGGGCAGCCTGTTCCCCGTCAAGCCCCTGTTCGGCAGGACCGTGATCACCAGCCTGGCCCGGGTGGATGGGCGGGTGGTGGGGGTCGTGGCCAACCAGCCCATGGTCAACGCCGGGGCCATGGACACCGACGGTATCGACAAGGTGATCAGCTTTCTGTGCCTGTGCGACTCGTTCAACATCCCGCTCCTCTTCTTTCACGACATCCCAGGTTTCCTGGTGGGCAAGGAGGCGGAGCGCAGGCGGGTGGGGGCCCGGGTCATGAACTACATGAACGCCCTGGGCCTCCTGACGGTGCCCAAGATCTCCGTCATCGTGCGAAAGACCTTCGGCATGGCATTCTGGAACATGTGCGGCTCCGGCTGCGCCACGGACTTCCTGGTGGCCTGGCCCACGGCCGAGATGAGCTTCGTGGCCCCGGAGATCGCGGTCAACGTGGTCTTCGGGGGGAAGCTGGGCAATGATGGAGCGCAAGCGGCCGCGGAAGAGGTCCGCTCCGGGCGGGAGGCGCTGGTCCAGAAGATGGTGGAGGACGCATCGCCGTACGGGGCCGCGGGCGTCCACTACATCCATGACGTCATCGACCCGAGGGACACCCGCAGCTACATCGCTCAAGCACTGGAGATCTGCCAGAATGGACGGGACGGAGGGATCGGCGAACACAAGCTGGCCAACTGGCCCACCAAGTTCTAGGAGACGGGGCCCGATCGGGAGAATGAATGCGAGCCGTTGACGATCGAGAGCCGGGTGCGAGCCCGAGACCCCTAAGGGGCCCGGGAGACGAACACGAAACATCCAACATCGGAGGTGGCGCCATGAGAGAGGTTGCGATTGTGGGATACCTGCGGACGGCCCTTTCGAGATCCAGACCCAACGACCCTGCCAGGGACTGGTTTCACAAACTGCGAGCCGATGACCTGTTGGCCAGGCTCCTTCCCGAGCTGCTCAAGCGGACCGGGGTCGCGCCGGGGGAGGTCGATGACTTTCTGGTGGGCTCCTCCCTGGGGGTCTCGGAACAGTGGGCGTACGGCGGACGGTTCCCCATCTTTCTCGCCGATTTCCCCGAGACCATCCCGGCCAAGTTCGTGGACCAGCAGTGCGGCTCTTCCATGGCCGGCATTCAGATCGGGTTTCTGGAGATCGCCGGGGGCTTCGCGGACACGGTGCTTGTGGGCGGCATGGAGCACATGACCCGGGTCCCCATGGGCGGACCCCTGGTGGAAAAGGGCGCCATCAGCCCCAATCCGCGCCTCTTCACCGATCCACGACTCAAGCACTGGGACATGATGAACGCCATGAACATGGGGATGACCGCGGAGAAGCTCTTCTCGCAAACCTCGTTCACCAAGGAGGACATGGACCAGTGGGGCGTCCGGGCGCATCAGCTGGCATTCAAGGCCCAGCAGGAGGGCTTCTTCCAGGGCGAGATCCTTCCCATCGAGGCCGAGCAGGCTGACGGAAGCGTGCTCGTGGTGGATCGGGACCAGGCCGTGCGGGGGGATGCCAAGGTGGAGGACATGGCCTCGTTGAAACCGGCGTTCAAGCCCGGCGGCGTGATCACGGCGGGGAACTCCTCTCCGTTGAACGCCGGGGCCACCTCCATGCTCCTCATGGAGAAGGGCAAGGCCCTGGACAAGGGGCTCAAGCCCATGGCCTACATCCGCTCCGTCGGGTTTGCGGGCGTGGACCCCACCATCATGGGCGCGGGCCCAGTGCCGGCCAGCCGCAAGGCCCTGGAGAAGGTGGGCCTGCGCGCCGCGGACATCGACTACTGGGAGATCAACGAGGCCTTCGCCATCGTGGCCCTCAACTGCATCCGGGAGCTGGGGCTCGACCCCGAGCGCGTCAACGTCATGGGCGGCGGCACGGCCATCGGGCACCCCCTGGGTGCGTCGGGGATCCGCCTCACAGGGACGCTGGCCAGGATCCTGGAGGCCAAGGGGGGGCGATACGGCTGCGCCAACATGTGCTGCGGCGGGGGCCAGGGGGTGGCCACCATCATCGAGCGGGAGGATTGAAGGGTTCGCTTCGTTGGAGAGACGGGTTCGAGGCGGTCCGGACGGCATGCTCGGGATCCTTCCATGTCCCCTTGCCTTCCGGTGGATCGAGGGGTTGACGCGGGAGGGACGCATCCTTCTTTGGCGGGAGGGAGGACAGATGAAGGGGGAGGATATCAAGGCGGTTGCGGTCATCGGAGCGGGAGACATGGGGCACGGCATCGCCGAGGTGGCCCTCATGGCTGGGTACATCGTGTTCCTCCGGGACATCAAGAAGGAGTTCGTGGATCGAGGCGTTGAGCGGATCCACGAGAGCCTGCAAAAGCTGGTTCAGAAGGGCAAGGTGACCTCGGAGCTGTATACCCGGATCAGGTCGGACCTGCTTCGCCCCTGCGTGGACGTCAAGCAGGCCGTGCAGGACGCGGATCTCGTCATCGAGGCAATCCCCGAAATCATGGATCTGAAGAAGCAGACCTTCGCGGAGCTGGATCGGTACGCCCCGGCCCGGGCGATCCTCTCATCCAACACCTCCACCATGAGCATCACCGAGATGGCCAAGGCCACGGGCAGGCCGGACAAGGTCCTGGGGCTGCACTACTTCAACCCGGCCGTGCTCATGAAGCTGGTGGAGGTGATCCGCGGACAGGGGACGTCCGAGCAGAGCATGCGGGCGGCGTATGACTTCTGTTTGAAGACCGGCAAGGTGCCGGTGCGGGTGGAGAAGGATGTGCCCGGATTCATCGTCAACCGGGTGCAGGCGCCCAGCGGTGTGCTGCTCAACTGCATCCTGGATCACGGGATCGCCGCCCCCGAGGAGGTCGATGCCCTCATGAGAAAGCTCGGGATGCCCATGGGTCCGTACGAGCTCATGGATTACACAGGCATCGATATCAACTACCACGCGAGCAAGTATTTCGCCGAGGCCGTGCACCCTGACTTCGGGCCCGGCAGAACCCTGGAGGGCATGGTCCAGGCGGGAAAGCTGGGCAAGAAGAGCGGCAGGGGCTTCTTCGACTGGTCGTATGGAAGGCCCCAAATCGATCCCGCCAGGGCCACATCCCAGGTGGATCCCATGGATCTCCTGGCCGTTCAGATCAACGAGGCCACCAAGCTCATCGAGATGGGGGTCTGTTCTGCCGAGGACGTGGACAAGGCCATGGTAAACGGCACGGGAAACGCCATGGGCCCCATGACAGTGGCCAAGGGGCAGGAGCCGGCCGCCCTGTCCAGACGCCTGGATTCGCTGGCCGAACGATTCGGCAAGGAGATCTTCCGCCCGAGCCGGACCATCCGACAAGGGGCGTATCGCTGAGATTGCCCAGCCCCGGGAGGAGGAAAGGCCGCTTTCCTTCTCCCTTTTTCTCAGCACCGATTCGATAACCCGTTGTTGTATGAATCGTACCTGGCTCAGTCGACATCGTGTTCTCGGGCAAGGGACACGATGGGTTTCGCCGGGAAGTGTGTGAAGTTTTCTCTTGCTTTTTCAAAAATTCGTGGAATGATATGGTTCCAAATCCGGCCATGTTCGTTTACAATGCATGGCATTTGGATTCACCCGGAGGCGGACCGCCCGGGTGCGAGGACGTCCGGGATATGAGAAGGCGGCTCCGAAGGCGACTCCACGAGGGGAGGAGAACGATGAGTGGGAGGAATGGATGGATTGCCGCAGCCGGTTTGTTGATCTGTGCGGTCATGGGCACGCCGGCCGTTGCGCAGAACAACCCGAGCGACTGGCACTATCCGGAGGCCGCGCTTGATCTCCCGGGCATCTTCGACAGACAGCCGCCCGTGTCGGCGCCCATGCGGCAGAAGGCCGACTTCGCCCTCATGGCCGCCATGTTCCGGGTGGGTGACGCCCAGGAAGGCGGGGAGGACGGGGGCATTTCCGATCCCCTCGAGACGTGGAATCGGTGGATGTTCACCTTCAACGACCGGTTCTACTTCTGGGTATTCCGGCCGTTCTCCGAAGGATGGAACTGGTTTTTCCCGGAGGAGTTGAGAGTCGGCTTCAGGAAGTTCTTTCATAACCTGGCCATGCCGGTGCGCTTCGTCAACAACACCTTTCAGGCCAAGTTTCAGCAGGCGGGTGTCGAGATCCTCAGATTTCTGGTGAACAGTACCCTCGGGTGTTTCGGGTTCTCGGACTTCGCAGGGGATGAGCTGAAGCTCAAGAGCAACAACGAGGACACAGGGCAGACCTTGGGCTTCTACGGCATGGACCACGGGCTCTACATCATCTGGCCCTTCTTGGGTCCTTCGTCCCTGCGCGACACGGTGGGGATGGCCGGGGACGCGGCCATGGATCCCCTGACCTGGGTGCTGGCCAGCGAGTGGAATCTGATCATGAGGGCATATGAGTATACCAACGAGGGATCGCTCCGGATCGGGGAGTACGAGGATTTCAAGAAGGGGGCCCTGGATCCGTATCTGGCCATGCGGGATGCCTACTACCAGTATAGAAAGCGGCAGGTGGCCCAGTAAGGCGCGGTGGGGGGAGGTCCAGTTGCGTGATCGGACCCCTGCGGGACGGCCGCGTGGCGGCGCCGCAGGGGTCCTTTGTTTCCGGGATCGGGCGGATTGGCACGCGCTTCAGTCGCACGGCCGCACCCCCACGGTATTGTCGTAGAAGGTGCTCCCGCCGCCCTGATCCGTGAGGCGTTGCGATGTCAGTGCGTTGACGGCCCTGGGGCCTGGACACTGCTCCAGCCACCAGACCCCCTCGGCCACCACCACCCCGGCAGGCACCCGGGGGGAGATGCGCAGGACAAAGGGCACCTCCCCCAGGTCGTTGAAGGCCGTCACCGGATCTCCCTCTCCCAGACCCAACGTCGCGGCATCGCCCGGGTTCATCTGGAGGGCCATGGCGCCTTCCTGGCGCAGGAGGTCCTCGCGCTCCCGAAAGGAGGAATTCAGGGCATAGACGCTGGCCCCGGTCATGAGCCGGAATGGATATTGCCCGCCGTGTGGGGGCAGGTAGCAGGGGAGGGGATGGGGCTCCCGGGGGTTGAGGATCTCGATCTTGCCCGAAGGGGTCTCGAAAGTGGTCCCGGCGTCCGGCGGAAGGCGCAGTTCCACCGCCCGACCTGCTTTGAAGGCGCCCCGGTCCAGGCCCTCCCACCACGGATGCGGGCAATCGAGCAGGCGGTCGATCATCTGTTCGGCGCTTCGCCGAAAAACGGGATCCTCAAAGCCCATGCGCCCGGCCAGGGCGGTGAACACTTCCCAGTTGGAGCGGCTCTGGCCCACGGGGGGGATGACCGCCCGGGCGCGTTGGACGCAGTACGTCCCGTAGGATCGATAGAGATCGGGGTGCTCCAAAGATGACGTGGCGGGCAGGACGATGTCCGCGTAGCGGGCGGTATCCGTCATGAACCGCTCGTGCACCACCGTGAAGAGCTCTTCCCGGCTGAGCCCTTCCAGGACACGGTTCTGATCCGGCGCCACGGCCGCCGGATTGGAGTGGTACACGTACAGGCTCTGCACCGGCGGGTCATCCAGTTCGTTCAGGGCCCAGCCCAGCCGATTCATATTGATGATTCGTGTGGGACGGGCCATGAGGTCCTCCCGCACGATCTCCTTCATGGCGAATGCCCCGCCGGTCGCCGTACTGGTCAGGCAGCCTGCGCCCCTCTTGCCGTACGCCCCGACCATTGCGGGCAGGCACACGATGGCGCGAACGGCCATTGCCCCGTTGCCGTATCGGGAAAGCCCGCTTCCCACCCGGATGAAAGGCGCCCTGGCCTTTCCATAGGCCCGCGCCATCTCCAGGAGGGTCTCCTCGGACAACCCGGTGAGTTCGCTCACTCTGCGGGGCGCAAAGAGAGGAAGCACCTCTGCCAGGAGCCCATCGAGTCCCTGGACGTGTCTGCGGGCGAATGCCTCGTCCACAAGCCCTTCCCGGGCCAGGAGGTGCATGATGCCCAGGGCCAGGGCCCCATCGCTTCCGGGCCGGACCAGGAAGGTGCGGTGGGCCGCTCGGGCCGTGGCGGTTTCATAGGTTTCGATGAGCCACACGGCGGCGCCCCGTTTCTTTGCTTCCCGGACGCCGTGCAGGAAATGGATGTTGGTCGCCACGGCATTGATGCCCCAGAGGATCACCAGGTCGCTGAGGGCCACTTCATCGGGGTGCGGGGCCGCCGTGCCGCCCATGACCGACCTCCATCCCGCCTCCTTGGCTGGCGCACAGATGGTGCGATCCAGCCGCGATGCCCCCAGGCAATGAAAGAACGGATGGCCTGCGTTGCGCTGGACCAAGCCCATGGTGCCTGCGTAGGAGTACGGGAGAATGGCTTCAGCCCCCGCTCCGGCCAGGATCCCTCTCCACGCATCGACGACGCGGTCCAGGGCCTCATCCCAGGAAACGGCCCGAAATGCGCCGGAGCCTTTGGGGCCGATCCGCAACAGGGGTGCGGTCAACCTCCGGGGCGAGTGCACGGTCTTCTCGTACCGGGTCATCTTGGGGCAGAGGGTCCCCCGGGAAAACGGGTGCTCGGGATCGCCCTTGACTCGCACGGCCCGCCCCTGAGAGACCTCCACCAACAGCCCGCACGTATCCGGGCAGTCGTACGGGCATACGGATCGGTTCCATCGGTCGCTCATGGCCACTCCTGAGGGGGCTCGGACCCCGCTGCCAACTTGGGGAGACGGACCCACCCGGGGGCATTGGCCCACTGACGGATTGCCGGCACTCCCATCCCCCCGGGGGGACAGAGGCCGTCCGAGGAACCAGGTGCGCGGGCGGGATGGGTCAAGGCCGTGCAGGTGATGGCGAGATGCACTGTCCGCAGTCCCTTCCTTCCCCGGCCCGGGCCTGCTGTCCATGGATGCTGCCACCCGTGGGTTCACAGCCATCGTCAATCGACCATAGACCATATGACACGAGGGGTCAAGGAAAGGCCCCCTGCGCGGGCTTGACCCCGGTGGGCCCACCTGATAGGGTCTCAACCCGTTGGGATGCATGTCCCGTCGATCGGCTGAGTATTTCGCACATTCCCCAACCATGGCATCCGAGGAGGTGACGTGTGGCCAAGGCCCATATCGGTGATCTGGAGATGGCGTATGACGTTCAGGGGGTGGGTGAGCCGCTCATTCTCATCGGCGGGTTCACCATGACCAAGGAGGCGTGGGAAGACCAGGTCCGGGCCCTCCGAACCCGGTTTCGCGTCATCACCATGGACAATCGCGGGGTAGGGGAGACCACCCTCCCAGGGGCCCCTTTCACCATCGACGACATGGCCCGGGACACGGTGGGCCTGCTGGACGCCCTGGGGGTGGAAGCAGCCCATGTCTTTGGGGTCTCCATGGGAGGGCTCATCGCCCAGATCCTCCTGCTGGATCACCCCCAACGGGTGAAGAAGGCGGCCTTGGGCTGCACCACCCATGGAGGGCGACATGCGGTGGCGCCCAGTGCCGAGGTCATGTCCGTCCTGGCCCAGGCCGCGGACCCCGCCCTGACGCCCGAGGAGGCGTACACGAGAAGGGCGCCCGTCATCTTCGCACCGGAGTTCATCCGCGGCGACCCCCAACGGTACGAGACAGTGAAGCGCAGGGCGCTGGGCCACTGGCCCTCGCCCCAAGGGGTCGCCCTTCAATTCAAGGCCCTCAGCGTATTCAACTCCAAACGGCGCCTGGGGGAGATCCGACATCCCGTCCTGGTGATCACCGGGGACGAGGATCGGATGATGCCTCCCGAGAACTCCAGGCTCCTGGCCGAGGGGATCGCCGGGGCCGAGCTGTACCTGGTCAGGAGCGCAGGACATATGTTTTTCGCGGAAAAACCCGGCGAGGTGAACGACAGACTGACGCGCTTTTTCCAGGAGTGATCCCCGAGGCTGTGCCGTTTCCATGCGGCACGCACGCCCCGTTTCGCACGTAACAATTTGAAATGATAAATAGTATTATGAAGACCCTGCGGGGCGGAGGCCAACGAAGAGGTGCAGCGCCAGCCGAATTCTGGTACAATGAAGGCCCTTGTGCGCGTGGGAAGGGTCGGGCAGCCCGATGAACGATTGGGCGCGACCCGGAGGGGCGCCCGGGAAGCGGGTGTTGGGTCAGGGGTCGGTCCATGGCTGATGAGTTCTTTTTCGATTCGGTGAATGCGGCCCTCAGTCGGTTTCCCGATGAGCTGTGGGTGGCCAAGGGAAAGCCGAGGCTCTGGGTCAAGATGTACGAGAACGGCAGCATCGTGGTCTGGCGCGATCTGGGATACGGTGACATCCGGTTGAAGACCCCGGAGGGCGTCGCCGAAGGCAAGGAGACGGTATCGGTCAAAGGGACCCTGGTGGTCTGCCGCGACCAGAAGATCGAGCTTTACATGAAGGACGCCCTGGAGATCTCTCCCGAGGAAGACACCCTGGAACTGGACTTGGAAGCGGAATTCGACTTTCCCGAGGTGGAGGATGCACCCGAGGAGGGGCAGGGCACGCATGCCGCCCAGGGGCCGTCTCCGATACCCAGCAGAGGGTCGAGGCCGCCTGGCGGGTGATCCGGCTGTCCATCCCCCCTCCCAAGAACCCCAGAGGCGTCCGGATCCCCTGAGACAGCCGCTGATCCCGCCCCACCGGATGGTCAGCGGCGCCGCTCTGTGGTAACATCACCCCATGATCACCGTCGTCAACCGCCAAAGCGGCGAGCGGAAGACCTTTTCAGGCCCCAAGTCCGTGAGGGATCTCCTGGCGCAGCTCCAGATGGTGGAAGGCGCGGTGCTGGTGGCCCGCAATGGAGAGCTGTTGACCCGGGACATCCGCATCCTGGACGGGGAGACCGTGGAGATCATCCCCGTCATCTCCGGAGGCTGAGGTTGAAGTGCCGCCGGTGCGGGCAGCGGGCTGCGGTGGATCTGGAGAGCCACCATACCGCCTTTTGCACGGACTGCTTTTTCACCTTCGTGGAGCGTCAGGTCAAACGGTCGGTGAGCGAGCACAGGATGCTCCAGAAGGGGGAGCGTGTCCTGGTCTGCGTTTCGGGGGGCAAGGACTCCTTGGCCCTCTGGGAGATCTTGGTGCGCCTGGGGCACGAGGCGGACGGCCTGTACATCGATCTGGGGATCCCGGGCTATTCGGAGCGGTCGGGAGAGAAGGTGGCCCGGTTCGCTGGGGAGCGCGGGCTGCGCCACACGGCGGTCTCCCTGGCCGCCTTGGGCATCCCCATCCCCGAACTGGCACGGCGCAGCCGTCGCGCCGAGTGCTCGGTCTGTGGCACGGTCAAGCGGCATTTCTTCAACAGGATGGCCCTCCAGGGGGGGTACGCGGCAGTGGCCACCGGCCACAACCTGGACGACGAGACGGGCCGGCTCCTGGGAAATCTCCTGCACTGGCAGTGGGATTACCTCGCCAAACAGGGTCCGGTCCTGCCTCGGGTGGGAGACATGCTGGTCAAGCGGGTGGAGCCCCTGTGCCGCCTATCGGAGCGGGAGACGGCGGCATACGCCATCCTGCGGGGGATCGACTACATCCTGGACGAATGCCCCATGAGCCGGGGGGCAACCTCCCTGCGCTACAAGCAGATGCTCAACCTCATCGAGGACTGGATGCCGGGGACCAAGGCCAACTTCTACCACGGTTTTCTCAAGAGCGCCCATCTGTTCCGAGGGGTCTCATCCGCCCAGGATCCAGGGCCGGCCCGGCGCTGTTCCGCATGCGGTTCGCCCGCCTACCTGGACCCATGCAACTACTGCCGCCTCACCGCGTTGCGCGATGACCGCAATTCGGATCCCGGAGGGGACGCGGGGCCCATCACCAGCGGATAAGTGCGCTTCCCCACGTCAAGCCCCCGCCGAAGGCCGTCAAGAGGACCAGGTCGTCGCGTCGGATCCTCCCCGTCCGTACCGCTTCGTCCAGGGCAATGGGCACGGTGGCTGAGGAACTGTTCCCGTACCGCTCGATGGTCATGACCACCTTCTCCATGGACACGTCCAGTTTCTTGGCCATGGCCTGGATGATGCGGGCATTGGCCTGATGGGGGACGATGTGATCCACATCCCGGAGGGTGAATCCGTTTTGCGCCACGGCCTCCAGGCAGGCCTCCGCAAAACTGTTGACAGCGATCTTGAACGATCGGTTGGCCTCAATCATCCTCAGATTGTGCAGCTTTCTGTCCACGCTCTCGTGGGTGATGGGCGTGGTGCTGGAGCCGCCGCCGGGCAGGAGGAGGTTCTCACCGTTGGACCCGTCTGTGTGGAGGTGAACGGACAGGACCTCGCCGCCCCCATCGGCGTTGGTGAGGATCGCCGCTCCGGCGCCGTCGCCCCACAGGATGCAGCTACCCCGGTCGGTGTAGTCCACGGTGCGGGTCATGGTCTCCGCCCCCAGCACCAGGGCGGTGTGGAAGGTCCCGTTCTTGAGGTATTGGGCCGCCACCGACAGGGCGAAGATGAACCCGGAACAGGCAGCGGTCACATCGAAGGTCACGGCGTTGCGGCACCCCAGCTTGGCCTGAAGCCAGTTGGCCGCCGCAGGGCAGTGGGTGTCGGGGGTGACGGTGGCCAGAACCACCAGATCCAAGTCCTCCGGGCGGAGACCGGCCATGTCCAGGGCCTTGGCGGAAGCCTGGCAGGCCATATCCGAGGTGTTCTCGTCCTTGCGGGCCACCCGACGTTCCCGGATCCCGGTCCGGGAAAAGATCCACTCATCCGTGGTCTCGACCATGGCCTCCAGGTCGGCATTGGAAAGGACTCCCTCGGGGACATACGATCCGGTGCCTATGATTCCGATTCTATTCATGTTTTCCTGTAATCCTCCTCGCCTTGGTGGCTAGAGAAGATAGCCCATACCCTGGTGGATGTCAACTTGCCCGCCGCCGGAAAAGCTCAATTATTTTAAGCCTAAAGTAATTTGGTTCCTTGAAATCATTTGGTATTTTTCATGTTGACCGGGAATGATCCCCGCGCATCCCATGGCGAAGCCGCCTCACATGATACGTCTGATAATATATATTATGTTAACTTTTCGAACATCATCCCGACCTAGCCGCCGCCGCGCTTCCGCAGTACAATTGAACTCGATCCTTCCGGGTCGCGGCCCTGCTCCATTTCCTCGGGAGGGGCCCCATTTCGACAACGCACAGGGTTGCCTTCTTGACCGCCCGAGATCGCTCCGTTGAGACTCCCGCGCCCATGAACCTCGGGGCGCTGCTCCTGCTGAGCCTGGGACATCTGGTCACCGATATCAATCAGGGGGGATTGCCGGTCCTCATGCCCTTTGTCAAGGATGCCTTCCATCTGAGCTACACCGCAGTTGGAGTGGTCATCATGGTGGCCAACCTCACCTCCTCGGTCATCCAGCCCTTGTTCGGGTATTTCTCGGACCGGTGGGGGGCGATCTGGCTCCTCCCGGTGGGTGTCCTGGTCGCCTGTCTGGGCTTCAGCGCGGTGGGTATCATGCCCGGCTATCCATGGATCCTCTTGTGCGTCATGGTGAGCGGCTTTGGGGTGGCCAGCTATCACCCGGAGGGATTCAAGGCGGCCAAGTTCTTCACGGGCGCGCGGAGGGCCACGGGCATGGCCTTGTTCGCGGTGGGGGGTAACCTCGGATTCTCCCTGGGCCCCCTCCTCGTCATCTGGGCGTATACCTGGCTGGGCCTCCCCGGGACCCTCCTGTTCGCCGTCCCCGGGCTCGCCCTGGGAGCCATTCTCCTTGGGGCCATGGGATGGCTGTCGGCGCCCCAGACAGTGAAGTTTGCGGACGCCGGGTGGCAAGGGCGGGCGCCTGCGGGGGATGGGCGGGGCCGGTGGCGCGGCTTGACCTTCCTGATTCTGACCGTGACCGTCCGGTCCTGGGTCCAGATGGGGATCGTGGCCTTTCTCCCGTTCTACGTCTTGAACGTGTTGGGGGGGGAACCCGCCCTTGTGGGCAAGGTGTTGACGGTCTTTCTCATCGGAGGGGTCGCGGGGACGCTGCTGGGCGCGCCCGTGGCGGACCGCACGGGGTACAAGGGCTTTCTGGTGACGACCATGGGGGTCATGGTGCCCCTGTTGTGGATCTTTCTGAAACTGGATGGACTGGCGGCCATCGCGGTGCTGGGTCTGGTGGGTGCCGTCCTGGTCTCCACCTTCTCCGTGACCATCGTCATGGCCCAGCAGATGCTCCCCCATCGCCTGGGCATGGCCTCGGGGCTCATGGTGGGGTTTGCCATCGGCACGGGGGGAATCGCCGCCACGGTGATGGGGGGGGTGGCGGATCGCTGGGGCGTGGTGACGGTCCTCCAGATGACGGCCTTTCTCCCGGCACTGGGGGCCCTTCTGGCCGCCTTGATCCCGCACCCCTCCAAGGGAAAGGAGGTATGAGAGCTGGGAAACAGAGGGATTTGCTGTAACGACCCTGAGATGTTGGTTGAATTTGACCGACGGGTCCTTGGATGGGATGTCCACGTCTTTCCGTTAATCTTGTTTCATTCTCTAGGCACACAAGGAGGGGGATCAGGATGTTGAGGGCAGCCAAGGATTCACTGGATGTGGGTGTGGTGGTGGGCGACATCGCCCGGAGTCTGGCTTTCTACCGCGACCTCCTGGGTCTGGAGTTAATTGGCGAGATGCCGGTCTGGTTCGGAACCCTGTATCGACTGCGCTTCGGGAGCAGCGACCTCAAGCTGATCCAGCCCAAGGTCGTTCCACCCCATGGGGCCGCCGGCATCGAGACCCAACTGGGGATCCGGTACATCACCTTTGTGATTCAAGGAATCACAGAGCTTTGCAGGGCATTGCAAGAGAAGGGGGTTGAGTTTCATCTCGCGGAGCGGGAGGTCCGACCCGGCGTGCGCATCGCCATGGTCAAGGACCCGGACGGAAACATTGTGGAGTTCGTGGAGCGCGGATGAGCCGGGCCCGCGCCGCCGCCCTGTCCTTGAGGATTAGGGAAGATCAGCTTTTATACCAAGCTGTTGGATCTGATTCATTGGAGCAGTTTCTTGGCTTCGTGGACCACGTGCTCTGCGGTGAAGCCGAACTTCTCAAAGACGACGCTTCCCGGGGCCGATGCGCCGAATCGATCCAAAGCCAGGATGCGCCCGTCGAGTCCCGTGAAACGTTCCCAGCCCAGGGAAGCCCCGGCTTCCACAGCCATTCGGGCCCGGATGGAGCCAGGGAAAACCTCCTCGCGGTATGCACGCCCCTGCTCCTCAAACAGCTCCCAGCAAACGCAGTTGACCACCCGCACCCGCCTCCCCTCCTCCGTGAGAACCCGGCACGCCGCCAGCAGGAGGTGCACCTCCGATCCCGTGCCCATGAGGATCAGCTCGGGCTCCTGGGCCGGGGGATCCCAGAGCACGTAAGCCCCGCGTCGCACCAGGTGAACCGGGGCGTGGCGGGTTCGATCGATGACTGGGAGGTTCTGGCGGGTGAGCACCAGGGCGGTGGGTCCGGTGCGGCGGCCCAGGGCGAGCTTCCACGCTTCCACGGTCTCGTTGGCATCGGCGGGCCGGATCACCCAGAGGTTGGGGACGGCCCGGAGCGACGCCAGTTGCTCCACGGGCTGATGGGTGGGACCGTCCTCACCCAGGCCCACGGAGTCATGGGTGAAGACGTAGATCACAGGGAGTTTCATCATCGCTGCCAGTCGCATGGCGGGACGCATGTAGTCCGAGAAGATGAGGAAGGTCCCGCCGTACGGTACCAGGGCGCCGCTCAAGGCCAGGCCGTTGAGCACGGCGCCCATGGCATGCTCCCGCACCCCGAAGTGGATATTGGGGCCCGATGCATCACGGAACTCCCCGAAATCCTTTAGGTACGTGTTGTTGGACGGGGCCAGGTCCGCCGACCCCCCCACGAGACCGGGCACGTGCCGGGCCAGGGCGGCCAGGGTCCTGCCCGAGGCCACGCGGGTGGCCACTCCGCCATCCTGGGAAGTGAAGGTGGGAAGATCCCCCTCCCACGTGAGGGGATCCGGATCTCCATACATCCGCCCCCACATCCGCGCCAGGTCGGGGAAGGCGCGGGAGTACCTTTCCCACATGGATCGCCAGGCCGCCTCGGCAGCCTGCCCATGCTTCACCGCCCCGCGACAGTGGGTCAGGACATCGTCCGGCACCAGGAAATCCGGCCCCTCGGGCCAGCCCAGGTTGCGTTTGGTGAGGAGCACCTCCTCCTTTCCCAGGGGTGCACCGTGGGCCTCGCAGGAGTCCTGCTTGTTGGGGCTTCCGTATCCGATGTGAGTCCGGGCGATGATCAACGATGGCCGTCCCGCCAGGGCCTTGGCCCTTCGCAGGGCCTTCTCCACAGCCGTCACGTCGTTGCCGTCCACCCTGAACACCCGCCAACCGTACGCCCGGAAGCGCCTGGCCACGTCCTCGCTCATGGAAAGCGCTGCAGGTCCCTCGATGGTCACCCGGTTGTCCAGGTAGATGTAGATCAGCCGCTCCAGTCCAAGGTGCCCGGCCAAGGAGGCTGCCTCCGAGGCCACGCCTTCCATGATGTCCCCGTCGCTCACCATCCCGTACACGCGGTAATCCACCACGGGAAACCCTTCCCGGTTGAAACGATTGGCCAGGAACCGCTGCGCCATGGCCATTCCAACCCCCGTGGCAAACCCCTGCCCCAACGGCCCCGTGGTCGTCTCCACACCGGGCGTCTCCCCGCGCTCCGGATGTCCGGGTGTGTTCCCCCCCCACTGCCGGAAGTTCCTCAGATCATCCAGGGTCAGGTCATACCCCGTGAGGAACAGCATGGCGTACAGGAGCATGGAGCCATGCCCCGCCGAGAGGACAAACCGGTCGCGGTTTGGCCAATGGGGATTGGAGGGGTTGTACCGCATGGCTCGGGTCCAGAGCACAAACGCCAGGGCCGCCGCCTCCATGGGCATGCCCGGATGGCCCGAGTTGGCTTTCTGCACGGCATCCACGGCCAGGAACCGAATGGTGTTGATGCATTTCTCGGACAGGCCCGCCATCTTGCCGGCCTTCCCCTTGGAACTCTCCATGGGATGCTCCTCGCGATTCCTCGGCATGATCCTCTCGTCCTGCAAGGGTAACGGGAAATCCACCGGGTTGCAAGGCGAGGGGGCGCGGTCCGAGACAACGCGGGCAAGCCGCTTCCTTGACACGCCCCCATGGCCGGCGGAGAATACTTTCCCCGGGCCATCCAACGCGCCCCAGGGGGGGCGTCCTGTGAAGGAGGGACCATGGACGGCGTCGAGGGGTTGCTCGGAGCGGATTTCCAGTGCGAAGCCTGCAGCAGGCGGCATGCAGTGACCCTCCGGGAATGGGTGTACGGCCAGGAGGCCCTGGCGCGTCTGCCGGAGGTATGCGGGAGGCACGGCCGGGGCAGGCGCGTCCACGTCATGTCCGATGCCCGGACCCACAAGGCAGCGGGGCACGAGGCCCTCTCCCGGCTGGTGGGGGCGGGCTTTCATGTCTCATCCAGCATCGTCCCGGACCCGGCTACAGGCCGATCGCCCTCGTGCGATGACAAGACCAAGACGCGGGCCCAGGCCGAGATCCCGCCGTGCGACCTCCTCGTGGCGGTGGGCAGCGGGGTCATCAACGATCTGGCCAAGTGGATCGCCTTTGAAAAAGATACCCCGTATCTGGTGGTGGCCACGGCCGCCTCCATGAACGGATACTCCTCGGCCAACGTGGCGGCCACGGTAAAGGGGGTCAAGACCCTGTTCAATGCCCGGAGCCCGGCGGCCATCCTGAGCAGCCCCTGGATCCTGGCCCAGGCCCCGTACGAGATGACGGCATCGGGTTTCGGGGACCTCCTGGCCAAGTTCACCAGCACCACGGACTGGCGCCTGTGCCAGATTCTGTTGGAAGAGTATTACTGCGACCGGTGCGTGGAGCTTCAGAAACAGTTCGACCCCGGCGCCATGACCTCCGGAGGCGCCCTGAGCAACCGCGACCCCCGTGCCTTGAAGGCGTTGTTCGAGGCCCTGGCATTGAGTGGAATCCTCATGACCATGGCCGGCAGTTCGGCTCCGGCATCGGGCGGCGAACACATGATCTCCCACACCCTGGACATGATGGCCGCCCTGGAAGGGGGCGACCACGACCTCCACGGTCGGCAGGTGGGAGTGGCCACCGTCTTCACCGCCGCCCTGTACCAGGAGCTTCTGGCCATGGAGGGGCCGCGTTTGGAAGCGTTGCCGGCGGAACTGGATCGGGGCTTCTGGGGGGGGATGGCGCAGGCCGTCGAGGGTCACCACGCCCGCAAGAAGATCAAGGCCGTCCGGGCCGTGGAGCGGCTTCGAGTGCGACCGGAGCTCTGGGATGAGATCCGGGAGAGCCTGGCCCCCATGGTGGCGAGCCCCGAGGTCATCAAGGGGCATCTCCAGGCGGCGGCGGCGGCCCACCGCCTGGAGGACATCGCCGTGAGCCCCGAGCGGTTTCTTCAGGCCGTGGACCACGCCCATGAGATCCGGGATCGCTACACCGTCATGGATCTGGCCCGGGCCGTGGGCCTGCTTCCCGGGCGGGGACGCGAACTGGTGGCACGCTGGTTGAGCGCATGAACCACCAGGAGGCGGCGCCTCAACGGCCGTGGAGGTCCTCCCACCGGCGGCTCAGTCGAGCCAGGATCTGGGCGATCTCGTCCATGCGGTGATAAATCCGGATCCCCTGGGCCGTGATGTCGCCGACGGCCTGGCTCTCATACCGGGAGGCGCATGAACCGATGAGGACGGGGCGCTGGAAGGCCTTCTCCAGGCCGTGGTAGGCGGACATCACCCCCTTTTCCAACTCCAGCAGGAGCCTCCTGGCCGCAGGGGCGTCTTCGGGTACCATGCCCGGCCTGCCCAGGCCGTGGAAGACCAAGGCGTCCACCTCCCCCGACGCCAGGATCCGCCGGCCCATGTCCTGCACGGACTCCATGGACATGTGGTAAAACCCGGCCGCACCGATGTCCACCGGATTTCGGGTGGACGCGCGGGAGGGCATGCCCAGCGCGCGGAGCTGTCCCTGCAGTTCCTCTCCGAATTCGGGTACTTCCAGCCCTTCCTCCTCCAGCTGATCCGTCAGGGCCACCCCCCAGGATCCCCCCATGGTGACAATCCCCACCCGGCGTCCCGGCATGCGGGGCCTTTCCATGAGGGCCTGTCCCAGGGGAAGGAGGAGCTCCATGGAGGGGCAAAGCGTCACACCGGCCTGCTGCAACCCGCCCTCATAGATCTCGCGCCTGCCGGCCATGGCCCCGGTGTGGCTGCGGGCGGCCCGGCTCCCTCCCCGGGTCCTTCCCGCCTTGTGGACGACCACGGGTTTGCTCCGGGATACCCGTCGGGCCACGTCGAGAAATCGCGCCCCGTCCCGCAGGGTCTCCACGTACAACAGGACGCCCTTCACTTCGGGCATATTACCGAAATAATCCAGGAAATCTGTTATCTGGAGGTCGCACTCGTTCCCCGTGTGAACGAACCAGCCCACCCCCATCCCGCGACCGTACCCCGAGGCCAGGAGATCATAGAACGCGTATCCTCCTTGGCAGACGGCGGCCAGGGGCGTGGGCAGGAGCTGCTCTGCGGGGGCCGCCGATGCGTTGAATCGGGCTTGGAGGTTGAAGGTCCCGCTCACGTTGGGCCCCAGCAGGCGCATGCCGCGGGAACGGGCCATGCGGGCGAGTTCCCTTTCCCGGATGTGCCCGTCCGCCACGGCTTCCCCGAAGCCGGCCGTGATGATGGTGATCCCCTTGACCCCCTTGCGGGCGCATGCGGCCACGGTCTGCTCCACCGACCGCTCCGGTATGGCCAGGACCGCCAGGTCCACGGTATCGGGAATGGCGGCCACATCGGGGAAGCACGGCCGGCCGAAGACCGCCTCCGCCCGGTGATTGACGGGGTAGAGCCTCCCCGGGTAATCCCACGTCAAGAGGCCGTTCATGATGAAGGAGCCCCAGGAACCCGGCCTCTCCGATGCGCCGATGACAGCCACGCTTCGGGGAGCCAGAAAAGGGCTCAAATCTGTCTCATCCCCCATGGATCTCCTCCAAATGCCTCGGGCGGATCGGAAGGCAACGGCCCCTCCCCCCGTCATTCCGGAAACTCGATGGCGACCTTGATGGCCCTCTGGCTCTCCATGTAGTGGAATGCAAGGGGAAGATCGCCCAGGGAGAGCCGATGGGTCACCAGGTCCTGGACGCGAAGGACGCCCGCTTCCAGGAGCCGGACGGCCATGGCCACGAAGTGAGGTGTGTGATGGAACACGCTGATGATGGATTTCTCCTCGTAATGCAGGCGGTGGGCATCCACCCGGGCAATCGTTCCCCGGGCACAGCCGCCGAACAAGTTCACCAGTCCCCCCTTCTTGACCAGGGACAGGGCCATCTCCCACACCTGGGGAAGTCCCACGGCCTCCACTACCAGATCGGGCCCCTTCCCGCCCGGCGTGTGCTCCCTCACCCGCTGCTCCAGCTCTCCCACCGCGTCCATGCTGATGGACGTGAACGCCCCCAGGGTCACGGCCCTCTCCAGCTTCATGGGGCTCCGGCCCACCGCGATCACCCGGGCGCCCTTGTGCCGGGCCAGGGCCACGAACATGAGCCCGATGGGGCCCAACCCGATGACGCAGACCGTCTGTCCCATCTGAACCTGGCAGCGCTCCAGACCGTGAAGAACGCAGGCCAAGGGCTCCGTGAGAGCGGCCAGGGCGAACTCCATCCCGCGGGAGAGACGGTAGAGGTTGCATCCAACGATGGAGGCCGGCACCCGGATGAACTCGGCATAGGCCCCGTTGAGGAACGCCAGATCCTCACATAGGTTGGGTCGTCCGGCCTTGCAGTACTCGCAGCGAAGGCAGGGCGCCGAGTTGGCGGCCACCACGGGTTCCCCAGATCGGAATCCTTCCACCCCGTCCCCTGTGGACTCGATCACCCCGGCGAATTCATGCCCGAACGGGGAAGGGAGCCGCGGGATCATCACGTGCCCCCCCCTTCGGTAGGTCTTCAAGTCCGTGCCGCAGGTCAGGGCCACCCGCACTCGAACCAACACCTCTCCCGGCCCCGGACGGGGAACCGCCACCTCCTCGATGCGAAGATCCTCTTTTCCGTACAACAGGGCGGATTTCATGGGCACCTATCCGCGACCTCTTCAGAATCGCAGCACGGCTTTGAGGCCTCCCCGGGATTCCGCCAGGTCCACGGCCCGCTGGATCTCCTCCATGGGAAACCGATGGGAGATGAGGCCGCGGACATCGATCCTCCCTTCTTCCAGGAGTGAGAGGGCTTGGGCCATGTGGAGCGGCCCCGTGGAGTACGCAGGGATCAGATCCACCTCCCTGCGATACAGGGTCTGAAAGGAAAAGGAAAGCGGCATATCCCGTCGCGGACCGGCAAACAGCCCGATCCACCCGCCGTCTTCAACCCGGGCGGTGGCCATGGCCAGCGTCGCTTCGCTGCACGACGTGAGGACAACGCCCTGCGCGACGGGCAGATCCCCGACCTCCTCCGGGGGAACGGTCATCACGCACCCCCGCCCCTGCGCCTCAGCCCTTCTCTCTCCGACGGGATCCACGCCCATGGGTTGCGCCCCCATCCACTTGAGGAGTAGGACCATGAGGAGTCCCACCGGCCCTAGCCCGATGACCAGGACACGATCTCCTGGCCGCGAACCCCAGCGCTCCAAACCCCTCAGACAACACCCCAGGGGTTCGGCAAACAGGGCCTCCTCGTCCGAGAGCGTCCGGGGGATCGGCATGACCGCATGGGGGAGGTGGGTGGCTGGGATCCGGATCCATTCGGCGAAGCCCCCGGGGTCGAAGCGGGAGCTCTGAAACAGTCGGCACATGGAGATCTTGCCCCTGGCACAAAGGTCGCATGACCCGCACGGGACGTGGTTGGAGACGGTCACCCGCGTACCCCGGGGGAACGCCCCCATGAATGCGGTGGGACACCGCTCCACCACCCCCACGACCTCGTGGCCGAGGACCGTGCCCGGCGGCACGCTCCCGTTCCTGAGCTTGAACAGGTCGCTTCCGCAAAGTCCGCAGGCGCCGACCCGCACGAGCAAGTCATCGGGCCCAGCCGCTGGCCGAGCCACTTCTCGTACCTCCAGGTCCCCGTGCTCCGTCAAGACCGCTGCTCGCATGGTCGTCTGCATCGTGGGCCGAGACATTTGGCCACCATAGCCGCGCCCCCGGGCCATGTCAAGCAGCCCTCCCCCCGGCGGCTTTGGCGCCCGAGGAGATTGACATGGAGCGAGAATCAGATACACTCCTAGGATCAAACCTCATGGAGCCCGGGACGTGGAAGGACCGACCTTCGAGGATGCCCTGGAGGAACTCAAGGCCATCGTCCAGGCACTGGAAAAGGGGGACCGCCCCCTGGAGGAATCGCTCCAGCTCTTCGAGAGGGGGATCGGGATGGTCACCCACTGCACCCGGAAACTTGACGAGGCGGACAAGAAGGTGGAGCTGCTCCTGCGGAGCCCCGGAGGTGAGCTCCGGACACGGCCTTTGGAGGAAGATGCCGGCGAGTGATGGGGAACGGGGAAGTGGATGGATCTGAAGCAGTACCTTGTTGACAGAAAGCGACTGATCGACGATGCCCTCCAAGCGTTCATGCCCCCCCGCGACGGGCATGCGGCCGTGTTGCACGAGGCCATGCGTTATTCCCTCCTGGCGGGCGGCAAGCGGATCCGGCCCATCCTGCATCTGGCCGCCGCGGAGGCCTCGGGCGGAGACGTGGGGGCCTGCATGCCCTTTGCCTGCGCCCTGGAGATGATCCACACCTACTCCCTCATCCACGACGACCTCCCACCAATGGACGACGACACGGTACGGCGGGGCAGGCCCACCAACCACGTCGTCTTCGGGGAGGCGGTGGCCATCCTCGCAGGCGACGCCCTGTTGACGGAGGCCTTCGGGCTTATCGCCGCCGACAACCCCCGGGGGCATCTTCATCCGCAGGCCGTCCTTCGCGCGACAGCCGAACTGGCCCATGCCGCCGGGGCCGACGGAATGGTGGGAGGACAGGCCGTGGATGTCTCCTCGGAGGGGAAGGCCCCCGAG
The DNA here is from genome assembly GCA_964514105.1 of uncultured Desulfarculaceae bacterium. Lineage (GTDB taxonomy): Bacteria > Desulfobacterota > Desulfocorpusculales > Desulfocorpusculum > Desulfocorpusculum > CAZEPJ01. The sequence continues at coordinate 77,268 of CAZEPJ010000004.1, read as the reverse complement.
GCCGGCCTCCTGGAGTACATCCACACCCGCAAGACCGGGGCGCTCATCCGGGCCGCGGTTCGCACCGGTGGCATTCTGGCCGGCGCCGGAGAGGAACTCCTCCAGCGGTTCACGCGGTACGGCGATGCCCTCGGTTTGGCCTTTCAGGTGCGGGACGACCTTCTCAACGTCGAAGGGGACCCGGAGAAGCTGGGCAAGTCGGTCAAGAGCGACGCGGCCAGGGGAAAGCTCACGTATCCCGCCCTGTTCGGCGTGGACAGGAGCAGGGCCAGATTGCGGGAACTGGTGGACGAGGCCGTCGCATCCCTGGCGTCCCTGGATCAGCGCTGTGAACCTTTGCGGGAGATCGCCCGGTACGTGGCCAGTCGAGACCACTGAATCCCGGGTGCAACGGATTGTGAGAGGCTGATCGGCGATCATGGAAACGCGCTGGCTGGATCGAATCCGACAACCCTCCGACCTTCGGGAGATGGAGATCGCCGACCTCAAGACCCTGGCCGCGGAGATCCGGCGGGAGCTGGTGGCCATCGTGGCCAAAAATGGGGGCCATTTGGCCTCCAACCTGGGCGTGGTTGAACTGACGCTGGCTCTCCACTACGTGTTCGATACCCCCAAGGACCTGCTCGTTTGGGACGTGGGCCATCAGTGCTACACCCACAAGCTGCTCACGGGCCGCAAGGAGACCTTCGGCTCCCTGCGGCAGATGGGCGGTCTGAGCGGTTTCCCCAAGAGGCAGGAGAGCGAGTACGACACCTTCGATGTGGGCCACAGCAGCACCTCCATCTCTGCCGCATTGGGCATGGCGGAGGCCCTCTCTCGCAAAGGGGAGGACGGGAAGGTGGTCGCCATCATCGGGGACGGCTCCCTCACTGCCGGGATGGCCCTGGAGGCCCTGAACCACGCCGGCAGTCTGGACCGCGATCTCATCGTCGTGCTCAACGACAACGAGATGTCCATTTCGTCCAACGTGGGGGCCCTGTCCTCCTATCTCAACCGGATCCTCACGGGACAGCTCTTCACCCGCTTGCGCGACGACGTCAAGAGCTTTCTCAAGACGCTCCCGGGCGTGGGCGGCTCCGTGAGCCGACTGGTCAAGCGCTGGGAGGAATACGCCAAGGGGATGATCACACCGGGGCTGTTGTTCGAGGAGCTGGGCTTCAACTACGTGGGCCCCCTGGACGGGCATCGCATGCGCCTTCTGGTGGAGACGCTGCGAAACGTCAAACAGCTCAAGGGACCCATCCTCGTGCACGTCTTCACGAAGAAGGGCAAGGGGTACCCGCCAGCGGAGGAAGATCCGACCCGGTTTCACGGACTGGGGCCCTTCGATCCCGACACGGGCAAGCCCCTGAGCCGGGATCGTTATCCCTCGTACACGGCGGTGTTCGGGAAGACCATGCTGGATCTCGCCTGGGAGGACGAGCGGATCGTGGCGGTGACCGCTGCCATGCCCCAGGGAACGGGACTCGAGGCGTTCTCCAAGACGTTTCCCGAGCGGTTCTACGACGTGGGGATCGCCGAACAGCACGGCGTGACCCTGGCTGCGGGCCTGGCGTCCCGGGGTCTCAAACCCGTAGTGGCCGTGTACTCCACCTTTCTCCAGCGCGCCTACGACCAAGTACTTCACGACGTATGCCTTCAGGACCTGCCGGTCACCTTCGCCATGGACCGGAGCGGGATCGTGGGCGAGGACGGGCCGACCCACCACGGTCTGTTCGACCTGTCCTATCTGCGCCACATCCCCAACATGATCCTCATGGCCCCCAAGGACGAGGCCGAACTTCAACGCATGCTGGTCACCGCACTGGACTGCGGGCACCCCTGCGCCATGCGCTATCCCCGGGGCCAGGGGGTGGGGGTGTCGCTCTACGACGGGAACATCCCGCCCCTGGAGGTCGGGCAGTCGGAGCTTCTGCGGGAGGGAGACGCGCTGATCATCCTGGCGGTGGGATCCGCCGTGCATCCGGCCCAAGAGGCCGCGGACATCCTGGCCCGGCACGGGATTGAAGCTGCCGTGGTCAATGCCCGTTTCATCAAACCGCTGGATGAGGCGGCCCTCCTACCCCTGATCCGGCGCGTCCCCAGGGTCCTCACCGTGGAGGAAAACGCACTGGCGGGGGGGTTCGGCAGCGCCGTTCTGGAACTGGTCAACGATCGCCGTTCCCTGCTGGGAGACGTGGAGGTTCGCCGTCTGGGCGTCCCGGACATGTTCGTAGAGCACGGGACCCAGGATGAGCTGCGGGCCCGATTGGGCATCGATGCCCGCGGGATCGTCCAATCGGTCTTCGCATGGTTGGAGCGTCCCGCCCTGAGGCCTGTGGCCCACCGTGGCGCCGCAGGCGGTTGACCCATCCGGATGACTCCGTCCAAGAGAGAACGTCTGGACAAGCTGGTACTCCTTCGGGGGCTCGCCAGGTCGCGGGAGCAAGCCCACGCCCTGATCCTGTCGGGGGCCGTCGAGGTCAACGGCATCCCGGCCGGGAAGCCAGGCCGATTGGTGGCGGTCGAGGCATCCCTTCGCCTCGCCGCCCCTCCCCCTCCCTTCGTCAGTCGCGGTGGGATAAAGCTGGACGCGGCCCTGGAGCATTTCCGGGTCCAGGCGACCGGGCGGGTGGTGTTGGACGTCGGCGCCTCCACCGGGGGGTTCACGGATGTCCTGCTCCAGCGAGGGGCCGTTCGGGTCTACGCCGTCGACGTCGGCTATGGTCAGCTCGACCTCAAGATACGCAACGACCCTCGGGTGGTCGTCCTGGAGCGGTGCAATGTGCGACACCTGAAGCCGGAGTCGCTGCCCGAGGCCCCGGACCTCGCCGTTGTGGACGTCTCGTTCATCAGCCTGCGGCTGGTCCTCCCCGCGGTGAAGCGGCTCCTGAGCCCCCCCCGCGAGATGGTGGCACTGGTCAAACCCCAGTTCGAGGTGGGCCGGGGGGAGGTGGGCAAGGGAGGCGTGGTGAGAGACGCCGGCCTGCGGGAGCGGATCGTCCGGGAGATCGCGGCGTTGGGCGAGCAATGGGGGATGGCGGTGTCCCCTCCCTTTTCTTCTCCCATCTTGGGGCCCAAGGGGAACCGCGAATACTTCCTCCTCTTCCGTGAGACGGGAGAGGCCCCTACAACCCATCCGGGAAACGCCTCCTGAAGACCTGTCGCACGGCCTCGCTGGCTTCCTCTTCAAAGAGACGGTATCTCTCCAAGAGGTCTTCGGCCCTGGGCGTCAGCGTCATGTGGCGCCTGCGACCCGAGATCTCCACCAGTTTCCAGCCCAGGCTCCTTTCCGTGTCGCGGATCTTTCCCCAGGCGGCCCGGTAGGACATGGAGAGCGTCTTGGCGGCCCGATTGAGAGAGCCCAGTTCCCGGATCATGCGCAGGAGATCCCTCCTCCCGCTTCCCAGGATCAGCTCCCCGTCCTTCTCAAGCCAGAACTGGACTTTGACGCCCATGGGCGACCCCCGATCCTCGAGGAGATGGCCCCTTATAGCACACGGGGCAACCTGCCACAAGGAATGCCCCGGCCCGGGAATCTCTGTTCGGTTCCGGTTGGCGGTTGACCGTGGGATTCGCCTTCCCCAGGCTCGACGCCTTGGCCATCACCCGACGGCCCTCGCAGGCGGTGGAGGTCCCCCTTTGCGAGGCCCGCCGAATCGCCATCGAAGGGGCGCGGGGGTTCCCACCCGTGCCTGCCCGCACACCATCGCTGGCCGATCGATCTCCTGCAGGAGGAGGTTTCGGGGGCAAGGGGCTGCCCTTGCAACCCGAGGCTTCTTCCGGCAAAGCTCCCTTTCCTGCACGGGACGGGTATACTGTTTACATGGCGCTTCCGCCAAAGCAGGGCGGAGGGCGCGCCTCCAAAGGATCCCGATGCATGTGCGAAGAGATATGCGTAGAGGCCGTGGAGGCCGACTATGCCGAATTGGTGCTGGCGCTCAACACCCAGTGCCTTGCCGTCCGGAGGGGACTCGTCCACCGGCAGCGCACCGGGGGCATTTTCTCGGAGCATCCTCTGGCCCTTTCCCTGCCCGCCATAGCCCTCCTCAGGGAACGGATGACCGCGCAGGCGGCCCCGGAAGAGCGGGAGCGGGCCGCCCGGCTGTATTACGCGTGTGTAAGCCAGTTCATTCGAATGGATCTCCTCTTGTTGGACCAGACGCTGGACGACTTCCTGAGCCACGCCGCGCTCCGCGTGGACGCAAAGCGGGTCAGCCTCGCCGAGATGATACCGTGGATCATGGGAGAGCAGGATTTCCAGGGTCGGGATCGCCTGGGGGATAGCGCCCGTCCCCTCCTTCTCAAGGCCTCGCAGCTGAAGGGACGGGTCTGGACCGAGACCCTGCGCATCCTCGCCGAGGATTTCGGTCATGCCAGTTATCTCTCCTTCTGCGAGGAGAAAAAGGGGGTCGATCTGGTGCGCCTCGGGGCCCAGGGCGAGGCGTTCCTGGCGGTCACCGACGCCGTGTACCGGACGGGTATGGGCGAGTGGGTGCAGCGCGACTTGGGACGTCCCTTCTCCGGCCTGAGCCGGCATCACGCCGTGCACCTGCTGGGTCTGAGGAGGTTTGACCATGGCTTCCCGGGCGGAGCCCTCATGGCCGCCCTGCAGCAGACCCTGAAGGCCCTGGGGTTGGACGAGGCTTTGGGGAGCAGGCTCCTGGTGGACTTGGAGGAGAGGCCGGAAAAGGGGCTGGCCTCGCGTTGCGTCCCCTTGCGCGTGCCGGGGGAGATCCATGTGATCGTCACGCCCCTGGGGGGTTCCGCCGACAGGGAAACCCTGCTGCACGAGATGGGACACGGCCTGCATTACGCCTACACCTCCCCTGCCCTGCCCTACGTGTACAGGCAGGTGCCCCGCTCCTTCGCCTTGTCGGAGTGCTTCGCCTTCCTCTTCCAGAACCTGACCTTGGAACCCCGCTGGTTGCGTGAGCACTCGACCTTGAGTGATGGGGAGATGCGGGCGCTCATCCGCTTTGGCACGTTGAAGCGCCTGTACCTGTTTCGGCGATACGTGGGAAAGCTTTTGTTCGAGGTGGCCCTGTTCGCTGGGGGCGACCTGGGCCGGGCCGGTGCCCTGTACGCCGAGACGCTGCAGAGGGCCACGGGCTTCGTGTACGAACCGGAAGCCGCCCTCATGGATCTGGAGGAGGAGTTCTACTCGGCCGATTATCTCCAGGCCTGGATCGCGGAACCTCTCCTGAGGAGACATCTGAGAAGGATCTTCGGGGATGCGTGGTTCATGGAAAAGGGGGCGGGAGCCCTTCTGTCAGCCCTTTGGCGGGTTGGGGATCGATGGAGCCTGACGGAAATGCTCGGATCCCTGGGGCTCGATCTCAACGATTCCAGCCCCCTGCTGGACACCGTGGTGGGTCCTTTGGCCTGTGGCGATTGAATGGGTCCTCGCGCCGTGGAGGCGCAATGTGAAGGAATTCACCGCGCTGCCGTGAGATCGGGCACTTGCACGGGCCGTGCCGCGGGCAGTAGTCTGTAATCGAAGCGGCTCCCTGGGGAGTCAATAGGAATGGCGGGAACCCAACGGAAAGGAGGTTGGCCATGAAGAACAGGGCGACTTGGACCATGATCCTGGCAGGCCTTCTGACGGTCAGCGGATGTGCGACATACGACAGCTCGGTCCCCGCGGCCACGGGGATCGGGGCGGCCGGCGGCGCGTTGATCGGTTATGGAATGACCGGTTCAGGCACGGGGGCTGCCATCGGGGCCGGGGCCGGGGCATTGGCGGGGGCACTGACCGGTGTGGCCATCGACGAGAGCCGCCGGGCATCGGAGCCTCCGCCTCAGTCGTATCCGGCGCCGGCTCCCCGGGCGTACGCGCCCCAGGGCGATCCCACGCAGGGGATCTTCCTCAACCATACGGGTTGGCGCTTGGAGGTGTGGGTGGACAACGCCTCCCAGCCCCTCCACATGCAGGCGGGTGAGAGCTACGCCATCGACCTGGACGTGGGCGTCCACGACGTGTTTGTCAGGGCGTACGTGGCCACGCGATCAGGCGAGCGCCTGGCGGGCACCTATCAGCGTTCCATCAACGTGGATCCCCGGGGGAGCGGCTTCAGCCTGAGGTTCGAGGAGCGCATGTTCCGGTGACCGGGCAGGACCGTTCATCGGTCGCGACAGGGGGGATTCCCCCTGTCGCTTTCCATCGGTTGCCCCGCGGTGTCCATGGGGTTACACTACTGGGCCATGGATCCGCGCCAGATCCTCAAAGTCGCCGTTCTCGTCGATCATCGCCCCAATCATCCGGGGGAGGTGGGCGGACTGGCGGGAACGTGGGAGCAGATCTCACGGGTTGCCGCGGGTCGAAGGGATCTGGATCTGACGGTCTGTTTTCTGGGGGATTCCCGCCGGACCATCACCGTCCATGACAACGTGCGCTACGTGCTCCTGCCTCCCCTGCTCGGGACCGAGCGGCTTCCCTTCCTCCGGGGGATCCCCACCAACACGGATCTCTCCCCGTTTCATCCCCAGCTGTACTGGCGACTGAACGGTTTTCACGTCATCCACACCACCGATGCCTTTCACGCCTTTGCCAAGACCGCCTGGCGGCGCTGCCGGCGAACCGGGACGCCCCTGGTCAACTCCGTCCAGACGGACATCATCGGGTGGGCCAGGGTCTACACGCCCCGGATCCTCCGGCGCCTGCTGCCCGAGCAGGTGGTCACCCGCTGGTTGCTCGGGCGGCTGCGATATCTGGACCGACAGGAACGCTCCATGGAGCGTCGGTTCGGCCGATATCTGGCGGGATGTCGGGCGGTCTTCGTGTCCCACGACCGAGACCGGGAGCGGGCGGCCCGCCTGGCCCCCCGAACCAAGGTGCGCCCATTGCGCAGGGGGATCGATCTGGATCTCTTTCATCCGCGGAGGCGAGACCGAGGGCTCCTGGAGTCCCGATGGGGTGTGCCCGCGGATCTGCCGCTTCTTCTCTTCGTGGGCCGAATCGATCCCGTCAAGGGTGCCGTGCTCGCCGCCCGATTGGCCGGGCACCTGATCGAGGGCGGCGTGAACACTCATCTGCTCGTGGTGGGCGACGGATCCCAGAAGGAGGAAGTCATGGCCATCCTGGGCCACCGGGTCACGCTCACGGGCAATCTCCCCCACGAGGAGCTGGGATGGATATACGCCAGTGCCGACCTCCTTCTGTTCCCTTCGGAAGCGGAGGTCTGGCCCAACGTGGTCATGGAAGCCCAGGCCAGTGGCCTCGCGGTGATGGCGTGTGCCCGAGGCGCCGGACACGTCATGGGTGGTGCCGGAGAGGATGGCATCCTCCTTTCCGGGCGGGATGAGGCAGAATGGCGGAGGGCCGCGACGGATCTCGTGGCCCGCCCCGAGGCCCTCAGACGCATGGGAGCCGAGGCTCACCGGCGGGCAAGGGCCCGGGCCGCCACATGGACTCAGGTCCTGGAAGAGGATCTGCTGCCGGTCTGGAGAGAGGTCTGTGGGGGAGGAGCCTCCGGTCCATCGCCCTGAATGACCCAGAGGCGGAATTTCCCGTCCTCCCGGTCTGGCGGAGGGAGACCTTCCAGGCCAAGCCTGGTCACCCCCAGGGGCGTGGCCGCCAGGACCAGAGGGCCGCCCGAGCGAATCAGCCCGGTCAGCTCATCCGGTCCCATGACCCAGCTGGGTAGTCCCGCGGCCTGGCTGCGCACCGTTGCTGGCTCGTCGAAGACGACCATGCGCGCGGCCCTCCCGGCGTAAAACGCCCATCCCCCCGTACCTTCGAACTGCCGGTCCCTGGGATCCACCACCACCAGGGGCCAGTGCGGCGGGATCTCCCGGGCGATCCATCGCCCCAGGTGGGCCCGGCTTTCCTTGAGGGTCGTGTGGGACTGGACCTGAAGAAGCATCCAGCTCGTCGGGAGCATCATGGCACCCAGGGCCAGGGCTGCCGACACCCCGTTCCCCCGCCGGAGCAAGAGCGCAGCGCCGAGCAGAGCGATCCCGACCAGGGCCATGGAAGCCCGCACCGCCAGAACGGTCCGGGCCTCTCCCATGGCCGGTGACAGGGTCTCCAGAATCCCGCGGGTCCACCCCAGGGAGGCCAGGACCGCCCCTCCCAGCACGGCCGTGAGCAGCCACGGGAGCCGGCCTCGCGGCCCTTCCCGGAGCACGCCGTCCAGGCATCCCGCCCCCAGGCACGCTAGGACCGGAAGGGCCGGCACCGTGTACGGGTGGTTCCGTCCCGACGAGACGAGAACCGACGCCACCACCAGACCAGCGAATACCCAGAGCAGTCCGTGCATCCCCCCGGGGCTGCGAAACCGCCCCAGGCTCCAGGGCAGGATAAGGGAAAGGGGGCCCAGCAAGCCGGCCAGGCTCAGGACGATCTGCCATCGGGGCAGGGCCACGAACGGTGAGGCGTCACCCGGCAGGGCCCTCTCCAGCTGCTGGGCCAGGAGCTGGTGTTCAAGGGCACCGGGGTGCCGGAGCTCTGCCGCCAAGAACCACGGGACGGTCACCAGGAGGAACAGGGCAAGTCCGCTCGTCCATGGGATGTTCCGCCACTGCCCTCGCTGAATCACGAACGTGAACAGGGCCAGTGCCCCCACGGGATAGAGCACGCCCACCACCCCGCGGGACAGAACGGCGAGGCCACACAGGACGAAGCCGGCCCAATGCCATCCCCTGGCCCCCTGGAGGCAACCCGCCACAAAGGCGGCCAGGGCCCACGTCATGAAGGCCATGGCGAGCATGTCACTCATGAGCATGCGGCCGTAGTAGTGCGCGCCTGGGGTCCCCAGGAACAAGAGCGCGCCCAGAGGGCCCTTCCCCCTCCCCCAGAGCCGCCCGGCCATGAACCCCACCCCCAAAGCCGTGCAAAGCGCGGCCAGGGCGGAGGGCAAGCGGGCGGCTCCCTCCCCCACGCCCAGGGCCTTGAAGGAAAGGGCCACACCCCAGGGGAGCAGCGGGGGCTTGTTCAAATAGGGAGAGCCGTTGAGGTGGGGCACCAGCCAATCGGGGCCCTCCAGCACCTCCTTTCCCAGTTCGGCGAAGCGACTCTCCCGATAGTCCCTGAGGGGATGCCTTCCCAGTCCTGCCAGGAGCGAGAGGCCCAGCAGGAAGACAAGCCCCCACAGGATGCAGCGCTGAGAGAAGGATGTCGGGGTCACGGTTCGGAGGATTCCAGGGCCAGGAGGTCCCGTTTGATGTCCAGGCCCCCGCCGTACCCCCCCAACGCCCCACTGCTTCGGATGATGCGATGGCACGGCACGATGAGGGGGACGGGGTTTCTCCCGTTGGCCTGGCCAACGGCCCGAACCCCCTTGGGCACACCCACCCGAAGGGCCACATCCTTGTATGACCGGGTCTCCCCGTAGGGTACCTCCAGCAAGGCATCCCACACCCGCCTTTGAAACAGGCTCCCCCACAGGTCCAAAGAGAGGTCAAAACGGCGCCGTCTGCCCTGGAGGTACTCCCGGATCTGACGGATCGCGTCCTTGTGGGAGCGGGGATCGTCCAGGAATATGCATCCCTCCCTGCGCCCATCCAGGTCCCGAATCAGGCGCTCCCTTTCCCCCCTCAGGGAGATCCCGCAGATCCCCTGCTCCGTGGAGGCCACCCAGATCTCCCCCCATGGACCGGGCATGGCGCTCATGCGAACGTTGATCCCCATGGCCTTCCCCTCGTCGTCCCCCTCCACTCTTGCGCCCTCGGATCTTATCCCAGAAGGGGGCGGTGTGCAACAGCAGGGCCATCCATCATCCAGCTCCAATCCATCCCTGCACCGCCTCCCGGATGCGGCAGCACAGGGTCGATTCCAGTCCCCGCAGGAAGTGGTCTCCGCCGGCGAGGAGCAGATGCCTCTTGGGCGGCTGCAGGACTTCCAGGAAATCGGCGAGGGGTTTTCCGGGGGCGAAGGGGTCGAGCTCCCCCACCACCACGAGCTTTCGCCCGGTCACGGGACCGGCAAAGGAGAAATCCCAGATCCCCACGGGGGGAGCCACGGCCACCCATCCCAACAGGGGCCTTTCATGGAGAAGGGCCCGCAGCCCGACCCAGGCCCCGAATGAGTACCCGAGGAGGATCGTGTTCTCCGAGCTCACTCCCGCCTGCTCTCGCATGAACCGGAGGGAGGCCCTCACGTCCCACACCTCCTCCTCCCCCTCCCCGGCGTTACCGGTGCTTCGCCCCACGCCCCTGAAGTTGAATCGCAGCGTGCTCCATCCGAGCTCCTGGAACGCGCGGGCAGAAGCGCGGATCACGTTGTTGTCCATGTCCCCTCCGTACAGGGGATGGGGGTGGCAGATCACCGCCGCGCCCCCGGCACCCGAGAAGAGGCATCCTTGGAGCCTCGCCCCCTGGGAGTCGACCCAGACCTCAGTTTCCATACTTCCCCTCCCATGCGGCCGCCCGCTACGTCCCGCATCCGCAGACCGCCCGCGGCCACAGGCTCACCCATCCCGACCCTCCAGGGCAGCGAGCCCCCGCTTCATGGGCAGCCAGAATGCCGCCCCGATGAGGGCGACGATCAGCGCGAAGCAGATCCCCATGCTCAAATACTGCCAGCCGTCCAGGGGGGCGCGCAAGAACCTGGCACGAACCGCCAGGTAGACCGGCAGGGCCTCCAGGAAGACGATCGCCCCCACGAAGCCCATGGCCAGGATCATGTAGAGCATCCCGCCGAAGCCCGACGCGATGTGGGCCACGTTCTCCACGTTGAAGCGCGGATAGATCGCCCCCAACCCCACCCCCAACCCGGTGATCCCGAACGTGGCCAGAAAGATCGTGGCCACAGAAAGGACCATCATGGGCGGCGAAACGCCCAGAAGCCAGTTGGAGGCCACCACCAGGAACTCGGACAACACCAGCAGCGGAATGAGGCTGCTCCAGAACTTCCCCCACAGGAACGCCTTCAGGGTCATGGGCGAAGACCGGATGATCCAGAACGCCTTTCCCTCCATGCTCACCGCGGGGAAGACGAACCGCACCGCGACCGCCGCCACCACGAAGCCCGCCAAACCCAGGTTGAGAAACGCCAGGATGTTCTGCAGGTACCACGACTCCATGGGGGCCCTGTCCAGGGGCAGTGCCGAGAAGTTGTACAGGTACACCACCACCAGGGCGCCCAGCAGGAGCAGTTGAGACCATTGGGTGGGGTCCCGGAGGAACGTCAGGGCGTCCTTCTTCATGAGCGGGCGGACGGGGGGCGGAAAGGCGCCAATGGCGATGCGCACCAGCTCGCTCACGAAAGCCGAGCGGGAGATGGCGGCCCGTTTCCCCTCCTGGGACCGGGACCATCCTTGGCCATAGATCGCCGCCGCCACCCATCCCCCCAGGACCACAAAGGCCCCTGCCGTGGACCAGAGCATCCCCAGAAAGAACAGCGTGTCCGTCCGAATCTGGAACAGCAGCGGCGAGACCGCCTGGGTCATCCAATGGCTGGGCAGCAAAGGGTGGCTGGGGGCGGTCAGGGCCACGAAGTAGCTCAACACCCCGCTGAAGGCCTCGGGGTTCATCAGGCGCTCCGGCTGGAGGAAACGGATGAGCAGATAGATCCCCGCTGCGAACAGAAGGGCCAGCAGCACGAGGACGTCTCGGGCCCGGCGGGCGGGAAACACATTGGTCAAAATCATGATCAGGGCGATCCCCATGGAGGCCGGGATGGCCAGAAACGGTGGCAGGGCCACCAGCAGGACGAGGTAGTATTCCACCGAGGCGTCAAAGACCAGGCCGTACACCAGGAAGACGGGGGCACCGAACATGAGGACCATCCAGGAACTGCTGACGCCCGTTTCCAGGAACTTGGCCCGGTACACATCGGTCAGGGACACGGGGGTCGTCAGCACCAGTTCCAGATCGTCCGACAAGAAATACGTCGACAGGGCGGTCACCACGTTGCTGAAGACCAACAGGGCGAAAAAGGTGAGGAAGATCATGGAGAGGAGCTTGGCCGCCAGGACATCGCCGAACGACTCGATGCCGCGGAAGTAGACCAGGACCCGCCAGAATCCCCAGAAGGTGAACGTCCAGAACAGGACGCCCAGAGACAGGAACACCGCGGCGCGAAGCCGTTCGCGCCGATCCCCCCGGCTGATCCGCCGCTGGAGGGAAAGCCACCCGGGCCTCAGGAGGAGCATCCATGGGGGAGGAGTCACCGTACGGCTCCCGGACGCCTCCGCCGGGTGGCGCGTGACATGCGAAGGGGCTCCGCCGTCTCAGAGGGCAGTCCCTTCGAGGGTCTGGAGGATCTCCTGGACACCTTCCCCTCCCGTCAGTTTGAGAAAGACCGACTCCAGATCGCCCTGGCTGCCCCCCGCCATGCGGCGCAACTCCTCGGAGGTCCCCTCGGCGATGACCCGCCCCTTCTGCAGGATGGCGATTCGATCGCACAGCTCCTGAGCCATCTCCAGGGTGTGGGTCGACACGAATACGCTCACCCCCCTCCCGACCGCCTCCTGTCGGAAGATCTCCTTGACCAGACGGGCCCCTCGCGGGTCCAGACCCACCATGGGTTCGTCCACGACCAGCACCCTGGGGCGGTGGATGAGCGCCGCGGCCATCACCAGTCTTTGCTTCATGCCGTGGGAGTAGTTCTCGATGAGTTCCCCCTGCCAATCCTCCAGCTCGAAAAGTGCCATGAGCCCTCGAATCCTGTCCTCGATGTCGGAGGGCGCCAGGCGGTAGATGGATCCCAGGAACTGGAGGAGTTCCGTTGCGGTGAGCTTCTCGTACAGGAACGGCCGGTCGGGGACAACGCCCATGATGGCCTTGGCGGCCTCGGGTTCTCGGACGATGTCGAATCCCCCGATCCGCACGGCGCCCGAGGTGGGCCGAAGCAGGCCCGCCAGGATGCGGATGGTGGTGGTCTTGCCCGCGCCGTTGGGTCCCAGGAATCCGAAGATCTCGCCCGGCTGCACGGTGAAGCTCACCTCATCCACGGCGACGAAGGACCCATATCGTTTGCACAGTCGATGGATCTCGATCATCGATGGGACACGATCTCCGCTTTCAGGGTGCCGATCAGCGGGATGAGCTGGGCCTGGCGCTCCAGCCCCCCCTCCACGAATCGGATGTGGGTGGCGTCGGCCGGGAACTGGCCCATGAGCGGGTCCACCGAGAACCAATTCCCGAGAAACACCTCGTTCCAGGCGTGATAGTAGAACCGTCCGTCCTGGTATACAAGGCCGGCCACCAGCTTGGTGGGGATCCCCGCAGCGCGGCCCAGCGCGGCGAACAGCACCGCGTGTTCGTTGCAGTCCCCCTGGCGGGTCCGAAGGACCTCCAGGGCACTGGGCACGCTCACCGTGGGGATCTTCTCCAGGTTTTCGTGGACCCACTGCAGCAGGCGCCACACGGCCCGCAGCGCATCGCCCTCCCCCTCCAGGATGCGCCGCGCCTGGGAGCGGATCTCCGGGTCGTCGCTCTCGATCATGGGGCTGGGGTCCAAAGAGGATTCATACCCCGCTCCTCCAGGGTGGGGCAGGGAAAAACCGGCAGCCGTGGCTAGATCCTCCCGAACCACCTCCACCTCCTGACCCCGAACCCGCTGCCTGGGACCCTGCAGGGCGAACCGCCCCACGTCGACCTTGGAGAAGCGGATCTTGAGGGAAGACAGCTCTCGAGGGGACGGCAACGGGGTCTCCACGGAAACGGCGGAGGCCCTCATGAGATCCACTCCCCTGCCCGCCGGCCAGTTCTTCACCAGGGCATCCTCCTGGGACTCCCTCACCAGACTGAAGCCGCCCCAACCTTCCTCCCGCATGACCTCCCCGGTTTCCGTGACCCATGCCCGGCTCTGAAGACCCATCCAGGAGTAGACGAGCCGGAAAACGGGCAAGATCTTATCTTCCCATCGATGCGACTCCCGGGCCTCCACCACCACCTCCAGGGGCTGGATCGAGAGGGTCAAAGGATCGAACAGGGGGAGCTGGAACCGCAACCCGACGGCCAGCGGTCTTTGAAGCAGGAAGAAGCGCAGGGTCTGGGCCAGCCAGGGGACCTCCGCCAAAGGGATCTCCTGTCGGCGGCCCTTGCCCCCCGAACGAATCTCCAGGGAGAGGCCGGTCGGGACCAGGTCCCCCATCATCTCGAAGCGGGTGGGGCCGGACTCCAGGCTCATGTGGAAGGACTTGAGAGCGAACCGCTCATCGGTCCGGATCACCATGAGGTTCCGCACATCCCTGGGGACGCCCAGGAGGTTCAAGCGCAGCAACGCCTTCTCCTCCACCCGGAAACCGTCGCCGTCTCGATACACCTGGGTGTTGGCGAATCCGATCTTCTGTCCCTGGGCATAGATCCCCATCCACCCGACGTGGTCCTGGACCTCAGAGGCTACCGGCCCCTCCAGGGGGAGGCCACGCGAGGCGGAGAAGTACTCCCTGCGCACCAGCAGGCACAGCATCAGAACCCAGAGGATCAGGACGCCCCAGGACGCCCAGCGTCCCCAGAGACGGGAGGAACCACGGGGAGTCGTCACCCGCCTCCTTCCTCGCCCCGCAACCGCTTCAAGAGCTGCAAGGCGTCGGCCACCAATCTGTCCCAGCCTTCCGGGGAGAGGCCGGCTCCCAGGGCAACCATCCGACGCTGGGCCCCGTCCAGGATGTCCTGGGGGCCGTGGGTATCCGTGTCCAGGAGCAGCCGCGCCCCCGTCTCCATGGCCCGCTGCACGACCCATCCGTTGGTGAGGCTATGCCCCTTGCGCGTGGTCACCTCCAGAAAGACCCCGACCTCGGCCGCCAGAGAGGCGTCCTCCTCATGGATGAGCCCGGGATGAGCCAGCAGATCAACGCCCGCCTCAATAGCCGCACGGTTCGTGCCAGCCGCCACGGGCTCCGTCACGGTCTCCCCGTGCACCACGACCCATCGCGCACCCAGGGCGCGAGCGCGCTCGGCCAGCTGGGGGATCCTTCTGGGAGGGACATGGGTCAGCTCCACTCCGGGGATGACCTGCGCAGCCCACTCCTCCCCCAGTTCCGTGGCGAAGGCGGCGACCCGCGAGACAACGAACTCCAGATTGGAGCTGTCCGCGTGATCGGTGATGGCGATCCCCCTGCACCCCTTCTCGCTGGCTCGCTGCACCAGTTCGGCCGGAAGGAGCTCCCCGTCGCTGAAGATGGTGTGGGTGTGAAAGTCCACGAACGACGTGCTCATGTCATCTTTCCCTCACTCCAGCGGCCTGCCCCACAGGGAGTGTCTCAGGCTCCGCTCGATTCTGACGGGAACGAGCCTTCCCCGAAGCCTGTCCGGGTCCCCGGGGGCATGGACGATTCGATGGGACCGTGTCCTCCCCGTCACCTGCCCCTGTCCCCGGGGAGACGGCCCTGTGATCAGGACATCCTCCACCGTGCCCACGCACCCCTCCAGGATGGCGTCCGTGATTCCGTCCTGTACGGCCTGGACGCGGGCGAGACGATCGACCTTGGCCGATTCGGGCACCGAATCCCCCATGTCGTAGGCCCGCGTCATGGGCCGGGGCGAATACTTGAAGGAGTACATGCCGTCGAACCGAACGGCCTCCAGCAGGGTGATGGTCTCCCGGAACTCCTCTTCGGTCTCCCCCGGAAAACCCACGATGATGTCGGTGGTCAGGGCAATGCCCGGAATCCGATTCCGGAGCGATCTCACCCGTGCCAGATAGTCCTCCCGGGTGTATCCCCGCCCCATGGCAGACAGCACCCGGGAGGATCCCGACTGCACCGGCAGGTGCAGGTGCTCGCACACCTTGTCCAGGCGGGCCATGGCGTCCACCATCTCCTCCGAGAGATCCCGGGGATGGGATGTGGTGAAACGGATGCGGGCGATGCCCTCCACATCCTGCAGGGCCTCCAGAAGCGCAGCAAACGACCATCGGCGGTGGTGGTCCCGTCCGTACGAGTTCACGTTCTGCCCCAGCAGGACCAGCTCCCGCACCCCGCCTTGGGCCAGGATCCGGGCCTCCTCCACAATGTCCGGCAGGGGGCGGCTCTGTTCCCTGCCGCGCACGTAAGGAACGATGCAGTACGAGCAGAAGTTGTCGCATCCCTGCATGATGGTGATGTGGGCCTGAACCGCCCCGGGCGCCGCCCCCGGACGATGATGGAGCGATGGGACCTGGGCCGTGAAGGCGACCTCGCAACATCGCCCCCGTCGCTCCCTCGCCGCCTGCACCATGCGCGGGACGTCCTGGATATGATGGGTCCCAAACACGAAATCCAGATGGGGGACCCGGTCCAGCAAACGCTCCCCTTCCTGCTGGGCCACACACCCCCCCACACCGATGATCACGGAGGGCCTCCGACGCCTCAGGGCCCGGAGCCGCCCCAGGGCGCTGTAGACCTTTTGACTGGGTTTCTCGCGGATGCTGCAGGTGTTGAGGATGACGCAATCCGCCTGGAGGGGATCGTCCGTGAGTTCATACCCGTCGGCCCGCAGCAGCGAGGCGATCTTGAGAGAATCGTGCTCGTTCATCTGGCAGCCGAAGGTCTGGAGCAGGAGTTTCGGCATGGTTCCCGGAGACCGCATCCCCCATGGGGTGGGAGGAGGGCACGGCAAAGGATTCATCGCCGCGGGAACGATTCCACTTCTCGGATCGGGATCGCCCCGTTGCGGAGACGGAGATCTCCCCTTTCCTCACGGTAGCGGCGTCGCGTCCGCCTTGCAAGGCAAAAAACGCCCCAGGGGCATCTGTTCGGCCGGGGTTGGTAGGGGCACGCCAAGGTTATCTCATCCCCGCGGCGGGCGCACCCCGCCCCAAACCCGGGGAGGAAGGCCGGATGGAGTCATCCTTGGCTCACGGCCTCCTGCACCGCGTCCGATTCGTGTGCGGCTCCAGAGCGACGCTCCTCTTCCACCAGTCTCCTTCCGATGGGGCATCCCTCGCACAGAGAGAGCCCCTTCTTGAGTGCGTAGTGGAACGCGTCCTCCTCTGACACGGCCTCGAACACACGACCCAAGGCGGCACGATAGCGCTTCAGACACGCCTTTTTGGAAATGAGCAGCAGACCGGGTTGGTGAGGGCAAAGGATCATATCGCGCTGATGCTCACGGATCCAGCGGCTCACATCCTGATCGACCAACGGTGCCATTTCACGTCTCCTCGTTCTTTCCCGTCGCGCCCTTGAGGGGCGCACTATCAGTTTAGCCTCCCTCTTCGGGCAGTCCAGAGAAGGGTCGATGTAAAATCGCCCCTACCTCGTTGGACGTCCCAGAGTGGCCGGGAGATGCAACCGCGTTCGCACGCGTCGCGTGAGCGTTCCGATCCCTCTTGAGTTTCCCGTCGGCGAGGTCACCAACCAGAATATCTAGGAGGGGGTCTTCGTTCGAGATCCAGGGAGGACTCCCTCGACAGCGGGGGGAGGCCCTGGGAGGATCTTCACCGCCTTTCCCTATTTTTCTGAGGAATATATGACAAAAAGGGGGGCGCGGTCAATCTATTTTTTCACAATCCAATGATTTCCCCCCGGTCCACCTTCCGGATCCCTTCGATCAAGGCCTCCCGGACGGCCGTGCCGGGGTCCATGTGGAAGCGTGGCACCGGGGCAAAGACATGCACCGGGAGGCGCGCCGGGGCGAGGATGATGCGGACCTCCCCCAGCCAACCCACCGGACCTTTCCTGGCCCGGGCCACCAGATGAAAGCCCTTGTACGGGAGCACGGCCTCGTCTGCGTGGGCCACCTCGGGCCACCCAACTCCCCGATGCCCCACCGGCCCGATCAGGAGCAAGTCCCGGTCCATGAAAACCCGCTCCGATTCAAAAGAACCAGGATCTCCTCCACCACATCCTGATCCCGGCGATCCTGGACTTGGACGGTCAGATGGGCATAGCGCCCGTACAGGGGTCGCCGCTCCTCATAAAGCTGGGAGAGGCTCTGGTCTCTCACCTTGGCGATGCCCCTCTTTCCGGCACCCGCCCCGATCCGTCTCTCGATGACCGGCAAGGGCAGATCCAGCCACACCACCCGGCCCGATCTTCGCAGATGCTCCATGGCCCGCCAGGAGTAAACCACGCTCCCTCCGGTGGCAATCACCGTGGCCCGGACGTCCAGGGACAGGATGACCGCCTCCTCCCTTCGGAGAAAGGCAGCCAGCCCCTCCGAGTCGATGATCTCCTGCAGCGTAGCCCCCCAGCGGGTCTCGATGAGTCGATCGGTGTCCAGGAACGGGGCTCCCAGGGCGTCGGCCAGTCGCATTCCCACCGTGCTCTTGCCCGCGCCGGGCATGCCGATCAACGTCAAGTTTCGCCCTTTCAGGTCCTGGGAGGGATGGAGCGACCCGCTGGGCGGTCGCGGGTCGTCGCTGCCGTTGTTCATCCCGTACGCCCTCCTCCACCCACGGCCACCCGGGCGCGCGGCCCTCAGGCGATCTTCAGGGAGGCGAGCAATGGCTGGGGATCGATCAAGTGCCGGGCCAACCACGATCGGGTCTGGGGCAATCCCGCGGCCAGGCCCATGACCTCCGAGATGTACAGGACGGGCAGGGCCTCCTGGTCCCTGCCCCGCATCTCCAGGTTCACCTGACACAGGGGGCAGAAAACCACGAGGCAGTTGGCGCCAGCCCGTCGCGCGTGGTCCCGGATCCGATCGACCAGGCCGTTGACCAGATCCGCTTTGGTCATGGCCAGATGCGCGCCGCAGCATTGCCGGGAGTAGCCCCAGTGGACCACATCACCCCCCAGGGCCCGGAACAGGTCCTCCAGGAACGCCTCGTACGGTGCCACATCGAACCCGGTGATCCACTCGGGGCGGCTCAACAGACATCCGTAGTAGAGGGCACCCTTGAGGCCTTGGAGGGGGACCTTGACCCCGGCCTTCAGCTTCTCCAGGCCCAGCTCCTTCATGGTTTCCAGAAAGAACTTGAGGCGCACCTTGCCCTGATACCGGCCGCCCAGTGAGCGCTGGACTTTCTGGGCCTCACCCTCATCCTCCACGATGGTCCGCTCCGCCTCGCGAAGCCGGACGAAGCAACTGGGGCACATGACCATCAGTTCCTCCGCCCCCTGGGCCTCTGCCAACAGGAGGTTTCGGGCCGCGAGCAGCAGGGCCATCTCATGGTCCGTGGAATGGGCCGGAGACGACCCGCAGCAGCTCCAATCATCCAGCGCCTGCACCTCCAGGCCGTAGCCCCGGGCCACCTCCTTGAAGCTCTCGGCCATCTCCCGCGCGCTGGATTCCAGTGAACAACCCGGATAGTACCTGATCGTTCCCATCACTTGCCCCCCATCGCCTTGCGGACCTCGCCCACGCCCTTCACCCGAGAAGGAAGGAAATGCAGCCGTCCCCGCATCATCATCTTCATCCCTGGGATCATGTCCTGGAACAGAGCGCCGGTGGCCAACTTGAACCGCAGCATGAAACCGAGCTCGTACACCCGCCCCCACGTCCTGACCTGGCGAAGAAACTCCCGGTGGAACGCCCAGATATGGGGCTCCGCCACCTTGCCCCCGGCCTCCAAAGCCATCTGGCGCAGGGTATCCATCATCCTCGGGATGTGCACGCGGTTGGGGCATTGCGACAGGCAACTGAAGCATCCCACACAAAGCCAGATGGCCTTGCTGCTCAACACCTCTTCACGCATCCCGAACTGCATCATGCGGATCACCTGATTGGGGTTATAGTCCATGGCCTCGACCACCGGACATCCCCCCCCGCAACTGAGGCAGTGGTAACACCCCTCGAATCGCTGACCGCTGCGACGCGAGACCTCCTCCATGAACGACCGGTCGATCTTCATCCTCTGCGCTCCCTGTACTATTGGCTTGTCAACTCCGATCGCCTTTCTCCCTACATTACCCGAAGCGGGCCCCACCGTCAACGTAACCTTGTTGTTTCACGAACGATTCATCGGGAATCGGGCGGTCCTGTGCGGGGCGCCAGAGGCTCCTCTGCCCACGACGCTATCCCGCCCCCAAAACGCTATTGGCCACGCCCCGGGGGCGCCCCATTCTCCTCGTTGGCAATGATGCCGTACAGGTTGCGGGCAGGTGGCGTTCCCCGTCTCTCCTCCGAGATCACGCAATCGACTGAAGGGGTCTTGTGCCTTCGGTTGTGCGCGATGAGGGTCCGGACCACCTCGGGGTTCAGCTTGCCCTGTACGGCGAGATCCGTCAGCTCCTCCAGGGCGGTCCGGTTGTCATAGCCGGCGGGACGGTACGGCCGAGGAGAGATGAGGGCGTCGTAGACATCGGCGGCCGCGATGATCTCCACCATTCGATCTTTCAGCCGCACTCGAGATGGGTAGCCGGAGCCGTCCCGCCTCTCGTGATGATCCCTGGCGACCCTTGCCTCGAAGCAGTTGGGATCCCCGAGGTACATGCTCAGCAGCACGTACCCAGCGCTGGCGTGATGCTCGAGGATTCCCCTCTCGGTGCGCGTGAGGGGGTGGCTCTTCCTGAGGATGGACAAAGGGACGCAAACCTTCCCCAGGTCGTGGACCGGCCCGGCCACGGCCTCCTGGAGGCGCTCCTCGGAACTGGCGACCAGATCCCGGGCCATGAGTGCGGACAGGGCGCAGACCATCAGCGTGTGCCGGTACGTGTAGGGCTCTCGAACCTTGAAGTAGCTAACAGATCGCAGGACCGGCAGGGGAAGGCGCACCTGTGCCATGATATCCAGCACCAGGGAGACCTTCTCGTCTGTGTCAAAGATGGTGGCATACGGCCCTCGGCCGATGTAGCGCACCAGGTCCCGTCTGATGGTGTCGTGCCTGGCCAGGGGAAGGCTCGTCGTGAAAGATCCCCGGAACCAACCCAATTGATCCCGGAGCCGATCGGCCGACACTTGGCTTCCCGCAGGCAGCACGAGGTGACCGTCTACGGTGTGCACCGGGAATTGCAAGATCAGGTTGGTCATCGGGCCTCCTCCCCGCCGTCCCCTGGCCCCCGGCGCCCTTGACACGGTCAGGCAGCAGACTCGACGGGCGCCCATTCTCCCTGAGGTGCGGCCTTCGAGGCCGTCGCGGTCCTCGGCGAAGCCGGGGAGATCCTACCACCGTCTCCGCCGGGATCAGATGAACACATAGACGCCCTGGGTACTTCTGTCAAGGGGGCGGAGAACCCTGGCTTCGAGAAACCTTGACGGAATCCATGGTTTGATAGTATACAGACCCTGACTCCGTCCGCTTGGTCGGGCGCCCTCGGTGCCCAGAACTGGCGCCGGGCATGGGAGACCATGGAGGAGGGGAGCGTCATGAGCCCCGATAAGGGTCCGTCCTTCCACGTCAACGAAGAGGTTTACATTGAACCGACGGCGGGTTCCCAGGGGTTCCATACGCATGTCGTCGGCTTCATAGCCGGTCGGTGCATCATATTGGATCGTCCATTCAAGGAATCCGGGTCCCATCGACTCAAGGCCAACGACTCCCTTTGGGTCAGGTGTTTCCAGTCCTCCGTGTTCCGGTTTCGAACACGGGTCCTGGGGATCATCGAAGACCCCGTGCCCCTGTTCTTCGTGGAATTCCCCAGGGCCACGGAGGAGATCAACCTGAGGGAGAGCGAGCGAAAGAAGATCTTCGTTCGAGGGACATTCCTGGACCTCCAAGACCGGAAAGCGGATCGCTCCTGGGAGGGCTATATCCTGGATATCAGCGACACCGGATGTTTGATGTGGGGGGACTTCATCCACCTGGTGGACCGGGACATCCTGCTCTCCTTCCGAGTGCCGTGGTCCGGTCAGAAGATCCAGACCAAAGCCCGGGTGGTGCGATGCGAGGTCACCGACAAGGGGATCCGCTCGGGCCTCCAATTCCTCGATCTCGATTCGGAAACCGAGAAGGCCCTGCGCGGCTTCATCGCGTCCCTCAAGGACGATCGAACGGTCCGGGCGGTGGCTGGCCCCGTGTGCGTGGCGGGAGGCTCCCAGGAAGACGTCTGATGTCCGCCGACCAGCGAATGGATTTGAGGCGCGGTTCCGATGCCGTGCTTCGGGAAACCGCCAAGGTCCACAGGATCCTTCTGGATCTCCTCAATGGAAAGGAGGGGAACTTCCGGGGGGCCCTTGCCCACTTCCAGAGGCTGGGGGTCGATCTGGGGCGCCGGCAAGAGGATCGCGAACTGAGCGATGTTCTGGCCCAGGGGCTCCAGGGCATCGCCCGGCGGCTTCTGGAACTCGGGATCATCGACCAGGTTCCGAGGCGGATTCGCCTGACCAAGGTTCTGGGCAAGGCCGACGGGAAGTTTCCTGTGGGGACGCTCAAGCTCGGATGGGAGATGGATCTCCCCAAAGTGGGACAGAGGTACTGTCTGTACCTGGACGACGGACGGGTGTTCCGAACGGGCGAGGTGGTGGAACATGGACGGGACCATTTCCGGACCACCAACTCCGTATATCGCCTGGAGCTGATGGACGACAAGGGTCGTCTCACCGATCCGCCCATGTAGGAGGCCCCCTCGAGAACCGGCCTGGAAGCGGGAAGGAAGGGCCCTGCTTCCCCGCCGACCCTTGGGATCATCTCGGCGGCCGTTGGATTCCTGTCAGCTGGCATACGCCTCCCCCCTGAGGATCGACATCCGGGATCCGGCGCTGACCCTGTGAGACGTGCGGCTTGCAGCGCCCCTCAGCCGAGTTGTTGCACATGCCGGATGGAACATCAATTGACACTATGGCGGCGGCCTTGACCCCGCCGGATCTCGAGACACGCCTGCCCCCCCCTGCCCACACCGCGGCAGTCCTACTTCCCGTTCAGTGCTCGCCGGAAGAAACATGCCATGAGGCGACCATCTTGCTCAACAAACGCTCCCTGCACGTGAAACAGGCCGGAGATCTGTGCTGCCCGGGCGGTACGGTCGTCCCGCGGCTCGACGGTGCCTTGGGTGCCCTCCTGAGATTGCCGGGCAGCCCGCTGGTCCGAAGTCGGGGATGGACCCACTGGCATTTCGGGCGGTTGCCCGCCCGCCGCTCCCTCGCCTTGCACTGGGCTTGCGCCTTGCGGGAGAGCTGGGAGGAGATGCGCCTCCTGCCGTGGGTGGTGGAGTTCCTGGGGCTCCTCCCCATGTACCGGTTGCAGCTGTTTGACAGGTGGATCCTTCCTCTGGTGGGTCGGGTCCCCACCACGCTCCGGATTCGACCCAACTGGGAGGTGGACAAGATCGTCCCCATCCCCGTGTCCAACCTCCTTTGCCCTGACAACCATGCGGTCTGCCTGTTGCGGGGGGTCGATCCAACAGGGAAGCCCCTCTGGGGCGGCCCTGCCCGATTCCCGTGCTTCGTTCACCGGGACGAAGACGGCGTCGAGATCCTCTGGGGAGCGACTTATCATATCGTCCTGTCCTTCCTCCATCGCGTATTCGCTTTTGAGCCACCTTCCGTGGGGGCGCGCCACGAGATCCCACGGGCCCTCCCCTCCGCGTACCTCACGGGAGGCGGATTCACTGGAGGTCGCTGAAGGTCCCTCGCGGCGCCGTCCGTCACCTCAACCCCTTACCGTCGTTTCCGCATTGGGCTATGCTGATGATTATGTCCTCTTCAGTCGCCCAGTCCCTCGTTCGATTGCGCGGTGTGCGCCAACACAACCTCAAGGGGTTGGACCTGGACATCCCCCTGGACCAGTGGATCACGGTCACCGGGGTGAGTGGGTCCGGGAAGTCGTCGCTGGCCAAGGATGTCCTGTACGCCGAGGGTCAGCGACGCTATGTGGAGACCTTCTCCCCCTATGCCCGCCAGTTCCTCGAGCGAATGGATCGGCCCCAGGTGGACGCCATCGAGGGAATCCCGCCCTCGCTGGCCATCGAGGGGAGTCATCCGGTGCGCACTTCCCGGTCCACCGTGGGGACCATGACCGAGCTGACGGATTTTCTCAAGCTCCTGTTTGCCCGCATGGCCAGTCCATTTTGCCCCAGCTGCGGCCAGGAGATCCGGAGGCGTTCCCCGGAAGAACTGTGGGAGGAGGTTCGATGTCTGCCGTGCCCCGGCCCCTGGGTGATGACGTTTCCTCTTTACCTGGAAGGGCGGGACCCGGGAGTCCTCCAGGCAGGCCTGCTGCGCATGGGTCTGTTCCGGCTGTGGAAAGACCGTCGGATCATTCCCGTGGACCAGTGGCAGCGATCTCCGGGCGAAGAGTCGATGGATGTGGTCGTGGACCGCTGGATGCCTGCGCCGGACGACAGGGCGCGCTTCGTGGACTCCGTGGAGACGGCCTTCCGGCATGGACGGGGAGACTTGTCCATCCATTCCTCCGACGGCAAGCGATACGACTATACGAATCAGTGGAAGTGCGTCCGCTGCGGTGGGCACGTGAGCGATCCATCCCCCAATCTCTTCTCGTTCAACAGCGCCGTGGGGGCGTGTCCGGAATGCCGCGGGTTCGGGCGGATCATCGACATGGACCCCGACCTAGTGGTCCCCGATCCATCGCGCTCCATCGCCCAGGGGGCCGTCCGTCCCCTGGCAGTGCCGGCAGCCAGGGGGGCCTTCGAAGAACTCCTTTCCTTCTGCCGGGCCCACCACATCCCCACCCATCGGCCCTGGGCCGAGCTCAAGGCCGATCAGCGGGCCGCGGTCCTGAACGGTCGCCACGGGTACTACGGGGTGCGCGGGTTTCTTCGGTGGCTGGAGGAGAAGAGCTACCGGATGCATGTCCGGGTCTTCCTGTCGCGGTTCCGGGCCTATCTGACCTGCCCCTCCTGCCGGGGAAGCCGTCTGCGGCCCGAAGCCCTCCAGTGGCGCATCCGGGGCAGGAATCTACCCCAGATCTGGAGCCAGGACGTGATCTCCTGCCTCGGCTTCTTCGAGGAGCTGCACCGGGAGACCGCTCCGAATCCCGTCCTGGATATGCTGGTCGCCGAGATTTCCAGCCGCCTCCGGTATCTGAGGGATGTGGGGTTGGGCTACCTGACGCTGGACCGGACCTCCCGGACCCTGTCGGGCGGAGAGGTGCAACGCGTTCTCCTCACACGGGCGCTGGGCTCGCGACTGGTCAACACCCTGTTCGTGCTGGACGAACCCAGCATCGGCCTTCACGCACGGGACACGGGGCGTTTGGCGAAGGTGATCCGGGCCTTGGTCCGCCAGGGCAACACGGCCGTCATCGTGGAGCACGACTCCGACCTCATCGCCCAGAGCGACCGAATCCTGGATCTGGGGCCTCAGGCGGGGGAGCGGGGCGGCCGGGTGGTCTTCTTCGGCCCGTGGACGGACCTGGCGGCGGCCTCCCATTCGCTCACCGGGCAGTACCTGACGGGCCGAAAGGCCATCCCCGTTCCCGAACAGCGGCGCCCCACGCGGGGACAGGAGGCCATCGTGATCCGGGGCGCGCGGGAGAACAACCTCAAAGGCATGGACGTCCGGATCCCGCTGCGCGCCCTGACCTGCATCACCGGCGTATCTGGATCGGGCAAGAGCACCCTGCTTCTGGACATCCTGCATCGTTGCGTGGCTCGAGCTTTGGGCATGCCGGCCGAGCGCCCCGGCATGCACGACGAGGTGCGCGGCGTCCATTGGATCGACCGGGTGGAGTTGGTCGATCAGAGCGCCCTGGGACGAACGTCCAGGGCCAACGCGGCCACTTACACCAAGGCCTGGGATCCCATCCGACAGCGCTTCGCCTCATCCGCGGCGGCGCAGCGCAGGGGATTCCGGGCAGGGCACTTTTCCTTCAACGTCCCCGGCGGGCGATGCGAGTCGTGTCGCGGTGAGGGACACCTCACCGTGGAGATGCAGTTCCTTTCCGACGTGGTGCTTCAGTGCCCGGACTGTCGGGGTCGGCGTTTCCGGGGAGAGATCCTGGAGGTGGCCTATCGGGGCCACTCCATTGCCGAGATCTTGGAGATGACCGCAAAGCAGGCTGCCGCTCTTTTCGCAGACGTGCCAGCCGTGACCCGAGCGCTGGCCCCGCTGCTCCGGATGGGTCTTGGGTATCTCCCCCTGGGGCAGCCCTTGAGCACCCTCTCAGGGGGCGAGGCCCAACGACTCAGGCTGGCCAGATTCCTCACCGGGGCCTCGGGTCGTACCCTGTTTCTCCTGGACGAACCCACTACGGGTCTGCACCTGGATGATGTGAGGCTGCTCCTCGATGTTCTCAACGAACTGGTGGACCAAGCCAACACGGTGGTGGTGGTGGAACACCACCTGGACGTCATCAAGTGTGCGGACCACGTCATCGACCTGGGGCCTGAGGGAGGCGATGACGGAGGCCATCTGGTCGTGGAGGGATCCCCGGAAACGGTGGCCGCCTGCCCGGAGTCCTGGACGGGGCGTCACCTGCGTCCGCTCCTCGATGGCGCGCCCCGCCTCGGCTCCCGGCGCGCGAGGCGCCAGGAGGCGCCCGCACCCCAGGACGTGCCTCTCAACGGCGCCATTCGCGTTGTGGGCGCCCGGCAGCACAACCTCAAGGGACTCACGCTGGACATCCCGCGGGACAGCCTGGTGGCCATCACGGGCGTGAGCGGTTCGGGCAAGTCCACTTTGGCCTTCGACATCCTCTTCACGGAGGGCCAGAGGCGGTATCTCGAGAGCCTTCCTGCGTACGTTCGCCACTATCTCCGCGTGCTGGACCGGCCGGATGTGGACCTGGTTGCCGGAGTCCCACCCACGGTGGCCATCGAACAGCGAACGGCCCGTGCAGGGCGACGTTCCACCGTCGCCACACTCACGGAGATCTACCACTTCCTCCGTCTGATGTACGCCCGCCTTGGGGTCCAGTACTGCCCCAGGTGCGGACTCCCCATCTCCGCCGGGGGGATCGAGGCCATTCTGATGACCATCCTGACCGAGCACCGGGGGGAGACCATCACGTTGCTGGCACCCAAGGTCATGGGACGCAAGGGGTTTCACAAAGACGTCCTGGAAAGGGCCCGCAGGGCAGGCATCCAGCGGATCCGGGTGGACGGCGTCGTGCGTCTGCTGGAGGATCTTCGCGCCTTGGACCGCTTCCGCGACCACTGGGTCGAGTGGGTGATCGGCGAGCCGCTCCACGTGGGGACTCGGACCGAGGAGGCCCTGGCCGGGCTCCTGGATCGGGGGCTGCGCGAGGGAGGCGGAACGGTGAAGATGCTCGACGCAAGCGGTAATGAGCGGGTCTTCAGCCACGCCCGCCAATGTCCGGGGTGCGGGCAGGGCTTCGTGGAGTTGGATCCCCGGCATTTCTCCTTCAACAGCCCCATGGGCGCCTGCCCCAAGTGCGATGGGTTGGGCATCGTCTCCCGGGGAGATGGACACGTCCGCTGCCCTTCGTGCCACGGGATGCGGCTCAATGCACTGGGCCGGTCAGCCAGGGTGCTCGGCCGCACCCTGCCGGAGGTGACCGCCATGAGCGTGGTTGCCGCCGCCGCCTATTGGTCGTCGGCGAGGTTTCCGCAAACCTGGCAGTCGGTGAGCGGTCCTATCCTGGCCGAGATCCTCCCGCGATTGGAGATCCTTGTGAGGCTGGGCGTGGGATACCTCTGCCTGGATCGTTCGGCGGAGACCCTTTCGGGGGGCGAGTCGCAACGAATCCGTCTGGCCGCACAGCTGGGGTCCAATCTACGGGGGGTCTGCTATGTGCTGGATGAGCCCACCATCGGACTCCACCCCAGAGATCATGGCCTTCTCATGGACGGGCTCCGAGTGCTGAAGGAACGTGGAAACAGCATCCTGGTGGTGGAGCACGATGAAGCGACCATCCGGGAGGCTGATTGGATCATCGACTTGGGGCCGGGAGCTGGTCGGCATGGTGGATATCTCGTGGCTCAGGGGACCTGGGATGAACTGCGGCAGACCAATGCCTCTCCGACGGTGCGGGCCCTGGACGATCCGCGGCACCGCGTCCTCACCTCACGGGGTCGAGAGGCCAAAGGGGGGGCCTGGATCCGGATCAAAGGGGCGCGGCAAAACAACCTCAAGGGAATCGATGTGGCCATTCCCGTGGGGACCCTCACGTGCGTGACGGGCGTCTCCGGATCCGGGAAGAGTTCCCTGGTTCGGGAGGTCCTGTTCAAGGGAGTGAAGCGGCTCATCTCCAAAGAGCAGGCATTCCCTGGCGCCCACGATATCATCGAGGGCTGGGAGGCCATCGATCGGATTCTGGAGGTCGACCATTCGCCCATCGGCCGGACTCCGCGATCGACCCCGGCCACATTCGTCAAGGTCTGGGACGAGATCCGGATCCTGTTCTCGTCCTTGCCCGAGGCGCGGAGCCGGGGGTATGGCCCGGGGCGCTTTTCGTTCAACATGGCGCCGGGGCGATGTCCCACTTGCGAGGGGCAAGGCGTGGTTCGGCGGGAGATGAGTTTTCTGCCGGACGTCTACCTGGAGTGCGAGTCCTGCCGCGGGGCCAGGTTCAACGCGGAGACCCTCACCGTCCGGTATGGCGGCCGGGACATCGGCCAGGTCTTGGCGATGACGGTGGAGGAAGCCCTCTCGTTCTTTCAGGCCCAGCCCAGGATCCGCAGACCGTTGCGGGTCCTGAGCGATCTGGGGTTGGGATATCTCAGCCTCGGTCAACCCAGCCCCACCCTTTCGGGGGGGGAGGCTCAACGGCTCAAACTGGCCTTGGAGCTGGCGAGGCCCAGCCGCGGCAGAACCCTGTATGTCCTGGACGAGCCGACCACCGGACTCCATCTGACCGATGTCCACGTTCTCATCTCGACCCTTCATCGACTGGCCGACAGGGGAGATACGGTGGTCCTGGTCGAGCATCAGATGGACGTCATCGCGGCGGCGGACCACGTCATTGATCTGGGGCCAGAGGGGGGGGAGGATGGGGGCGGTCTCGTGGCACAGGGCCCGCCATGCGAGATCATTCAATTCCGGGAACAATCCCACACGGCGCGATGGTTGGGCAGGTTCCTGGGGGAGCCGTGGGGCCCTCCCCGGGGAGTCATGGGTTGAAGGGGGCCCTTCCCCCGCCTTGCCGTTCTCTGTCCCGCCGTTCCGAGTCCTGTTGACAACCGATGCAAAGCTGGGCGAAGGGCATGGCCTTGAGCCTTTCGAATCGGATGGGGCTTCCGCATTCGTCGCACTTGCCGTATTCCCCCGATTCCATGCGTTGGAGTGCCTCCTTGATCTGCTTCAATTCATTGCTCCGAAGGCTCATGACCTGGAAGCTCATCTCCTTGCCCACGTCCACATGGGACTCATCCCCGATCTCCACGTCCACCACCGTGGTCTCCTCGGCCTCTTCTTCCAGAAAACGGCTGAAGCCTTTTCTCAGCTCCTCTTCGATCACCCGCCGGCGCTCCACAAGGGCTGAACGGATCTCTCCCAATTGTGTGTTGGTCAAAGCCCTCCGAGGGGCCATCGCTGCTCGCCTCCGCGGGGTGTCGTCCCCTTGTCCGCCAGGACTGGATGCTGTCCACCGCCTGCCACCGCCGTAACCTGTCATACCATAGCGTCTATCGCCGAGACGGTCAACCAAGAAAAAAAAAGGATTGGGGATCCCCGGATCCCCAATCCCTGCAATCCCTCACCGAGTTCGGGTCCGTCCGGAAACGGTCCCGGTCAACGAACTAGTAGTCTCCGCCATATCCGCCGCCGGGGGGCGTCTTGGCGCCCTTCTCCTCTTTGGGCTTCTCGGTGACCACTGCCCCCGTTGTGAGGAGGAGCGAGGCCACGGAGGCCGCGTTCTGCAGGGCCAACCGGGTAACCTTGGTGGGATCGATGATCCCCGCCTTCATCATGTCCTCGTACTCCTCGCTGGCGGCATTGAATCCGAATGCCCCCTTGCCGTTCTTCACCTTTTCCACCACAACCGAGCCCTCGATGCCGGCGTTCTCGGCGATCTGGCGGATCGGTTCCTCCAACGCACGCTTGACGATGTTGACCCCGAACTGCTGGTCGCCCTCCACCTGGAGCTTCTCAACGGAGGCGAGACACCTCAGATAGGCCACGCCGCCGCCGGGGACGATCCCCTCTTCCACGGCCGCTCGGGTGGCATTGAGGGCGTCCTCGACGCGGGCCTTCTTCTCCTTCATCTCCGTCTCGGTGGCCGCCCCCACGTTGATCACCGCCACGCCCCCGACCAGCTTGGCCAGACGCTCCTGAAGCTTCTCGCGATCGTAGTCGCTGGTGGTCTCGTCGATCTGAGCGCGGATCTGCTTGACCCGCCCCTCCAGGGCGCTCTTCTCTCCCTGGCCCTCCACAATGGTGGTGTCGTCCTTGGTGATGCTCACGCGGCGTGCCCGACCCAGGTCCTGAAGCGTCACGTTCTCCAGCTTGATGCCCAGGTCCTCGCTGATCACCTGCCCCCCGGTCAGGATGGCGATGTCCTCCAGCATGGCCTTACGCCGATCGCCGAATCCCGGCGCCTTCACCGCTGCGCATTGCAGAGTGCCTCGGATCTTGTTGACCACCAGGGTGGCCAGGGCTTCTCCCTCGATGTCCTCGGCCACCAGAAGCAACGGTTTTCCCTGTCTCGCGATCTGCTCGAGGATGGGGAGGAGATCCTTCATGCTGGAGATCTTCTTCTCGTTCAGGAGGATGAACGGGTCCTCGAGGACCACCTCCATCCGCTCGGGATCCGTCACGAAGTAAGGGGACAAATAGCCGCGGTCAAACTGCATCCCCTCCACGATGTCCAGGGCCGTCTCCATGGCCTTGGCTTCCTCCACCGTGATGACACCCTCCTTGCCCACCTTGCTCATGGCCTCCGCGATGATGTTCCCGATGGTGGGGTCGTTGTTGGCAGAGATGGTGCCGACCTGGGCGATCTCCTTCTGATCCCGGGTGGGTTTGGACAGCTTCTTGAGCTCACCGACCACCGCCTCAACGGCCTTGTCGATCCCGCGCTTGATCTCCATGGGGTCCGACCCCGCCGCCACAAGCCGGATGCCTTCGCGAAAGATCGCCTGCGCCAGGACCGTGGCCGTGGTGGTGCCATCGCCGGCCACATCCGAGGTCTTGCTCGCCACCTCTTTGATCATCTGTGCGCCGATGTTCTCGAACTTGTCCTCCAGTTCGATCTCCTTGGCCACGGTCACGCCGTCCTTGGTCACATTGGGGGAGCCAAAGGTCTTCTCCAGGATCACATTGCGCCCCTTGGGCCCCAACGTCAGCTTCACCGTGTCGGCCAGGCGATTGACACCCTTGAGCACATCCGCCCGCGCCGTTTCCTGAAACCGAATCTCCTTGGCAGCCATTTCGTCACGTCCTCCTTACATGGGAATATGATGGGGTCCTCCCCGATCGTCGCGCATCAGCCGACGATGGCGAGGATGTCGTCCTCCCGCATGATGACATGTTCCTCACCGTCGATCTTCACCTCGGTCCCGGCGTACTTCCCGAACAAAACCTTGTCCCCTGCCTTCACCTCCAAGGGGAGCAGCTTGCCGTCATCCGTCACCTTGCCCTTGCCGACGGCGATCACCTTTCCCTGGATCGGCTTCTCCTTCGCGGTATCCGGGATGATGATGCCGCCCTTGGTCTTCTCCTCTTCCTCCAACCGCTTGATAAGGACACGATCGTGCAGGGGTCTCACCTTCATCGCCAAAACCTCCTTAGAATGGATATGGTGCCCCACGCGGCCGAAACGCAGGGCATAACGATTCCCGACGGATCCTGACCGTTCGAGCAATGCTTTATGTATAATCATTGATTCTTGCGGCGCAAGGGGGGGAGGATCATTTTTCGCTCCCACCGCCCGGGAGGCGTCCCGGTGCAGCCCGCCGCCGCTGCGGTCAGAACTCCAGGCGCTGGCGGACAAAGCGCTGCAGGCTGCCGTTCCCGCCCTCGATCCCCTTCTCCCGGAGCGTCTCCAGCGCAATCTCCGCTCGGGCAGCGCCCCGGTGCCCGCCTGCCGCTCCAAAGGTCCCGAAGGCCCGGGTGGCCAGCCGACCTGCGTCCTTTCGGTACCCGTCATTTCGGATGATGACGATGAGTCTTCCCCGATACAGACCGGACACGAAGCTCCAGTTCATGCCGTGAACCCGCATGAAGAACTCGGCTACCTGCACACAGATATCTGGACTCTCCACCTCCCCCAGATGGGCATAGATCCCCTTCTTGGTCACGATCATTCGCTCCAGCGCCGTCCTGAAGTGTCTCAGATCGCTGATGCGCAGTTCGGACATCTCGATCTTGCGCAGGAGATTCATGTTGGCGTACTGGAACACGTATCGAAATTGCTTGACGTCCTCCTCCGTCGCGTCCCTCTCGAAATTGGCCGTATCCGTCTTGATGGCATACAGCAGAGCGGTAGCCAGCTTCATGGACGGCTTGATGCCAAACTGGCGGAGGTATTCGATGAGAATCGTTGCGGTGGCGCCGTATTCGGGACGAATGTCCACATAGCGGGCCTCGCACTGTCGGGACAGCGGGTGGTGATCCACGATGGCATCGTATGACAGACGCTCAAAAGCCTCATAATGATGGGGCTGGGAGTCCACCAAGATGCGGCGATTGAAATAGGCCAGATCCACCTGATTGATCTTGACCATGGGGATCCGCAGCAGCTCCATCATGGCCTGGTTCTCCAGACGCTGGATCTCGCCGATATACGCGATCTGGGACTTCTGAACCCTCTTCCAGAGCAACCGCTTGGCGGCCAGGGCGCTGGCCATGGAATCCGGATCCGGGTAGAGCAGGATCAGGACGTTGTCGCCGTGCTCGAACAACCTGAGAAACGAATCCACCCGCTCCCGAGTCGACGTCAGGCGCCCTTTGAGCTTTCTCCGGCCCCTCGAAACCCTTTCAGGTCTCATGATTTCTCCCGAAACTGGAATCTCAGTTCGGCCGGCTCGATCCGCACCACCTGCACCCGGTCGCTGGGCGTCACCACCTGATCGCGGGTGATGCGAAAAGTCCGCCTGCCCATGCGGACGAGCGAGAGATCAAGCTCCACGTGCACGTTTCCCTCGTTGAGGATCACGGTGTCCTTCCGAAGCCCCCGGAAGGTCACCTCCACTTTCGGCTCCACGGGCTCCACCACCTCCATCTGTTCCGGGAGGTTCCTGGTGATCAGGGGCACCTTGAGGCCGATCTCCACATTCTGTTGTCCGGCCAAGAGAAACCAGACAAGCGACACGAAGACGGCCGAGATGACTTTGGCCAGCCATCGACGGACCATCAGATCGCGCGCCACGCCCCAGAGGGTCATCCCGCCGGAGGCGCGCCCCGCGAACGCATCGGTGAGCAACTGGGAGAGATCGGACGGCCCGCTGACCTCGCGCATCTCCCCCTCTTGGGCCACAGCCACGCTCCCGCGCTCCTCGGAGGCCACCACGACCCAGGCATCACATCGTTCGGACAGCCCCAAGGCGGCTCGATGCCGAGTCCCCCATTCCGAAGGCAACCCTTCCGCAGAACTCAGCGGCAAGAACGACGCGGCGCATATGGCCTTTCCGCCCCGCACGAGCACGGCCCCGTCGTGCAGCGACGAGCCCTTCTGGAACAAGCTCACCAAGAGCTCATAGCTGAGGTCTCCGTTGACCGCCACCCCGCCCGAAATCCATTCCTCCACCCGGTCCTGGCGCTCCACGATGACCAGCGCGCCCAGTCCCTGCCGCGCCAACGAGAAGACCGCTTCGACCAACCCGGATATCCACCCGCCCGATCCATGGGCGCTGCGGGCGCCGATGAAATGAAAGGGATTGACCCGTTCCAGGACCTGACGGATCTCCGATTGAAAGAGGATGATCAAGAGGAAGACGGCCACCTGCCACAGGATCTGGAAGACCCAGGTGGTCAGGAAGAGCCCCCACATCCTGGCCGCCAGAAACACCAGCCCCAGGGCCAGAAGCCCGACCACGGCCTTGACCGCTTTGGTCCCCCAGAACCATACGTAGAGATAGTACGCGAACGTACTGAGAAAAAAGATGTCCAGAACGTCCTGCCACCTCAGATCCGCGAGGATTCCAAACTGCTGGATGGACATGCCGGCCTCAGAGCGGCTTGGACGGCCCGGGGCCGGAAACTGCGCTCCGGACCACCATGACCGGACATGGCGCGCGACGAACCACCTTCTCGGCCACGCTGCCGAACAGGACGTGGGACAATCCCGTCCTGCCGTGGGTGGGCATGACAATGAGATCCACCCCTTGATCCCCGGCGGTCGCGATGATCTCCAGGACCGGGTGGCCCACCCGAATCAGCCTGGTCACCCGATCCTCTGGCATATGGCCGAGGAGACCGTTGATCTGGCTCTGCGTCTGCTCCATGATCGCCCGGAAGATCTCCTCGCCTCCGTCCACCTGCCCCTCCGTACGGGTCCGAACCAGGACCTCTCGGGTCTCTTGGGGGATCACATGGAGCAGGAGCAGATGGGCGGAGAAGGCCTCAGCCAGCAACGTGGCGTGATCCAGCGCCAATGGCGTGTATTGTGAGAAATCCGTCGGAACAAGCAGTTTGCCGTATGCCCTCATGATCCACCCCTTTCCGTTCCCAACGCCTCTTCTATACCGTCCCACGCCTTGCTGTGTCAACTGCCGCCCCCCTTTCCTGCCGTCCTCTGCCGCTCCACGGCGCCCGGATCCCCGGTCCTGCCATGCCGACCGCACGCCGCCCCCAATCCGGATGCAAGGCAGGCAGATCGGACCGCCAAGGGGGTCCGGGCCGACGACAGGGACCCTGTCGGCGGGTCGGGCATGTCGTCCTGTGAAGGATGACGGCACCCCCCGCGCGAAGCGCAAGTGAGGCCGTGCGGGAATCACGAGCCGGAAGATCCCTTTGCGTCTCCGAGGGGCTAAGAGCGGTTTGCGGCCGGTCCTTCCATGGGGTGTCCGTCCTGGTTCCGGCGGGCCGGCGGGCCATGACCTGCAACCTCGTGAACCACCTCGCCCCTGGTGCCCACCGGCTCAATCCATGAAGTACGCCTCGGGCATCGCCACGGTCAACCCGTCGCTCTCCATGAGCCGCTTTGCCAGGCCTTCCATCTTGGGGAGCTCGTAGCTGTAGTAGAACCTGAAGGCGTGCAGCTTGCCGTGGTAGAAGTTCGCCTCGGCCTCCGACGGTGTGCCCTGCAAGGCCGAGCGGGCCACGAGGGCCTGGGCGAGCCATTGCCAGGCCACGCAGATGATACCGAAAAACTCCAGGTACAGGGTCGCATCCGCCAGGAAAAGCTCGGGATTCCCCTTCGCGGCCACGCCCAGCAGATGTCTCGTGATCTCCTGGAGTCTCTCGAGCCCCTCGGCCAGGTCCGCTGCCCGGGGGGCCATCTCGGGATCCGCCATCCCGCTGGCGATGGTTCTCCGCACCTCTTCCGCAAAGAGACCCAAGGCCCTGCCCTGGTGCATGATGACCTTGCGCCCCAGGAGGTCGAGCCCCTGGATTCCGGTGGTCCCCTCGTGGATGGGATGGATGCGCATATCCCGATAGAATTGCTCCAGGGGAAACTCGTCGCAGTATCCGTAGCCGCCCAGGCACTGGAGGCCCGCGCTCACCGAGAGGATGCCCATCTCAGAAGGGTAGGTCTTGGCAATGGGGGTCAGGAGCTCCAAGAGCAGGAAGTTGCGCTCGCGCTCCTCGCCCGATGTCACCCGCACCAGGTCTGCGTACTTGGCGCATTGGAGAATGACGGCCAGGGATCCTTCCACCACGGCCCGCTGGAACAGGAGCATGCGTTTCACGTCGGGATGCCGGATGATGGGCACCTGCGGTTGGGTAGGGTCCTTGGCCCCCGGAGCCCTTCCCTGTGGCCGTTGTTGGGCATACTCCAGGGAGGCATAGTACGCGGCCGAGGCAATGGCCGCGGCACCCATGCCTACATCGATCCTCGCCTCGTTCATCATCTGAAACATATACGAGAGCCCCTTGTGGGCCTCCCCCACCAGCCATCCCCGGCAATCGTCGTTCTCGCCCATACTGAGCTGGGTGATGGGCGCCCCCCGGTACCCCAGCTTGTGATAAATGCCGGCGCAGGTGACGTCATTGGGCACCAGAGCGCCGCTTTCGTCCGGTCGCATCTTGGGCACCACAAACAGCGATATCCCCTTGACGCCCGGCGGCCCTCCCTTGATCTTGGCCAGCATGAGGTTGACGATGTTCTCCACCCCGTCATGCTCGGCGGCCGAGATGAAGATCTTCTGTCCCTTGATCTTGTAATAGCCCTGATCCGTCGGCACGGCCTGGGTGGTGATATCCGACAGAGAGCTGCCCGCCTGGGGTTCGGTGAGGGCCATGGTCCCCTGCCACCGGCCGGCGAACATCCTGGGGATGTACAGGTCCTTGAGATCGTCGCTCCCGAAGGACTCGATGAGGTGGGCCGCCCCGGTTGTGAGAAACGGGTACACGCTGGCCGAGTAGTTGGCGGCCGAGAAGATGAAGCGGCAGGCCCCCATGATAAGCAGCGGGAGCTGCTGCCCTCCCATCTCGTATGATGCGCTGGCCGAGATCCAACCCCCTTCCCCGCATGCCTTCATGATCTGTTTGACCACCGGATGGACGAAGACCCGGCCGTCCACGTACCTGGGCTGATCCTTGTCCATCTCGTGGAGCACCGGCTTGAAGAGATCCCGGCTGAGCTTCAAGGCGGTGTCCAGGACCAGCTCGAAGACCTCTCGGCTGTGCTCCGCGTACAACGGGTACCGGGTGAGCCCTTCCGCATCCATGACTTCGTACAGAAGGAATCTGAGGTTTCTCTCGCTCACAAATCGCTCGGCCACGTGTTCCTCCTCGGGCAGTCGCTTGTGTCCGCGGTTCCTCTTTGTGCGGATCAAGAAAGGCAGGGGCAGCCCAATCCGCCCCTGGCGCTGTCACGATCACAAGACAAGGACACGAGCCCGTGTGCTACTTCACCACAACGCTTTCGGGCAGTCTCCGGGTCAGGATGTCGACGGCCTCCTCCACCATCTCCTTCAAGACCTCTCCGGCAGGCTTGATCTCGGTGATCAGACCCGAGATCTGTCCAGCCAGCCCCCCCACGCAATCATCCTTGTTCGCCGCGATGAAGCTCGCCAACAAGGCCGAGGAGATGAGCACCTGAGTTGGAAACGGCAGGGGTTCCAGGCCACTGTTGTCCCACATGTCATGGAATCGGTTGTAGCTGGCCCGCAGCGTCTTGCCGGTGTACGCCCGGCTCACCCGGGTGTCCTCGTCCGCGGACTGGAGGATGCGCTGTTTGTTGACAGGCAGGGCGCCGCCCTCGTCCGTGGCCAAGAAGCGGGTCCCGACCCAGACCCCCACGCACCCCATGGCCAGGGCCGCGGCCACCCCTCGGCCGTCCCCGATCCCCCCCGCGGCCAGGACCGGCACCGGATGGGCCGCGTCCATGGCCTGGGGCAAGAGGGCCATGGTGCCGATGCGCCCCGTGTGTCCACCCCCCTCGTGCCCCTGAGCCACGATCAGATCGAGACCCGATTGCGCCATGCGGCGGGCGTTCTTGGCGTTGCCCGTGATCCCCAGGACCTTGATGCCGCGTGCGTGGGCCTCCTCCACCATGAACCCCGGGTTCCCCAGTCCGGCGCAGAACAGCGGCACCCGCTCCTCCATGCACACCTTGACTGCCTCCACGGGGCGCATGGTCGTCGTGTTCATGCGCACCGTGATCTCCACCTCGGGAAGGTCCATCTCCTCGCGCAGCTTGCGGATCCATTCCTGGTGGGGCCTGGGGATGGCCTGGAGCACGGCGCTCAGGGGGAGCTGCGCGGGCCCTTGCTGCCCCATGGCGCCTGCGAAATCCAGCTTCTGGGGAAGCAGCAGGTCCACGCCGAATGGCCGCCCGGTCAGTCGTTTGATTTCCCGGATGGCTTCTCGCAGTTCATCCACCGTGAATCCGCTTCCCCCCAGGACCCCGAGCCCACCCGCCTCGGACACTGCGACCACAAGTTCCACCGGCGCCCCGGTCTTCTCTCCGATGAGGGTGGGTCCCATGCCTGCACTCAGGATGGGGTACTCGATGCCCAGCATGTCGCACAACCGCGTTCTGAGTACTCTCCTGCCCATCGAATCCCTCCTAGGCGTTCAGCGTCGAGCGCTCGTCGTGGGGCCAGACCCCCCGGATGGGTCGGCGAACGCTGAACCGCGAACTCCCAACCAAAGGGTGACCTATCTCGCCACCACCGATTCCGGCAGCTTCCTGCTCAGGATCTCCACGGCCTCCTCCACCATCTCCTCCAGGATCTGCCCGGCGGGCTTTATCTCCTTGATGAGCCCCGAGATCTGTCCGGCAAACGCCCCCAGGTACTCGGCCTTGCCGGCTTTGCGAAAACTCTCCACCAAGGCCGATGCCAGCATGACCTGGGTGGGGAAAGGCAGGGGATCCAGCCCCGCGCTCTCCATCAGATCGTGGAACCTGTTGTAGCTGGCCCGTGAGGTCTTTCCCGTGTACCAGTATGTCCGGCGGGTGTCCTCGTCCGTGGACTCCAGGATTCGTTGCTTGTGCACCTCCAGTGCCCCCCCCTCCTGGCTCGCCAGAAAGCGGGTCCCGACCCAGACCCCCACGCACCCCATGGCCAGGGCCGCGGCCACCCCTCGGCCGTCCCCGATCCCCCCCGCGGCCAGGACCGGCACCGGATGGGCCGCGTCCATGGCCTGGGGCAAGAGGGCCATGGTGCCGATGCGCCCCGTGTGTCCACCCCCCTCGTGCCCCTGAGCCACGATCAGATCGAGACCCGATTGCGCCATGCGGCGGGCGTTCTTGGCGTTGCCCGTGATCCCCAGGACCTTGATGCCGCGTGCGTGGGCCTCCTCCACCATGAACCCCGGGTTCCCCAGTCCGGCGCAGAACAGCGGCACCCGCTCCTCCATGCACGCCTTGACCGCCTCCAGGGGGCGCATGGTGGTGCTGTCCAGGCGGGCCATGGTGTCGATATCCGGCAGTTCCATCTCCTCCTTGATCTTGAGGAACCACTCATAGTGCGCCCTGGGGAGGCTCTTGAGCACGTCGCGCAGGGGGAGTTCTTTGGGCCCATCGATGACCGCATCTCCGCCCATGACCATGTCCCTGGGCAGGAGCAGGTCCACGCCGAAGGGCTTGTCGGTCCGGTCCCGGATGCGGCGGATGGCCTCCCGCATCTCCTCCACCGTATACCCGCTGGCCCCAAGGACCCCGAGACCCCCGGCCTCGGACACGGCGACCACCAGTTCCACAGGCGCGCCCGTGGTCTCGCCGATGAGACTGGGCCCCATCCCTGCGCTGATGATGGGATATTCGATGCCCAACATGTCGCACAACCGCGTTCTGAGTATTCTCCTGCCCATGGAATCCCTCCTGGGTGTTGGGCGTGCGGCGGAGCCCCTGAGCGTTCGGCATTGCGCCAGACCCCCTCAGACAGGACGAGGCACGCTCAGTGCCGGACGCGTCCGCTTCACGCCTTGTAAAACGTTTCTCTCTTTTCCGCCATCTCCTGGAG
This sequence comes from uncultured Desulfarculaceae bacterium, assembly GCA_964514105.1. GTDB lineage: Bacteria > Desulfobacterota > Desulfocorpusculales > Desulfocorpusculum > Desulfocorpusculum > CAZEPJ01. The sequence continues at coordinate 38,164 of CAZEPJ010000004.1, read as the reverse complement.
CAGACCGCAGGGCCGGAACCGGATCCCGTGCTCCTTCTCGAGCTTCACGAGGTGCTCATGCACGTTTTTTAAGCCCCAGGCGTCGGCGTACCGGAGGATTCCGCCACGGTACGGCGGAAACCCCGTCCCGTAGATCATGGCCAAATCCATGTCCTGCGGCCGATCGCAGATCCCGTCCTGGATCATGTATGCGGCCTCGTTGATTCCGCGGGCCAGCATGCGATCGATGATCTCCCTTTGGGACATCTCCCTGGGTCCGATCCCCTTTTCCCGAAGGTACGCCTGGATGACCGCGGCCACCTTGGGATTGGGGACGGGCTTGTCCCCGCTGTAGTCGAACCAGCCGGCACCGGTCTTGCGGCCATAGCACCCGGTCTGGTAGACCAGCTCGTAGATGGGCGACATCTTCCACCGCTCCCCGAATGAGCGCTCGTAGGTCTTCCCCACATGGTATCCGATATCGATGCCGGTCAGGTCGCTCAGGGTGCCGGGGCCCATGGGCATGCCGAACTCCACAATGGCCGCCTCGATTGCCCCCGCATCCACCCCCTCGCCGATCAGGAAGGTCGACTCCCCCATGAGGGCGCCCAGCTGTCTGGACACGTAAAAGCCTGGGCCGTCGTTGACCACGATGGGGATCTTGCGGATGGCCCGTCCGAAGGCGACGCTGCTGGCCAGCGTGACATCGCCGGTCTTCTTGCCGCAGATGATCTCCAGCAGCTGCATGCGTTCGGCCGGATTGAAGAAGTGAAGGCCGATCATGCGTCCCGGGTCCTTCAGGACCGATGCCATCTCCGTGATGGGAAGGGCCGAGGTGTTGGTTCCGAAGATCACGTCTGGACGGCAGATCCCCTCGAGCCGCTTCCAGAGCGACTGCTTGACGTCCATCTTCTCCAGGACGGCCTCCACGACCAGATCCACCCCATGGAGATCCTCGAGGGCAGTGGTGCTACTCAACTTTTCCTTCATGAGCTGATCCAGCTCGGCCTCGGTGATCTTTCCCTTCTTGATGGGGTATGCGAAGGTCTTGCGCACGGCGCCCAAGGCCTTCTCCAATGCGCCTTCGTCGATCTCCCAGAGCACGGCCTCAAAGCCGTGTCGCAGGAGAAGGTTGACGATGCCTGACCCCATGACCCCGCCGCCCAGCATGCCCACGACCCGGACCTTCTTGGGCTCGATCCCCTCGATGCGGGGCAGGCGGCCGGCTGCCCGCGTGTTGAGGAAGATCCCGATGAGGTTCTTGGCCACGTCCGACACGGCGCACTCGCAAAAGAGCCTGGCCTCACGCTCCAGATCGCCCTCAAAGTCATCGGAGAGGCCCAGCTCCATGGCCTCTATGGCCTTAAAGGGGGCGATGTATCCCTTGGCCTGCTTGGCGGCAACCCCCTTGGCAAACGCCATGATCCCCTGTTTCTGGTCGGCCGGGGGGAGCTTGTCCTTTCGGTTTCGGGTCATTCGGGCCTTGTGGTCGAGCTCCCCGGAGACGAACCGCTGCGCGGCGGCCACAGCCCTGGCCACCAGCTCTTCCGGGGGAACCACCTCGTCGATGCACCCCTTCTTGAGGCCTTCCTCCGCCGGGATGGGCTGGCCGGTGGTGATCATCTGCAGGCCGTCCGGGAGCCCGACCAGCCTGGGTAGGCGCTGGGTGCCCCCGGCCCCCGGGATCAGGCCGATCTGGACCTCGGGCTGGCCGATCTGGACCCCCTGAGCCGCCACGCGGTAGTGGCACCCCATGGCGATCTCCAGGCCGCCGCCCAGACAGTTGCCGTTGATGGCCGCCACGACGGGCTTGGGGCCCTCCTCCATGACGTTGATGAAGCGGATCATCCCCATGACCTTGTCCAAGAAGGCATCCTTGTCGGTCACCTTCTGCACCTGGGTGATGTCCGCACCCGCGATGAAGTTCTTACCCGTCCCGGTCAGTACCATGGCCCGGACCGTCGGGTCGGCAAAGGCCGATCCCACGGCCTCCACCAGCTCCAGGACAAAATGCTCGGAGAGCTGGTTGACCGGCGGGTTGTTCAGGGTCAGGATGGCCACGCCGCCCCTCACCTCCACCGTCACGGTCTTAAAAGCACTGTTCATGGCGAACCTCCTGCATTCGAACTTCAGGTTTCAGGCTCCCGCCTGAAAGGATCCAGGGGGGCGCCATACCCCACTCTCCCTTGCCCCGCGCCTCCTCTTGCCGCGTCAGATCTTCCCCGGCCCTCCCCTTCCGCGTCCGTGCTCGCGGCTGGGGATTCGCCACGGGCACGAACCTCGAACACGAGTGACGGATCCCTGCCCCCTCTCCGCGTCAGCCTCTCTTGGCCTCTTCCTCTGCCCGAAGCACCTTGCGGAGGATCTTGCCCACGGCGGACTTGGGGAGGGTCTCCCGGAATTCCACCAGCTTGGGTACCTTGTATGCGGCCAGCCGGATCTTGCAGAACTCGATGATCTCCTCCGCCGTGGCCGCTTCTCCGGGCTTGATGACCACGTACGCCTTCACCGTCTCCCCGCGGTACGGATCTGCGATGCCCACGGAGACCGCGTCCATGACCTTGGGATGTTGGAAGAGGACCTCGTCGATCTCCCTAGGGTAGACGTTGAAACCGCCGGCGATGATCATATCCTTTTTTCGGTCCACGATGAAGAAGTAGTCGTCCTCGTCGCGGACGGCGATGTCGCCCGAATGGAGCCATCCGTTGCGGATCTGGCCCGCCGTCTCCTCCGGGTTCTCCCAGTACTCCTTCATGATGAGCGGGCTTCGGATGATGATCTCGCCCGGCTCGCCCGGTTTGACCTCCTCCCTGCCCTCTTCCACGTCGACGATCTTCACGTCCGTGTCGGGAAATGGGATGCCGATGCTCCCGACCTTCTTGAGCCCCAAAATGGGATTGGCGATGCCCAGCGAGGTCGTCTCGCTCATGCCCCACCCCTCGCTGAAGAAGATCCCCATGTCCTTGACCTGCTCGATGATCTCCACGGGCATGGGTGCGGCGCCAGAGTTGAGCAACCCCAGCTTCTTGGCCAGATCGAGTTCAGGGGCCTTGGGATGGTTCATGATGGCCGTGATCATGGTGGGGACGGCCGGGAAAAAGGTGATTTCCTTGAAGTTGGCCATGAGGCCCATGAGTTCGTCGATCTGGAATCGAGGCACCAGGATCTGGGTGGCGCAGTTGAAGAACGCCCAGTTCATGACCACGATGTTACCGTACACGTGGAAGAACGGAAGGACCGCCAGGACCCTGCGGCGCTCGGGGGGAGTGAGGCCTATGGTGGGTGAGCCCCACAGCGAACACTGGAAGGTGGCGGCCACCAGGTTGGCGTGGGTGAGGACGGCGCCCTTGGGGATCCCCGTGGTTCCCCCTGTGAACTGGATCATGGCCGGGTCCTCGGGGTTGACCTGGACCCGCGGGCGCTTGCTGTCCGTGCATGCCTCCAAGAGTTCCGAGAAGTGATGCCATGGCCCTTCCAGTTCCAGGCTCGCCTTGGTGCTCTGTCCCAGCCCCTGAATGTAGTCGGTCACCTTGGTGACGATGACGCGGGGGATCTCCACCGCCTGGCACAGAGCCCGGACGTTGGGCAGGACCATGTCGAAGGTGAACAGGGTGGTGACCCCGGTCCTCCCGCACATGAGCTTGAGCTCTTCCACGGTGTACATGGGGTTGAGGTTCACCACGATGGCCCCCACGAACAGGGCGGCGTAGTTGGCGATGACGTACTGGGGGGAGTTGGGCAGGTGCATGCCCACCCGGTCTCCCTTCTTCACCCCCAGCCTTCCCAGGGCGTTGGCCATTCGCAGGATCAGATGGCGAACCTCCCAGAAGGTCATCTCGCTTCCGTAGAAGCTCAGGGCCGTCTTGTCGGGATAAGCGCCGGCAGGCACCTCGATCAGATCCTGAAGAGGGATTCGCGGATAGCGGATCGTCAGGGGGACGTTGTAGTCGTAGTGCCGCTGCCAGGGTCTGGGTTCCATGGGGGATGACCTCCTGGGACGGGATTGAACGGGCCCCTGATGCGGATGCCCCGGAAGCTCGACGTGTGACGGAGCATTACTACACACTCCATGAAAAAGTCAAGAAAATCTTGAGGACTACAAAAGATTGGTTTTTTTCCTTGACATCCCAGCTACGGTATCTTACAGATCCTTGTGTTCCGGGTCAGGCTCCGCTTCTCAGCTTCGCCGGGAGACGGCTCTCGCGCCTTGTCTCCAGGGAGGCGCGGTGTGAAGATCTCCGAACTCGTTCAACGCGCCCAGGTCTCCAGGGAGACCATCCACTACTACATCCGGGAGGGACTCCTCCCCAAACCCCGGAAGCGCGGAAGGAACGTCGCCGATTACGACGAGTTCTTCATCAAGCGACTCCAGCTCATCAAGGAACTTCAGGACCACCGTTTTCTCCCCCTGTCGATCATCAAGAAGGTCCTCAGGAACCAACGGGAATCGCCCGAAAGGGAGACCATGCTCCAGCTCCACAGCGAGTACTTCCGCCCCGTGGATCAGCTCCTGCCGGGAGAGATCCAGGGACAGGAAGCGTTTCGGGAGGCCACGGGCCTGGGTCGCAAATGGCTGGCGAAGATGGAGGAGTGGGGCATCATCTCGCCGGAGGTGCGCGACGGCCAGAAGACGTATTCCCAGGACGACATCACCCTGGGCAAGGTGGTCGTGGACATGGACCGGATCGGGCTGGGGCCCAAGGACGGGTTCGACCCCGAAGCCCTCCGGCACTACCGTGACCTGTTCCGTCAGATCGTGGTGATGTCCCACCGGTACTTCATGGAGGGGGCCTTGGGGAAGTGCACCCCGCAGGAGTACGCCCAACGGGCGGTCCGCGCCAGTGAGGTCATGAGCGTCTTCTTTTACCATCTCTACCGAAAGCTGTCCCGGGAGGAGAATCGGCGCATCCTCGACCTCCTGGAGATCGCCCCCCCCGGGAAGGCGCAGTCCCCGAACCAGAGGCGTGCCGCCAAGAAGGGGGTACGGCCCCCTTTGGCCCCTCCCAGGGCGTAATACCCTCCCGAGGCGCCCCGGCGCGGGCGGGGGAATTGATCCTTGTTTGGACGGCCCTCAGGGCCGATGGGAAGCGGAAGGGAGGTGATCGCCTCGACGACAGACCAGCCAGGATGATGAGCACGGTCGCCCCGAACAGTTCCCACCAGCCTATTTGTGAGGAGGAAACGATGAGATCCACCGCCAAGGCCCGTTTGGTCCTGATTCTGACTTTCGTCACGGGCGTGCTGGGGGCCGCCGCCGGCATCGCTCCCACCGCCCTCGCCGGTTCGGCGGCCTTCGACATCAACAAGATGTCGGACATGTCGGATTTCGATCCCAACAATCCGGTGATCCCCACAGGGGACGTCATCAAGATCGGACTGCTTCAGATTTTCTCCGGCCCGGGAGCGGGAAATGGGGAGATCTTCTGGCTCACCTGCAACTGGGTCGCCCACGACATCAACAAGCGGGGGGGCATTCTGGTAGACGGCAAGAAGAAAAAGGTCGTCTTCATCAAGGGGGACACCAAGGGCAAGCCCGAGGACACCAAGAAGGCCGCCGAGAGGCTGGTGCTTGAGGACAAGGTCCAGTTCCTCTGGGGCACATCCGGAAGCCACCTGGCCGCCATCATCTCCCAGGTCGCCAACAAATACAAGGTGATCCATCAGAACTCCCTCGCCTGCTCGGATTACCTCATGGATGCCAAGAACTTCAGCCCCTATGTGTTTCAGACCTTCACGCGAACCAGCACCTTTGGCCAGGCAGGGGCCTATTTTTACGGCAAAATCCGCAAACACGAGAAGAAGTTCTACATCCTCTGCCAGGATTACGCCTTCGGACACGAACTGGCTGAGGAGTTCAAAAAGGGGTTGAAGAAATACTACCCGGAGGCCCAGGTCGTGGGCGAGGACTACCACCCGCTGTTCGCCAAGGACTTCGCGCCGTACGTGACCAAGATCAAGGCGTCCGGCGCCGAGGTCATTTATACAGGGGACTGGCTCCCCGACGGGGGGAACCTTCTCAAGACCTGCCGCGACATGGGGGTGGACATTCCGGTCCTCAATATCTTCATCGACGAGCCCAACGCCCTCCACGCCATCGGCGTGCAGGGAACCAGGGGCCTGGTCAACATGAACCATTACATGGTGGACCTCAAGGACCCGGGTCGTCAGAAGTTCACCCTGACCTGGCACGAGCTGTGGAAGAACAAATGGAAGGAGCCGTACAACACCCAGCTGTACCGGTGGCCCGGCGGGACCATCGGGGAGTGCATCATGTCCACGTACTGGCTCATGAGCGTCGTGGAGAGGGCCGGGAGCACCGACCCGGAGAAGATCATCAAGGTGTGGGAGGGAGACGAGTACAGGACGTTGGCCGGTGTGCTGAAGATGCGGGCAGACGATCACACGGCCGTCCGGGACATTTACATCACCGAGTACGTGCTCCCCGAACAGCAGAAGGCATCCATGACCGTTCCCCCGTATCATTGGTTCGACAAGATCTCCAATACGGGCGAGATCTTCACGATCCCGGCGGAGTATTGCACCCCTACCCTGGATCCCCCCCTCAAAGGGAGGGCCAAGAAGTAGGCAGCACGCCAGGGGCGGGTGGGGTGTGAGGGAGCGCCCAACCTGCCCCGGTTCCGGGCCCGCCATCTCCAGTCCGGAGAGGATCGGAGGGGTCCCATGAGGAGATATCCGTCCTTGTTCAACGCAAGCTGAGGGACAGCCGATGGACTCGGTGGCATCCATGTATGTGGCCCAGGCCGTTAACGGTCTGGCCTATGGCATGTTGCTCTTTCTCGTGGCGTCCGGTCTCACCTTGATCTTCGGGATGATGGGCATCCTGAACCTAGCGCACGCATCGTTCTTCATGTTGGCCGCGTACTTCGGGTACAGCTTCCTCAAGTCCACGGGCAGCTTCTGGCTTGCGCTCATCCTGGCGCCCCTGATCGCGGCCTTCTTCGGGATCCTGTGTGAACGCTTCCTGCTGAGGAGGGTCCACGCTTTCGGCCACGTCAGTGAACTGCTCATTACCCTGGGCATCATGCTGGTCATGGTGGAGGTCGTCAAGACATTCTGGGGGACAGAGCCTCTGATGGTCGCCGTGCCCAAGCCCCTGGACGGCTTTGTCTGGATTGGAGATTTGAAATACCCCCTGTACCGCATCTTCGTCATCGGCCTCTCCCTGGCGATCCTGGGGATCATGGCCCTCGTACTTTACGAGACCCGCCTGGGGGAGATCGTCCGCGCGGCGGTATCGGACGCGGGCATGGTCAACGCCCTCGGAGTCAACGTACCCCTCGTGTTCATGCTCGTCTTCGGTATCGGCACCTGGCTGGCGGGAGTGGCCGGGGTGGCCATCACGCCCATCCTGACCGTGTTTCCCGGCATGGCCGACCAAGTCGGGATGGATGCGTTCGTCGTGGTGGTGACGGGTGGATTCGGCAGCCTTCTGGGGGCATTCATCGTCTCATTGTTCCTGGGGGAGTTGAACGCGTACGGGATCCAGTTCTTCCCCAAGCTGGCGCCGGTGCTCATGTTCTCCTTCATGGCCATCGTCCTCGCGTTCAAGCCGTTGGGGTTGTTCGGAGAGCGGGAATGAGGTATCCCTTCAAGCGCCTCGCCCTGTGGGCCATCGCCCTGCTTGCCCTGGTGTGCTACCCCCACGTCCTGGGCATTTACTACACCAACGTTTTCGTGCTGTTCGCCATTTTCGGCCTCTATGCGGTCACGTACAATTTGCTGTTGGGGTTCACGGGGCTCCTCAGTTTCGGACACGCCCTCTTTTTCGGGGGGGGCGCGTACGCCACGGCCCTGGCCCTTCGTCACATCCCGGGCCTGCCGCTGTTCCCCGCCATCCTCATCGGTGGACTGTCGGCCGTCATCCTGGCCCTGATCACCAGCCCCCTCCTGGTCCGGGTCAGCGGGACCGCCTTCGCCATGTTGACCCTCGCCTTTGGCCAGCTCATGTACGTCATCTGTCTGAAGTACCGGGAGGTGACGGGGGGGGAGGACGGCGTGGGCGGCTTTCCCATCCCGCCGTTTAGCATCCCCGGTGTGCTGAGCGTGGAGATGAGCTACCCCACGAACTTCTTCTATTTCGCCGTGGCGCTGACGGGGATGTGCGTCTGGCTCCTGTGGCATTTCACCAAGACACCCCTGGGCACGGTCATGGTGGCCATCCGGGACAACCCGAATCGGGTGGAGTATCTCGGCTTCAAGGTGCCCCACACCAAGGCCATCGTGTTCCTCGTTTCCGGCGGGTTTGCCGGGGTGGCGGGCGCGGTGTACGCCCTGTTCCAGAACCTGGTCTCCACCGACGGAGCGCTGTCCGCCTACACGTCCTTCGTCCCCATCATGATGTCGTACATCGGAGGCATCGGAAGCTTCTTCGGCCCCCTGTACGGTTCTGCCATCATGGCCATCCTGGATGAACTGATCACGAGGTTCACGGAGCGGGTGGAGCTGGTCACGGGGAGCGTCTTCATCCTCGTGGTGATGTTCGCGCCCATGGGCCTGGCCGGCGTGATTCGCGCGATGGGCCAACGACGGCCTCGGAGAGAGAAGCGTATGGAGGCCGCATCATGAACATCCTCGAGACCAGAGGCCTCTGCCACGCCTTCAGATCGCTCTCGGTTCTCTTCGACGTCGGCCTTGCGGTGAAAGAGGGAGAGCGCCACGCCATCATCGGACCCAACGGGGCCGGCAAGACCACCCTCTTCAATGTCATCACAGGCACCTATCGACCCACGCGGGGCAAGGTGTTCTTCAAGGGGCGCGACGTGACGGGGGAGAAACCGCACAGGCTGGCCCGCATGGGCATGGGCCGCTCGTTCCAGATCACGAGCACCTTCGATCGCCTGACGGCCTTTCAGAACGTGCGGCTGGCCGTCCTTTCCAAAGGCCGCATCCGCATGGACATGCTCCATCGGGTGGACCGAATGCGGTGGATCACCGAGGCCACGGAGGCGGTCCTCACCCGCGTCAACCTGGTCCAGGAACGGGATCTCCAGGCTGGGCTCCTCTCGTACGGGAAGCACCGGTCGCTGGAGATCAGCATGGCCTTGGGCACGGACCCCGATCTGGTCATGCTCGACGAGCCCACGGCGGGCATGTCGCGGGATGAAACCCACAGAGCCGTGGAACTCATCAGGCGCCTCACGGAGGGTAAGACCGTGGTCATCATCGAGCACGACATGGACGTGGTCTTCTCCCTGGCGGATCGCATCACCGTTCTGCACCGCGGGCAGGTCCTCGCCGTGGGACCGCCCGAAGAGATCAAAGAGAACCGCCAAGTCAAGGATGCCTATCTCGGCGACGCGGAGCTGTAGCGATGCTTCTCCGCTTGAAGGAATTGAACACTTACTACGGGTCGAGCCATGTGCTCCAGGGGGTGTCCCTGGAGGTGGAAAAGCAGGAGATCGTCGGACTCCTGGGCCGAAACGGCATGGGAAAGAGCACGACCCTCAAGAGCATCATGGGCCTCGTCAAACCCCAGTCGGGATCGATCTCGTTTCGCGGCAGGGAGATCATGGGAAGGCCTCCCTTCAAGATCGCCAGGGCCGGAATCGGGTACGTCCCGGAGGATCGCCGGATCTTCCCCAACCTCACGGTGGCGGGAAACCTTTCCATGGGGATCAAACGGGTGGCGATCATCCCGGACGCGGAGCGGCCACCCTGGAACGAGGCGAGGATCTACGAACACTTCCCCAAGCTGCGGGAGCGGGCGGCTCAGAAAGGGAGGCTTCTGTCAGGCGGGGAGCAGCAGATGCTGGCCATTGGCCGCTCCCTCATGGGAAACCCGGATCTCCTTCTGGTGGACGAGCCCACCGAGGGACTCGCCCCTCTCCTGGTCCGGGAAGTCCGGGACATCCTCCGGGAGATCAACCAGGCGGGGGTGTCCATCCTCCTGGTGGAGCACAACGTCAAGGTGGCCCTCTCCCTGACCCATCGCGTGTACCTCATGGGAAAGGCCCATATCGGTTTTTCCGGTACCGTTGGCGAACTGAACGCCAGCCCCGAGATCAAGGCCAAGTATCTGGAGGTGTAAAGACGCATGGGATCCAGGCTCCGTGGGAAGCTTGACGGCCTCCGGGTCCAAATCGGACTGCTGGCGGCAACCCTCCCCCTCCTGCTATCCTGGGGCGCCGGCCTTGCCGGCTGCTCCTCCGCCCAACTGGACATCGAGACGCCATCGGTCATGGGCCTCAAAGCGGATCGGGGGCTCACGCCTCAGCAGGTGATCCACGCCCTGGGCAGGCCCGACGAGGAGACCCGTACCCAGCGATGGCTCTGGCGGACGCCCCGCCTGTACCTGAAGTACTACGGCAAGGGGTTGGAGTTCGCCTTCGACAGCGAGGGCAGGACGTACGACCCCGTGACGGCCAGGCTCTTCAACGTGTACGTCTTCCTGACCCCGGCCGATCGGTACAGGGCTTTCGAGGGCCGGGTATCCAAGGACGTCCGGGGGGGGTGGGAGCTATCCCGCCTGGAGAAGGCGTTGGGGCCGCCCCAGCAGACACGGGAGACGGGCGATGAGATCGAATGGATCTACGGCGCGGAAAAGCCCTATCAGCTCGTCTTCATTGCGGAAGCGGCCCCGCGCAAGGTCAAGGCCCTCATGATCATCCGTCGGGAACGGGATCGCCCCCGGGAGTAGGGAGGGGCCCAGGGCTCCCTCCCTACTCCCCCCCTCCGCGGGATGAGGGTCAGACCGGCACGGGCTGGACCTTCCAGATCTTCCGGCTGTACTCCCGGATGGACCGATCGGAGGAGAACTTTCCCATGCGGGCCACGTTGAGGATGGACAGGCGGGACCATCCATCGGCGTCCCCGTAAGCCCGGCTCACCTCCTCCTGGCAACGGATGTACGGCCGGTAATCGGCCAGAACCATGTATTCGTCGCGGTGCAGGAGCGAATCCACCAGCGGTCGGAACAGGTCCCTGTCTCCCCGGGAGAAGCGGCCGCCTTGGATGAGCTCCAGGCACTCCCTCAACTCATCGTCCGCCTCAACGTACTGCCGCGGCTGATATCCCCCGGCCTTGACGGCGGCCACCTCGTCCGCAGTCAAACCGAACAAAAAGAAGTTCTCCTCGCCCACTTCCTGCCGGATCTCCACGTTGGCGCCGTCCAGGGTCCCGATGGTCAAGGCCCCGTTCATGGAGAACTTCATGTTCCCCGTCCCCGAGGCCTCCTTGCCCGCCGTGGAGATCTGCTCCGAGAGATCGGCCGCGGGATAGATGTGGTGGCCGTTTTGCACGTTGAAATTGGGATAGAACACCACCCGCAGGCGCCCCGCCGCGTCAGGGTCGCCGTTGATAACCTCCGCCACCGCGTTGATCAGCTTGACAATCAGCTTGGCCATGAAATACCCCGGTGCGGCTTTGCCGCCGAAGATGACCGTGCGAGGCGCCATGGATTGCCCCGGATCCCTCTTGATCCGGTTGTACAGCGTGACGACGTGGAGCACGTTGAGGTGCTGCCGCTTGTACTCATGAATCCGCTTGACCTGCACATCGAACAGGCTTTGGGGATCCACCTGAATCCCGGTGCGATCCAAGATGCATTCCGCCAGGTGGCGCCTGTTGGCCACTTTGACCTCGCGCCACCTCCTTCGGAACTCGGGGTCGTCGGCCCACGGCTCCAGCTCCCCAAGACTCCCCTCCAGATCCTTGATCCAGGAATGACCGATTTTCTCCGAGATGAGGTCCGTCATCCTGGGATTGCTCAGGACCATCCATCGCCTGGGGGTGACGCCGTTGGTCACGTTGTGGAACCGCCCCGGCCACATCTCGTGGAAATCCCGAAGGATGGTCCCCTTGACCAGATTCGTATGCAGCTCGGCGACCCCGTTGATGGCGTGGCTCCCCACTGCCGCCAGATGGGCCATGCGCACGTACCGCTCCCCCTGCTCGTCGATGAGCGAGAGCCGAACGACCCGCCCCTCATCCCCCGGGTAGCTAAGCCGCACGTCCTTGAGAAAGCGGTGGTTGATCTCGTAGATGATCTCAAGGTGCCTCGGCAGGAGCCTTTGAAACAGCTCCAGGGGCCACTTCTCCAGGGCCTCCGGCAGGAGGGTGTGGTTGGTGTACGAGAAGGTGCGAGTCGTGATCCGCCAGGCCTCGTCCCACCCCATGAAGTGCTCGTCCACCAGCAGCCTCATCAGCTCGGCCACGGCAATGGCGGGATGCGTGTCGTTGAGCTGAATGGCGTTCCACTTGTGAAAGGCGTCCAGTCGGTTGCCTGAAAGGAGTTGGAATCGGATGAGATCCTGGAGCGAGCAGGACACGAAGAAATACTGCTGGGCCAGCCGCAGCACCTTGCCCACGTCGGATTCGTCATTGGGATAGAGGACCTTGGAGACCGTCTCGGAGACGATCTTCTCGTTCACCGCCCCCAGGTAATCCCCCACATTGAAGGCCTCGAAGTCGAACGATTCGATGGCCTCTGCCTTCCAAAGCCGCAGGAGGTTCACCGAGTTGACGCCGTAGCCGAGGATGGGGGTGTCGCAGGCCACGCCCTTGACCTTGCGCTCGGGGGTCCACCTCACCCGGTAATTCCCCTCGCGATCCAGATGGGGTTCGGTGCGGCCTCCGAAGCCGACCTCGAAGGCCACCTCGGGCCGCTCGATCTCCCAGGGGTTTCCCAGGTGGAGCCACTTGTCCGTGACCTCCACCTGCCACCCGTCCCGGATCTCCTGATCGAAGATGCCGAACTCGTAGCGGAGACCGTACCCCACGGCCTTGATCTCGAGGGTGGCCATGGACTCGAGAAAGCAGGCTGCCAGCCGCCCCAGCCCTCCGTTGCCCAGACCTGGCTCTTCCTCCTGCTCCAGGATGGCATCGAAATCCAGCCCCAGTTGGGTCACCGCCTCCCGCATCTGGTCGCGGATGCCCAGGTTGATCATGTTGTTGAGCAAGTGCGGGCCCAGAAGGAACTCAGCCGAAAAGTAGCTCACGACCCGGACGTCCTGTCGGACGATGACGTCGATGGTCTTGACCCACCGGTCTATGATCCGGTCCCGCACTGTGTAGGCAAGGGCCAGGTACCAGTCGTTTCGGGTGGCCGAGGCCGGGATCCGCGCCACGCGGTAGTACAGGTTCTCCATGATGGCCTGCCGCATGGCCTTCGCACCGTCTGGGGGGCAATCCCCCCGGAATTCCGCCTCACTCTCGGACGTGGACTCCGTGGACATCTCACCCCTCCTCAACGGCTGCCCGGCGGGCCACCCAGATCTTCGCGCCGCGCAGACCGGGCATGCGCGCAACCGGGATGCGCAGAGCCTTCATAGTCGATGCCCCCCCAGGGTGTCAAGTCAAGCTCCATTTCGCCGCTTGGCGGCGTTCACCCCAGGGCAAGCCGGAGGGCAAGGATCCGGGGGCTCCCCCCTGCCTTGACGCGGCCTCGACCCCTCTTTATAATCCACCCAGCCCAGGAGCGGGAGGGTCCCCGTCGCATGCCGGCCAATCTCCCCCCCCAGTATTTCGATGTCGAGAAGAGATACCGCCTGGCCCGGACCACCCCGGAGAAGATCGCCGCCCTGGAGGAGATGCTTCGCATCATCCCCAAACACAAGGGGACCGAGAAGCTCCAGGGTGAGCTCAAGCGCAGGATCTCCAAGCTCCGGCAGGAGCCGGGAGGCCGTGCCGCCGGCGGACGCCGGGGCGATCATTTCTTCGTCGAGAAGTTCGGCGCCGGGCAGGTTGCCATGGCCGGGCCGCCCAACTCGGGCAAATCCAGCCTCATGAGATCTCTCACCAACGCCACGCCCGAGGTGGCGGACTATCCTTTCACCACCCGCTCCCCCCAGACCGGCATGATGGCTTTCGAGAACGTCCGGATCCAGTTGGTGGACCTCCCCCCCATCATGCCCCATGTCACGGAGCCGTGGGTCTTCGCCATCCTGCGCAATGCAGATCTGTTGTGGATCGTTGTGGACTTGTCGCAGGATGACCTGCTCACGGAGCTGGAACAGGTCTTGGCCCTCCTGGAACAGGCCAACATCCCGCTTGCAGGAATGAACAGGAAGGGCGAGGTCGACAAGGCCCCGCAACAGGGCAAGGGGGCCTTTCTGGTGGGCAACAAACTGGATGCGGCCCCCGCAGGGGACCACCTGGGCATCCTGCGAGAGTTCTATGGGGAGCGCTTTGAGATCGTCCCGGTCTCGGCCCGTTCCGCCCTGGGGATTGCCGAGGTGATGAGAGCCACTTTTCGGCAGCTCCACATCCTGCGTGCGTACACCAAGACCCCAGGCAGGGAACCCGACCTGAACGAACCCGTGGTCCTCCCGCTGGGCAGCACGGTCCTTGACTTCGCCGAACAGATCCACAAGGATTTCGTCCAGAAGCTCAAGTTCGCCAGGATCTGGGGCCGGGGCAAGCACGAGGGGCAGCGGGTTCACCGCGAATTCCCCCTCACCGACGGCGATATCCTGGAGCTCCACATCTGATTCTTGCCTTCATGGCCACCCACGTGCTACAAGGGGGACAAAGGGGAACTCTACAAGGGAGGGACAGGACGACGGCGCGCCCGTCGGGCCGGCGCGACGGTTGCCGCCATGGGTCGCCTGGAACCCGTGCCGGCCGAGGCCCGGATTGCCCAACGGCCCCAGGACGGGACATGGTCGGTCGATCTCGCAGGAAAGGCGGGCGAAAGCGCACGCGGGTGCCCGTTCGTTTCGGTGTGGGCGAGCCCAGCCTGCGCGGATACACCACAGACGTATCCTCGGAAGGGATCGCCATCAAGACCAACCAGGTCTTTCCGCCGGGGACGGAGATCCTGGTGTGTCTGGACATGGACGGCGAGACCCTCACCGCCCGCGGGTGCGTCCGATGGGCCCGGCAGGTCCCGCCCCTGCTGACGGCCTACACCCGTTGCGGGATGGGCCTTGAGTTCTTGGCCATGAGCCCTCGATTTCGGCAGTTTCTAGATGCCCTGGAGCCCAAGATCTGAGGCGAGAATCGGACCTGGATCCGTGTTCCCGACCCCCGCGGGGCTGATCAGGTGTTGGCCAGGGTTCCCCCATCCACATACAGGCTCTGGCCGGTGATGAAGGCCGAGGCCTCGGAGCACAGAAACAGGACCGCCCCGACGATGTCCTCCACCTCGGCCAGCCTCCCCCTGGGAATCCGCATGACGATCTGGCGCTCCACCTCGGGGTTGGCCCAGATGGGCTGACTGAAGTGGGTCTTGGTCAGGCCCGGGCCCACGGCGTTGACCAGGATATTGTACGGAGCCCATTCGGTGGCCATGCACATGGTGAGCATCTTCACGGCGGCCTTGCTGGCGTGGTACGCCCCCATCATGATCCCGCCCCTGACGGCCCCCACCGTCGTGATGTTCACGATGCGTCCTCCGCCTTGCTCCTTCATCACCTTGGCGGCCGCGCGGCTCAGCAGGAAGGTCCCCTTGACGTTGGTGTCAAAGATCTTGTCGAAGCCGTCCTCCCGGAGGTCCATGAGGCTCCGCAAAAAGCTCCGGGCGGCGTTGTTCACCAGGATGTCCAGCCGCCCGTACCGCCCCACGGCACTGGCCACCAGGGCGTCCACCTGTTCTGCCTGCGTGATGTCCGTGGTGTGGGCCACCGCGTCCCCGCCCTGGGATCGGATATGGGCGCTCACCGCCTCGATCTCCGAGGTGGTCCTGGCGCAGACCACCACCTTGGCCCCGGACTGGGCCAGGCCCAGCGCAATGGCCCGTCCGATCCCCTTGCCCGCCCCCGTCACAATGGCCACCTTTCCCGACAAGTCGAAACGATCCGGCATTTCCCACACCTCCCTCCGATGATCCGGCCGGGAACGCCCCGGCGCTTCCCCCTTGATACGAAAGTTTCGACCTCCTGGCAACAGAAAACGTCTCTTTCGAGTACCCCGCCCGCGACGGGGAGGATGCTCCCTTGATTTCCCAACCCCGGTCACTTATCATGGCTCCCATCAAGGGATGGCCGCCGGGCCGGCCCGGGGATCTGGAGCCGGCGGCCCGGCCCGAGATCAGGTCGGCGATCATCGGCCTCGGGAAGGAAGTTCATGAACCAGGAACGGAGGTGGGTCCGTTGCGCGCTTTTCGTATGGCTGCTGCCCCTGGTTTGCGGGGCGGCGTTGAGCGCGTGCGCCAAGCCTGGCGCCCAGACGCTTTTCCTGCAGTTTCGGGCCACCGGGGAGACCTCGCCTTCTTCCGGCTTCACCGTCGGGCTGGTGCCGTTTCAGGACACGCGGGGCGCCACCCAGACCCTGGGGAGACGACTTCGGGTGGACGGAAGCTGGGAGCCCATTGTCCTGGGATCCCCATCGGCGGCCAAGGACCTGACGTACATGCTCGTGCGTTTCCTGGAGTCTCGTGGGGTCCGGGTGGTGGAGCTCGCGTCCTGGCGGCCTGAGTTGGACGATCTCAAGGGCCTCCCGCCGGGCATCCAACTGGCCTTCTCCGGGCGCATCGAAGCCCTGGATGTGGAGGCCGACTCCAGCCTCCTCAAGACCACGGTTCGCTTCCGCATACACCTCACGGCTCACCTGGGGGTCGTCGATCGGGGCGAGATCGTCACCCGCGCCTGGAGGTTCGCCCCCCAGAGGACCTCCGTGCTCTTCGACGTGCGCGAGGTGGAGGAGCAGCTGAACAAGGCCCTGGTGGAGTCCATGGAGGGCCTCTTCCAGGGGTTCCTGCCTCTGTCCTAGCCCGGGCCATGTCCGCCGAGCCGTCCCTTCCCGCCCACTACCTGTTCCTGCTGGAGGCCCATGAGGCCCTGGAAGCCTGCCGGCTGTCGGTCCACCCCACCATCCGGATCCTGTCTGCGGGCTTCGCCGCGGCCCCGGGGGGCGCCGGCCCCTGTGCCGTGCTGGCCGCCTCCTTCAATCCCCCCACCGAGGCCCATGAGGCCATGGTCTCCTGGGCGCTGGGGGAAGCGGGCTTCTCGCATCTTCTGCTCCTCCTGGACGCCCGGCACGCGGACAAGGCCATGGAGGATGCGGTCCTGGAGGACCGCTGCCTCATGATGCAGCTTCGCTTCGCGGGGTTCTCCGCGGTCTCTTTGGGTGTATGTAGCCACGGCCGTTTCCGGGACAAGGCGTACGCCTTGAAAGGGCGATTCCCCGGTTGGGAGCCCTGGACGTTTCTGATGGGGAAGGACGCCCTGGGAAGACTCCTGGACCCCCGATTCTACGACGACCCCGAGGGCGAGCTGCGGGATCTGTTCGCACAGGCGAGGTTCGTGGTCTTCGACCGGCCGGGGCATCCGGATGGGGCCGAGGCCGTGACGGGGCCCTCCCAGGCCATGCGGGCATCCGTATCCTGGGCGAAATTGCCGCAGGCCGTCACCGGCGTATCCTCCAGCGAGGTGAGGCGTCGGCGCCGGGAAGGTCTCCCCCTGGCCCCTTTGGTGGCGCCCGCCGTCGAGCAGTTCATCGCGCAAACGGGCCTTTACCTGGTCGATCCAGGTCGGTACGCCGAGCGCAAGAGCCGGCTTTGCAGCCTGTTTCGATCCCGGGGGGCAGCTCCCTCGGGGGCCCTTCCATAGAACCGCATCAGGCGGGCTCCACCCGGCACAAGACGTAGCGGTGGAGGGGCGTGCCGGCCATGGGGTCCCGGTGCCGCGCCGAAGTCAGCCGGTTCACATTGACCCCGTGCGTCTCGCCAGCGTGCTCCAGGCCGAACCCGTGGGGGATGAGGACCATGCCCGGTCGGGTTTCCTCGCCGACCTCCAGTTCGATCTCCACCTCATCGGCCTCGGTGACCACCCGCACCCGCTGGCCATCGGCCAGGTTCAGGGAGCGCGCGTCCCCGGGGTTCATGAGGAGGGTGCACGCGCGGCGGCCCGCGTTCCAGGCCGGGTCCCGCATGATGGTGTTGGCGTTCATGTCCATGTGACGGCCCGCGTTGAGGATGAGGGGAAACCGTCCATCGGCCCGCAGCCGCTTCGCCTCCGACGTCGCGTCGATTCCCCGCAGCCACTGCTCCAGCTCCGGGATGTACACGTCGATGCGCCCGTCCTCGGTCCGCACGGCCTCCAGGTTCTTGTGCGGGTCGCAACGGCCGATCCAGAGTCCTTCGGGGTGGTCCACGATGGCGCGAAAGATCTCCTCCCCCATAGCCGGACCCGTTCTGAAGCCCGCCCGGGCCGCCTGTTTTCCCAACTGCCGGGGGGCGGTCATGAGCAGGCCCCACAGGGCGGCCAGATGGGCGGATCCCAGCACCTCCCCCAGGGTCCTGGCCAATACAAAGGGCATCATCTCCCCGGCCCCTGGATGGGACTGGACAAATCCCAGGAGTCTGGCGCCGAAGGCCAGGCGGTCCCCCTTGGCTGCGTCCAGCAGGTCTCGTGGGATCTCGGGTAGCAGCCCCAGCCGATGGGCCAGGTCGGTGAAGATCTGGCCCCGCTCCCTGGGCTCGCCCACGGGTTTCACCACGGGGCGCCGCATCTGGAAATACGTCCCCGGGAAGGTCCACGCGAAGAAAGTCCCGTCCCACGACTCGTAGTCCGACCGCGCCGGGAGCACATAGTGGGACAGGGCCGCCGTCTCGGTCATGGCCACCTCCACGGTGACCAGGAGATCCAGGGCCCGGAACGCCCTCTCGTACGCCCCGGTATCCGCATACGAACGCAACGGATTGGAGGCGCTCACCAGGACCGCCCGAAGCCGCTCGGGGTGATCCGATAGGATCTCCTCGGGCATGACATTGGGCGGATACGTACCCATGATGGCCGGAAAGCCGGTGGAGACCGTGCGCCACTGGCGGGGGTCCCGCTCGTCGCTGTGGGCCCCCAGCGGCATGAGATGGCCGGGAAAGACGTTTCCGCCCGGCACGCCGATGCGCCCGCACACGGCCAGGAGGATGAGTTCCAGATACGAGGTCACGGTGCTGTGTCGGTTCATGAGAATGCCCAGGTCGGGGTGTAGGGACGACCGGCGCGTGGCAAAGAGGCGGCTCACCTCCCGAACCTGGTCGAAATCCAGCTCGCAGACCTCCACCGCCGCCCGGGCGTCGAAATCCAGAAACCAGGAGGCGATCTGCTCGAATCCCCGCACGTGCCGCTCCATGTACGCCCGATCCTCCCAGCCCTCCTGCAGCACGACGGCAACCATGGCCCGCGTCAAGAGGGCATCGGTCCCGGGGCGGATGGCGAGATGGATGTCGGCCCGCTCGGCGGTCTCCGATCGCCTGGGGTCGATGACCACCAGAAGCTTCTCCGGGTCCCGGCAGATGCGATCCAGCCAACGGCGGGCCTGGGGCATCTGGTGGCTCATCCAGCCGTTCCACCCGGCGGCCACGAGCATGTCCGTGTTCTCGTGATCCGGGATCGTGTGCAGGTACTGGCGCCCCGCGGCCCGCCCCTGGACCCAGAACATGCCCGTGAGCTCCTGGGCCAGGGGGCTGTAATGGTACCGGGAGCCCAGTGCCCTGAGGAGCCGCACCCCGAAGGCGGCCTCGAAATGGGCCCCCTGCCCCCCCCCTCCCATGTACGCCAGGCAGCGGGGGCCGTGGATCTCGACCATCCGCCGGAGGCGGGCGGCGATCTCGTCCAGGGCCTGGTCCCAGGAGATCCGTTCGAAGCCGTCGCCCACCCGCTTGAGGGGGTGGGTCAACCTCCCGGCATGGTGCTGGAAGTGGGCAATGTTCATTCCCTTGCGGCACACGTACCCCTCGCTGCGAGGGTTGGCCTTGTCGGGCCGGACCTTGACGATCCGGTTCTCCTCCACGAGGAGTTCCAGCCCGCAGTTCTGGGCGCACAGGATGCACCCGGTTCTGTGCCAGACGCCCATGTGGCCCTCCTTGCCATTCCCCGGGCCGTCAACCGGCCACCGGGTCCTTGTGGCTGCACGGAAGCGTGACCACGCACTTGCCGCACACGTGGGTGGTCACCGGGAGCCCCGCCAGGGATTTCCCATCCCGCAGGTTTCCCTTGAGTCGTTCGAAGCAGCGCGTCCTGTCCAGGCCGCCTGCCGTGAGGGCCTGAACCGGGCAGCGCTTCACGCAGGCCAGGCATTCCCGGCCCGCCCGCTGGAGGCACGCCTGCTCTGCCCGGACCAGGGGATGGTCCCCCAGGTCGGCCTCGGTGACGAAGCTGCCCAACCGCCCCGTGCATCCGGCCGGGGTGATGAGCTGGCTGTTGTGCCCGAAGCGGCCCAGCCCCGAGAGATGCCCCAGGTGCTTGTGGGACCATCGGCTGGTGAGCTGGACCGGGTCGAAATTGTGGGTTGCCGGCGTGAGGGCACAGGGTATGCCCCGCTCCGCCAGATAGGCTTTGAAGCGCTCGTTGATCCGCCCGATGAGGGCGTTGGTTTCGACGTAGGCCAGACCCCAATGGCGACACGGGCGCTTTCCCGGGCCGTTTTCCGCGGCCAATGACTCCACAAACGGGAGGAAATAGACCACCACCGAGCGCGCCCCGGCCAAGAGGTCCCGAGGCAGCGAATGCCCCGGGGCGGCAATGCGCGCAAGGCAATCGAACCGCTCGTCCGCCCGCGCGGTCACCAGGATGGGATTTCGCCACCAGCGACGACCGCTGGGTCCGGGGGGCTCCTGGGCCACCCACGCCTCCAGGAGACGCCTCAGTTCCTCCACTCCCACTTCGGCTTTCATACATCCCCTCACAGCATCTCCAGGAACCGCCGGGCCAGCTGCTGCGCCATGAGGGGGGCGTTCCCCCCGGCCCGGTTGTTCACGATGATGTTGACCCCCACCCCCTGGGCCAGGGCCTCCCGCGCCGTGCCCAGCGCGTCGTCCAGCATGCGGGGGTGGAGCATCCCGTCCACCAGTCGGTCGAAGGGATGGGCCTTGGCGTAGGCCTCCTCGTACCGCATGCCCGGGGGGGTCATGAGGCGCACCACGCACTCCCTCCCGGCGTTGAAAAAGCGTCCGCCCGCCCCGGCCAGTTGCCGCCGCAGGGGGGGAAGCCAGGTCCAGTGGGACAAAACCTGCCCCACCCCGTGCCGCGCCATGACCTCGAAGATCGGCTCCGCCAGATATGCCTCGGTGCGCAACTCCAGGTGATAGCGCGTCTCTGCGGGTATGGCCTTGAAAAAAGCGTCCAAGCTATGGGCCAACTCGTGGATCGGCAGGCGCTCTTGCTTGCGGTCGTACGCCTGCTCGAAGATCAGGCCCCCCAGGGCCGATCCCAGGAGGGACGTTGCCGGCCTGTAGAACTGCTCGGTGAAGGCCCGGGGATCGAGATACCCGGCATTGGGGACCAACGACCCTCCCCGGCGCACCCTTCGGGCCGTGACGGCCTGGGGCACCTTGAGGAAGAGGCGGTCCCCTTCCCCCAGCTGCCGGGCGTACTGGCCCAGCAACCGGTGGTTCCCCGTGGGCCGCCCGTCCGCCTCCAGCAGGGGCCGGTAGAAAGTGTAATCGATCTCCAGAATCTGGAAATGATCGAAATACTCGGCCACGCTCTCCACGGGCAGGACGGCCTCCACGAAGGAGGCGCCTCCCACTTCTTTGGTCCGGCGGGAGATGACATGGTCGTACCGTCCCGGGGCGTAGATCTGTCCGATCCACCCCGCGTACCGGTCGCTGGCCGTGCCCAGGCGCACCCTTGGATGAACACCGCGGAAGCGGAACCCATCCACGTCGGGGACGTCTGAGCGCATGCCGCCCTCGGAAGGCCGGATTTCGCGCGCACCAACGCGCAAGAAAAGGGGTGTCGCCGCTATGTGGGGCAGCAAAGGGCACCTGAGCGCTCAACGCCTCCTGAAACGCTCCCCCTCCTGCCCCACGAGTCCGCGCGCCATGAGGTCCTGCACATGCTTTCCCATGATGGCGCGCTCACCGAACTCGAAAAAACCCCTGGGCTCCCGCGGCCGGCCGTACACGATCCACGCCTCCGCGATCTCGCCCAGGCTCCTGGGGATTTGGAGGAAGTCCAGGAGCTTCTCCTCCCGGCTCCGGATCACCTGAAGATACTCGTCCCAGAGGCCGCCGGGTTCATCCTCGAAGACCCCGGTCTCGTGACTGGCGATCCACACCTTGGCGTTTCGCTTGCGCAGGAGGCCCACCGACGAGATCACCTCCGGTATGCTCGAGTACAGGTCCCCGTACCAGGGGCCGAACCGGGTCAGGTCATAGTCCCCCAGAAAAAGCAGTTGAGGCTCCTCGAAAAACAGGCTCAGGTGCCCGGGGGTGTGCCCCGGGGTGTGGATTACCTCCACGGTCACGCCGTCCAGTCCCACGCGATCCCCGCCCCTGAGGAGGCCTGCCGGCTTCCGGGGTCGGAAGTGGAACTGTCCGGCCACCACGTCCCGCCAGTGCCGCCGATACCCCTCGTCCGTCATGGCGTACCAATCCAGGAAGCACTCCAGGTCGGCCAGGGGGGGGGCGTCCTCCCCGGCCATCCACAAGGGCAGATCGTCGAACAGATCCAGGTGCATGAAATGGTCCTCGTGCCAGTGCGTCAGCCACACGGCCCTGACGCCCGATTCCTCCCGGAGCCGCTCCAGCCTCGCGCGGTCCGACGCGGGATCGATGAGGACCCCGGCGCCCTGGATGTACAGGGAATGACAGTGCGGATACTTGCCGCCGTTCTCGCCGGGGATGAACCAGACGGGTCCGAAACGCCGTTCCTCCATGTATCCCAAACCGTCCTCTCAGATGCGCTTGATCTGCTCCAGCTTGCGTTCGAGGGGTTCCGCCTCCCTGCCTTTGCCCTCGCGTTCCAGCCGCTTCCGAAGCTCCTTCAGAGCGTCCTCCAACCGGGGCAGGATCTCCCGGTCCAGGTATCGCCTCAGGTCCTCCCCGCCCCGTTCCAGCTCCTTGCCGTACGACTCCAGGTCCCTCTCCAACTGCCTGTACCACTCCTTGTCCGGGAGCTGCCGCAGTTCCTTCTCCCACCGCTCCCGCTCGTCCCGAAGATGCCTGGCCCAGTCGGAGAGCTCCTGGCCGCCCCGCTCCAGGAGCACCGACAGCGAAGATGCACCTTTGACTTCGGCTCCGTCTGCCAGGGGTCTGCCTCCCTGCCCCACCTGCACCAGTTCCACGGCCCGATGGCCGGGTCGCTGGGGATCGCTCTGAATGAGGAATCTGGCCCGGTCCGTCACCTTCTCCCGCGACTCCGCCTTGATCCGCAGGGCCACGGCGACCTGGCCCGAGGGGTTCAACGTGAGCTTCTCCACCTGCCCCACGGCATCTGCGCCCATCAGGACCCGGTCACCCGGCTGGAGGCCCCGGGACTGATCGTACAGCACGGTGACCCGAAGGTCGCCGCTGCATCCCCATGCCATCCATACAAGGAGTGCCGGTGCCAGAACTCTCCACATCTCCCCTCTCCCCTGCGACCCTGTCCTTCCCATTATCCGCCAACCCCGGGGCCCATCTTACCATACGACCCGGCGCCTCCCAAAGGCCCGCCCCGATTCAACCGCCCCGCGCCGCATCCACGGGCACAGCGCCCATCTTCGGGCCAACCCCATGGACCTCGCTTGGGGGCACGAATACCCACGGTGGGACTCGCTGTCCAACCGCCTGATCCCAGGAAGGCACGCCCCTCACTCCACGTGAAGCGGGGCGAAGTGGTCCACCTCATCCAGCACCTCCCGGAGGGGCTTCGGGAGAGATTGAGACCGCCGGTTGCGATCTGGAAATGCATGTACTTTGATGATCTGGCAACAAGTCAGGAAATGCCATCTTTCGTCATGGCGTCGAAAAGGTCATGCCGCACCTTGGGGCACGGCACGCGCCAAGGGATGAAATGCGCACACTTCTTCTCCCATTGTCATCCCGGCGAGAGCCGGGATCCAGAGGTCCTGTGCCTCCTGCGGCGGGGATCAACGTTTCCTTTCTGGGGACGGCCCAATCCAGTGTCATTGCTTCGTCGGATGATTCCTGGATCTTGGAGTTCACCGGGGTCGATGATTTATTTCAAGTTTAATATGATGAACAGTAGTAGATATATCTTTTTTTATTGATTTTCTTATTTGAAATGACGTGTCCAGGGCATGGCCAGATGCCGGGGCACCCGGCCATGCCCGCATGGGAAACCCTTCTCGACGATCTTTCCACCGGGCGGGGCGTGGGGTCCCGCGCCTACTTCTTGATCTCCAGATCCAGTCCCTTGTACAGGGCGCAGCCGTAGGCGCCGTTGAGCTTGACGCCGGATACGCGCTTGTTGCCCACCACATCCACCAGCTCGTGGGAGATGGGGATCCACACAGCGGCCTCGTGGACCTTGCGCAGCACCTTGGAGTACGCCGCCGCACGCGCCTCGGGCGTCAGGGCGGCCCGTCCCTCGTCCAGGAGCTTGTCCGTCTCCTCGTCCTTCCAGTTCATGCGGTTGGGGGCGGGGATGTTCTGGGAACGGAAGTAGATGTTGAGCATGTCCCCGGCGCTGAAGTACGGGAAGCTCATGGAGAAGGCATCGTACTCCTGGGTGCCCAGTTTTCCCCAGACCACCGTGGCGTCGAAGAGCTGAAGCTGAAGGTCCACTCCCACAGCCCGGAGGTAACCCTGCACCGCCTCGAGCATCTTGGTATACGAATTGAAGCTGTACAGGAGCACCGTCAGCTTCTTTCCGTCCTTGTAGCGAAACCCGTCGGGACCCATCTTCCAGCCCGCCTCATCCAGGAGCTTCTTGGCGTACTGGGGGTCGGACTTGGGCACCAGGTCCAGCACCGCCTTTTCGAAATCCACCGCAGAAGGTTTGATGTACGTGTACGCCGGCTCCATGGTGCCGAAGAAAATCTTCTCCACGATCTCCTTCTGGTCAACCGCCGCCACCAGGGCGCGCCGCACCTTGGGATCCGAGACCGAGGGTTTGTCCACCTTGAACCCCACGTACCACAGCCAGTTGAACTGATCGGAGTGGTGGACCTTGAGATTGGGCGCGGCCGAGAACTGTTTGAGGGCCCAGGCCGGGACGGCCTGGAGCAGATCGGCCTGATTGGCCATCATGGCCGCCACGCGGGTGCTCTCCTCTGGCACAACCCGCCAGATGACGTTCTCGACCTTGGCCGGCCCCGGGTTCTCATAGATCGGAGAGCCCCATCGATAGTTGGGATTCCGTTTCAGGACCACCTCCTTGCGGGGCTCCCAGGAGACGAACATGTACGGACCAGTGCCGTTGAAGCCCTTGACGCCGAACTCCTTGCCCAGTTTCTCCACGGCGTTCTTGTCCACGATACTGCCGCAGGCCAGGGTGAGGTTGAACAGGAGCTCGTTGAAGGGCCTCTCCAGCTCGATCTCCACGATGGCGGGGTTGACGGCGCGGGCATCCTTCACGGGGCCCGCCCGGAAGGCCATGGGGGACTTGGTCTGGGGATCGACCCAACGCTTGACGCTGTACACCACGTCGTCCGCGGTGAACGGCTTTCCGTCGTGGAACGTGACGCCTTCTTTGAGATGGAAGGTATACGTCTTTCCGTCATCGGAGACCTTCCAGGACTTGGCCAGACCCGGTTGCACCCTCTTGAGATCCGGGTCCAGGGTGACCAGGGTATCGGCAATCATGAAGAGCACATCGGAGCCGGCCCTGGCCATGGTCAGGTGGGGGTCGTAGTTGTTGGAGTCGATGTCCCGGATGATGATCAGGGTGTCCGGACCCGGCATGCCCTGGGCCCCGGCCGGGGAGGGCAGCACCGCGGCGAGAGAGAACAGGATCAGCGACAACCCGAAGAATGTGACCTTCATGCGAACCTCCTCTTAAGACGGCAACGAAGATTGGCGGTGTGCCCAGCTGGCGCTGGCGCATGCCCGGCCACCCCATGACCTCATGGGGGCGTGGAGGGGATCTGCCTCGTTCGTCCCCGTTCCTGGCGTGCCCCGGGGCGTGCCTTGCTGCGCCACCCCGGGGCGGATGTGAGCGCGGGTCACGCAAATTGTCGCCCCAGCGTGGAACGCCGGAGAACCGCCCCCCGGGCCTTTCCCGTCACCCGGCCCTGGGCAACGGCCAGCCGTCCGCCCAGGATCACGTACGGGATCCCCTCTGGGGCCTGATCCGGCTCCATGAAGCCGGCCATGTCCTTGACCGCCATGGGGTCCAAGATCACCAGGTCGGCGTCCAGTCCCTCCCGCAGCTTGCCCTTGCGCCCCAATCCGTACACCGAGGCCGGCAGGGAGGTCATCTTCCGGACCGCCTCCTCCAAGGTCAGGACCCCGTCCTCGCGCACGTACCTGCCCAGAACCCGGGGAAAGGTGCCGAAGAAGCGGGGATGGACGCGGCCGGGGCCCAGGGCGGGCAGTCCGTCGGAGCCCACCATGGCCTGGGGATCGGCCAGGATGCGGGCCACGTCCTGCTCGGCCATGCTGAAGTAGATGGCCTGGACCCTGCGCCCCTCCTCGGCCAAGAGGTCCAGGAGGATGTCCAGGGGGTCCCGGCCCAACGCCTCGCCCAGTTGCGCCGCGCTTCGACCCACGTATTCGGGGTGGCTCTGGGAGGCAGATATGAGGATGCGGTCCAGACCCACGTTCCGAAGGACGTCCTCGCCTTTGCCGTGGGACGTCATCCGCTCCCTGAGCCGCGCGCGGAATCCGGGGTCGCGGACCGCGACCCTGAACTGATCGGGGTCCGGGGGCGTCATATCCTCAGGGACGATGAGGGCCAGGTACGTGGACGAGGCCGTGTACGGGTACACGTCCAAGGCCACGCGCTGCCCCGAGGCCCGCGCCTGCCGGATGCAGGCCAGGGTCTCGGCGCTCCGGCCCCAGTTGGAGCGGCCAGCGACCTTGTGGTGGGAGATGACCACCGGAAGCCCTCCTTGCCGGCCGATCTCCAGGGCCTCGGCCAGGGCCTCCATCACCCCCGCCGACTCGTTTCGCATGTGGGTGAGATAGAGCGCCCCGTGGGTCGCGGCCACCCGGCTCAGGGCGATGAGCTCCGCGGTCCGGGCATAGCTCCCGGGGGGATAGATCAGCCCGGAGCTCATCCCGAAGGCCCCGGCATCCAGGGCCTCTGTCAGGAGCCCTTCCATGCGGGCCAGCTCGTCCGCAGACGGTTCCCGCCGGGCCAAGCCCATGGCGGCCACCCGCAGTGTGCCGTGACCCACCAGGGGCACCACGTTGATGCCCGGCTCCGCAGCCTCCAGTGCGCGCAGGAACCCGGAGAAAGTCCCGTCGCCCCATCGATCCGGCGGAACGTGCGCGGCCCCGATAACCCCCAGGGAATCCTGCAGCATGGGGAGATCCCCGGCCGTCCAGGGGGCCGGGGAGAGGCCGCAGTGGCCGATGGTGGTCGTGGTCACGCCCTGTCTGACCTTGGCCGGTGCCTGGGGCTCAAGCAAAAGGTAGAGGTCGTCGTGGCCGTGGGCATCGATGAAGCCGGGACAGACCACGAGACCCCGCGCGTCGATCACCTCCCGGGCATCTCCGGCATCGATCTTCGGGGCGACGAGCTGGATCCTGCCGCCGCCGATGCCGACGTCCGCCTCGAAGGCCGCCCGTCCCGTCCCGTCTACGACCCGTCCTCCCCGGATGGCGATGTCCAGGCGCTTTTCCACGACCTGCATCCTTCCCCCATTCGCTCCGTTCAGAGTCCCGCATTGGCCTTGGTCAGTCGGGCCAGGGCCGGCGCCGCCAGGCTGCCGATGTAGAGGTGTTCCCGGGTCTCGGTGACGCTCGTATTGACCGGATGTCTTCCGGATGGATCCTGAAGGTCCGCCACCACCCTGCCTTCTGCGTCCAGGGCGATGATATGCCCGTACGGCACGGCCTGGGGCCGCAGGAACGCGGGCATGCGCTGAATGACCCGACGCAGAAAGGGCCGGTCCGACAAGCCGTCGAGCAGGGGATTTCGCGGCGAGACCAGCGCCACCCAGAACCTCCCGTCGAGACCAGCGGAGATGTTGTCCGGAAACGCGGGGAGGCTCTCGATGAAGGGCTCGGCCTTCCCCTTCTTGGGGCCGTGGAGCCAATAGCGCATGACCCGGTAGCTCCCGGTCTCGTTGACGAGGACGTATTGCTGATCGTGGCCCACGGCCACTCCGTTGGCGAAATTCAGACCCTTGAGAAGGGTCGTAGCCTTGCTCGTGGCCGGGTCGAAGACCAGGAGGCGCCCGTGCCCCCCGTGCTCCATGAGATCCAGCAGGCTCGCCTCGTATGTCCCCCCGCCTCCCTTGGCCCCGAACTTTACCGAGGCGTCGGAGAAATAGATCCTGCCGTCCGCAGCCACGGACACGTCGTCGGCGTACCGGATGGGGATGTCGTCCGCGGTGGTGGCCAGCTCTTGGACGGCGCCACCTGGGGCGATGGACAAAAGACCGCGGTACGCGTCGGCCACGATGAGATTCCCTGCCCCATCGAAATCGATCCCCAGCGGACGGCCCTGGGTATTCACCCACTTCTCGGGTTTGGACCCGTCGGGCTGCAGCCGCACGATCCACCCCTCATGGGTGGTCGCGTAGATCCGGCCCTGGACGTCTAAGGCCACGTCCTCGGGGCCGTGGGTGTCCGCGATGGACAAAAGCTCCATGGCCCGGAGGCGCTCGTTCCGGGCGAACGGGCCCGTGTATCCCGGGTTGGGGGGGGCCTGCCAGGCCACGGGCTCCACCGGCACCGGCCAGAGCAGGAAGTACAGGAGGATGACGACGACCAGGCCTACCAGCAGCCAAAGGGCATTGCGAAGCATGGGCACACCTCGCTGGTCATCCCGCCCCCGCGTCCCCTCCGGGGGACAGGCGAGGGGGGCGGCTCGACCCCAGCGCAATGTCTCCCCTTGGGGATGACACTTTGGAAAACGATGCCTCAGACGGGCTTGAGGACCTGGATACTCACCTTATCCACCAGGTCCTTGGCCTTGTCCCGGTATGCGAGCATGTGCGGCGCCTTGAAGTGCGCGAACAGGGCGTCGAGATCCTGCCAGCTCTCCACGATGGTCACCACGTCCTCCCGCACGTCTCCCTGGATGGGGATCCCCGACGCCACATCCACGGTGGCCTCGTACCCCAGGCACCCGGCCTCGGCCTTGACGAGGGGGATGTTGCCCTTGAGGACCTGCAGATACGCGTCCTTGCACCCCGGCTTGCACGCCACCGTGGCTATCACGTAGATCATGGCACCCTCCTGCGCGGGCATTTGGAATGGGGGCATTGTAGCGGGGGCGGACGGGGGGGTCAACTCAAGGGAGTCGATGGAATTCGGCCTGGCCGGCTGGGAGCCCAGGCCTTCTTGGCCAGGGGGCATTTCCGTGATAGGGTTCGGCGGAGCGGACAAGGGCATCTGGCTGCCCCAAAGGACCCCCAAGGCCGCACTCCAACGGCCGGTGCCTCACGCTGGAGCCGGGTATTCCGCAAGGCCCTTGCCCAGCTGACCGACTGATCCGTGACCGGCCTGAACACGGGCGGATCAGGGCCGAGTGATTCGCGCTCCACGTCGTGTGCCGCGCCGAGTCCAACGAGGGGGCGCCCGACGCCCGTCCCCGGGTTGCCATGGCTTGGGCCTGGCGTATGAAGTCATCAAGTGACAAGGAGCCGCCATGAAGGCGGTGGTATTCCGAAAGGGCCGAGGACTGGTGGTCGAGGACGTGCCCGTGCCCCGGCTGGAGCCGGATCAGCTCCTGATCCAGGTGGCCAACGCGGGGTTCTGCGGTTCCGACCACACCCTCGTGGAGATGGGCATCCTGCCCGACGGATACATCCTGGGGCATGAGTTCAGCGGGACCGTGGTGGAGCTGGGCGCGGATGTCTCGGACACGTGGCGCGGGCGGCGGGTCATCGTGAGGCCCACGTATTGCGGGGCGTGCCCCCAGTGCGCTGCCGGCCGGCCCCAGTTCTGCCGGGCCAACCGGCGGACAACGGGAATCGGAGACCTGCCGGGCGGGTTTGCGGAGTACGTCAAGGCCTTTGCGGGCATGCCCGTGCCCGTCCCGCCGGGAGTCGACTCCCGCAACGCGGCCCTGGCAGAGATGTTCGCCGCGGCCCTCCACGGCATCCACGCCTCGGGCGCCCGGAGCGGCTCGGCCCTGGTCCTGGGCGGCGGACCCATCGGGCTGGCCACGGTGCGCCTGCTCAAGCTCTTGGGCTTTGGGCCCGTCGCCCTTTCGGAGCCGATCCGCCGGAAACGAGACCTGGCCCTGCTCCTGGGGGCGGACTCGGCCATCGACCCGTTCAGCGAGGAGATGGCGCCGCGGGTGCAAACCATCACCCATGGCGCGGGCTTCGAGACCGTGTTCGAGTGCTCGGGGGTGCCCGGAAACATCCAGGCCGGCATGGAGGCGGCGGCCATCGGCGGGACCGTGTGCGAGATGGGGATCCACTTCGGAGACGCGGTCATCCAGCCGAGGCTCCTGAACTTCAAGGAAGTGCGGCTGACCGGCGCGTACGGCAACAGCCATCGGGAGAACATCCAGTGCCTGCAATGGATGGCCGAGGGGAAGCTGGACGGAGCCCCCATCATATCGGACCTCATCGCCCTGGATGATCTGCCGCGGATCTACCGCGAGCGCATCCATCCCGGCAAGGCCGTCAAGGTGTTGTGCCGGGTGGGGGAGGAATTCTGAAGGGGGCGGCGAGGCTTGACGTGGGGGCACGATTGTGAGACATAAGGACAACTCCCACTGCTGCGGGTTCTTCGCGACCTGTCGTCCTGGACACAATGGACCCCTCGACACCCCAAGCGCCGGCGTCTCCGGACGGGTCGCCAGGCGAGGAGGTTTTCCCATGGCCCACGCCCCGGGATGCGCTTTCCATCTGTCCAGCCCTTCGCGGCGCAAGGCGCGACCTCCGCCTTGAAGTCTCGCTTGAGGCTGCCTTGCTTTCTTCAGCCCCACAAATCCAATGGCTTCTTTCCAGGCAAGGGGAGGTACGGACATGGCCTTCGGATCAACCGCAAGACTCGCCGCGATGGCATTGATTCCGATCCTGGCGCTGGGCTTCGGCCAAGTGGCCTCGGCGGAGACGACCTTGCGTGTCGTGATGCACTCCGACCTCAAGATCGTGGACCCTCACTGGACCACGGCCTACATCACGCGCAACCATGGGTACATGATCTACGACACGCTCTTCGCCATGGACGACAAACTCGACGTCAAACCCCAGATGGTGGATAAGTTCTCGGTGAGCGATGACAAACTCACCTACACCTTCGCGCTGCGTGAGGGGCTTGTCTGGCACGACGGGGCCCCGGTCAAGGCCGAGGATTGCGTGACCTCTCTCAAACGCTGGGGCCAGAGGGACAGCATGGGTCAGAAGCTCATGGAGTTCACCAAGGAGCTGAAGGTGGTGGACGAAAAGACCTTCCAGCTCATCCTCAAGGAGCCGTACGGCCTGGTCCTCATGTCCCTGGGCAAACCCAGCTCGTACGTACCCTTCATCATGCCCAAGCGCATCGCAGAGACGCCCTCGGACAAGCAGATCACCGAGTACGTGGGGTCCGGTCCTTTCATCTTCAAGGCGGACGAATGGAAACCAGGCGTCAAGGCGCTGTATGTGAAGAACCCCAAGTACAAACCCCGCAACGAGCCGCCGAGCTGGGCCTCGGGGGGCAAGATGGCCAAGGTCGATCGCGTGGAATGGGTCTGGATCCCGGACCACCAGACCGCGGTCAACGCCCTCATCGCCGGGGAGATCGATTACATCGAGACACCGCCCCACGACCTCCTTCCCATCCTCGAGGCCGAGAAAGACAAGATCGCGCTGCTCAACATCAACCCCCTGGGCAACCAGTACATGTTTCGGATGAACCATCTCCACCCGCCCTTCAACAACGTCAAACTGAGACAGGCCGCCCTGGCCGCCCTCAATCAGGAGGACTTCCTCAAGGCCGTGGTGGGAGATGCCAAGTGGTACAAGCCCTGCCAGGCCATGTTCGTATGCGGAACGCCCCTGGCCACCGAGGCCGGCGCCCCCGTGACCATGAAGCCGGATTTCGAGCGGGCCAAGGCGCTGTTGAAAGAAGGCGGGTACGATGGCACCCCGGTGGTGATCATGCAGTCCACGGACGTGGCCGTCCTCAACAACCTGGCCCCCGTGGCCGCCAAGGCCCTGGAGCGGGCGGGCTTCAAGGTGGATCTTCAGGCCATGGACTGGCAGACCCTGGTCTCGCGCAGGGCCAAGAAGGAGCCACCGGCCCAGGGAGGCTGGAACGTCTTTCTGACCAACTGGGTGGCGGCCGACATCCTCAACCCCATCATGGCCGCGGGCTTTGCCACCAGTTGCGACAAGGCCTGGTTCGGCTGGCCCTGCGACGAGAAGATGGAGAAGCTGCGCGACGCCTTCGCCCGGGAGACCGACCCGCAAAAGCAGAAGAAGATCGCCGAGGAGATCCAGGCGTACGCCCTGGAGTTCGGGACCCACGCCCACTGCGGGCAGTGGTATCAACCCGTGGCGTATCGCAAAGGGGTAGTGGACGGGATCCTCGCCGGCCCGGCGCCGTATTTCTTCAACATCACCAAGAAGTGAGGCGGGCGACTCCGGTGACCTTCTGACCACGGGGAGCCATACGACTCCCATTTCCCACAAGGGAAAAGGCTTTGAGGTCCATACGGGTTTCTTGACGCCATGCTGGGTTTCACCCTTCGACGACTGCTCGCCACCATCCCGGTCATGGGGATGGTGGCGCTCTTTGTCTTCTGCATGCTGCGGTTGACGCCCGGGGACCCGGCGGCCATCCTGGCCGGGGACAACGCCAGTCCCGCCCAGATCGAGGCGATCCGGGAACAGCTCGGCCTCAATCAGCCCATCCTGACCCAACTGGGAATCTGGGCGGGCAGGCTCGTCCGGGGCGACCTGGGGGAATCCTTCTTCTTCAAGAAGCCGGTGACCGAGCTCATCAAGCTGCGCCTGGAGCCCACGCTTTCCCTGGCCGCCCTCACGCTCATCATCACCATCCTGATCGCCGTGCCCCTGGGGGTCGTGGCGGCGTACAAACATGGAAGCTGGATCGATCGGGTGGTCATGGGTTTCTCCGTGCTCGGCTTCTCGGTGCCGGTGTTCGTCCTGGGCTACCTCCTCATTTACCTTTTCGCCATTCAACTCAGGCTGTTCCCGGTGCAGGGATACAAGAGCCTGTCCGAGGGCCTCTGGCCTTTTTTGCATCATCTGCTGCTCCCCGCCCTGACCCTCAGCGTCATCTACATCGCCCTGATCGCCCGCATGACCCGGGCCAGCATGCTCGAGGTGCTCGGAGAGGACTACATCCGCACGGCCTACTCCAAAGGGCTCAGGGATCGGCTGGTCCTCAGGCGCCACGCCCTGCGCAACGCGGCCGTGCCCATCGTCACCGTCATCGGCATCGGCATCGCCCTGCTCATCGGGGGGGTGGTGGTCACGGAGAGCGTGTACAACGTCCCCGGACTGGGACGCCTCACCGTGGACGCGGTCCTGGGCCGCGACTACCCCACGATCCAGGCCGTCATCCTGGTGTTCTCCTTCGTGTACGTGTTCATCAACCTGGTGGTGGACCTGATTTACTGCCTGCTCGATCCGAGGATCCGCTATTGACCGACGCGGTTGAAATAGCCGTCGACTCGGCCGCCTCGTCCGCCGCTGCAGCCCGACCGGCCAGCGCGTGGTCCACGCTCATACGCAACCCCAGCGTGATCATCGGCGGGGCGATCATGCTCATCATGGCCCTCATCGCCCTCTCGGCCCCCTGGCTAGGCACCGTGGACCCCACGTCCATCGACCCCACGTACCGCAACAAGAAGCCCGGCGCCGAACAGGTCTTCACCGACGATGCGGGTCGGGAGACCCGCCGGGTGTTTCGCATGGGCACGGACACCCTGGGCCGGGACGTGTACAGCCGGGTGATGTACGGGGCCCGGGTGTCCCTTATCGTGGGGGTGACGGTGGCCGTGCTGAGCATGATGGCCGGCTTGACCATCGGCCTGGTGGCCGGCTACATCCGCTGGGTCGACAGCGTGGTCATGCGGTTCATGGATGGTCTCATGGCCATCCCGGGCATCCTGCTGGCCATCGCCCTGGTCTCCGTTTGGGGATCGGGGCTCGGAACCGTGGTCCTGGCCATCATGATCCCGGAGATCCCCCGGGTGGTGCGGCTGGTCCGCTCTATCGTGCTGTCCGTCCGGGAAGAGCCCTACGTGGAGTCGGCCGTCTCCGTGGGGACGCCCCTGCCCAAGATCCTGGTCCGCCACGTGCTGCCCAACACCATTGCGCCCCTCATCGTCCAGGGGACGTACGTGTGCGCCTCGGCCATCCTGGTGGAGGCCATCCTCAGCTTCCTGGGCGCGGGCATCCCGCCCGCCACCCCCACGTGGGGGAACATCATGGCCGAGGGTCGTGTCCTGTTTCGGGTTTTCCCGCACAACATCCTGTACCCGGGCGTCTTCCTGGCCTTGACCGTGCTGGCGGTCAACATGCTGGGCGACGGGCTTCGCGACACCCTGGATCCGCGCCTGGCCAAGCGGCTGAGGACCTGACATGAGCCAGCCGGTCCTGCGAATCAAGGGCCTCACCGTACGACTGCCCGCCGGCGCCGACCGGCAGAACGCCATCGAGGGGATCAGCCTGGAGGTGGAGCCCGGCGAGACCCTCTGCCTGGTGGGCGAGTCCGGCTCGGGCAAGTCGGTCACGGCCCACGCCGTCATGGGGCTTCTTCCCAGGAAGCAGTTGGTGCCGGTGGCGGGCGAGATCCTGCTCCAGGGCGAGGACCTGCTCATCGCATCCCCAGGAAGGCTGAGGGATCTGCGAGGGGTCGGCATGGCCATGATCTTCCAGGAGCCCATGACCGCCCTCAACCCCGTGGTGCCGGTGGGCAAGCAGATCGAGGAAATGCTCGCCACCCACACCAAAATGTCCCCGCGGGACCGCGTGCGGAAGGTCGTCGAACTCATGGCCTCGGTGCACATGCCGGAGCCGGAGCGGCTCCGGCGCGCCTATCCCCACCAGATCTCCGGCGGCCAGCGCCAGCGCGTGATGATCGCCATGGCCCTGGCGCTGGATCCCCCTTTGCTCATCGCGGATGAGCCGACCACTGCCCTGGACGTCACCACCCAGGCGCAGATCCTGAAGCTCATCCGGGAGCTGCAGGCCAAACACCGCACGGGTGTCCTGTACATCACCCACGACTTCGGGGTGGTGGCCGAGATCGCCGACCGGGTGGCCGTCATGCAGTGGGGTCGCATCGTGGAGACGGGGACCATGCGCGAGGTCCTGGGCCGCCCCCAACACCCCTACACCCGGATGCTCGTGGGATCTGTGCCCAGCCTGAAGCCCAGGGCGCACAGCGCGGATGAAGCCGCCCCCGTCATCCTCTCCACCAAGGGGCTGCACAAGGTCTACGGCGAGCGGGGATGGTTGCACCGCGGGCGCCGGGTCCACGCGGTTCGCGACGTGGAAATCGCACTGCGGCAGGGCCAGACCCTGGGCATCGTGGGGGAGTCGGGTTCGGGCAAGTCCACGGTGGCGCGCTGCATCGTGCGGCTGGTCGACCCAACGGCTGGGCAGATCTACCTGGACGGAGACGAGATCGCCCGTCTCCGGGTGGGGGAACTGCGCCCCCATCGCAGGCGAATTCAGATCGTCTTTCAGGACCCCTACCGCTCCCTCAACCCCCGAATGACCGTGGGCGCCTCCATCGTGGAGGGCCCCATGAACTTCGGCCTCTCCAAGCCCGACGCCTGGCAGCGGGCAACGGAGCTGATGAAGGTGGTCGGCCTGGACCCCGGCGCCTTGGAGCGATTCCCCCACCAGTTCTCCGGGGGCCAGAGACAGCGCATCTGTATCGCCCGCGCCCTGGCCATGGAGCCCGAGGTCCTCATCGCCGATGAAGCGGTATCCGCCCTGGACGTGTCGGTGCAGGCCCAGGTGCTCCGGCTGCTGGACGATGTGCGCAAGCGGTTCGACTTGGCCATCCTGTTCATCACCCACGACCTGCGGGTGGCGGCCCAGGTCTGCGACCACGTGGCGGTGATGTACAACGGAGAGGTGGTGGAGTACGGCCCGGCCGAGCGGGTCTTCACCCACCCCGAGCAGGACTATACCAAAGCCCTGCTGGACGCGGCGCCAGGGAAACACTGGGTATTTCATGCCCCATGAGCGGCAGGAGGCGCGCACGATTCGCTTGCGGTCGGAAGACCCGTCCTTGAATCGTTGAATGAAGTGACACAACACCTACTGGAGGAACTTGGATTCGCGCTGCCGGACGCGGCCCGGCAATTGGGAGTGTGCACCTCGGCCATCTCGGACGCCATGCGACGAGCGGCGGATGAAGGATTCAACCAATCAAGAGACGTTCAAAAGCTCAATGCATCGAACGGTTCCGACGCAAAGAATCGGAACCAGAGCCAATGTTCCCAGGGTCGTCTCCTTCGCTTTGCACACTCCGCTTGCCGCGGGAATCCAGTTCACCGGTGTCGGTTTCCTTGTGCGCCATGCGAGGCGAGAGGTTAACCGCATCTTCGACCCGGTCCGACTATCCCCACTTGTTTGGGGACCACGCCATCGATGAAGAACTGGGCCGATCATGGGTTTGAGATTTGAGTATCTATCTCTTCGGAATATCAACCGTTCTTGCCCCGATGCCTCAAGCACAACATGTTGGGGATGCCGGGCAGTTCAGAGCAGTGGGTTGAAGGGATGCCAAACAAAGAAACTGATTGACGATGGCATGGATCGAGAATAGTATCTCATTCGCCCGCTTTTTCTCATCCGAATATCGAGAACTTCATATACCGCCAACCTTCTGGAGCGGGGTATGAGCTGGAGCCAGCAGAACGGGCCGACACCCCGAATTGGGGGGGGCTCCCCGGTGGGTCACGATTACTTTTTCTCTATCGTTTGAAAGGAGGGAAAGATGAAGTCCAATTGGCGAGTCTTCACAATCCAGTGTTGCGTTGTGGTGAGTGTGCTTGGCCTGTTCGTGAACGCCAGCGCGGTCGCGGGTCCGCTTCCCACAGCGAAGCCAGAGGAAGTCGGACTGTCATCGGAGCGTCTGCAGAGGATGTCCTCGACTCTGAAGGTGGACGTCGAGAAAGGGATGGTGCCGGGCGTGGTCGCGTTGGTGGCCCGCGGTGGGAGAATAGCCTATTTCGAGAGTTTCGGCTGGCGCGACAAAGAGGCCGGCGCACCCATGCAGAATGACGCGATTTTCCGTGTGTACTCAATGACCAAGCCGTTTGTGAGCGTTGCGGCGATGATGTTGCACGAGGAAGGACGATTCTTCCTGGAGGATCCTGTTTCCAAGTATCTTCCGGAATTCTCGGATCTGAAACTCGGCGTGGAGAGCCCTCACTTCTCCACAGTTCCGTTACAACGAACCATGACCGTCCAGGACCTTCTGAGGCACACCTCGGGGATCACCTATGGCGTATTTGGAAAATCCGTGGTCAAGTCCATGTACATGGACGCGAAGATCTGGTCTTTCGATCAGACGCTCGAGGACATGCTAAAGAATCTGGCCAAGATCCCGCTCGTTTACGAGCCGGGTACGCAGTGGGAATACGGGCGGTCGACCGACGTGGTGGGGCGCCTCATCGAAGTAATCTCTGGGATGCCTCTGGACCAGTTCCTGGAGACGCGGGTGTTCCAGCCTTTGAAGATGGCGGACGCGGGTTTTTGGGTGAAGCCTGAGAATCACAACCGAATAGCCCAGCCTGCGAAGGACCCCAAGACCGGCAAAGCCCCGGAAATGATCAACGTTACTGCTAAGCCCAAGATGCTGTCCGGGGGCGGTGGCGGAGTGGCCACTGCGGGCGACTACGTTCGCTTTGCACAGATGCTTCTCAACGGGGGTGAGTTGGAGGGGGTGCGACTGCTGAGCCCCAAGACCGTTGAGTATATGACATCTGACCATTTGGGGCCCATGGCGAAGCGGGATGACGGTTGGTACCTTCCGGGACCGGGCTATGGTTTTGGACTCGGTTTCGCTGTCCGACTCGACAACGGGAGGTCGGCGTGGGTCGGATCGAAGGGTGATTATTACTGGGGTGGCTGGGGGGGAACTTATTTCTGGGTCGATCCCAGGGAGAAGCTGATAGCGGTCCTTATGATACAGGACCCAGACAAG
Organism: uncultured Desulfarculaceae bacterium; assembly: GCA_964514105.1. Lineage (GTDB taxonomy): Bacteria > Desulfobacterota > Desulfocorpusculales > Desulfocorpusculum > Desulfocorpusculum > CAZEPJ01. Next base: position 309 of record CAZEPJ010000004.1, on the reverse strand, counting down.
CGGTTGTATTACCGTCGTCTATTCAGGAGCCTGGTCTATCAGGCGCTCATTGAATAGACGTGCGGGCTGTGGCATTCGAAGTCGCCGAACCTGGTAAGTTGGCTGAGTCCTCTGGAGTAGGGGCCGACGAACTCTTGAGCCCGCCATCCTCGGGAACTGGATCCAGTCGCCTGGTACCTCGTGGCAGTGAGATAACCTGGGAAATCCGCGGGTCTTGCCGGCCCCTGAAGTTACCCCGGTTCAGTGGACAGGTTAGGGCTTTGGGTTTTGGGCAGAGCGAGATGCCTCCTTTCGAACTCCACAGGGGAG